>NZ_JBEPRY010000003.1:0-599634 GCF_040548605.1 Bradyrhizobium sp. JR4.1
ACTGCTGCCATGGAATTGGCGCTCTGCCATCCGGAACGTTGATCAAGCCGCCTGAGCCGAAAATGACCCGCGCGCGGTCTTCACCGGATGCTTACCTTGAATCTCCTGTAGGCACGTTTGAGACCGTAGTACCGGTCTTCTCATCAATATTGACCGTTCTAACGATCTCTAGCGCGTCGGGCGGTACCATGAACGGGGAATGCGTGGTGTAGATGATTTGGTTGAGTCCTCGCGGAAGTGTTTGAGCAAATGTTCTTGTGATTTGGCGTGTAGATAAAGCCCAGGCTCATCCAGGAGAAGAATGGCACCGTCTGCATTCCCACCTTGGGTATCTGCTGAGAACGTAATGTAAAAGGCAAAGAACCACCTAAATCCTCGGCTGCGTTCGTCTAGGTTGACCTCGACGGGATACTGAGCGTTCGGGTCGGAAACCAGAACGGTGACGTTGGGGCCGTCGACGTCAACCCGAACCATCAACTGACGATCTTTCCAGAGACGACGAATTTCGCCGGTCACAAGAGAGCTGGCGCGATTGAGAATTTGTCCCCTTAATTCATGGTCGTTGCGTTTTTCGTACAATTCTTGAGGCTTAAACCCAGCAACCCTAGCCAGCTTTTCGAAATTGTCCTCACGTTCCTTAGTCGCGGGGTTTTGTCCGCGGCGCTCAACGAAAGATGAAAGTTCTTGATGCCCGTACAGTTCAGGGAAGTCCGCTATGTAAACAAATTCCGGAAGCCATTCGAGGACTCGCTTATGCGCCTCTAACTTATTGGCATCGTAGCTAGCTATCTTGATCGCATGATCTTCAAGTTCGGTGAGGAGTTCGTCCTGTTTGTCGTCGAGCATGATGCCCGCGGCGCCCAGGTGTTGTCTCACAGCAGCGGCAGCGGGCGTCACCGCTGCGGCCCAGGCTTTTGAGTCCGTATTTGCGTTAGCTTTTTCAAGGGCGGCCCAGGCACTATCGACCTGGCCCTTCTTCTCACCCTCCAACGCAGTCCACCGCGGCTCAAGGACTGGCTTTAGCCGCTTAAGCACGTTTGTCGTTTTTTTTGCATCCAGTTCAGGCGGTTTTGTTTGGAACTCGGTCCAGACACTTTCAGCGGCGTACCCGCGGCCGATCGCCACCTTCTTGATGGCACCTACCAGCGGTGCAAGTTCTTCCGCTTCTTCGGGCGTCAAAACCCACCAGGTCCAAACAACAACGGTGTTGCCTTTGCATTCCTCCAGTCTGCGGCTGCGGGGGAAGTCTTTGACAGGGTTTAGGGGCTGCCTTTTCCCGGGCGGGTTTAAGGAGGCCAGTGCTAAGAGCAAGTTTGACTTCCCGCTTTCGTTGCGCCCGACCAGCGAGGTAAGGTCATTGACGTTGATCCAGCCGCTATCCTCAACGGAGCGGAAGTTTTTGATCTGAAAGCTCGTTAGTTTCATAGCATCGTCTTCTTTTTTTGCTCAAAACATTGTTTGAGAAATTGGTGCGTACCGCCGGTAAGGCTGCATCTATCCCGCAACCCGAACGTCTCCGTACTCTTCTTTGTTCGGCCGCTCGCCGTCAAAGTCTGTGTGAGCGAGTAGGGCTCCGATCCCGAAAAGCACCATCCCGCCAATCCAGATCAGGCTAGAGGCCGCCAACAAAGCAGACGTTCCCACGCCGATTGATCCAGTTAGGCCCAAGAGCGTCCCAGTGTTGAACAACAACCCGACAATGCCCCACAGCCAGAAGAGCAGTGTCAGAAGCCCGCGGCCGATGCGCTGATGACTTCTCAGCCGAAACGTTCGCTCCCATTGCTCCTTGCGCAAAAATAGTCCCATAGCGCTTAGATACTACTTCTTTGTGCCGTAGGGACTCTGGTTGGTTGGCGCTAACGAAATCTCTTCTTCGGAAGCTTTGTTGTAGATCGCGTTTTCGGTCCGCCCTAACTTCAGGCCGATCACTCGCGTCGGCGTGTTGCCTTTCACGAGCTGTCTGAGTTGGCTCACTTCGCCTGGGGTCCATGGTTTGCCGCTGTTACGGGTCGACTTCGCCATATTGCATTGCTCCTATTGATGGGTGCCGTAGCGATTGCCGGTTTTGGAGTTCACGTACGTGCCGCCACGATGAGATGAGCCGGAGATGCTCCCAACGAAGCTCCCCCCGTGGCTAGAAGTGTGATGTCCGCCGCCGTAACTGACGCGGCCTCCGTGTGATCCGCCGCGTGCACTCGCATCCTGGGTCAGAGCTAGAACCACCAGCAATCCCACGGTGGCTTTGATCGTATTCTTCACTGTTGCCCCCGCAAATTTGTGAAATTCTGGTTCCGCAAAAAGTTTGAGTGCGACGGGCACTCGCGGAGCGCCAGCAGGTTATCGTTATAGTAGCCATCGGCATGCGTTCGAACGTATTTGCCATTGGGACCATCGACGACGCCGATGTCAGCCCGCTTGCCATCGACCATCGTGAAAAAGGTGTTTGAGCCCGACTCGATGGATTGAATCACCTGCAATCTAGGCCATTTCCAGTTAGACCCGCCAAGGTGAGTGATGCCCTCATGGGGATTATCTCTAGGCTGCTTGTTGATACACGTGACCTGAGCATCGGCCATGTCAGTTGATCCTCCATTCTAGGAAAGGATGTTTCCAGCGATGCGGTCAAACCCCTGGCGGCCCTTGCGCCACGTCGACGACATGTCGTTCCGTACCTACTGTGATGACTATGGTGTAGCTCTTCTGTGCGCCGGCCTGATCGGTTGGCGGCGCCACATGAAGTTGACCTCCGTACCATTCACCTGGCATTAGCGTGTTGTCTTTGATGACCGACTGCTCGAGTACGGCCATGTTGCGCTGCCCAGTTTCCACCGTTGCAGCAATCATGGTCTCGTTCTGCACTGCTGCGTTGTTTTGCGCGATTACTGCAGCGGTCGGGCTGTAGAAGGTGCCAGTGCGCCCGCTCGGAGTGGTGTAGCTCCCATGTCCCGCGTGCGATGCGCTGTAGGCATTGGCGCCTGCTGCCAAGCCTGTGAGGAGGGCGGCTGCGACCTGCCGATTTCGCTCCTCTTGGACCAACATCTCGTAGGTCACGACTTTCATTTCGAAGTCAGAGCCAGCGGCGTGCTGGACAGCCTCGACTTGCGCAACGCGGAAGTCGACCGGCTGCTTGCTTAGATTGTTGATGCCGACGATGAACACGGGTCTCCCATTCGCCTGGAGCTGGCGCGAAGCCGGTCTCACGAGAACGAGTGAGTTCTTTTGTCGAGACACCAGGGCAGGCTGCCCATCTCGCATAAGCGCCTGCTGCTGCGGATTTGACGCTCGAAAAGAAACGGTCTCGCCAGTAGATACGCAGCCGCCCAGCATGACGCAAAGCGCCACGACGCCAAATCTACGCATTTGAAAAGCCCCCCGGCCCAAAAACAACAGGGCGCACTGAACCTCAACCAGTGCGCGAGATCAATAGGTTGCGCGCGTAAAATGCGGCAACTAGGGAAAAATATGCAGGGCTTGTGGACGAACGCGCCGAAGCGCCGCTAATGGAGGACCGGCGCCGAGGGTGGTCAACGCTTCGCCAGCCTCACGCCCGGCCCGCCGTCAATCGCTTGGCCGTCGTTGAGGAAGATAACTCCCGCCGCCTCGAAGGCGGCGCGGATATCGGCAACCGTCCTGGGCAACAACTCCTCACCGCGCTCCAGTCTGGTGATCGTGTTGGTGGACACTCCAGCGGCCTCAGCGATCTCGCGAACTCCCAGATTAAGAGCGGGTTGCAATTCAGGGGCCCGCCAGTTCACGCTGCCAAGCCAGCGTGCTAAAGCAGCTCGCAAGGGACCGGTGCCCGCCGGTCTAATGTTCTTTTCAACTCCCGTCGGCTCGCAAGGTCGGCGGGTTTCTTTTCCGCGGTCGCCGCCAGCAGGCTGAATCTTCGAGGACTAGCCGAGCCGCTGGAAGTAAGGCAGCAACTTCTCAAAAATCTCTGCTCGGTGCCGGTCGATTTCCCTGGTTAGCGCATCACTGAAGCCGGGCGCTTGAGCGTGGATTGTTTCACGATCTGCAGAGACTTTCTTTGGCGTTCCATTGATGACCACCCATCCAATCAAGGCCTTCCCATCCCATTCGACTGTCTGTGTGGTGCGATCGATAGACATGCTCACCTCCACGAGTTGCTAGCGTGCATTAGCACCACGGCGCGCCAGGCGCTGTTGCGAAAGCTAGCCGTCTTCGCAGGGAATACCGAAGTTGTCACAAGCGACAGCGAATGAATCTTTTGCTTTCGGATCCTCGAAGCAGAAGCGAGTGCCGATTTCCGCGCGATCGATCCACCAATCGACGTTACTGCTTTTAGCAATGCGGGAGGCTTCGCCTCGTAAAAGATCCAGTTGTCTCCCGGCAGCACGAACGATCAGGCAATTTTTCTCTTTGGACATATTACCTTCTCCAATGGCACAGGACGCCGAAGTCATTGGTACTAAGAGCCGTGAACACGAAGGCCGCAGCAGGGGACTGCTGCTGCGGCCCGCGCGCTCAAACGCCGGGTGAAAAACGACTAGGTGAAATATTTAGCCAGCCCCGGTGCGTTGATCGTAACGCAGCATCCCCGGCTCGCAATGTGATCTATTTCACAATCGGCAGAAGGCCTAACCTGCATCAGGGCGCCGGCTCTGCTATCCCATGAGGGTCGGGAACATTCGGCAATCTGGGCGCATTCGTCTCCAGCTCCGGGCGATATCTCGGAGCGACGCGTAGAACTTCCGGCCTCAGGAAACATCCTCTGGGGCCGGCTTTTTGTGGGATGCTGTGGCGAGAGCTTGATTTAGCCGTCGCCTATCCCATTTGGCATATGAAAGGTGGCAGTCCGAAGGCGGTTTTACCTCATGGAAAGCGACCGGGATATTTTGGCAATTCAGCGGAAGCTGGCACACTGTCGCCAGCTCGCGAAAGACTTTCCTGACGGACCAACGGCGAAGCATATCCGCGAGTTGGAGGACGACCTGAGGGCCGAGCTAGTGGCCGAGTTGCGCACCACAACACCGCCACCGGTTGACCAACCGCCGGTAGGAACTCGACCAGCGCTCCAATGTTGGCGCCTCATGCCCAAAGAGATCGCGATAGCGCTCTGGTCACTGGCTGCCGCCTGCGTAGTCGCGTTTAGCGTGGCGGCTCTCGTTTCTCCTCACTAACTGCCCAAAAGAGACGACCCCGGCTGGATTGCCTGGGGGGTCAAGGCCGGGGCCGCTCCGCCAGCTCGAAGAAGAGAGCTAGCGAGACAGCAAGCCGGGCAGTGATGCTAGGTTCCTACGGCTGTCAGCAGATCCCGCCCGAGTGTTAGCAGCCGCACGTAGGTACCGCTCTCGTGCAGATCGAGCCAGCCGCGCTCGACCGCATACCAAATCAGGCGGCGGACTGAACAGGAGTCTTCTTTTCATTCATTCTAGCAGCGCGTAAAAGAGTCCGCCGACTGAGACGGCATTTTTGGCTACATTTCGTCATTGAGCTACTTAACTTTCTAATCGACTAACACTTACTTATTTCCAAAATCATAGGAGCGCGAATGTCCTCTCAAGAAGAAGACGATCGACGCAAATTTTTAGAATCCTGCGGCAGGTTCGCCGCCGTAACACCTCCGACCATTACAGCGTTGCTTTCGACCTCACTGTGCAGCAACGCCATTGCCTGCTCCGACGGCCGGGGTCGTGTATGCCTAATAAGTATCGCTGAGCGTGGAAGGTCGTAACGACGGGCGGCCTTAGACTGTCGCGCATGCTTGGCCTGAGTTGCCCGCGACTGTCATGCCAGTTCGGGACGATATGCACAGATCCTGCGGCGCCGCATGCCGAGCAGACCATGCGCAAGCCGACGCTCGACCACGGTTGATCCTGCGGGAGTGTCTCGAGCCGCACGTCAACTCTGCGATCGCAACGGCCGTTCAGGCACTGGATGCTGCAGGTCACATGCCCGTCAGCCACCCATTCCGCAGGGCTGCGGGGCGGATAGTGGCCGGCCCATTTCGTGTATCGGCGAGTGCGCATGCCGCCATCAAAGCGGCATCGTAAGCAGCGCGCAAAATATCGATTCCTAGTAGGTCCGGGCGGGCGCGAACTACCGCTTGTCGTAGGTGGGGAAAAGTCGCTCGAAACGTCCGCCGGTCAGGGCGGCAGGTGCTCGCCTGAGCGACAAGCCAAAATGACGCCGCCGGGCAAACAATACCTTGTCCCGGCGGCGATCGGTTTAGTCCAGCCCCGAGAGGGATCAACAAAATCCCGGATACTGATACTACGGACAGAAGCGCGCGAAGTTTCAGTGCACCTCTCCGTGCATTGGATTCGAGGGCCTGCCGGTTCACGCTGGCCGGCCTGCCATTGTGCAGCAGAATGCCAAGCCCGAAGGCCCTAGCGGAATTCAGTATCTATTCTCGTGGAACACGCGCCTAGTGGATCCATCACCGGCCCATCACGGCCTCTATCGGTGACTGAGAGCCCCGTGCTCCCGCCAAGATATGCGGAGCCATTTATGCCCATGCTCACCACATCCCTGACAGAACGCCTCACCCAAATGGCGAGCGCCGCTCGCAGCCGGGCAGAGGCAACACCTCCGGGGCCCAAGCGGGAAGCTTTGCTAAAAGCCGCGCGCATGAGTGAGAACGCCTTGCACATTCAGCAATGGCTAAGCTCCCCCGGCCTCCGCCCCCCAACGTAAGGCCCCACTCGATGAGCATGCCGTCTCATGTGGCGGCCTCATCGTAAGCGATGGTTCGGGCTGACGGACCTCTGTGCTAGCACCACCGGTGCCGATCGTGCGGAACGGTAGCGGCGTCGGTCGCAGGAGCAGCCCTTGGCCGTTCCTGCGACCTTCACTTTCGCGGCTCCGGCGCTCTAATCCGCAATTGAATCGGCGGCCGGGAGCATTGGGGGCTGGAGGGCGAGCCATGCCATGTTCGCTCCAAACTGACAAGGCGCCACCGGTAGTTGTACGGAGTCCATTTTCGGAACGGGGTGTTCTACTGTGAGAACACCGGCGCGATTTAAGTACCAAGCAATTTCATTTATCCGGGATGGCCGCAGTGGGGGCTGGAACCACGCTGCGGCCTTTCCCTGTTTGCGGCGGTCTCACAGAGCTGATTGTTTTCACGTGCATTGGGCAAGCGGCCGACTTAACCTGCGTTAAGGAGATCAGGCCCGCTCTCGCCGGGATTGTAGCCCTACCGATCTCCGGCTGGCCGTCATGTTCGACGATGCTGCTAAGTTCCGGCTAGAGTCTGAGGAATGCCGCAAGCAAGCGGGCATAACGCAAAACCCGTGCTCCAAGGCGCAGTGGCTTCTTTTCGCTGACGAGTGGCTAAAGCAGGCTGTTGCCGCTGAGGCTCTGGCGAAGCGCGAGGCGGCTGAACCTGTGGCCGCAAAGTAAGTCCGCCTCAGTGGTCGGCTTAGAGACGACCCCGGCTTCAGGGGGGCTTATGAGGGTGGCCGGGGCCGCTCCGCCAGCTCAGGAGAGGAGCTAGCAAAAGCTGCAAGCCGGTCAACGATGATAGGTTCCTCCCGGAGCGCCAGCCGGGGCCGGTAACGAACTGTTACAATCCGACTGGAATGTCGGGCTTGTGCCGCATTTGGTCCGGAGCGACCGTGTATAGTTCAATGAGTGCGTCGGATTCGGCCGGCGAAGTAAGCAGAGCAATATTTCTCAGGGGCACGCTCTTGCCCATTCCCGCCAATGACAACCACCTCTTGCTCACACCCGAGCAGGCGGCCTCTCGGCTTAACATCACCGAAGATCATCTCCGCGACCTCGTTAGCGAAGGCGCCATCGGATACATCAACGTCGGTCTCGGCAAAAAGCGGCCACGCCGCCGATTCACCGAGACGGATCTGAACGAGTTCATTGAGCGGCGGCGCGAGAGGGAAACGCCATGTCAGTCTACAAAGACCCACGGTCGCCTTACTACTCGTATGACTTCTGGCATGCCGGCAATAGGTTTCACGGCTCGACGAAATGCACGACTAAACCGGACGCGAGAAAATTCGAAGCTGCAGAGCTAGAGAAAGCCAAGGCGCTGGTGAAAGCGACGCGGCGCGCCAAGGCGTCGCTCGCAATCGATGATGTTGTTGACCGTCTCTGGATCGACAGCGCTCAATACGATGCGGAACCGAATGCCACCGAAACCAACCTTGCACGGCTGGTCGAGTACTTTGGCAAGGAGAAGCCGCTAACAGAGATCGACCACAAGGCAGCCAAGGAACTGGTGGCGTGGCGGCGAGGGCATCGGGTCTCGCGCCGCGGCAAGCGTACTAAGGAAGCGGAGCGCGCCCTGCCGCTGGTCTCAAACGCTACGGTCAACCGATCGGCGACCAAGGTGCTGCAGCGGCTGTTCACCTTCGCCAAGGCCGAGAAGGTGGTATTCGAGAATGAGCCCGAGTGGGACAAGCTTTTGCTGGCAGAGCCGGTGGAGCGTGTCCGCGAACTGAAGATCGAGGAAGCCGACGCCCTGGATGACGCGATGCGCGCCGACTATGGCCCGTTCTTTGATTTCGTTCGCGCTAGCGGCATGCGGCTGAGGGAATGCGTGACACTACGCTGGTCCGAGGTGGATTTCGGCACCAAGCAGATTGTTCGGCTCGGCAAGGGCGGGCGCCGCGTGGTGTTTCCGATCACGGCAGCGGTTCGCGAGATTCTGTTTCCGCTGCGGGGGCAGCACCCGGAGTTTTGCTTCACCTACGTGGCGGTCTACGGCAACAAGCGACTTGGCCGGGTGAGGGGTCAGCGCTACCCGCTAACCTACACTGGCGCTAAAACGGCCTGGCAGCGGCTGCGGGCCGGCTCTGGCCTGAAGGACTTTCGTTTCCACGACTTCAGGCACGACTTCGGAACCAAGCTTCTTCGCGACAGCGGTAACCTCAAGCTGGTGCAAAAGGCGCTCAATCACCGGGACATTAAGAGCACCCTGAGATACGCGCATGTGCTGGATGAGGACGTTGCCCTAGCGGTCGAGCGGCTCGCAGAGTCCCGGAAAAAGTCCCGGAGTAAGCTCCGGGAGGTGGGTTAAGCGCCTGATTTAACAAGGGAATGGAGAATCCGCATTCCACATTCCAGATGTCGTTTGCAGCAACGCTCGGGCTGGTGGCGCTGGTGCAGATCGGCATGCCGAATTTGTTTGCCTCGCCGGACCATTCGGCGACTGCACGCATTGCGATGTGGGGCGGCCGCGAGATCGCGATGCTGTTCATGGCTTCGCTGATTGCGGGACTTGCGACCACACCCTACGCCGCTTTCCACTTCCACCGTGTCACGCCGTTCGGCGTGCTCGCCAATCTCGGCGCGATGCCGGTGGTCTCGGCGCTGGTGATGCCGGCGGGGCTGTTGGGGCTGCTTGCTGCACCGTTCGGGCTGGACAGCGTGTTCTGGTGGCTGATGGGGATCGGCATCGACTGGATGGTCGCGGTCTCGCGCTGGGTCGCAGCATTGCCGGGTGCCGTCGGCCGCATCGCGGCGTTCGGGATCGGGCCGCTGATCGCGGCGAGCCTGGGAATCATCGTGCTGGGCTTGTTGCGGACGCCGCTGCGCTGGTCCGGCGCCCTGGTGCTGCTGGCAGCGATCCTCTGGGGACTGTCGGCGCGGCAGCCCGACATCCTGATCGCCGGGGATGGCGCGAGCGTCGCGGTGCGGGGCAAGGACGGATATCTGCACCTGATCAGGACCAGCAAGGACAGCTTTCTGCTCAAGGAATGGCTCGCTGCCGACGCCGATCCGCGCGATGCCGGCAGAGCCTCGCTGGCTGATGGCGTGTCCTGTGACGAATCCGGCTGCGTGACGCCACTGATCGACGGGAGGCTGGTCGCGCTGGCACTGCGGGTCGACGCTCTCGCCGACGATTGCAGTCGGGCCGCGCTGGTGGTGACGACGCGTCCCGCGCCGCCCGATTGCGCGGCGATGGTGGTCGATCGGCAGCGGCTCGCCAGCCAGAGCGCACTGGCGCTGACGCAGCGTGGTGACGGATTTGTGGTTCAGGCGGTGAGGGCGAGAGGCACGAGCCGCCCCTGGTTGCCGGCCGGCGCCGGCGAGGGTGATTTCGACGGCAGCCTTGCGCCGAAGGCGACCGCGCCCCGCATCAAGGACGCAACGCCGGCGGAGACCGACTTGCAGGCCGACGATTGATCTGATGGTGCGGAGCAACGCAGCGGGTCGGTGCGTCCGCTCGGATTCGCTGGCGCAAACCACACCATCTCGCCGGCCACGGCGCCGGCGATGGCAATTCAATCCTGACCTCCGACCTCGTAGCCGGAGGGCGGCTGTTTCAGCCGATCGGCAGGTGCGTGACGGTCGGCTGCCTGTCGGCGATGATCTGCGCCTTGTGCTCGCGCTCGATGACCGACTGGGTCACAGGCAGTTGCAGCACGGTCGCGCGCTGGCCTTCGACGAGCTGCGTCACCAGCACAAATTTGCCGTCGGGGAATTCGATCGCGTCATGATGGCGGTCGGGAACGTGCGGATCGATCTTGCCGAACTTGCCCACGCGGGAATTGATGGTCCGCGTCCAGATCCAGCGATTGTCGTAGCGGACGTCGTCTGCGAAGGCGAGCTCCGTTCCCGGCAGCAGGCAGACGGCAACAGACGGATCGGCTGCGGAGGCGAAGCCGCGCGTCGAGGTGCCGCGGAAATTTGTCGAGACGATCGTCTCGCCGACTTCGGCGGGGCGCGACGCGACGGCATGCAGGCTGTAGTCACACATCGGGTGCTCCTCATGCTGGGATAGCAACCCGCGTCTCTTATCGAGGCGCAGGCCTCTATCAGAGTTGAAGCACGAAAGCTCTGCTCGGTTGTGGGCAAATCTGCGGCTGGTTTCCGCAAGCCGCGATCACATTATCTTTCCCGAATTCAATAGGAACAAAGCGAGTTGCGATGCATTCGGGAGGCGCATGCGCGAATCTTGCCGGCTGGTGCAACGACCTCGATCGCTGGTCGCTGTTTCCTCGCACACCCGAGCCGCGAAGCGGTGCTGTTTCGGTGCTGCTTCGTGGGCGTCGCGAGGAGCCAGCGCCGGAGGAGGGGCCGGATAGTCTGTGCAGAACCAGAAAGACTATCCAGCCGGAGCGGACGATGATCCGCTCCAATCTCTGACCGGCGATGCCGATCGGAAGCGCGCGAGGCGCCAACTTCTCCAGGTATCAAGTACGTCCGGTATCAGTACTTCCGGTAAAGCCCGATCAGCTTGCCCTGAATCTTCACCCGATTGGGCGGCAGGATGCGGACCTCATATGCAGCGTTGGCGGGCTCGAGCGCGATCGAGGCGCCGCGACGGCGGAAGCGCTTCAGCGTCGCTTCCTCGTCGTCGATCAGCGCCACCACGATGTCGCCGGTATCGGCGCTCTCGTTGCGCTGAATCAGCGCCATGTCGCCGTCAAGGATGCCGGCATCAACCATGGAATCACCGCGCACTTCCAGCGCGTAATGTTCGCCCGAGCCGAGCATGTCGGGCGGTACGCTGATGGTGTGGCTGCGTGTCTGCAACGCCTCGATCGGCGTGCCGGCCGCGATGCGGCCCATCACCGGTACCGCCACGGGGCGTTCGCCCTCGTCCGCGGGCAGGCTGGAGCCCGCACGCACCTTGCCGAGATTGCCCTCGATGACGCTCGGGGTGAAGCCGCGGCGGCTGCCGGCGGCTGCCTGGAGCTCCGGCAGCTTGATGACTTCAATCGCACGGGCGCGGTTGGGCAGGCGTCGGATGAAGCCACGCTCCTCGAGCGCCGTGATCAGGCGATGGATGCCCGACTTCGAGCGCAGATCGAGCGCATCCTTCATCTCGTCGAAGGAGGGCGGCACGCCGCTTTCCTTCAGACGTTCACTGATGAACCGCAGAAGCTCGTATTGTTTGCGCGTTAACATCTCGACCAAAGTCCCCCGGTTGATGTCGTCCGATTCCGAGACGCAGAATTCGGCAATAAGCCGCTACATGCTCGAAACAAATCATGAACGGACACTATATGTTCGATACATGTTCCGCAACTGCTTAATTTACCGTGAACAGAGCAAACTCCGCGGAACGCGCGTTGCGGGGGTGCTCAGACGGGGAGCCGCAACACTTCGCAAGCTGTGCCGGCTTCGGCCTTCGGCGCGAATGGTGCGCGCACGAGAAGTACCTGTGCTGCAGCGAGATTCGCAAGCAGCGAAGAGTCCTGATGGTTGACGGGAAGAACGACGCGTGTGCCATCGTCACGCTCCTCCAGATGCGCGCGCAGATAGTCCTCGCGCTGGTCGTTGGCGCCGACGCCGCGGCCGAGCACGGCGCGTTCGCGGCGATGGTGAATCACTGAACGGCCCGACAGGGCGCGAATCAGCGGCACCATGAACAGGAAAGCGCACACGTAGGACGATACGGGATTGCCCGGCAGGCCGATCACACCCATTGCGCCGAGGCGCCCATGCATCATCGGCTTGCCTGGCCGCATCGCGATCTTCCAGAACGCCATCGCGATGCCTTCGTCCCTCAGTGCCTGCTGGACCAGATCGTGGTCGCCGACTGATGCGCCGCCGGTCGTGATCAGGATGTCGGCGCCGCTCTCACGGGCGCGGCGGATGCCCGCGGTGGTCGCCTCCAGCGTGTCGGCGGCAATACCGAGGTCGATGGTCTCGGCGCCCTCGCTGCGGGCGAGCGCGTGCAGGGCGTAACCGTTGGAATAGACGATCTGGCCGTGGCCGGGCGTGGTGCCCGGCATCACCAGCTCGTCGCCGGTGGCGAGAATCGCGACCTTCGGACGCCTGAAAACGGCAAGGTGCGGATAATTCATTCCGGCGGCGAGCGCGAGGTCGCGCTCGGTGAGACGACTTCCCTTGCGCAGGAGCACGTCGCCCTCGCGGAAATCGACGCCGGCGGGGCGGATGTGCCGTCCGGCGATCGCGGCTTCCTTGATCGTGATCCGCTGGCCGGCGGCGACCGTGTCCTCCTGGATCACGACGGCGTCCGCGCCACCGGGAACGACCGCGCCGGTGAAGATCCGTACGGCCTCGCCGGCGCCGATCGTCCCGGCGAACGGTCGGCCCGCCGCGACTTCGCCGATGACGGTCAGCTCCGAATCGATCGTCGCGGCATCGGCCGCGCGCACCGCGTAGCCGTCCATCGCCGACATCGCCTGCGGCGGCTGCGTGCGCCGCGCCGCGACGTCACGCGCGAGCACGCGATGGTAGGCCTCGTCGAGGGAGATCATTTCTTCCGGCAGCGGCTCTGCACCCGCCAGCACCGCGGCAAGCGCGTCGGAAACCGGCATCAAGGCCACGGCGAAAACTCCTGCTCGGCACGTTCGGGCGAATGTTCCGCACGTCTTCTAGCCGAGCGCGGGCGCAGAGGCAAAAACGGCTGAGCGGGCACAGTCATCCCGCCGCTTCACATTGTTCCGGAAGGCAGGATCAAGCGCGTCGCGGCATGATCCGAAGAACCTGACAAATCGGCAGGAGAGTGGTCATGGAAGCGACGAAAATCACGGCAAGGAAAATCACGGCAAGGCGAGAACGACGAGCGCCCTGGCCTGCATCGATCAGCTCCCTGCCTGCCCGGGAGTTACGTCGGGCGCCTTGGCTCCCTGGTCTTTGTCGGGCAGCGGATCGGCCTGGGATTTCAGGTCGGCGGCCTTGCTCACAAGCTTGGCGGAAAGGTCCGAATCTGAAGTTGTCCTGGCGAATTCAAGAAGAAGAGAGGCCTGCTTGGTGAGGTAGGTTTTGCCCAGCACGATGATGCATCCGTCCGTAGAAGTCCCAACGGACTCTAAGAGTCCGGAAGGCGGTATTCCGTTCCCGGAACTCTGTACAAAAATGCACAAAGTGATCGGGTTCCTCAATTTCTCAAAATTGGTCCCGTGGGGCGGTGCCGCCGTGGGTTTCGCGACACCGACTCCTCGTCAAATGCCCAATGCCTTCAATGCGTTCCCGACGTCACGCGGCGAGGTCACATGCACCGCCGTCAAGCCGCGCGCCCGCGCTCCCTCGATGTTTTCAGCAAGATCATCGAAGAACACGATGCGCCCGGCGGGCACGCCGATCGCCGCAACGACGTGGTCGAAGGCCTCCGCATCCGGTTTGCGCAAGCCGATGCTGGACGACAAATACAGCTCGCGGAAATGGCCGAGAAGGTCGGCATATTCCCTCGAGAAATGGTCCACGTGCGGCCGGTTGGTGTTGGAGAAAGCGTAGAGCGGCATCTGCTTCGCTGCCCGCGGTAGCAGCTCGGCGATGTCAGGCATTTCGCCGGCGAAGATCGCGTTCCAGCCTTCCAGGAACTGCGCGTCCGAAATGCCGATTCCGAGCGAGGCTCGCAATGAGGCGAAATAATCCTCATCGCTGATCTTCCCCATCTCGTGCAACCGATAGGCTTCGCTGTCCCGCACATAGCGCGCGACGATGGCTTCGGGCTTGCAGCCGGCATGTCCCGCCCAGCAGGCGATTGCCTTGGAGAAATCGATATCGAGCACCACGCGGCCGAGATCGAACAGGAGCGCATCCGCGCTGCCGGGAGAGAGCGATGTCACCTGCATCCTTTCACTCAGTATCGATATGGCTCGTGGTCGAACAGCGGAAACGCGCTGAACACACTCGGCGCGTTGGTTGCGGTCGCCTGGTGCAGGCAGGATTTGTCGAGCTCGGCGAACGACGTCGCACCCAAGAGGCCGAGGCAGCGCAGCACTTCGTCCTCGAGCAGCTCCAGCATGCGCGCCACGCCGGATTCGCCGGCCGCCGCCAGCGCCCAGCATTGTAGCCGGCCGATGCCGACGAGGTCGGCACCCGCCGCGATCGCCTTGACGATGTCGGTGCCGCGACAGACGCCGCCATCGACCATGATTTTGGCGCGGCCGTTCACGGCATCGACGATCTCGGGCAGCACATGCATGGCGCCGCGACCGTGATCGAGCTGACGGCCGCCATGGTTGGAGACGTAGATCCATTCGACGCCGTGATCGATCGCGATCAGCGCGTCCTCTGGCGTCGCGATGCCCTTGAGGATCAGCGGGATCTTGAACTTGTCCTTGATCATCTTCACCGTCCGCCACTCCAGACCCTTCTGGTAATCGCCGCCGGTGGCGCGCAGGCGGCTCTCGCGAACGTAGCGCTTGGCGATGTCACGTTCGCGACGGCTGTAGTGAGCGGTGTCGACGGTCAGGCAGAAGGCGGCGTAGGCGTTCTTCTCGGCCCGGCTGACGACGTCGGCAACGAAGGCGTCGTCGCCGCGCACATAGAGCTGGTAGAGGCGCAGCGCGTCGGGCGCAGCTTCGGCGGTCTTCTCGAGGCCGGGCTCGGACACGGAACTGAGCATGTGCGCCGCACCGAAAGTGCCGCAGGCGCGTGCCACGCTCGCCGCACCATCCGGATCGAAGATCTCAAGCGCGCCGACGGGGGCGAGTACCACCGGCAGGCGCATCTTGCGGCCGAACTGCTCGACCGAGCCGGTGACCTTGCGGACATCGCGCAGCACGCGCGGGCGAAAGGCGATCTCGTCCAGTGCCATGCGGTTGCGACGCATCGTGGTCTCGGTCTCGGCCGCGCCGACGATATAATCCCAAGCATTCTGGTTGAGGTTGGCGCGGGCTTTCCGGACGAATTCATGCAGATTCTGGAACGGCTCGGTGCTGGCGCCGAGCTCGACGTTCCTTTCCGGTTGGATGCGGGGTGCTTCGTTCATTGTTATCCTCCCGAGAATTTGAAGCCTTCCGTCATCGCCTAACCCGTCCGGGGCGCCAAAACCATCCTAAAATGGCATGGCAGCGAGGCGTGGGCCGGCCGGCCGACCCCCGCTGCGCACCAACCGGGTCCTGCAACGTTGCCGAAAGTTTAGGTCCGGACGAAGGGATTTTTACGGTGTACCCGCCGGCGTGGCATCCCGGCCTTGAAGAAACCAGAATGGTATTGTGAGAAGCAGGCTGGATCGCCATTTGCATGGCGGCTCCCCAGCCCCACCGAACCGCGAAGCAAAAAGGCCAGCCTATCCATGCGGAAAACCCTGCTGTTTCCACTGGGCGCGCTCACCGGAGCGTGTCTGACCCTTCTGGTAGCCAGTCCGCACGGCGGCGTATGGGCGGCACGGGCGGCAGCGAGCGCGGATGACGCCTATTCCAAGCTCAATTTGTTCGGCGAAGTGTTCGAGCGGGTGAAGGCGAGCTACGTCGAGAAGCCTGACAATGCCAAGCTGATCGAAGGCGCGATCACCGGCATGGTGACCTCGCTCGATCCGCACTCGCGCTACATGAACGACAAGGCCTGGACCGAGATGCAGGAGACCACCTCCGGCGAGTTCGGCGGGCTCGGCATCGAGGTCACGATGGAGGACGGTCTCGTCAAGGTCGTCTCGCCGATCGACGACACGCCGGCCTCCAAGGCCGGCATCATGTCGGGCGACCTCATCAGCAAGATCGACGGTGATGCCGTGCAGGGCATGACGCTCGAGCAGGCCGTCAACAAGATGAAGGGGCCGGTCGAGACCCAGACCAAGCTCACGATCGTGCGCAAGGGCGCCGACGCCCCGCTCGACGTCGCGATCAAGCGCGAGATCATCCATGTGCGCCCGGTGCGCTTCCACGTCGAGAACGGCGACATCGGTTATATCCGCGTCACCTCGTTCAACGAGCAGACCACCGATGGCCTGAAGAAGGCGATCGCATCGATCTCCAAGGACGTTCCGCCGGAGAAGCTGGTGGGTTACGTGATGGACCTGCGCAACAATCCGGGCGGACTGCTCGATCAGGCTGTGTCGGTGTCGAGCGCGTTCCTGCAGCGTGGCGAGGTCGTCTCGACCCGCGGCCGCAATCCGGAAGAGACCCAGCGCTTCACGGCGCATGGAGGCGACCTCACCAAGGGCAAGCCGCTGGTGGTTCTCGTCAATGGCGGCTCGGCCTCGGCCTCGGAGATCGTGGCCGGCGCGCTGCATGACCACAAGCGCGCCACGCTGATCGGCACGCGCTCGTTCGGCAAGGGCTCGGTGCAGACCATCATTCCGCTCGGCACCGGCAACGGCGCGCTGGCGCTGACCACGGCGCGCTACTACACGCCCTCGGGCCGCTCGATCCAGGCCCAGGGCATCGCGCCCGACATCGAGATCCTCCAGGACGTGCCGGCCGAGCTGAAGGGCCGGATGGACACCATGGCGGAGTCCCAGATGCGCGGTCATCTCCAGGCAGCCGACGGCACCGAGCAGACCGGGTCGCAGTCCTATGTCCCGCCGGAAGCGAAAGACGACAAGGCCCTGCATACGGCCTACGACTTCCTGCACGGCCAAACCGCGAATGCGGTGGCCGCCAAGCCGGCGCCGAAGGCTGCGGTGCCGAACTAGGCCCTCGCCAGTTCCAGAGATCGATCGCCCGGGCGTGGTTGACCGCTCCCGGGCGATTTCGTTTTGGACGCCGTCTCAGCTGGGATTCATGGCCGCAAGGGTGGCCTCGTAGCAGCCATCGCGCTCGGCCCAGCGCAGGGCGCGGTCGCGCTCGAGCAGCACTTCGTCGCGGGGATGGACCCGCAGCTCCAGCGGCTGCGTTAACAAGGTCGGCCGCGTGCTGAGAATCTGCCAACGACGCGACTTCCAAGTTCAAATTGGTCGAGCGCTCGGTCTTAGCTGAGTGACAGCGACGCCGGAGATCGCGAGCAGCCCGCCGATCATCAACATTGGGGTCATGCGTTCGCCAAGAAACAACACGCTCGACATCAAGGCGAACACCGGAAGCAGCAAACCGAAGGGCGCGACGCGACCCATGGAGCAACGCCCGATCAGCCAGAACCACAGGCCAAATCCGACAATTCCCCCGATGAAAATCGTATAGGCGAGTGCCAGCCAACCACGTCCATCTGCAGTGACGAGGCTCGCGAGTTGTCCATGTTCAAGGAGCAGCGACATCAACATGACCTGCGGCACCGTGAACAGCGAGGACCATCCCATCAACATCAGGGGATCAAAAGGGCCGTAGCGTTTCGTCAGGACATTGGACACCGCGAATGCGAAGGCTGCCCCGACCACGAGCAGCAGTGGAAGCGCGTTTGCGGACGGGCCGGGCCCCGCTGCCAGCACGACCACGCCGACAAATGCAAGCACCACTCCAGCGGACGTGGTGAGAGACGGCCGCTCCGCGAGCAGCGGCCAGGCCAGCAGGACGGTGAAGGGCGTGGCGAGTTGAATTGCGACGGCCGACATGCTTCCGGAGCCGAGGCCGAGGCCAACATAGAAGAGCCCGAAGTTCAGTCCGCCAAGGAAAAACGAAATCGCTGCGATCGGGCCAAACTGTTGACGTGCGGGCCTTTTGACAAAGGGAACAAGCAGCAGCGCGATGGCCAGGAAGCGCAGCGCGAGGAAGAAGAGGGGTGGAAACTCCATAACGCCCACTTTGATGGCCACGAATTGATAACCCCAGAGCAAGGGGACAACCACCGCGCAGACGATCTGAAAGCCGGACATGGTATCGTTCTTTTCAAGACCGTTCGGTCTAGATATAGGCGTGCGAGCAGCGGAAACGTCCATGGTTGTCTACCTGATGAAGCGGTCGAGAAAAGCGTCAACGGTGGCTTGCGAAATGACCCGTGTCGGTGCCGTTTTACCGACCACCCGCAGGCCCTCGACGAAACAGACGAGAATTCGGGCGGCACTCGAAGGCTCGACACCATCGGCCAACTTGCCCGCTGCCTTCGCACGGGAAAGTGCACCAGCCACCCGAGCCTCCATAGCTTTGAAAAAGCTCCCGATGCGACGATCAATTTCGGCATCACGGCCAGCCAGTTCCATGGCTGTGGCTACCAACAGGCATCCGCGCCGACCATTGGCACCGCTGTTGCGGTCAACATAGCCGGCAAGGTAGGCCCTTAGGCCGTCGATCGGCTCCCTGCGGGGGTCGAGTTCGATATCCATCCGTGTCAAGGCAATGGCAATGTAGCGATCAAGCGCAAGCAGGAACAGCGAGTGCTTGTCGCCGAAAGCGGCGTAGAGGCTGCCCCGCGAGAGCTTCGTCGCACGAAGAAGGTCCGGTAGCGCCGTGGCGTGATAGCCGCGGGACCAGAACACATCCATCGCGCGTTCGACGGCGGATTCCATGTCGAAACTTCGGGGACGGCCACGGGGCAACTGCACAGGGGTTTGGCGGGGCATTGCCGATATATAGACCGAATGGTCTTTAATTTCTAGGGGCGCCACCGCCGTTTGGCCGTCCGCCGATGTTTCTGCTTGGCCTCCCGAGCCGACAATTGCGCGTGTGTGAGTCCAGGCCCTAGCTTGCCTCCCGGCGGCGGCCTTCGTTGCCGCCGCGCTGGGCGAGACGGCTGCGATGAGCTGCGAACAGCTCCAGCACTTTGGCGGCGGGTTTTGCGGGGCTGAACAGATAGCCCTGCATCTCGGAGCAGCCGAGCGCGCGCAGCAACCGCTGCTGCTCCTCGGTCTCGACACCCTCGGCCGTGGTGGTCATGCGGCGGGCAGCCGCGAGATTGACGACCGCCTGCACGATGCTGGCGGAGCCGTCCGGGCCGGCGATGTCGTTGACGAAGCAGCGGTCGATCTTGATCTTGTCGAACGGGAAGCGGTGCAGATAGCTCAGCGAGGAGTAACCGGTGCCGAAATCGTCGAGCGCGATGCGGACGCCGATGGCGCGGAGTTGATGCAGGATCGCAAGCGCGGTGTCGTCGTCGCGGATCAGCACCGCCTCGGTGATCTCAAGCTCGAGCCGGCTTGCCGGCAAATTGGAGGCGGCAAGCGCTGCCATGATCTTCAGCGCCAGCGTGCCGCTCTTGAACTGCACCGGCGAGACGTTGACGGCGAGGCGGACGTCGTCGGGCCAGTTCGCCGCGTCTCGGCAGGCGGTCGCGAGCACCCATTCGCCGATCTCGTTGATCAGGCCGGTGTCCTCGGCGATCGGGATGAACTCGGCCGGCGAGACCATGCCGCGTTCGGGATGGCGCCAGCGCACCAGCGCCTCGCAGCCGGTGATGCGGTCGTCCTTCAGGCTGAGGCAAGGCTGGTAATACACCTCGAGGCCGCCTTCGAGCCCGCCTTGGGCGATGGCGTGGCGCAGGTCGATCTCGAGCTGCCGCCGCTCGTGGATCTTGGCGTCCATCTCAGGCTCGAAAAAGCGATAAGTGCGGCGCCCGGCGGCTTTAGCGGCGTACATCGCCATATCCGCGTTCTTCAGGATCTGGTCCAGCGCCGTTCCATGTTGCGGCGCCAGCGCGATGCCGATGCTGGCGTCGGTGGCAAGATGATGTCCCATGCAGTCGAACGGCGCGCGGATGGCCTCAAACACCCGCGCGACGAACTCGTTGACCTGATCCAGCGATGTCACCGCGCTCTGGATGATGGCAAATTCGTCGCCGCCGAGGCGCGCCACGAAGTCTGTCGGACCCGCACACCGGTGGAGGCTCTGCGCGACTGACTTCAGGAGCTCGTCGCCGATGAGATGCCCGAGCGCGTCGTTGACGCCCTTGAACTCGTCGATATCGATGTAGTGCACCGCGAGTTGTTCGCCCCCGGCGACGAGATCGAGTTCCTGACGTAGATGCTCGTGGAACATGGTGCGGTTGGGCAGGTCGGTCAGCGCGTCGTAGTGAGCGAGATGGGTGATGCGCTCCTCGATACGCCGGCGCTCCGTGATGTCCTCATGCGTCGCGACCCAGCCGCCGTCCGTGAGCGGTTCGTTGACGATCTGGATCGAGCGACCGTCGGAGGTCTCGACTACCATGGAATTGCGCACGTGGACGTCGCGCAGGACCCGTGCGACATACTGGTCCACATCGCCGGTGAACGAGCCGGTGGCTCTGCGGTGCGCAATGATATCGTGGAAGCTGCAGCCGGGTCTCACGATTTCGGACGACAGCCCGTACATCTCGATGTAGCGCTGATTGCAGATCACGAGCTGCTGCGATGCGTCGAACAGCAGCAGGCCCTGGGTCATGTTGTTGACGGCGCGGTCGAGACGCTGCTTTTCCAGCGTCAGCCGTTCCCGCGAAAGACGATGCTGCTCCAGGAGCTTGCGTATGATCGCGATCAGCACGCCCGCGATGGCGAGCGCGGAAGAGGCGGCGACCGAGATCAGGATGCCGATCTGCTCGCGCCAGTCCGTCAGGGCCGTCGCGCGCGTCGTGGTGGCCATCATCAGGATCGGGAAGTGAGGCAGGGCGTGTGAGGAAATCAGCCGGTCCTCGCCGTCGACGGGGCTCATGAAGCGGCCGGCAAAATGGTCGAGCCCGAAAACCCTTTGATGCGCGAACGGACCGTTCTTGAAATTCCGCCCCATCAATTCGCTGGAATGGGGATAACGGGCGAGCATCGTGCCGTCCCGGTGCAGCATCGAGATCGTCGTGCTTTCGCCGAGCACGGCGGACTCGAAGAACTTTTCGAAATTTGCCGGCTCGATGCCGCGTCCGACCGCACCCAAGAATTCGCCGTTCGGTCCGACGACCTTGCGCACGATCAGGATGGTCCAGGCGCCGGAGATGCGACTGTAGAGTGGCTCGATCAGGACGTCGGGAGCATCGGGATCGTACCGGAAGGTGCGAAAATAGGCGCGATCGGCAACGTTCACGTTCGGGGCCGGCCATGCCGTCGACGAATTGATCAAATTGCCTTCGGCATCGATGACATTGAGGCCGCCTATGCGGGGTAGTGCATCGATCTTCGAGCGCAGCATCCGGTGGAGGTCCTGGCCGGCGAGGCGCTTGCGATAGTCCGCCGCACTGGTGATGCCGCTCGCGCGGACGTAGTCGACAAAATCCTTCTGAATGACTGCGAAATCCTGCAATTGCTGGTCGAAATGATGGGCCAGCATCAGCACGGTGTTTTCCAGCTCGCGGCCGGAGCTGCGCAGCGCACGTTCGCGGAAGTTCTGCGCCATCAGGGTCGCGCCGACCGCGATCGCAGCGATCAGCAGCGTGCCGCCCACCACCAGCCAGCGGATCGGTCCGCTGCGCACGAAGGCCTGGTCAAAAAGGCGACTGCCGAATCCCGTCATCATGATCGATCGTTGTCGTGCACACGTCAGGGTCAGTTCTTGGCCCCGGGAACATCCGTCGGTTTACAGGAACGGAGTGGAGGCGAAGTTAGCAAGCTGGGTTAATGCGCCGTGAACGGACGCTCGCAAAAGCAATCAATATGCGGGACGCGAGACGTGCAGCATTGTCGGAAGCTTCCGCGCGGCCGGACAATTTCTGCCGACCATCGCCTGATCGCCGCCGGCATCGCGCTTGCGATCATCGCCGTGGTGAACGGCCTGGGCAGCAAGCTCGATTCAAGATTCGGGGCGATCAGCGCGTCGTTGCGCTGATCGGCCGGGTTTCGCTGCGCGCCAGTATCGCCAACACGATCAGTGCCGCGACGATGTTCGCGGCGGCGCTGATCAGGATCGGCAAAGTATAGCTGTGATTGAGGTCGTAGGCGAAGCCGGCCGCACTCGGACCAACCAATGTCCCGAACGCCACGCTGGTGTAGAGAATGCCGATGATTCCGCTGACGTTGCGTCCGCCAAAATAGTCCATGACCACGGCGGGCAGCACCGCGACCCAGCCGCCGTAGAACACGCCGTAAATGAAGGCAAAGGCGGCGAGGGTCCGGACATCAGCGGCAATGGCCCAGATCGCCATCGCGAACGCCATTCCGATCATGACCATGATCAGAGAGCGATCGCGGCCCATCCGGTCGGCGATCGCGCCGAGAAAGAAGCGACCAGCGGTGCTGCCGGCCCCGATCACGCCCAGCAGCAGCACGGCAGAGGACGCCGCGACACCGTGGTCGCGCGCGTAAGGCACGAGATGAACGAATGGAACGAAGGCGCCGAACGAGCAGACCAGACACGATGCGTAAAGGGCGACGAAACGCGTCGACCGGACGGCCTCGCGCACCGAGGCGCCGCCGGCGTTGGCCGTGTCCGCCGCGTCGCAAGGCGGATCGCCGTCGGGCCGGAGGCCGCGGTCCTTCGGATCGTTCTCGATGAGCATCGACATCCCACCGCCCAGCACCAGCGCAATCGCGCCCAGCACCAGATAGGCGCCGCGCCAGCCCATCGATGCGATCAGCAAGGAGGCGAGCGGCGGCATTGCCAGCGTGCCGAGCCCGATGCCACTCACCGCGAGCCCAGAGGCAAAGCCGCGGCGCTTGACGAACCAGCGTTGCACCGCGCCGATTGCCGGAACATAGGCGCAGCCGACGCCGAGGCCGACACCGAGCCCGTAGGCGAGATAGACCTCCACGAGGGAACGTGCCGCGCTCGCGGCCGCAAGTCCAACCGCCATCAGGACCATACCCGCTACGGCCAGCGGACGCGAACCGAGCCGGTCGGCGAGGGTACCGCTGACGAGTCCGAGAGCGAAGTACAGAAAGCCCGCAATCGAGAACACCAGCGAGATTGAACCACGGGAGGCGCCGAAATCGCGCTGGAGCGGCTCCAGAAATGCGCTGAATGTGTACACAGAACCAAAGCCGACGAACATCACGGCAAATGCCGCCGCGACGATGAACCAGCCGTGGAAAATGCTTCGACCTACGGGATTGAATGGAATGGTCAATGCTGCCTCCGCGAGGTGAGGGAAGGATGGCGACGATGCCAGGACGTGACACGCTGGAACGCAGCGCCGGCGCGAACCAGCGTGGCCTCGTCGAGATGGGCTGCGACAAGCTGGAACGCGATCGGCAGTCCGTCCGCCGATGCACCACCTGGTAGCGTGATCGTGGGATGACCGGTCATGTCGAACGGGCAGGTGTAGCGCTGCAACTTCGCGATCAGATCCGGCTGCTCGCCGAGCGTCTGGATCATGGCCAGCGTCAACGGCGCGAAAGGGTGGACCGGGATCAGCAGCAGGTCGATGGTCTCGAACAGTGCGGTCACCTGGCCGCGCAGTGCCAGCCGCCGCAGCAGGATCTTCTGATAGTCGAGACCGGAGAGCGCGCGACCAGCCTCGAGCAGCGAGCCGAGGATTGGGCCATACTCATTCTTGCGGACAGGATGGGTCGCCTCGTGCGCGACCGCAGCTTCCACCGCACAGTTAGGGGTCCAGTCGGCGATCGCCTGTTCTACGTCGGGAAATCTGACGTTGACGGTGTGGGCGCCAAGCGCACGGAAAGCATCGATGGCATCCGCCAACACGTGCTGTGTCGCAACGTCCACGTCCTCGCCGTTCCAGGCAGCGTCGACACCGATCCGCAGGCCCCGCACGTCCCGTGCGGCCGCGGCAAGATAGTCAGGCACCGGATTGAGCAGCGACGTCGGGTCGTTGGGGTCGTGTCCGGCGATGACCCCAAGCAGTACGCCGGCATCGACCGCGCTGCGGCCGATCGGTCCGATATGGTCGAGCGTCGCGGCCAGCTCGAACGTGCCGTGGCGGCTGACGCGGCCCCAGCTCGGCTTCAGCCCGGTCAGGCCGTTGGCGGCGCAGGGCCAGCGGATCGAGCCACCGGTGTCGGAGCCAAGCGAGCCGAAGCAAAGTCCGGCGGCCGTCGCGACCGCCGAGCCGCTGGACGAGATGCCCGGCCAGTAATCCGGATTCCATGGATTTCTCGGTGGCGTCACCAGCGGGTGGTGATCGGAATAGGCGCCCTCGGTGAGCTGCAACTTGCCGAGCACCACACCGCCTGCATCCCTGACCCTGCGCGTGACGGTCGCATCTTCACCAGGGCGGAAATCGCGATGAAGCGTGGTGCCGGCCGCCGTCGGAATGCCCTTGGTCCAAAACAGATCCTTCAGCGCAATCGGCACGCCATGCAGGGGGCCCCGATACTGGCCATTTGCGATCTCAGCGTCCGCGGCCTTCGCCTCGGCAATAGCCGTTTCCGACATCACGTGAACGTAGCTGCCGAGTTCATGGTCCAGGGCGTCGATACGGTCGAGTTGCGCGCGCGTCACCTCCAACGCGGAGATTTCGCGCGCCTCGAGGCGTGCAGCAAGCTCGATGAGTTCGAGATAGTGCGGGGCTTCGGCCATGGCGTTCTCCATTTTGTCATCGCAACCTCGCTCGATTTCGATGACATGCAGACACCCGTATAATAAATATACTGGTGTCTGTTGCTGTCAACCGGTAAATATGTTTTACTGGTGTTCCAATTCTCCGGGTATTCCGATGTCGAAAGAGTCACGCAAGTTCCAGGTTCCTGACGCGTTGGCGAACATCTACGATTTCGCCAACACGCTCGATGTTCGCCACTTCTCGCATTTCGGGGTGGAGCACCCGCAGAGCGACGAACTTGCCGGGATGAAGCAGCTCGCGGACTGGATGCAGGAGCGCGGCCTCGGCGGCGGGCGCATCACGCCCGCAATGTTCGCGACCGCGCTGCGGCTGCGCGAAGCGCTACGCGCCTATCTGCAATGCGAGCCGGCCGAGCGGCGCCGGAACAAGGAGGTTCTCGGCGCGCTCGGTGACGCGCTCGCGGCGTTTCCGTTGCGGGTGGAGACGCGGGTTGGCTGCGGCGCAGTATTATCGACGATGCGCGACGATGCGCTCGCCGGCCTGTCGGCTATCGCCATCGAGTTGCACAACGCAACGCTTGTGGGAACGTTGGACCGGCTGAAGATGTGCGCCTCTGAGGAATGCCGGCGGGTGTTCTTCGATCGGTCGAAACCATCGACGCGGCGGTGGTGCATGTCGACGCTGTGCGGCAATCGGATGAAGACGCGTGCCTATCGCGAGCGGCAGCGCGAGGCGAAATAGATTAGCAGCAATCAGACGCGGTAATGGCCGGACTTGCCGCCGAGCTTCTCGACCAGATGGATGCCTTCGATGCGCACGCCGCGTTCCACCGCCTTGATCATGTCGTAGATGGTGAGGCAGGCGACCGAGACGGCGGTGAGCGCTTCCATCTCGACGCCGGTCGGTCCCGTGACCTTCACGCTGGCGCGGACGAGGCAGCCCGGCAGCTTTGCGTCGGGCTCGATTTCGACCGTCACCTTCGACAGCGCGAGCGGATGGCAGAGCGGGATCAGCTCCGCGGTGCGCTTGGCGGCCATGATGCCGGCGATGCGGGCGGTGCCGAGCACGTCGCCCTTCTTGGCGTTGCCGGACACGATCAGGTCAAGCGTCGCCCTGGTCATGACGACGCGTCCTTCCGCGACCGCGAGCCGCTCGCTCGCGGGCTTGTCCGACACGTCAACCATCCGCGCCTCGCCGGAAGCGCCGATATGGGTGAGGGCAGGGCCGGTCTTGGTCGGTTTGGCCTTTGCGGGCTGACGCGCCATCAGTTCGTGCCTGTGGCGCGCGCGGTCTCGCGCGCCAGCAGTGTGCGCGTCGCAGCGGTAACGTCGGCTTGCCGCATCAGGCTCTCGCCGACCAGGAAGGTCGACATGCCGACGCGCTCGAGCCGGGCGAGATCGGCGGGCGTGAAGATGCCGCTCTCGCCGACCATCAGCCGATCCCCGGGTATGAGCGGAGCCAATGTTTCGCTGGTCGCAAGCGTGGTTTCGAAGGTGCGCAAATTGCGATTGTTGACGCCGATCATCGGCGAACGCAGCTTCAGCGCGCGGTCAAGCTCGGCGCGGTCGTGGATCTCGATCAGTATGTCCATGCCATAGGCGATGGCGGCGTCCTCGAGCTCTTTGGCCGTGGCATCATCGAGCGCCGCCATGATGATCAGGATGCAGTCGGCGCCGTGCGCGCGGGCCTCCGCCACCTGATAAGTGTCGAACATGAAATCCTTGCGCAGCACCGGCAGTGACGTTGCCGCGCGGGCCGCCACCATGAAGTCGAGATGGCCCTGGAACGAGGGCGTGTCCGTCAGCACCGACAGGCAGGCAGCGCCCCCGGCCTCATAGGCCCTGGCCAGCAGCGGCGGATCGAAATCGGCGCGGATCAGGCCCTTTGAGGGCGAGGCCTTCTTGACCTCCGCGATCAGCGCGTAGTCGCCATCGGCGTGCTTGGCCTTGATCGCGCGCAGGAAGCCGCGCGGTGCTGCTTGCGCCCTGGCCTTCGCCTCCACCGCCGACAGCGGCTGCGCTCGCTTGGCCGCAGCGATTTCCTCGCGCTTGTAGGCTTCGATCTTGATCAAGATGTCCGACATGTCAGGCTCAGCCGTTCGAGACCGCGATCAGATGTTTCAGCCGCGCGCGCGCCGCGCCGCTGTCGAGTGATTTTGCGCCGATCACGACACCTTCCTTGAGATCCCCGGCACGCCCGGCCACGACCAATGCGGCAGCGGCGTTGATCAGCGCGACGTCACGGTAGGGGCTCGGCTTGCCGTCGAGCACGCCCTGCAAGGCGATAGCGTTGGCGTCGGCGTCGCCGCCTTTGAGTGCACCGGCCTCGCAGCGCGGCAGGCCCGCGTCCTCCGGTGTCACCTCGAAATTCCGGATCTCGCCATTGTGGAGCGCGGAGACGAAGGTCGGGCCGGTGAGGGTGATCTCGTCGAGGCCATCGGAACCGTGCACGACCCAGGCGGAATCAGAGCCGAGGTTCTTGAGCACTTGCGCCAGCGGCTGCACCCATTGCCGGGAGAACACGCCGACCATCTGCCGCTTCACGCCGGCCGGATTGGACAACGGGCCGAGCAGATTGAAGATCGTGCGTGTCGCAAGCTCCACCCGGGTCGGGCCGACGTTCTTCATGGCGGGATGATGGGCGGGGGCGAACATGAAGCCGATGCCGCATTCGCGTATGCAGCGGCCGACCTGTTCGGGCCTCAGATCGATCTTCACCCCGAGCGAAGTCAGCACGTCGGCGGCGCCCGAGCGCGACGACAGCGCGCGGTTGCCGTGCTTGGCCACCGGCAGACCGGCGCCCGAAACGATGAAGGAGGCACAGGTCGAGACATTGACCGAGCCTGAGCCGTCGCCGCCGGTGCCGACAATGTCGACGGCGTCCGCGGGCGCATCGACCGTGAGCATCTTGGAGCGCATTGCCGCGACCGCGCCGGTGATCTCGTCCACGGTCTCGCCGCGCACCCGCAGCGCCATCAGCAGGCCGCCCATTTGCGAGGGCGTAGCTTCGCCGGACATCACGGCGTCGAAGGCGGAAGCCGCTTCGTCACGCGACAGGCTGGCGCCGGTCGCCACTTTTCCAATGATCGATTTCAGGTCGTCCATCGCGTGCTTTCAACTCACTGGTTCGCGCCGGTCACCTGCGCGAAGGCGGCCTGATTAATGGTGGTCCCGATGTCGGTTTCAAGCTTGTTGACGTAGGACGCGACCTGCTCCTCGGTCTGCGCGCGGTCGAGAGTGTCCTTCAGCTTCTTGACCGCCTCGGAAGCGGCATCGACCGTGGGATCGACGATCTCGGTGACGCGGAACACGATCACCTCGGTGTCGCCGGTCACTGCCGTCTGCCCGACGCCGTCCTTGCCGACGCGGAAGGCGGCCGACACGACGGTTGCGGGCACGCTGGCGGGCGAGTCGTCGCGCTTGAAGCCGCTGGCGGTCTCGACCTTGGCGCCGATCGCGGCTGCTTCGTCAGCGAGCTTGCCGCCAGATTCAAGCTTCTGCACGATCTCGGTCGCCTTGGCCTTCAGCTTGGTCGCGATCTGGTCCTGGCGCCAGCGCGCCTCGACCTGGTCGCGGACCTCGTCGAGATTGCGGTCGCGCGACGGCGTGATGGCAAGCACGTCGTACCAGACATAGCCGCCCTTGAACGAGATCGAGTCGTTGTCGACGCCGACATCGGTGTTGAAGGCCTGCGACACCACGTCGAGGCCCTGCGGAATGCCGGAGACCGGCTGGCCGCTCGGGGCGCGGCCGGAACGGTCGACGGCGTCGATGGTCACGGCGGTGAGGCCTAGCTTCTGCGCCGCGTCGATCACGCTGGCACCGCCGCCGCGCTCGTCTTCCATCTTGTCGCGGAGATCGGCGACCTTGACGCGCGCGCGCTCGGTGGCGATCTCGCGCTTGATGTCGGCGGCAACGCTCGCGTAGTTCGCCTCCACGCCCGGCTCGATCTTTTCGACCTTGACGATCGACGTGCCGAGACGGCCCTGGATGGGCTGGCTGATTTCACCGGCGGGAAGCGCGAAGACAGCGTCTCCAACTGCGGGATCGAGCGAGGATTTGGTCACGAGCCCGAGATCGACGTCGGACGCGCTCAGTCCGCGCTCCTTGCCGAGGTCCTCGAACGACGTCCCGCTGGTGAGCCGCTCGCGTGCGGCCTGCGCCTCGGCGGCGTTGGGAAATACGATCTGCTGGATCTGGCGTTTCTCCGGCGTGCCGAGCCGATCCTTGCGCTGCTCGAACGCTTTCTTGGCGTCCTCGTCCGACACCTCGCTCCACTTGCCGATCTCCTCCGGCGAGACCACGACGAACGCGATCTTGCGATATTCGGGCGCGCGGAACTGGACCTTGTGATCCTCGAAATAGGCGGCGAGCGCCTCGGGCGATGGCGCGTCGATGGTGCCTGCCTGGGCTGCGTCGAGCCTGACGAATTCAATGGCGCGCTGCTCGTTCTGGAAGCGCGTCAGCACGTCGAGCATCGCCTTCGGCGGCTCGATACCGGCACCGATTGTGCCGGTGATCTGCCGACGCAGCGAGACCTTGCGCTGCTCGGAGACGTAGCGCTGCTCGGTGTAGCCGAAATTGCGGATCACGGACTGGAAGCGGTTCGGATCGAAGTTGCCGCCGACGCCCTTGAAGTTCGGGTCGTTCATGATGAGCTGGCGGATCTGGTCGTCCGACTGGCCGAGCCCGAGCCGGCGCGCCTCTTCGTCGAGGGCGGCTTCCGCGATCGTCTGCTGGAGCACCTGACGGTCGAGGCCGAAGGCGCGCGCCTGTTCAGGCGACAGCGGCCGGCCGAATTGACGGCTGATCTGCTGGAGGCGATCGGTGTAAATCTGGCGGAACTCGTTCAACGAAATTTCGGTGCCGCCGACCTTGGCCACGGTGGATTGCCCAAAGCCCTTGAAGATGTCGGCAATGCCCCAAACGCCGAAACTGATGATCAGCACGCCCATCACAACGGCCATAATGGTCTTGCCGAGCCAGTTTGATGAGGCCTTGCGCATTCCTCGAAGCATTTGGTCCAACTTGTTTGGCAGGAGGGGAACGGGAGCGCGTCTTAATGCAGATTCCGCAAAAGCGCGTCACCAAATTGATCAATCATCATAAAGTGGTGGCTTTCCCCCCGCAACCTCGGGTCTAGCAGGCTTTCGATCCCTGCGGTTAAAAGCCCCTGGACTCTGGAACTGCCACGGGACCTCTGCTAGCGCATGAACAAACCGAATTTTGCTGGAATTTGACATGACCGATGCCATCCGCCCCCTGATCGCCGGCAACTGGAAAATGAACGGCCTGAAGGCCTCGACTGCCGAATTCGACGCCATGCTCAATGGTGCGGCAGAGGTAGCCGGCAAAGCCGATCTGCTGGTTTGCCCGCCGGCGACCCTGATCGCTGCCTTTGCCGAGAAGGCGCGCGGCAAGAAGGTCGCGGTGGGGGCCCAGGATTGCCACCCCAAGGCCTCCGGCGCCCATACCGGCGATATCGCCGCCGAAATGCTGGCGGATTCGGGTGCGACCGCGATCATCGTCGGCCATTCCGAGCGCCGCGCCGACCACGGCGAGGGCGATGCCTTGATCCGGCAGAAGGCTGAGGCCGCTTGGCGCGCCGGGGCGACGGCTATCGTCTGCATCGGCGAGACGCAGGGCCAGCGCGATGCGGGCCAGACCCTCGATATCCTGCGCGGCCAGCTCAACGGCTCGCTGCCCGATGGCTCAACCGCCGCCAATCTGGTCGTGGCCTATGAGCCGGTCTGGGCAATCGGCACCGGCCTGACCCCGACGTCCCGGGATGTCGAGCAGATTCATGGGTTTATCCGAGAATTCCTGACCTCCCGGTTCAAGGCCGACGGCGCCGGGATGCGCATCCTCTATGGCGGCTCGGTCAAGCCGTCGAATGCGGCGGAGCTGATGGCCGTGAAGAACGTCAATGGCGCGCTGGTCGGCGGAGCCAGCCTGAAGGCGGCCGATTTCCTTGCGATCGCTCAGGGCTGTCCCTAGCTAACTCCAAACCTTAGGACCCGGCGGATCGGGGGTGGCAATGCCCCCTCCGATCGTGTAACACCGCGCAACTTCAGGAAAACCCCGCGAAGCACGATTGGCCGCCGTCTCGGCGCTGTCGGCTTGTGAAGGACACTATGCAGACTGTTGTCATCGTCATTCACCTCATGATCGTCACCGTCATGATCGGCGCCGTCCTGCTCCAGAAGTCGGAAGGCGGCGGCCTCGGCATGGGAGGTGGCGCAGGCTTCATGTCGAGCCGCGGCACCGCGAACCTTCTGACGCGGACCACCGCGATCCTGGCGGTCGGCTTCTTCCTCACCAGCCTGTTCCTGTCCTGGTATGCCGGCTACGACCGCAAGCCGTCGTCGATCATCGGCACCCCGGCGTCGCAGACCCAGCCAGCCGGTGGCGGACCGATCGCGCCGCCGACCTCGGGCGGCATCCTGGATTCGCTGAAGAAGGCCGACGAGCAGCAGCAGGCTCCGGCCCCGAGCGGCCCGCAGGTACCGCGTTCGCAATAAAGCAGGGGGCCATGCAGGGCGGCTTCTACCGTCCTGCATCAACAATCCCCATCAAGGCTCTGTCACCACTCTTAGTTCTGGCTCACCCACAGCCCCGCAAAATGTTTGGGGCGGAATACGAATCGCTTTGGCGAATCGAATTCGAGGGATTAGAGGTTAAGCCCCATGGCGCGGTACATATTCATCACCGGCGGCGTGGTTTCTTCGCTCGGCAAGGGTCTGGCTTCAGCGGCACTCGGTGCCCTGTTGCAAGCCCGGGGCTACAAGGTCCGCCTCCGCAAACTCGATCCCTATCTCAACCTCGATCCCGGAACGATGTCGCCGTATCAGCACGGCGAAGTGTTCGTGACGGATGACGGCGCGGAGACCGACCTCGATCTCGGCCACTACGAGCGCTTCACCGGACGGCCTGCGACCAAGGCCGACAACATCACGACCGGGCGCATCTACCAGGACATCATCTCCAAGGAGCGGCGCGGCGATTATCTCGGCGCGACCATCCAGGTGGTTCCGCATGTCACCAACGCCATCAAGGATTTCGTCCTCGACGGCAACGACGATTACGACTTCGTGCTGGTCGAGATCGGTGGCACCGTCGGCGACATCGAGGGCCTGCCGTTCTTCGAGGCGATCCGCCAGCTCAAGAACGAGCTGCCGCGCGATCACGCCATCTACATTCATCTGACGCTGCTGCCTTACATCCCGAGCGCCGGTGAGCTGAAGACAAAGCCGACGCAGCACTCCGTCAAGGAGCTGCGCTCGATCGGCATCCAGCCGGACATCCTGCTCTGCCGTACCGATCGCGAGATCCCGAAGGAGGAACGGCGCAAGCTCGGGCTGTTCTGTAACGTGCGCGAGAGCGCCGTCATCGAGGCGCGCGACGCCGACAGCATCTACGCTGTCCCTCAGGCTTACCATGCGGCAGGCCTCGACGACGAAGTGCTTGCCGCCTTCGGCATCGGTTCGCGGATTCCGCCGGAGCTGCGGAGCTGGCAGCAGATCAACGAGCGCATCCGCAACCCCGAGGGCAACGTCACCATCGCCATCGTCGGTAAGTATACCGGCATGAAGGATGCGTATAAGTCGCTGATCGAGGCGCTCTCGCATGGCGGCATCGCCAACAAGGTGAAGGTGAATCTCGACTGGATCGAAAGCGAGATCTTCGAGAAGGAAGATCCCGCGCCGTTCCTCGAGCACGTCAACGGCATTCTGGTGCCCGGCGGCTTCGGCCAGCGCGGCGCCGAGGGCAAGATCCGTGCGGCGCAGTTCGCGCGCGAGCGCGACGTGCCGTATTTCGGCATCTGCTTCGGCATGCAGATGGCGGTGATCGAGGCCGCTCGGAATCTCGTCGGGATCGAGGAGGCCAACTCCACCGAGTTCGGCCCGACCAAGGAGCCCCTGGTCGGCCTGATGACGGAATGGCTGCGCGGCAACGAGCTCGAGAAGCGCACCAACGCCGGCGATCTCGGCGGCACGATGCGCTTGGGCGCCTATCCCGCAGCGCTCAATCGCGGCAGCCGCGTCTCGGAGGTCTATGGCGGCGCGACCGAGATTTCCGAGCGCCACCGCCATCGCTACGAGGTCAACACCGCCTACAAGGATCGCCTCGAGCAGCACGGGCTGAAATTCTCGGGCCTGTCGCCCGACGGCGTGCTGCCGGAGATCGTCGAGTACGAGGATCACCCCTGGTTCATCGGCGTCCAGTTCCATCCCGAACTGAAGTCGCGCCCCTTCGAGCCGCATCCGCTGTTCGCGTCGTTCATTCGGGCGGCGATGGTGCAGAGCCGCCTGGTGTAATCGACTCAGCGCGCGGTAGTGTAGTCGCGCGCAAGAAGCATCGGCTCCGGCGCAGCCGGCATTGACGTATCAGGCGCAAGCGATCCCGTGACGAGCTTCATCTGCGGCCGGCGCGTCAGCTTGTAGACGGCGGCCGGCGGCACGTTCAGCAGGGCACGATCCACCAGCTTTGCGCGCAAGCCCAGCCGATCGAGCACGGGCCGCGGGATCGGGCAACTCATGCCGTAGGTGAACTGGTAGAACGCGCCGCCGGGGCGGACGTGACTGAACGCGCCACCGACGATCGAGACGACCTTGCGCGTCGACATGTTGAGCAGCGGCAGGCCGCTCACGACCGCGCCGACGGGTGCGCCGTCATAGAGGCGTTCCGCTGCCAGCCGCCCCGCATCCATCCACAAGACGCGCGCGTTGGGGAAACGCATCTGGAGCAGCTTCATGAAGTCGGAGCCGTATTCGACCAGCGTGAGGTCCTGCTGACGCACGCCGCGTTTGAGCAGCTTGTAGGTGAACGCGCCGGTGCCGGGGCCGAGCTCGAGAACAGGGCCGGTCGATGCGGTGATCTCGCGGGTGATGAGATCGGCCAGCGCCGCGCCTGACGGCGCGATCGCGCCGACGCGACGCGGGGCTGACATCCATGACAGGAAGAACGAGAGGAAATCGTTGGGCATGCGCACTCCGGCATCTTGGTTGCGCCTCGCAGGTCAGAGGTGAGGCGGCCGAACAATCGCTTGCGTGCATTGCGACAGCATTGCGTGCCGCCTGCCGATTGCGTCAATTCTCCCGGACTGGCGGCAGTGACATCCTGAAGCACGCGCCGCCGATCGCTCCGTCCGCGACCGAGATGTGGCCGCCATGCAGGAGCACGATCTCGCGCACCATGTTGAGGCCGAGGCCGGCACCGCGATCGAGCGGTGTCAGCCGATAGAATGGCTCGAATATCTGTTCGCGCTGATCGGCCGGAATGCCGGCGCCTTCGTCCGTGACCTCGATGCTCGCGGGCCTCGTGACACGAATGCCGATGGTGCCGCTGCGAGGGCCGTGCTGGATCGCATTCTGCACGAGGTTGGTCAGCGCGCGCTCCAGCGCCGCCGCATCGCCGATCGTTTCGACCGGCGTGGAGGGGGCATCGAGCGCCAACTCGTAGCCGGCGGCAATGGCCAGCGGCGCGAGATCTGCGGCCGCACTTTGCGCGATTGCGACCAGGTCGACGCGCGTGAAGGGATGACCGCAGCGGTCGAGGCGCTGAATGTCGAGCAGTTGCTCGGCAAGCGTAGCCAGCCGCGCGGCATCCTCCAGCAGCCGGGTCTTGTCCGGCCCCGCCGGAAGCGACTCCAACCGCGTGTTCAGGATTGCGATTGGCGTGCGCAACTCGTGTGCGGCATCGGCGACGAAACGCTTGTGGCGGGCATAGCCCTGGTCTAGCCGCGCCAGCGCGTCGTTGACCGCGGTCACAAGCGGCACGACCTCCAGCGGAATCCGGTCCAGCGACAGCCGCGCGCCGCGTTGATGGATGTCGATGCGCCGCGCCTGGTCCGCCGTCGCATCGATCCCCCTAAAGGCGCGCCGCACGATCATCGGTGTGGCAATGAAGGTCGCCGTACCCATGAGGAGCAGGCCGGGCAGGGCGACGCCGAGCAATGCAAGCGACGTCATGAACAACGCCTTGGCGCCGGTGAGCCTGCCTTGCGTCGCCGTGATGATTTGCACATTGCCGGCGTCGGTGTCGACGCGCTTCAGCCGCGCCGGGGGCTTGCGCGGATCGTCCTCGAACAGCTGCCAGCCGAGCCGTGCCTGGCTGATCTGGTCGAGGCTGCTGCCTATGGCGGCGAATTCGGCCGGCACGGCGCCTTCGCTGAGCGAATGTCCCTGCCTGTCGCGGATCAGGAACCAGAGATCGGGGGTCTCGCTGCGCAATTGTTTCAGTTCAGTCGTCGATCGCAGGACCAGGTCGCCTTGCGCGTCGCGTCCGAGCGCGCGCTGGACGATTTCGATCACGTGATCTTCGTCGCGCCCGGCGATCGCGAACCCCGACACGCTCAACGCCCCGACGATGACGGCAACGAGCGCCGTGAGCAGCACCGCCTGGAGCGACAGCAGGCGCCAGCTCAGCCGCGAGCGCAGGCAATAGGGATCGTGGTGCCTGCTCATGGCAGCTTCTTCAGCAGATAGCCGACGCCGCGGATGCCGTGGATCTCCACGCGCGCATCGGCTTCCGAGAGTTTGCGGCGCAGGCGCGACACTTGCGTATCGAGCGCGTTCGACTGGATCTCGTCGTCGAAACTGTAGACGGCTTCTTCCAGCGCGGAGCGCAGCACGGTTCGGCCCATGCGGCGGACCAGGGCTTCCAGCACGAGGAGCTCGCGCCGTGGCAGCTCGAGCGGAGCTCCGTCGATGCTTGCCTCGCGATGGCCGAAATCGAAAGCGAGGCGGCCGGCGTGCATGATGTCGGGCTGCATCCCGGCGGGCCGGCGCAGCACGGCGCGCAGCCGCGCCAGTAATTCCTCCACCGCGAACGGCTTTGACAGATAATCATCCGCCCCGCAGTCCAGTCCGGCGACCCGATCGGCGAGTTCGCCGCGCGCCGTCAACACGATGATCGGCACGCCGTCGGCGCGCGCCCGCAGTTTCGGGATCAGGGTGAGACCGTCGCCATCGGGAAGCTGGCGATCGAGCAGGACGGCGGCGTGGACGTCGGCAGAAATGGCCTCTTCCGCCTCCGCGAGCGTGGGGGCGTGGTCCACCACCATGTCGTAGCGCTTCAGCGCCGACGCCAGCGCGTCCGCCATTTCGGCCTCGTCCTCGACGAGCAAAATCCGCATGATCCGCACCTCAACCTCAATCGCGCCAATCTAGCGGCCGTATCATTGCGGCAGCATTGCGGGAACCGGCTGCGGGATGGGGACTTTGAGCGGACCCTAGCCATGCGCGGAACGCCACCGGGGGCGGCCGAGCGGGCCTCAAGACACCGTCAGGGCCAACCGTTATAACCGCCGGACCTGATCAGGGAGGAACAAGAATGATCTACGAAATGCGCATCTATCGCTGCGTGCCCGGCCGCCTGCCGGCACTTCTCAAGCGGTTCGAGACCGTCACGCTGAAGGTGTGGGAAAAGCACGGCATCAGGCAGGCCGGGTTTTTCACGACGCTGATCGGTGAATCCAACCAGGAGCTGACCTATTTCCTGGCCTGGGAGTCGCTCGCCGAGCGCGAGAAGAAGTGGGCCGCCTTCATGACCGATCCGGACTGGATGAAAGGGCGCGCCGAGAGCGAGGCGGACGGCCAGATTGTCGGCAACATCGTCAGCCAGATCCTGGCGCCGACCGCCTTCTCGGCGGTGAAGTAGAGGCCGCCGGCGCGAGGCCATAGCTGAGGGCCTGGGTGCAACCCTGATATTCTGGGAGGCGAGGCCGAATGGGGTTGATCCGCCCTTCATCGCGGCTATGGTCGCGCCGAAACGAGGGATTTGCCTTGAGCTCTTCGACGTCAGCGGCGCCGGTCGTTACCATTGGCAAGGTCAAATTCGGCAATGATCTGCCGATCTCGATCATTGCGGGGCCGTGTCAGCTCGAAAGCCGCCAGCATGCGCTGGAAGTGGCCTCCGCGCTGAAGGAGATCGCCGCGCGGCTGCAGATCGGCCTCGTCTACAAGACCTCGTTCGACAAGGCCAATCGCACCAGCGCGTCGGCTGCGCGTGGTCTCGGGCTTGCGCAGTCGCTGCCGATTTTCGCCGAGATCCGATCGTCGCTCGGCCTGCCGGTCCTGACCGATGTTCATGACGCCGCGCAGTGCGCCGAGGTGGCGCAGGCGGTGGACATCCTGCAGATCCCCGCCTTCCTGTGTCGCCAGACCGATCTGCTGCTGGCGGCCGCCGCAACCGGCAAGGTCGTCAACGTCAAGAAGGGTCAGTTTCTTGCGCCCTGGGACATGGCCAATGTCGTGTCCAAGATCACGAGCGCGAACAATCCCAACGTGCTCGTCACCGAACGCGGCGCGTCCTTCGGCTACAACACGCTGGTCTCGGACATGCGCGCGTTGCCGATCCTGGCGCGTACCACCGGCGCACCCGTGATCTTCGACGCCACCCATTCGGTGCAACAGCCGGGCGGGAAGGGGACGTCTTCCGGAGGCGAGCGCGAATTCGTGCCGGTGCTCGCACGCGCAGCCGTCGCTGTCGGTGTTGCCGGTGTCTTCATCGAGACCCATCCCGACCCTGACAGCGCGCCGTCGGACGGACCCAACATGGTGCCGCTGCGCGAGTTCGAGGCGCTGATTCGAAGGCTGCTGGCGTTCGACGCGCTCGCCAAAGATTTTACCAAAGCCGACCCGCGCTGATGCAGCAAGGCGAGGCGCGGGCGCACGATCACGGCCTGCCGGCCGCGCTCTACGTCATCTCCGGTGCAAGCTTCGCCGCGGCGCTCTCCGCGCGCGCGCTCGATCCGGTGCTGCCGCACGTCGCCGAGGATTTTGGCGTCAGCATCGCGACCGCTGCCGGCTTTGCCGCGGTGTTCGCCTTCACCTTCTCGATCATCCAGCCGATCGTCGGCGCGGCCGCCGATCTGTTCGGCAAGACGCGGCTGATGATCGGCTGCCTCGCGCTGCTCGGCCTTGCCAACATCCTGGGCTCGCTCTCGACCTCGTTCTCGGTTCTGTTCGCGACCCGTATCCTCGCCGGCATCGGCTCCGGCGGCGTGTTTCCGGTGGCGCTCAGCCTGACCAGCGATCTCGTCGGTCCGGAGAAACGCCAGGTCGCGATCAGCCGCACGCTCGCCGGCGCGATGACGGGCAATCTGCTCGGCGCCTCCGCTTCCGGCTTGATCGGCGATTTCCTCGGCTGGCGCGGCGTGCTGGCGGTGCTCGGGGTGCTCGTGATTGTTGCGTCGGTCGCGGTCGCCGCCGGTTTTCGTGGCGCCAAGGTCAAGCATCCGCCGAAGACGAGCCTGTCGGCGCTGAAGGCGGGCTATCGCACCATCTTCACCAACCCGAACGCCTATGTCTGTTATTCGGCGGTGTTCATCGAAGGCTGCTGCGTGCTCGGCCTGTTTCCCTACATCGCCTCGTTCCTGTTCGAGCTCGGTCAGACCTCGCTCTCGATCGCGGGCATCGTCATCGCGGGATTTGCGGTCGGCGGCTTGTTCTACACACTGACTGTGTCGCGCCTGCTGCCATGGCTGGGCATGAAGGGCATGATGATCGCGGGCATGACGCTGGTCGCTTCGCAGCTCGTTGTCGTCGCCTTCGGCCCGCGCTGGGAAGTGCAGGCGCTCAATCTTGTCGTGATGGGCTGGGGCTTCTACATCGCCCATGGTTGCCTTCAGATGTTTGCCAGCGAGCTCTCGGTCGAAGCACGCGCCACCGCGCTGTCGCTGCATTCGTTCTTCTTCTTCATGGGGCAGACGGTCGGGCCGCTCGCCTATGGCCTTGGCCTGCAGCATGGCGGCAAGATGCCGACCCTGTTCGCGAGCGCCGCGATCATGGTGGTGTTGGGCCTTGTCTGCGCGCGCCTGTTGAAGCAGCGCGCGCCATCCGACGCGCGGACCTGACGGAAGTATCAAGCTAACGCTCTTCGAGCTTTAGCAGCATCAATGCCGCCGGCCGGCGTAGGCGCTAGTTCCCGATCGGCTCCATGCCGCTCTCTATGATCGCGTCGCGGGCGGCCGGGGAAGCCAGGAACTTGATCAAGGCCCGGCCAGCCTCGGGCTCTTTGGAAACGCTGGCGATGCCGGCTGAGAAGATCGTGATCTGCTGCAATTCGTTCGGCAGCGGTCCGACGATATCGATCCCCTTCACGGGCTTCAGCTCGCTGATCTGCTGAAAGCCGAGCTCGGCATCGCCGTGGGCGACGATCTCGCCGACCGGCGTGGCCGGAATCTTGCGCGCCTTGTCCTTCATGACATCGGCAATGCCGAGCTTTCCAAACATTTCGGTCGAGACGTAGACGCCGCTGGCGCTGTCGGAATAGGCGATCGTCTTCGCCGCGAGCAACGCGCGCTTGACCGCTTCCACCGAGCTGATGTCCGGCTTCGGCGCGCCCGATTTCACGGCGACGCCGATCGGCGATCTCGTCAGGTCGACCTGGCTGCCGGCGACGACCTTGCCCTTACTGGCGAGATCGGTGAGGGCGTAGCCCACCATGATCAGGACATCGGCCGGCTCGCCGCGCTCCAGCCGGACCGGGATGGCGTTGGTCGTGGTCCCCATCGAGGGCCCATATTCCGTCAGCACCTTGTTGCCGGTAGCCTTCTCGAACTCGGGCACAAGCGCCTTGTAGGCAGCCGTCAATCCGCCCGAGATCATCACGCGGACCTCGGCAGCGTCCGACGCGCCGGTGAACCACAGGACGCCCAGAAGGCCCAACGCAACGTTGCGAAATGTTGCTGATGTCGATGTCATCGTCATGCGTCTCCAACTAGCCCCGGCCGCGATAGGGCGCGACGCCCTGCTCGGGCACCCACAATCCCTTCGGCGCGCGGCCGGTCTGCCAGAACACGTCGATCGGGATGCCGCCGCGCGGATACCAATAGCCGCCGATGCGCAAGAACTTCGGCTTGATCTCGCTTGCGATGCGCTTGCCGATCATCACCGTGCAATCCTCGTGGAAGGCGCCGTGATTGCGGAAGCTCGCGATGTAGAGCTTGAGCGATTTCGACTCCAGCAACCATTGGCCGGGGGCGTAGTCGATCATCAGATGTGCGAAATCCGGCTGTCCGGTGACCGGGCAGAGCGAGGTGAACTCGGGCACGGTGAAACGGACCAGATAATCGGTGCCTCCTTGCGGATTGGGCACGCGGTCGAGTTTTGCCTTCTCGGGCGCATCCGGCCATTCCACGGCGCGGCCAAGCTGCAAAGCAGGGGAGTTGTTCGATTTGCTGGGTTTTTTCGACATCAGGCCGCCTCCGTGGCGCCCTCTTAGCCAATCATCGTGCGGCCGTCACCCGGCCTTTTCCGTTTCGATGCATTGCGGTAGAAGCACCCCAACTGACTGCTTAGTCCCCGAAAAGAGGCCCTCATGACCGCCATCATCGACATCATCGGACGCGAAATCCTGGATAGCCGTGGCAATCCCACCGTCGAGGTCGACGTCGTGCTGGAAGATGGTGCGCTCGGCCGTGCCGCCGTGCCGTCAGGCGCCTCGACCGGTGCCCATGAGGCGGTGGAACTGCGCGACGGCGACAAGGCCCGCTATCTCGGCAAGGGCGTCACCAAGGCGGTCGGCGCCGTCAACGGCGAGATCTTCGAGGCGCTGAGCGGCCTCGATGTCGAGCAGCAGGCCCAGCTCGACCAGATCATGATCGACCTCGACGGCACGCCGAACAAGAGCCGGCTGGGCGCCAACGCCATCCTCGGCGTGTCGCTCGCCTGCGCCAAGGCGGCCGCGAACTCGCTCGACATGCCGCTGTACCGTTACGTCGGCGGCACCTCCGCGCGTCTCTTGCCGGTGCCGATGATGAACATCATCAATGGCGGCATGCACGCCGACAACCCGATCGACTTCCAGGAGTTCATGATCCTCCCCGTGGGCGCGTCCTCCTTCGCCGAGGGCCTGCGCTACGGCGCGGAGGTCTTCCACACTCTGAAGTCCGAATTGAAGAAGGCCGGCCACAACACCAATGTCGGCGACGAGGGCGGCTTCGCCCCGAACCTGCCGTCGGCGGACGCCGCGCTCGAATTCGTCATGAACGCGATCGGCAAGGCCGGTTACAAGGCGGGCTCCGACATCGTCATCGGCCTCGACTGCGCCTCGACCGAGTTCTTCAAGGACGGCAAGTACGTCTACGAAGGCGAGGGCAAGACCCGCTCGATCTCCGAGCAGGCCAAGTACCTTGCCGACCTCGTCTCGCGCTATCCGATCGTGACCATCGAGGACGGCATGTCGGAAGACGACATGGACGGCTGGAAGGAGTTGACCGACCTCGTCGGCAAGAAGTGCCAGCTCGTCGGCGACGATCTCTTCGTCACCAACGTCAAGCGGCTCGCTGAAGGCATCAAGGCCGGACGGGCCAACTCGATCCTGATCAAGGTCAACCAGATCGGCACGCTGACCGAGACTCTCGCCGCCGTCGAGATGGCGCACAAGGCCGGCTACACCTCGGTGATGTCGCACCGCTCCGGCGAGACCGAGGATTCCACCATCGCCGACCTCGCGGTCGCCACCAATTGCGGACAGATCAAGACCGGCTCCCTTGCACGTTCCGATCGCACCGCCAAATACAACCAGCTCCTGCGCATCGAGCAGCAGCTCGGCAAGCAGGCGCTCTACGGCGGCAAGGCGGCACTGAAGGCGATGGCATAAGCCAGCGGTCGGACAAAAACAGGGAGGATCGACATGAGCGACGGGAAGAACGGCCTGCAATTGCGTTCGCTGATCAAGAAGAGCGGCGAGCTCGAGATCTCGCTCCTCGACGTGCCGACTCCCGAGCCCGCCGCGGACGAGGTCGTTGTCCGCGTCGAGGCGGCGCCGATCAACCCGTCCGATCTCGGGCTCCTGATCGGCGCGGCCGACATGAGCACGGCAAAGGCTTCCGGCGACAAGGGCGCTCCCGTCATCACCGCGAAGGTGCCGGAAGGCGCGATGCGAGCGATGGCAGGCCGGCTCGACGAATCCATGCCGGTCGGTAACGAAGGCGCGGGAGTCGTGATCAGGACCGGCTCGTCGGATGCCGCCAAGGCACTGATGGGCAAGACCGTCGCGATGATCGGCGGCGCGATGTATACGCAGTATCGCACGCTGAAAGTGCGCGAGTGCCTGCCGCTGCCGGAAGGCACCACGCCGGCCGAAGGCGCCTCCTGCTTCGTCAATCCGCTGACCGCGCTCGGCATGACCGAGACCATGCGGCGCGAGGGTCACAAGGCGCTGGTACACACTGCGGCCGCATCCAATCTCGGCCAGATGCTGAACAAGATCTGCATCAAGGACGGCATCCCGCTGGTCAACATCGTGCGCAGCAAGGAGCAGGCCGACATCCTGCACAAGATCGGCGCCAAATATGTCGTCGATTCCACCGCGCCGAGCTTCCTCGGCGATCTCACCAACGCGCTGGTCGAGACCGGCGCCACCATCGCCTTCGACGCCATCGGCGGCGGTAAGCTCGCCGGCGATATCCTCAACTGCATGGAAGTCGCGATCAACAAGACCGCGAAGGAATACAGCCGCTACGGCTCCAACGTGCACAAGCAGGTCTACGTCTATGGCGCACTCGATGTCCGCCCGATCGAACTGCCACGCGGCTTCGGCATGGCCTGGGGCGTCGGCGGCTGGCTGCTGTTTCCGTTCCTGATGAAGATCGGGCAGGCGGACGGGGCCAGGCTGCGCCAGCGCGTGGTCGATGAACTGAAGACCACGTTTGCCAGCCACTACACCAAGGTGGTGTCGCTTTCCGAGGCGCTCGATCCGGCCAACATCGCGGTCTACGCCAAACGCGCCACCGGCGAAAAATTCCTCATCAACCCAAATAAATAATCGTGATGTGCGACGGCACGTGACCCAAAGAAGGTCTTGCCTTCTGAGCGAAGCCGGAGATTATTCCGCCGCCATTGAAAGCGGAAAAAACCGCAGGGCGCGCTCAGAAGGGGACTTCTCCATGACCGATCTCAATCGCCGCCATTTGCTCGCAGGCGCCGCCGTCCTCGGTGCGGCGGCCGTGACCAAGCTTGGATCGACCACCGCCAATGCCTCGGTGCCGCAAACCGGCACGCAGGCGCCGGGCTTCTACCGCTACAAGATCGGCAGCTACGAGTGCACCTCGATCAATGACGGTGCGCGTACTTTCCCGATGCCGGACAAGTTCGTCGTCAACGCGCCGAAGGAGGAAGCGCTGGCCGCGGGCGAGGCGGCCTACATGCCGAAGGGCATGGTCACGGTACCGTTCAACCCGCAGCTCATCAACACCGGCTCCAAGCTCGTGCTGATCGATACCGGCAACGGTGTCGCCAATCTCGAGCCCAGCAAGGGCGCGGTCGGCCGCACGCTGCAGAACCTCGAGGCCGCCGGCGTCGACCCCAAGAGCATCGATGTCGTGCTGCTGTCGCATCTGCATCCCGACCACACCAACGGCATTCGCCTCGCCGACGGCGCGCTCGCCTTTCCGAATGCGGAGATCATGGTGCCGGGCAAGGACTGGGAGTTCTGGACCAGCGAGGACAATGCCGCCAAGGCCGAGTCCAACGCGATGATGAAGAACTACTTCGCCAACGTGAAGAAGACCTTTGCCGGCCTCGAATCCAAGGTGACGAAGTACGCGTGGGGCAAGGAGGTCGCGCCGGGCATCACGTCGATCGCGACGCCCGGCCACACGCCGGGCCACACCTCGTTTGCGGTCGCCTCGGGCGATGCCAAGGTGCTGATCCAGTCCGACGTCACCAACATCCCGGAGTTCTTCCTGCGCAATCCGGACTGGCATGTGGTGTTCGATACCGATGCTGCGCTGGCGCAGGAGACGCGTCACAAGTTCTACGACATGGCGGCGGCCGAGAAGGCGACCGTGATCGGCTTCCACTTCACGTTTCCCTCGGTCGGCCATGTCGAGAAGGACGGCGCCAAATATCGCCTGATCCCGTCGGCGTGGAATCCGACGATCTGAACCGATTTGCGGATTGTACCAACGACTCAGGCCGCCACTTGGCGGCCTGATGGTTTGGGCAACCGTTCAGAAACGCAGCGTTTCCAAATCCGATCGGTCCATGCACTTGCATCCATCACTCGGGATCGCTTAAGTGCCGCCCCGGCACTCCCGCTGAAGATTTCAAGGACACTCCATGGCCTACAATATTGTCACGATCGCCGGCAGCCTGCGCAAGGACAGCTTTTCGCTGAAGATCGCCCATGCGCTCGCCAAGCTCGCGCCGGCCTCGCTCAAGCTCGAGGTCATCACGCCGGCCGGCATCTCGTTCTTCAATCAGGACCTCGAGGGCGCGCCGCCGGCCGACTGGCTGTCTTTTCGCGAAAAGATCCAGAAGTCGGACGGCGTCATCTTCGTCACGCCGGAATACAATCGGGCGATCCCGGGCGTGCTGAAGAACGCCATCGACGTCGCCTCGCGGCCCTATGGCAAGAGCTCGTTCAACGGCAAGCCGGTCGGCATCATCGCGAACTCGCCGGGCCCGCTCGGCGGCGTCAGCGCCGCCAAGACGCTGCAGAACATCCTGCCGGGCATTTCCGGCCCGATCATGCAGCAGCCGGAGGCCTATCTGAACGGGGTGGGCGACGCGTTCGACGCTGAGGGCAACCTGACCAAGGAGTCCCTGAAGCCCGTGCTCCAGGCCTATATCGACGCGTTTGCGGTGCACGTCGCGAAGCATCACGGCTGAGGCCAAATCGCCCGCAGCCACAGCATAGGCCCTCATCCTGAGGAGAACGCGAAGCGTTCGTCTCGAAGGATGGCTCCGGGAAACTGCCGTGCCTTCATGGTTCTCGCGGCGATGCGAAGCATCGTCCGCGAGACGGCGCTTTGCGCCTCCTCGCCATGAGGGTCCGCTAGCGTCGCGCGCGGGGCCAGCGGACGGAAATTAGCACGCCCTTAACCAACCTGTCCCATCTTCCCAAGATGGTCTCCCGCGCGCGCCTGAAATCGATCCTGACCGGTCTTGCCCTCTATGCGATGGCGGCCGCCATCGTCGGTTATTTCGGGGTCAACGCCTATACCGGCAAATACGGCCTCAACGCCCGTCAGGAGCTCGACCAGGAGATCGTGGCGCTGACCAGCGAGCTGGCTCAGCTCAAGCGCGAGCGCGCCAGGAGCGAGCAGCGCGTTTCGCTGCTGCGCTCCGCGAAGATCGACCCCGACATGCTGGACGAGCGGGCGCGCTTCCAGCTCGACTACGTCAATCCGCGCGATCTCGTCCGGACGATCCCGGCGAACTAACCACTCTTCCTAAAGTTGAAGGCTTCCAAGTTGAAGCCTGGAACCGGACTGCCGCCTTGACGGCAGCGCCGCAAAGGGCTCATGGCTCCCAGCGCCATGGCCAGGGTTGACGCAGATCAACCGGGCCGTGCCGGCACGCTCTAGATTGCCACTCGGAGGAAACAGTGATGAATGGGCAATCCCCCCGGCATCACGCGGCCCGCGTCGAGGCCGCCATTACGTCAGGCCAGGCGGCACGCTCGTCGCTCGTGGCCTCGTGGCGCCGTTCGTCCAGATTGCATCGTCTCGATCCCGCCGGCCGCAGCTCACCGAACCGGCTGAGTGAAGCCGAGCTGCACCGCGCGCGCGAACGCGTCGCGCCGCTGCTCGCCGCTGCGCGAGGTGCAATGGACCGGCTCTACCAGGCGGTCGGCGCCAGCGGCTGCTGCGTGCTTCTCGCCGACGGCGAGGGCGTGCCGGTCGATCGCCGCGGCACCCCGGCGGACGATGCGACATTTCAGTCCTGGGGCCTCTGGACCGGCGCGCTTTGGAGCGAGGAGCATGAGGGCACCAACGGCATCGGTACCTGCCTCGTCGAGCAACGACCGCTGACGATCGACCGCGACCAGCATTTCTTTACCCGAAACACGCTTCTGAGCTGCACTGCCGTTCCGATCTACGACCATGAGGCTGCGTTCGCGGGCGTGCTCGACGTCTCCTCCTGCCGCGCCGACCGCACTGACGTGTTTTCCAGTCTGATCGCGCTCGCGGCCGGTGAGGCGGCCAAGCGTATCGAGGCCGATTTGTTTCGCAGGGCCTTCGCCCATGCCCGCATCGTACTGACGCAAGCTGCGGACGGCCAGTGCGGCGGCCTCGTTGCGGTCGATGCGGACGATCTCGTGATCGGCGCGACCAGGACTGCCCGGGCAGGACTGGGGCTCGCGCCGTGCCGGGCGTTGCGACCAGTGCCTGCGGCCGATCTCCTCGGCGGCGACACCGCGCGCGACCATCTTGCTGGCGGTCAACGCGCGGTGTTGCAGCGGGCTCTGCTCCGCGCCGGCGGCAATGTCTCGGCGGCCGCCAAGGCCCTCGGCGTCAGCCGCGCCACGCTGCACAGAAAACTCAAGCGGTTCGAGCTGAACGCGCATTGAGCTGCTGGTAGATATTCATGGTGAGGAGACCGCGAAGCGGTCGTCGCGAACCACAAGAGGCCCTGCTGTCACCTCCAGCCATCCTTCGAGACGCGCGCACGAGCGCGCTCCTCAGGATGAGGTCAGCATGTGCAGCGGCATGACGTGCAGCCTCGTCACCTGTCGCAGAACTGCGACAGGTCGGCTCCTCCATCGCTCCTATCAGGGCTGACAGAAGACGCCTCCCGCGACATCGTCGGTGCAAGTCGCGACCACGCGACGAATTGCGCAAACAGCAAACATCGGGAGTGATCAATGAACAAGGTAGAATTCCTCAGCGTCACCAAAATTCCCTTCGCCGAACGCTACGACAATTTCATCGGCGGCAAATTCGTCGCGCCGATCTCCGGCAAGTATTTCGACAACGCCTCGCCGGTGACGGGCCAGATCGTCTGCAAGATCGCGCGCTCCGACGCGCAGGACGTCGAAGCAGCCCTCGACGCTGCGCATGCCGCGAAGGCCGCCTGGGGCCGCACCAGCGTCGCCGAGCGCGCCGCGATGCTGAACCGGATTGCCGACCGCATGGAAGACAATCTCGAGCGTCTCGCCATCGCCGAGACCTGGGACAACGGCAAGCCGATCCGCGAGACCCGCGCCGCCGACCTGCCGCTGGCGATCGACCACTTCCGTTATTTCGCCGGCGCCATCCGCGCCCAGGAAGGCAGTCTCTCCGAGATCGATCACGACACCGTCGCCTATCATTTCCACGAACCGCTCGGCGTGGTCGGCCAGATCATTCCCTGGAACTTCCCACTGCTGATGGCCTGCTGGAAGCTCGCGCCCGCGCTCGCCGCCGGCAATTGCGTTGTGCTCAAGCCGGCCGAGCAGACCCCGGCCTCGATCATGGTCTGGGCCGAGATCATCGGCGACATTCTGCCGCCCGGTGTTCTCAACATCGTCAACGGCTTTGGTCTGGAAGCCGGCAAGCCGCTCGCGTCCAGCCCGCGCATCGCCAAGATCGCCTTCACCGGCGAGACCACGACGGGCCGGCTGATCATGCAATATGCCAGCCAGAACCTCATTCCCGTCACGCTCGAGCTCGGCGGCAAGTCACCCAACATCTTCTTCAGCGACGTCACGGCCGAAGACGACGACTTCTTCGACAAGGCGATCGAAGGGTTCGTCATGTTCGCGTTGAACCAGGGCGAGGTCTGCACCTGTCCGAGCCGGGCGCTGGTCCATGCCGATATCTATGACCGCTTCATGGAGCGGGGGCTGAAGCGCGTCGCCGCGATCAAGCAGGGCGACCCGCGCGCGGCCGACACCATGATCGGCGCGCAGGCGTCGGGCGAGCAGCTCGCAAAAATCCTCTCCTACATCGACATCGGCAAGCAGGAGGGAGCAAAGGTGCTGGCCGGCGGCGGACGCGCCGAGCTCGGCGGCGATCTCGCCGGCGGCTTCTACGTCCAGCCGACCGTGTTCGAGGGCCACAACAAGATGCGCGTCTTCCAGGAGGAGATCTTCGGCCCCGTCGTTTCGGTCACGACCTTCAAGAGCGACGAAGAGGCGCTCGAGATCGCCAACGACACGCCCTATGGCCTGGGGGCCGGCGTCTGGAGCCGCGACGCCAACCGCTGCTATCGCTTCGGCCGGGCGATCCAGGCCGGCCGGGTCTGGACCAACTGCTACCATGCCTACCCCGCGCATGCGGCCTTCGGCGGCTACAAGCAGTCGGGCGTCGGGCGCGAGACCCACAAGATGATGCTCGATCACTACCAGCAGACCAAGAACCTGCTGGTCAGCTACAGCCCCAAGAAGCTCGGCTTCTTCTGATCGGGCGGGCGGAGAGGGCGGCGCTGTTCTGCGCCGCCCGTTCCAAATGTCGGGACCGCGTTGGCTCAAGGTTGCATGACGCGGCCACGAATCTGCGCGTGCGGCGACCGTGTCGATTTGTTGCCCGATCCGCGTCAAAGATTTTGCAATATTACGATCACGTTGCAGTGCGGCATAATGAAAGTCGTGCCATGCCGCCGCGGTGCTTTCCAAGGGCGTTTGACTTGGGTTAGAGAGGGCTGAAGTTTTCTCTGACCCGGAATTCCCATGGCCGCACCCAAGAAAGCCGCCGCAAGCACTGCACAGGACAAGACCGACGGCGGTTCGCCCCCGGAATTCACCAGAGAGCAGGAGCTCAAGGCGCTCCGCGACATGCTCCTGATCCGGCGGTTCGAGGAAAAGGCCGGCCAGCTCTACGGCATGGGCGCGATCGGCGGCTTCTGCCACCTTTATATCGGCCAGGAGGCCGTGGTGGTCGGGATGCAGATGGCCCTGAAGCCGGGCGATCAGGTCATCACCGGCTATCGCGATCACGGCCATATGCTCGCCACCGGCATGGAGGCCAACGGCGTCATGGCCGAGCTCACGGGCCGTCGCGGCGGCTATTCCAAGGGCAAGGGCGGCTCCATGCACATGTTCAGCAAGGAGAAGCACTTTTACGGCGGCCACGGCATCGTCGGCGCCCAGGTCTCGCTCGGCACCGGGCTCGCTTTCGCCAATCACTATCGCGACAACGACAATGTCAGCGTCACCTATTTCGGCGACGGTGCGGCCAACCAGGGCCAGGTCTATGAGAGCTTCAACATGGCGGAGCTCTGGAAGCTGCCGGTGATCTACGTCATCGAGAACAACCGCTACGCCATGGGCACTTCGGTCTCGCGCGCCTCGGCGCAGCAGGATTTCTCCAAGCGCGGCGCCTCCTTCAACATTCCCGGCCAGCAGGTCGACGGCATGGACGTCCGTGCCGTCAAGGCCGCCGGCGACGAAGCTGCGGCCTGGTGCCGCGCCGGCAAGGGACCCTTCATCCTGGAGATGCAGACCTACCGTTATCGCGGCCACTCGATGTCCGATCCCGCAAAGTACAGAACGCGCGAGGAGGTCGAGAAAGTCCGCCACGACCAGGATCCGATCGAGCAGGTGCGCAACCGCCTATTGGCCGCCAAGGTCAGCGAGCAGGATCTGAAGGCGATCGACGCCGAGGTGCGCGACATCGTCAACGCGTCCGCCGATTTCGCCCAGCATGATCCCGAGCCGGATGCCGCCGAGCTCTGGACCGATATTTACCGCTAAACGCGCGCAAGCTTTCTCTTGGAGTCGATATGCCAATTCAAGTGCTGATGCCCGCGTTGTCGCCCACGATGGAGAAGGGCAACCTCTCCAAATGGCTGAAAAAAGAGGGTGAGACGATCAAGTCCGGCGACGTCATCGCCGAGATCGAGACAGACAAGGCGACCATGGAGGTCGAGGCGACCGATGAAGGTACGCTCGGCAAGATCCTGATCCCCGAGGGCACAGCCGACGTTGCCGTGAACACGCCGATTGCGACGATTCTCGCCGATGGCGAGAGTGCCGCCGATCTCGCCAAGGCGCCCGCTCCGCAGCAGAAGGCTGCCGAATCCGCAGCGCCCGCCGCTGCAAAAGCCGAAGCGCCAGCTCCCAAGGCTGCGCCGGCACCGCAGGCCGTCGCAGAGCCCGACCCGGAAGTGCCTGCCGGCACCGAGATGGTGACGCAGACCATCCGTGAAGCCCTGCGCGATGCCATGGCCGAAGAGATGCGCCGCGACGCCGACGTCTTCGTGATGGGCGAAGAGGTCGCCGAATACCAAGGCGCCTACAAGGTGACGCAAGGGCTGCTTCAGGAATTCGGCGCCAAGCGCGTGATCGACACGCCGATCACCGAGCACGGCTTTGCCGGCATTGGGGTCGGCGCCGCGATGAGCGGGTTGAAGCCGATCGTCGAGTTCATGACCTTCAACTTTGCCATGCAGGCAATCGACCAGATCATCAACTCCGCGGCAAAGACGCTTTATATGTCCGGCGGCCAGATGGGCTGCTCGATCGTGTTCCGCGGGCCTAACGGCGCCGCTTCCCGCGTGGCCGCCCAGCACAGCCAGGATTATTCGTCCTGGTATTCCAATGTCCCGGGCCTCAAGGTCGTCGCGCCGTTCTCGGCCGCTGATTACAAGGGCCTGCTCAAGGCTGCGATCCGCGATCCCAACCCGGTGATCTTCCTCGAGAACGAGATGCTCTACGGTCACACTGGCGAGGTGCCGAAGCTCGACGATTTCGTGATTCCGATCGGCAAGGCGCGCATCGTGCGCTCCGGCAGCCATGTCACGATCATCTCGTGGTCGAACGGCATGAGCTACGCGCTGAAGGCCGCCGACGAACTCGCCAAGGACGGCATCGAGGCCGAAGTGATCGATCTGCGCACGCTGCGCCCGATGGACACCGAGACGATCGTCAACTCGGTCAAGAAGACGGGACGTGCCGTCACGGTGGAAGAGGGCTGGGCCCAGAGCGGTGTCGGCGCCGAGATCGCCGCGCGGATCATGGAGCATGCCTTCGACTATCTGGATGCGCCTGTAGCCCGCGTCTCCGGCAAGGACGTGCCGATGCCCTATGCCGCGAACCTGGAAAAGCTCGCGCTGCCTTCGGCTGCCGAAGTGGTCGAGGCCGCCAAAGCCGTCTGCTACAGGTAGACCATGGCGGGTCCGAAGGAGCAGCCACTACCACCCGACGTCCTTGTCCGCGATGATGCGGTCGAGATCCTGCGCGTGTTCGTGCTGGACGGCGGGCTGTCGATGGCATTCCAGCGGGCTTTCGACGAACCCGACATGTGGGGCCTGCTGCTCGTCGATCTCGCCCGTCACGCCGCGCGCGCCTATGCGCGCGAGAGCGAATACACCGAGGAGGACGCGCTGAACCGGATCATCGAGATGTTCCAGGCCGAGATCGAGCGTCCCACCGACACCGGCACCACGACGCCGCGCGGGAAGGGGCACTGACCGTGGCGATCGAATCCTATCATTTCGATTTCATGCTGGAGGCGATCCGCGAGGCGGAAGCCTCGATCGCGCAAGGCGGCCTGCCGATCGGCGCCGTGCTGACCCGCGACAGCAAGGTCATTGCCCGCGGCCACAACAACCGCGTGCAGGAGAACAATCCGATCCTGCACGGCGAGATGAGTTGCCTGCGCGAGGCGGGTGCGATTTCGTTCCACGATACCGTCATGTACACCACGCTGTCGCCATGCGCGATGTGTGCCGGTGCGCTCGCGCTGTTCAAGGTCAAGCTCGTGGTGATCGGAGAGTCCGTCACCTTCGAGGGCTCCAAGGACATTCTCGACAAGTTCGGCATCCCGTGGATCGACCTTGCGGACGACCGCTCCATCACCATGATGAAGAACTGGCGTTCCATCCCTGCCAATGAGCGCCTCTGGCAGGGCGACATCGGCAACTAAACCTGGTCTGTTCGTCTCCGGTCCGGAGGCGGATTTTTGCAAAGTTCTTCTTGAGGTCAGCATGCCCATCAACATCCTGATGCCCGCTCTTTCGCCGACGATGGAGAAGGGCAACCTCGCCAAGTGGCTGAAGAAGGAAGGCGACAAGGTCAAATCCGGCGACGTCATCGCCGAGATCGAGACCGACAAGGCGACCATGGAGGTCGAAGCCATCGACGAGGGCACGATCGCCAAGATCCTCGTGCCCGAGGGCACGCAGGACGTCCCGGTCAACGACGTGATCGCGGTGCTGGCCGGCGAGGGTGAGGACGTGAAGGCGGCAGGTGCCGCCAAGCCCAGTGCTTCGGCCGCACCTCCGAAAGCGGCTGAAGCTCCTGCTGCTGCGCCGGCGCCTGCCGCGCCCAAGGCCGCGCCAGCGCCCGCCGCCGCACCTGCACCGCAGGCCGCAGCACCGGCTGCGCAGAGCAACGGCCATGCCGGCCGCGTGTTCTCCTCGCCGCTGGCGCGCCGGCTCGCCAAGGAAGCTGGCGTCGATGTTGCGATGGTGACCGGCACCGGCCCGCACGGCCGCGTGGTGGCACGCGACGTCGAGCAGGCCAAGTCCGGCAAGGGCCTGAAGGCACCGGTGGCGGCGCCGTCAGGCGCGCCCTCGACCGCGCCGACCATGTCGGACAAGCAGATCCTGTCGCTGTTCGAACCCGGCTCCTACGACGTCGTGCCGCATGACGGCATGCGCCGCACGATCGCGCAGCGTCTGACCGCGTCGATCCAGAACGTCCCGCACTTCTATCTCACCATCGACTGCGACATCGGCAAGCTGCTCGCCGCGCGCGAGGAGATCAATGCGGCTGCTCCCAAGGACAAGGAGAAGAAGCCGCTCTACAAGATCTCGGTCAACGACTTCGTCATCAAGGCGATGGCGGTGGCGCTGCAGAAGATCCCGAATTGCAATGTGAGCTGGACCGAAAGCGGCATGGTCAAGCACCATCATTCCGATGTCGGCGTCGCGGTGGCGATGCCCGGCGGCCTGATCACGCCGATCATCCGCAAGGCCGAGACCAAGACGCTGTCGACCATCTCCAACGAGATGAAAGATTTTGCGACCCGCGCCCGCTCGCGCAAGCTGAAGCCCGAAGAATACCAGGGCGGCACGACGGCCGTCTCGAACCTCGGCATGTTCGGCATCAGCCACTTCACCGCCGTGATCAACCCGCCGCATGCGACCATCCTCGCGGTCGGCACCAGCGAGGAGCGGCCTGTGGTCCGCGGCGGCAAGATCGAGATCGCGAACATGATGAGCGTGACATTGTCGTGCGATCACCGCGCCATCGACGGCGCGCTCGGCGCTGAGCTGATCGGCGCGTTCAAGCAGCTGATCGAAAATCCTGTGATGATGATGGTGTGATCCGGGGAGGCGCGGGGTGAGTGCGGACGCGTTGGCCCTGGATCTCCTTGTTGCTCTCGGCTGTGGTTGCACTCAATCCGGTCGGGCTCGATATTCTGCATTCCGCGTTCTTTGCCGGCGAGCAGCTGGCACGGAGCATCGGCCAGGCGGTCATTATGATCGCGTTGGCTATCATGGCCGGCGCGATCCTGCTCGAATGGCTGGTCAGGGTTTTGATTTCCAGGCGCCGCGCCCGCGGCACCTCTTGAGTTGAACGGGAGCCGCCATGGCCGATACATCCTTCGACATCATCATCATCGGCTCCGGTCCCGGCGGCTATGTCACCGCGATCCGGGCCGCCCAGCTCGGCTTCAAGGTCGCGATTGTCGAGAAATCCTATCTCGGCGGCATCTGCCTGAACTGGGGCTGCATCCCGACCAAAGCGCTGCTGCGCTCCGCCGAGATCTACCACTACATGCAGCACGCCAAGGATTACGGCCTGTCGGCCGATAACGTCTCGTTCGATCCGAAGGCCGTGGTGCAGCGCTCGCGCGGCGTCTCGAAGCGGCTGAACGACGGCGTCGGCTTCCTCATGAAGAAGAACAAGGTGAGCGTGATCTGGGGCGCGGCTTCGATCGACGCGCCCGGCAAGGTGACGGTAAAGAAGTCCGACGTCGAGGGGCCCAAGGGCGCGCTCGGCGAGGGGGCTTATCAGGCCAAGCACATCATCGTCGCGACCGGAGCGCGGCCGCGGGTGCTGCCGGGACTCGAGCCCGACAAGAAGCTGATCTGGACCTACTTTGAAGCGATGGTGCCGGAGCGGATGCCGAAATCGCTGCTGGTGATGGGCTCGGGTGCGATCGGGATCGAGTTCGCATCGTTCTTCAAGACGATGGGGTCGGATGTCACGGTGGTCGAGGTGCTGCCGCAGATCCTGCCGGTCGAGGACGCGGAGATTGCCGGACTTGCCCGCAAGCGCCTCGAGAAGCAGGGCATCAAGATCCTCACCAACACGGGTGTGACGAAGCTCGAAAAGAAGAGCGACAGCGTGGTCGCGACGCTCGACGACGGCAAGGCGAAGCAGACCGCCGAGTTCGAGCGCGTGATCTCTGCCGTCGGCGTGGTCGGCAATATCGAGTATCTCGGCCTCGAAAAGCTCGGCGTCAAAACCGAGCGCGGCTGCATCGTGATCGACGGCTACGGCAAGACCAACGTTCCCGGCATCTATGCCATCGGTGACGTCGCGGGTCCCCCGATGCTGGCCCACAAGGCCGAGCATGAGGGCGTGATCTGCGTCGAAGCCATCAAGGGCCTGCATCCGCATCCGATGGACAAGCTGATGATCCCCGGCTGCACCTATTGCAACCCGCAGGTCGCCTCGGTCGGCCTCACCGAAGCCAAGGCCAAGGAGAACGGCCGCGAGATCCGCGTCGGCCGCTTTCCCTTTGTCGGCAACGGCAAGGCGATCGCGCTCGGCGAGGACCAGGGCATGGTCAAGGTCATCTTCGACAAGAAGACCGGTCAGCTGCTCGGCGCCCATATGGTCGGCGCGGAGGTCACCGAGCTGATCCAGGGCTACGTCGTCGCCATGAACCTGGAGACCACGGAAGAAGAGCTGATGCACACCGTGTTCCCGCATCCGACGCTGTCGGAGATGATGAAGGAAGCCGTGCTGGATGCGTATGGACGGGTGCTGAATCTTTGACGACCACTGCCGCCGTCATTGCGAGCGCAGCGAAGCAATCCAGAATCTTTCCGCAGCGGCAGTCTGGATTGCTTCGCTACGCTCGCAATGACGAGCAGTAGGGCCTGCAAAACAAGAAGGAAATCACCCCATGCAAGACAACGACAATCTCACCATCGAACGCCCGACCTTCGTCACCCATCTCGAATGCGCGATGGAAGGCGATCATTATGCTGCCGATCAGGTCCACAACCTCTCCAAGGCCGGCAAGCCCCTTTTGGTGCGCTACGACCTCGCCGGTGTGAAGAATGCGCTGACCAAGGAGGCGCTTAGCCACCGCCCCGCCGACATGTGGCGCTACCGCGAGCTGCTGCCCGTGCGTAAATGCAAGGACATCGTCTCGCTCGGCGAAGTCACCACGCCGCTGATCCGGTTGCCCAAACTCGGCAAGAAGCTCGGCGGCGGCGAGATCATCGTCAAGGACGAGGGGCGGCTGCCGACCGGCTCGTTCAAGGCGCGCGGCCTCGTGATGGCGGTGTCGATGGGCAAGGCGCTCGGCATCAAGCACATGGCGATGCCGACCAACGGCAATGCCGGCGCGGCGCTCGCGGCTTATGCGACCTCCTGTGGCATCAAGACCACGATCTTCTGCCCGGCCGATACGCCTGAGGTGAACGTCAGCGAGATCGAGCTTCAGGGCGCGACCGTCTACCGCGTCAACGGCTATATCGACGATTGCGGCAAGATCGTCGGCGAGGGCAAGGCGAAAGTTGGCTGGTTCGACACCTCGACCTTGAAGGAGCCGTACCGGATCGAAGGCAAGAAGACGATGGGACTTGAACTCGCCGAGCAGCTCGGCTGGGACGTGCCCGACGTGATCTTCTATCCCACCGGCGGCGGCACCGGCCTGATCGGCATGTGGAAGGCCTTCGACGAGCTCGAGAAGATCGGCTTCATCGGCAGCAAGCGCCCGCGCATGGTCGCGGTGCAGGCCTCCGGCTGCGCGCCGATGGTGCGCGCCTATGAGGCCGGCACCGAGCATGCGACGCGCTGGGAGGACGCTCACACCATCGCGTCAGGCATTCGCGTGCCGCAGGCGATCGGCGACTTTCTCATTTTGCGCGCGGTGCGCGAGAGCAAGGGCTTTGCCATTGCAGTCGACGACGACAAGATCTCTGCCGCGCTGAACGAGGTCGCGCGCGAGGAGGGGCTGTTGCTCTGCCCCGAAGGTGCTGCGACCTACGCCGCCTACAAGGACAGCCTCGCCGACGGCCGCGTCTCGAAGGGTGACCGCGTGATGCTGTTCAACTGCGCCACCGGCCTGAAATACCCGCTGCCGCCGGTCAACCGCACGCTCGATCGCCACAAGCCGATCGACTATTCGCAGTTCTAGCGCGGCATTTCGGCTCTTCACGAACGATCCCTCTTCCCGTACGCGGGAAGAGACAAAAACAACAATGGCATTGCTGGGGAGACAACAATGAAGGCCGCCTGGGCTGCGCTGGTTGCTATTCTCGCTGTTGCAGGCGCCGCGCGCGCCGATGACTATCCCTCGCGTCCGATCACGATCATCGTGCCCTTCGCCGCCGGCGGTCCGTCGGATGCGATGGCACGAGTGCTTGCCGAGCGGATGCGAACGGCGCTCGGCCAGCCGCTGGTGATCGAGAACGTCACTGGCGCGGGCGGCTCGATCGGCGTCGGCCGTGCCGTGCATTCGGCCCCCGACGGCTACACGATCTCGTTCGGCCATCTCGGCACCCACGTTGCCAACGGCGCCGTCTACAAGCTCAATTACGACCTGGTCGCGGACCTCGAGCCGGTGGTGCTGCTGCCGAGCAATCCGATGATCGTCGTCAGCAAGAACGCGGTGCCCGCGACCTCGCTGAAGGAGCTGCTGGACTGGCTGAAGTCGCGGCCTTCGCCGCCGACCGCCGGCACCGCCGGCGCCGGCTCGGGCAGCCACATCGCCGGGGTCTATTTCGAGAGCGTCAGCGGCATCAAGCTGCAATACGTGCCGTATCGCGGCACCGCGCCCGCCCTGAACGATCTCATCGCTGGCCAGATCGACGTCATCGTCGACCAGACCTCGAACTCCATCAACCAGGTCCGCGCCGGCACCATCCGCGCCTATGCCGTCACCGATGACAAACGCCTCGCGTCGGCGCCCGACGTCCCGACGGCGGAGGAGGCGGGCCTGAAGGGTTTCAACATGACGCTCTGGTCCGGCATGTGGGTGCCCAAGGGCACGCCGAAGGCGATCGTCACCAAACTCAATGCCGCAGCCGTGGAAGCGCTGAACGATCCCGGCGTGAAGAAGCAGCTCGAAAGCCAGGGGTTGGAGATGACACCGCAGGATCAGCTCACGCCCGAAGCCCTCGGCGCGCGCCAGAAGGCGGAGATCGCGAAGTGGTGGCCAATCATCAAGGCGGCGAACATCAAGGTGGAGTGAGCGCCGTGTCGCCAGGGCTCGGCGCCGGCGTATCACGTCTCGGTTTGATCGGGGCTGGGCAGGGCCATCCGCAGACATTCAAGCAGAGCGGGCGTGGAGAACGGCTTCGCGAGAAAGCAGATAGCGCCCGCTTTCAGCGCGCGGTCGCGCACGGCATCGTCGGGAAAAGCCGTCATGAAGATGAAGGGCGTGTGGTGGCCGAGGCTGCGCATGTGCGTCAAGAGCTCAAGGCCGCCCATCAACGACATCTGCACATCCGCGATCACGCAGGACGTCGTCTTCAGTTCGGCCGATTGAAGAAATTCGTCAGCGGAGCGAAAGATGTTGACCGTGTATCCCCGCGACGTCAGCAGATTATTGGTCGCAAGGCGGACTGATCGATCATCGTCAATGACGGAAATGGCCAAGGGGATTGACAAGATGATCGCTCCTGATCGGGGAGCCGCCGATCACGGTGCCGCACTTGGCGAAAGTGAGCCCTTGGAGCGAGCTTGAAAAGCATACTTAGGTTTGCACCTTTCCGCCCGGGCGTGAGATTCCGAGCGCCTCCACCATTCTGACGAGATCGGCCAACGACTTGGCGCCCATTTTCCGCATGATCTGCCCACGATAGATCTTGACGGTAATCTCGGCCAATCCAAGCTCGGCCGCGACCTGCTTGTTCATCAGGCCGGATGCCACCAGAGTGAGGATGTCGCGCTGGCGCGCGCTCAAACCCTCGAAGCGGGACCGCACTCCCGCGACCGACTCCTCGGCATTGCGTCGCTTGCGATCCCGTTCGATCGCGGCCCGAACCGCATCCAGCATGTCCTGGTCGCGCACCGGCTTGGTCAAAAAATCGATGGCGCCGCTTTTCATGGCCCTGACGGTCATCGGAATATCACCATGACCGGTGATGAAGATAATGGGCGTGTGAATGTTCGCCTTCGCGAGGTCCGACTGCAGGTCAAAGCCGCTTGAGCCCGGCAGGCGGATGTCGAGCACAAGGCAGCTGGGGACCGCCGGTGGCTTGGCTTCCATGATCTCCGCCGCGGAGCCGAAAGCCTGGACCTTGAGGCCGACGGATTGAAAGAGGTTGGTGAGCGCACGGCGCATCGATGGATCGTCGTCGACGATCAAGACGATCGGATCGTCGGAGCTCGTCTGCACCGTCGCCGCCTTGGGAATGTCGGTCACGACGTGTCCTCGATCGGCAAGGGCAGGGCAATCTGGAATGTTGCTCCGCTTCCGTCATTGGGAAAGGCCGAGAGCCGGCCCGCATGAGCCTCGATGATCGATCGGCAGATCGACAGTCCCATCCCCAGGCCGCTCGGCTTTGTCGTGAAGAAAGGTGTGAAGATGCGCTCGGTCGCGCCGTTGCCGAGGCCGACACCGCGATCGGTCACGGTCAGGAGCATGCGGCCTTCGCCGTGCTCGCTCACCTGGCTGGAGCGGATCGCAAGTTCGCGCGGGCGTTCCACATTGGCGTGCATGGCTTCAATCCCGTTCATGACCAGGTTGATCAGCACCTGCTGGAGCTGGATCCGGTCGCCGCAAACCCTGGGTAGAGCGGACGCCAGCTCCATTCGCATCGACACGGCATGGGTGGCAAGCTCGCGGCGGACGAGCGCCACCGTCTCCCTGACGAGCTGGTTCATGTCGACCGGAGCCATCTCGATCTCGGTCTTCTTCGCAAGCGCTCTGATCCGGCGGATCACCTCGCTGGCGCGATTAGCGTCCTCGACGATCCATTCCACGGAACGGCGCGCGGCATTCAGGTCGGCCGGTTCGCGGTCGAGCCATCCGATGCAGGCATCCGCATTGGAGATCACGGCGGCCAAAGGCTGATTGATCTCATGGGCGATCGAGGCCGTGAGTTCGCCGAGCATCGTGACACGCGTAACGTGAGCAAGCTCGGCTTGCGCCTTGCGCAGTGCTTCTTCGGCCTGCTCGGCGCGGATCGCCGCCGTCACGTCGCTGCTGACGCCACGATAGCCGAGAAAGTTGCCGTTCGCGTCGTGCAAGGGCTTGCCGCTGGTGCGCACGTAGATCGGAGATCCGTTGCGATCCTTGCTTCGGTAGACCAGGTCGCGAAACGGAAGGTGGGCATCGAGTGTCGCGCGATGCCGCTCCCACTTCTCGGGCTCGAGCTCGGCATCGGGCGGAATGTCCCAACGGGCGAGGCCGATCACGCCCGTGGGCACGGGACCGGCCGTGTCGGCATGTTCCGAAATCCGTGTGATACGGTGGTCCGGCCCGCTCTCCCAAAACCAGTCCGAGGCGGTTTCGGCATAGTCGCGAAATCGCTGCTCGGACAGCTTGAGCTCGTCAAAGGCGTTTTGCAGCGCTTGTCTTGCGGCAAACTGCTCGGTGACATCGACGTGGGTGCCGATGATCTCCGTCACATCGCCGTCCCCGCCGACGACGGGATGCCCCTCCGTATGGACGTGTCGTACCGAACCGTCCGGACGCACAATCCGAAAATCAACTTCGAAAGGCTGCTTTTGCCGGATTGCCTGACGTTCCACATCGACGATCCGCTTAAAGTCTTCGGCGAGGATCCGTTGTTGGAAGGCCTGCGCCGACAGATCAATCTGGTCCGGGTTAAATCCGAACAGGCGATAGAGTTCGGCCGATCGGTAAGCGAATTCCTGACGGCGCACGTCCCAGGCCCAGCTGCTCGTATGGCTGAGGCGCTGGGCTTCGGTTAGATAGGCTTCGCTGCGACGCAGTCGCTGTTCGGTTTCCTTTGCCGTAGTGACGTCAGTGACCGCTCCGACAAACTCGATGTGGCCGGATCCATGTCTCACCGCGCGTGCCACGGAATGGAGATATTTGATGGATCCATCGGGCATCAGCAGACGATATTCATGGTCGAAATCGCCGACGTCACGGAAGGCCCGATCAAGGGTCTTGCTGACCGCATTGCGATCTTCCGGATGGATGCGCTGGAAAACAAAATCGAGCGTCGGTTTGACCTGCGGGTCACGTTGGAAGATGCGAAAGGTCTCCCTGGACCAGACGGCCTCGCGGGTTGCCAGGCTCAGGCCGAAGCTGCCGGTGCGGCTCAACTCCTGCGCTTGGGCAAGGTAGGCCTCGCTCTGGCGCAGCGCATCCTCCGCCTCCTTGCGCTGGGTGATGTTTTCGCAGGCGACCAGCACGATCGGCGTGCCGTCGCCGCGCCGCATGGCCTTGGCGTTCTCACGGACCCAGAGAACCGAGCCGTCCTTCCGGATCTTGCGAATCTCCCAGGTGTGCGACTGATCCACGGTTTCCAGGCACAGCCCGACACAGCGACGAACGAAATCGCGGTCCTCTTCGAAAAAGACGTTCAGCACAGATTGGCCGGTCAGTTCGGCCACGCTGTAGCCCAGTTGCGCGGCGCCAAACGTATTCACGTTGAGCACCGTTCCGGCCGGATCGACCATGAAATACATGACCGGATTGTGCTCGAACACTTGTCGCCATTGCTTCACGGCGTCGCGCAGGTCGGCATTGTCCTGCCGCCGGCCCTCTCCAGCCGCAGGTCCGTGTTTCGCTGCATTGCCGAGAGATCGAAGCGCCGCAAGGCCGCCGAGCAGGAATTGCGCGGCCGAATTCCCTAATTTTGCGATCTGGCCAGGCATCATCGCAGGCGTCCCGGCCCGCTTGGGGGCAGGGCGAGTAGAGCACTTTGCGACAGGAGGGGCAATTCCCTCCGACCAAAGCAGGATTCCGAGTCGAGAATTCGCGGGCTCCGTGCAGCTTGCCGCCGTTGCGCCGTCTCGTTGCGGGTAGACGAAACTCCGGAAAATTACCGGACAAACCTATGTATAGGTCGCGCAACCCTAGTCATACGCTGCATTTACCTCCGTACAATTGAGCGGCCCGTCGCATGCGGACTAGTCTCACCGGCAATCCAGTGAAGTCGATCGCGAAGCACGAACCGTCGAGTAGCGCGGCGTCGTGCGCTCAAGAGGCGAGCTTCGCCTCCGCCGGCGTCCGACTTGCCGATGATCTGGCTGGTCACGATTGAGAAGCCGCATTTCGTTGACGAACGTGATGATTGTGCATCAGCGCCCGTGGGGATCCTCGACCGTCAGAGGCGCCCATCAGAGGCCAGGAGGAGAGATCATGTGCGATAAGCCCGAACACTCCGAGCGCCCTTCCGCGGCAAAAAGCTGCGCCGTCTGCAGCGGGAAGTTCGGCCTGATCCGGTATTATTCCTGGCGAGCGCCGCTTTGCTCCCGGAAATGTCTCGATCGCTTCAGGGCGCGCCGCGAACGCGATCGCCGATGGCTGTTTCGGTCTCAGGCGGCGTAAGCACCAGTCACCGGATCCGTCGACACGGTCTACTGCTTTGCGCTCGGAGGTGCCACATGAGGTTCATATTGGTGAACGGCAGGACCCCTTTCCGCAAAACGTTCTGCCTGTGGTGCTGCGAGGAGATCAGCGGCGGCTATCTGCGCGATGCGAAGACGCTGCTGCCCTACTGCGGCTACGAGTGTTACGCGCTTCATGGCGAAGCTGCGCCGCTGATCGAAGGACGCACACGAGCGGCGTCTTGAGCGGATAGGAGAGCGAAACGGGCGGTGGATTTGCCGTCCGGGTGAGAGGGCATCGCTATGAGATTCATGCTCGTCAATCAGGAAGGGCCTCGCCACGGCGGTACCTGCAGCGCGTGCGCGCAACCGTTGGGCGCGAGTTACGTCCGCCATGTGCCCGCTGAGCGGCGGTACTGCGACTATGATTGCTACCGTCGATATCAGCAGACGACGGTGGAAATGCTCTGGCCTTACCGCAGTTCGCTCGAAGCGATCACGGTGTCGAGCTGGAACTGGATACTGCAGACGGGTGCGCTCTCGCGCTCGCTGACGGAAGCATTTCTGCGCGCGTACGAACCCTCTGACCACGGAAGGAGGTGACGGCTCGCCGAACGATGCGGACCCGCGCAGAGAGGTCGGTCGCAGTCACCGCATCCAGCTTCACGCCGCGTCCAGCCCCGGCGTCGCGAAGCTAGGGCGCGGCGGCTGCGGCCGATGCCGTCGGCATCGCGCCCACGTTCGGCGTCGTAACGCGCTGCTCGGACTTCGCCGCGACGACGCTGCTGGCCTCAAACCTCGCACGATAGACCAGCACGTTCTCGATCACGCGCTGGACGTAGTTGCGCGTCTCCGACAGCGGGATGCGCTCGACCCAGTCGACCGGATCGACCTTGGGATCCCTGGGGTCGCCGCGCGCCTGCACCCATTCGCGCACGCGGCCCCGGCCGGCATTATAGCCAGCGAAGGTCATGATCTGATTGCCGCGGTATTCCGACATCAGCGCGCTGAGCTCGGCCGCGCCCATCTGCGTGTTGTAGACGGGATCGGAGACCATCTTGTCCCAGTCATAGGTCAGGCCGAAGCGCTTTGCGGTGTCGCGGCCCGCTTCCGGCGTCACCTGCATCAACCCGACTGCGTTGGCGGCCGATTTGTCGCGCTGGTCGAACGAGCTTTCGGTGCGCGCCACCGAATAGATCACGCTGGGGTCGATCGCGGGCGCGACCTGCTTATGTTCAGGGATGCCGATGGTCGGGAAGGCGTAGTGATCGAGTGCGAGCCCGCGCGCCAGCGCCGACTTGCCGACCTCCAGCATCACGCGCGCATCGTTGCGCCGGCCGGCGAGCTCGCCGAGGGCTTCGAGCGCCGCCACGTCGGTGCTCTCCTTGGCGAAATCCTCGGCGTAGTAAAACACCATGTCGCGCTCACCGACGCCGTAGAGCATGTCGGCGGCGCGCACGCGCTCGTCCGCGGGCGGCGTGTCGACTGCTGCCAGCACGGGCGAGGGCGCGCGCAGTTCGATGCGGTCGAGGCCGAGCCTGGCGCGGGCGAGCTGGCCGTAATAGGCGGTCGGATAGCGCGCCGCGGCCTGATAGCTCAGGCGCGCATCGGCGGTTGCGTTCATCGCCTCCGCCGCGCGACCGCGCCAATAATGCGCGCGCGACAGCGCGATCGGGTTGGCCGAGCCTTCGTCGATCGCGGCGAAATGCGTCATCGCCGCCTTGGGATCATCGAGATAGCGCAGCGCGATCCACCCGCACATGAAGTGATAGTCGACGCGATAGACTTCCATCGCGGGCACGGCCGCCGAGCGCACCACGTCGTAGGCGGTTTTGAACTTGCCCTGGTCGAGCAGCTTTCGCGCGAGCAGGCGGCGCTCGCGCCACCAGGCGTCGGTGTCTTGCGCCGCCATCGTATCGGGCGCGGCGGCCAGGATCACCTCGGCCGCGTCGTCGATGCGGTCATTCTGGAGATGCCATTGCGCGCGGCACAGCACATAGCCGAGGTCGCGGCGCGCCTCGGCCGAGACGTCCTCGAGGTAATCCTTGGCCTTGCTGGCCTTGCCGGTGACGGCGGCGCAGGCCTTGACGATCGCGAGCGCATCCTCGCCGAGCCGCTTGGCTGCGCGCCGCGCACCTGCGTAGTCCTTGGCGCCGAGGCGCTTGTCCATGCGGGCACGATGATCCTCGGTGGTCAGGAGATCGCGAAACGCTTCGTAGGAATCTTCCTCGCTGCGTTCGGACAATTCGTCCGTGCGCCAGGCATCGCGCACCAGACGCTCGGCCCGGTCGCTGTCGCCCTCGGTCATCAGCACGCGGGCGAGTGCGAACTTGCCCTTGGCGCTGGTCGGCCGGTCCATCGTGAATTTGTGCACGGTCGCCGCGTCGGCCTTCTCCTGCCACAGCCGCGCCTCGGCGCGGCGGCGGAGCAGCGCGCTGCTCGGCCAGTCCGGATTGGCGGCGAGGAAGGCGGCGTAGCGCTTGAAATTGGCCGTGCTTTCGGAATGGCGCAGCATGAACCAGTCGGCGAGCTTCTGCCCCGCCGGGTCAGCAATGCGGTCGCGCGCCGCGCTCGCGTCCTCGGTCTTGCCCTTCCGCGCGAGATCGATGGCATCCTTCAGCGCGGCGAGATCGCCAGTCAGTGGCGGGGCTGCCGGATTGTCCGAGGGCGCGTCGTCCTGCTTCTTCGAGTTGCGTTTGGCCTCGGCACGTTTGCCGTGCCGCGCCTTGCTGGCGGAGGCGTGGCGCTGCTTGCCGGCTTTCGCCTCATGCGTCTTCTTCGGCGCGGACGATTTCTGACTGCTCTTCGCTGCCAGCTCGGTAGGGATGAAGGCCAAAGCGGCCACGGCAACGACACACGCGAGCGAGCGTAGGCACTGGTTCATTCCGTGGTCCCCCTGCGAAACCAGTACAAACCAAAGTCCGCGACGAGATGCGGCTCGAGAATCAAAACGGCGTCAAAAATGGTGACACGACGTCGTTTCGCATCTTGAAGCTGTTCCAACAATGCGGCGAAATACGGATGGAGCGAGGGAACTTGTGCAACGGAGGGTCGAGCGGGTTTTCTTTAACCTTCATTAACGAACAAGGCTCGCGCGACGGTTGCGGCGGTTCAGGACGCCACAAGCGGCCAAATTGCGAGTATTCCCGGCGGCAAATCCGTTGTATTGGTTCCAAGGCCTTTCCCCTTCAGCCCATTGTCCCGCGCCCATGCCGATTTTCAACCAGTCGATCCGGCGCAAGATCGTCGGGATTGCGCTCGGCCTCATCATCCTGATGGTCGTCACCGCGATCCTGTCGATGGTGATGTCGAGCCGCGTCGGCCATCTTCTGGATGAGCTGACCGCCCGGTATATTCCGGCTTACGGCCACCTGGCGCGGTCCAATGTGCGTTCGTTGGAGCGGGCGCTGGCGATGCGGCGCATGGTGATCGCCAAAATGCAAACGCCGCCGGACGAGGAGGGCTTTGCGGCGCGGCTGAAGATCTTCAGGGAAACGGACGCCCAGGTCGAGCAGGAGGCCGAAGCCGCGCGAAAGCTGATCAACGCGATCATCAACGATGAGAGCACACCGTCGGACAACGCGGCACTCGCCCGCATCGAGACGCGCATCGAGAATGCAGTCAAGGAGCTTCGCCGCGAACTCGACGAGGAGGACGCCAAGCTGCTCCGGCTGCTCGATGACAAGGACTTTGCGGGCGCGCGCGACGTGCTCGTCCATGTGGAGGCGCTACGCGACCTCTTCACCCAGCGGATCGACGCGATCCGAGCCGACATGCTCTCGCAGGTGTTCGTGAGCACCGCCCAGGTCATCCGCCATCAGCGCCAGGCGATCATCGTCTCGGGCATCGTGACCATCCTCGCGGCGATCGTCGGACTTGCCTTTGCGATCATGGTCTCCACCGGGATCACGCGACCGGTCCGGCTGCTGCTGGCCGGCACCCGCGAGGTCGAGGCAGGCCATTTCGACAAGACTATCAGCGTCTCGACCCAGGACGAGATCGGAGAGCTCGCTGCCGCCTTCAACCGCATGGTCGAGCAGTTGCGCCAGAACGAGCGCATCCGCGAGACTTTCGGCCGCTATATCGATCCCAAGGTGGTTCAGGGCCTGATAGACCGGCCGGAGGTCGCCATCGACGGCCAGCGCCGGGTCATGACCATCATGTTCTGCGATATGAGCGGCTTCACCTCGATGAGCGAGGGCATGACCCCGCGCGGTCTCGTCAGGGTGATGAACCACTATTTCACCGTCATGTCCGGTCCGATCAGGAGCAACCGAGGCATCATCGACAAATACATCGGCGATGCCATCATGTCCTATTGGGGGCCGCCCTTCATCGAGGAGGAGGAGCAGGCTCAGCTTGCCTGCTTCGCCGCGCTCGACATGGCCGACCAGGTGCCCGCGCTCCAGAAGCAGCTCCCGGATCTCCTCGGCATCCGCGCCATGCCGGTGCCGTGCGATCTGCGCATCGGCATCGCCACCGGCGAGGTTTTGACCGGCAGCATCGGCTCCGAGTTGATGATGAGCTTCACCGTGATGGGCGATGCCGTGAACCTCGCCTCGCGCTTGGAAGCCGTCAACAAGACCTATGGCACCCGCATCCTGATCTCGCAGGCGACGGCGGATGCGATCGGCTCACAGCTCGAATTGCGCGAGGTCGATCGTCTTGCGGTCGCCGGCCAAAGCGTGCCGCAAACGATTTTCGAGGTGATGGGCCGGGCAGGCGCGCTGACTGCCGCGCATGAGAGTCTGCGTTCGCACTACGCCGAAGGCCTCGCGGCCTATCGCGCCCGCCGCTTCGACGAGGCCCGTGCCGCCTTCAACGCGGCACTTGAAGCCGTCCCCGGCGACGGCCCCTCGCGCGCACTGCTTGCCCGCATTGCGCAATTCGAGGCCAATCCGCCGGGCGAGGGTTGGGACGGCGCATGGCGGTTGGAGCAGAAATAGCCGGCCGCGCGGAAAAATTGATTCTACTCGATAACGATGTTCGCTGTGACCTATTTCCCGGGCTTAGGTTTGATGTCCTTGAGGCGTTTGACGGGGACACGCCGATGACAGAACTTGAGAACAGGCTCGAACGGTTCGAGACGCTCACCGCCGAATGCGAGCTGATCGCCAGGCTGGCCACCGACAGCACCAAGCGCGAGTTTTATCTGAAGCTATCGGAGCAGTACCGCCAATTGGCCGTGGACATGCGGCAGGCCATCGCGAGCAAGGCTGCGGCCTGACGCCGGCAATCCGTTCTTAACACTTGGCGCGCATCCTCAATGCAGAAGCGGGGACGCCTGCGGCGATTTCCGCTGTGGAAATGCCGAGGCTCGCTGCGGTGCAGCGCGCCTCGCGAGATTGTTTTGTCGTGCCTCACAGGGCGATCCCATGCGCCTCCTCGCGGTCATCATGTTTGGACTCATGACGGCAGCCTGCAACCAGGAGCAGGACATCACCGGCTCGACCCCAGTCTGCGCGATGCGGAACTACAGCTCCTTCAATCCCCGCGACATGACCCAATGCGTTGCCGCCTGCAAGGCGTGCGACCACGGCAACACGGTCACCTGCACCACGTCGTGCACGCTCAAGGGCGCCCATTGAGCCGCTCCGCCTCCTGGTTCGGGGCCGACGGTGTCTTGACGGTTCCTTGACGGTGTCCTTGGCGGTGTCTCGGCACCGGAACGATTCACATGGATTAATCATTGAAGGGATGGCAGGACGCGGAGTCCTTTGGAATGGGTATGCTCGATCCCGGTCGGTTCCTGGTGTCATGCTCTCACTGCGCAGCCTGGCCGATGGCCGCCAATGTAAAACGTTCGAGCTTGTCGGCTTCGCCGAACGAGGTCCGCTTCGTGTGCCCGCGTTGCCGCCACGAGGAGACCGCGATCATCTCCGCCTCCGGCGAGTTGACGCCGATCCGGCGCGTCGACGTCCCGCCGCGCGACGTCACCGCGGCCTGGGCTCAAGCCCAGCGCGCAAGAGGGCGAGCGTAGCCGGCCCGTTCTAGGACAAGAGGGCGCGTTACCATCTCTCACGACCTCCGATGGGGCAGTTGGAACTGTCGCGGGAGGCGATCCAACCAATGCAATGTGCTAGGATCGCCGGCAGGAGTTCATCCATGCCCCGTCAGATCCTGCCCTCTCACGGCGACCGTTTCCGTCTGTACCCGGTTGCGCCGCGGCTTGCGCCGCTGTTCGGCTTCGCGCTGCTGACGGTGTCATGCGCGCTGGCAAGCTTTGCATTCGCCTGCGCCACGCCATTTGCCGCTTTCGCGGTTGTCGCCGCCGCGATGCTGCCGCTGCGTCCGGCGCTGCTCGTCGTCACCGGCGCCTGGCTGGTCAACCAGACCATCGGTTTCGGCGTGCTGCACTATCCGATCGACACCAGCACCATCGCCTGGGGCTTCGTCATCGGCGCGGCTGCGCTGCTATCGACCGCAGCCGCATCGACGGTCCTCCGTAGGCTGCCACGAGGCCGCACGCCGCTGATGCTGGCGATTGCGTTCGCTGCCGCCTACGCGGTCTACGAGTTCGCGCTGCTTGCCGCGACGCCGGTCCTCGGCGGCGAGGGCGCCTTCACCGCCGCCATCGTTGCGCGCATCGGGCTGACCAGCGCCGTCTGGCTCGCCGGCCTCGTTGCCGCCTGTGAGATCGTCCGCCTGGTCGATCCGTTCGGCCGTGCGACGCGGAACGCGTAGGCGCCTCCAAGGCTTTAAGGTCCGGTCATGGCGATGACCGGACCCAGCGCCGTAAGGCGACCGCTGTCCAGACCGTCTCGACAAACCCAAACGGCCAGGTCCCCTGGAAAAAGCCATAGACCGCGCTGAGCGCGCAGGCTGCCGCGAAGGCCAGCACAAAATGCGGTCCGCGCGGCTCGAGCGCGTAGAACAACAGCATCGCACTGACCGACAGCAGTCCGAAGATCGTGATTGCGTCCATCAGCCGGCCGGAGGCTTCGGCTTCTTGGCGACACCGAGGGCCTGGAAGACAGCGGGCCCCATCACTGGCCACAGCGCGGCCGTCGCGGTCAGAACGGTCGCGGCGCACATTGCAGCCAGCACGGACGATCGGATTTTCAAGCCGCGCGTCCGCGATCGCCAGACGATCCAGCCCCAGGCGCAGATCACGACGGCGATGGACAGTATCGTCATCAGCCCGTGCGCATGGTCGAACACGGCGATCAGGCTGCCTGCACTGGCGAGCACGACAGCGGGCAGGGTAAAGGGAAGCACACAGCACGCCGTGCAGGCTACAGCGACAACCGCGGCCGCGACCGCCGTGCCGGCGGCCTTGCCGCCTCCTGGTTCGGTCCCTGGTTCGATCTTGGCCGCGCAGCCGCATCCTGGCGACGTCTCGGACGGAAGGTTGCAGGACGGTCCTATAACGCTCATGTGATTCTCCTCATACTTGTGCGCCACGGACCGGATCGCTACGCCCTCAAGCCACTTGAGGTTCAAGCGAAAAGTGAGAGCTCCATGAGAATTGGCGTCCTCGCCAAGGCGGCCGGCGTTTCGGTTCCCACCATCCGCTATTGCGAGAGCATCGGTCTTCTGACGCCGTCAGCGCGCCAGGGCGGCCAGCGCGTCTACGGCGGAGAGGCTTTCAAGGCACTCAGTCTCATCCGGCACTGCCGCGAACTGGACTTCTCCATCGACGAGACGCGCGACATCCTCGCATCGGTTCAGCGGCGCTTGCCCTGTAGCGATACGAAGACATTTGCGGAGAAGCATCTCGGATCGATCAGGAAGAAAATTGCGGAGCTGCGGGCACTGGAAGCGACCGTGGCCGCGCTGGTCAGCGGTTGCGAGACGACGTGCTGCGGCAGCGCCGCGCCGGATTGCGTGATCCTGCAGCCCGGATGCGGGGCCGCGTGATCCCGGGTCGCCTTGATCTGACTTTCACGATGCAGTCGCCGTGACCCGTCGGGCAAAACACCCGACCATTTCTTGACATGCTCGTGTCAAGACGGTGTGTCTAAAATATTCCACTTTACCGAAATTCGGAAACGGCGTATGTGTCGGTCATCCCGGCTCATCCTTGAGGGGCGATCTCGTTGTCGTCTTGATTGCGAGCCGGGCTTGCGGTGGACGCGGCAGCGTCGGCATGAGAGGTGCGGGCAGTGCGGGTAGTCCCTGTGAGCCCGTGGCCACGTGCGGACGAGCGGCGCTGTGAAGTTCGTCTCGTCGGTATTTCGATGGCTACGTGCACGAGGCCGTCGAACCCTGCGGCGAAATGGCGAATGCGCGTACGGCAAAACCGTGTGGTCCTGGCCGTCGTTGCTACGGTCAAGCTGTCGCGGAGGTGTGTGCGAGCCCAACCGGGCAGACAGCATCATCCAATTCGCGAGGCGAGGGAGGCCAGAAGGAAAGTTCGGCTCCCGGGAGAGCACGGCATAAGCCGTCCAACCATCGCGCAGGGAAGGCCGAGTGATTGGCTACACCTGTATGCTGCTGTGCGGTTTTCCTGCGTGTGCTTTTCGCGCAGCGGACCGCGGGTGCGAGGTCAGCACCCGGCCTTCCCTGCGCCCTCTTGGACAAGAGGGTGAAGCGACAAAGCAAAGCTCGGGCGAATTGCGCCGCGAGGATGCGATGGTGTGTCTTCAAGCTGAGTCTGCACTGGAGGAAGGCGATGCCGCCCCTCGCTCCGTCATTGCGAGCGCAGCGAAGCAATCCAGTCTGCCGCCGCGGAGGGATTCTGGATTGCTTCGCTTCGCTCGCAATGACGCTTTGAGAGAGTGTGCGCCACACTCAACCCTTGAGTCTCCGATGCGCAGCGCAGAGGCCTTTGCAGCGCGTAGGGGCACGCGCGGGGGATGATGAAGGCGCCGACTCACCTTGGCTGCGCCTCGTCGTCGCGCCTGAGTTGCGGTGCGGGCATCGACTGGCCTGAAGTTGTGGATTGTCCTCCCGCCGGGGGTATCGCAGTAAGCTAAATCGTGTCCTCCAGGCCACGATTGTGCCGTCCGCGCAACACCCGTCACGGATTTAACCATCATCTCTGTCCGTTCCCATCAACGCCGCTTTTTGGCCACACCCGAACATGAATAAAATCACTCGAATGTTTTAGCGGCAGCGGTGGTCCTGGAAGGCGACGGAAATCCCCAAGGTCGATTCAAAAGGTCGATTCAAATCTTGGCACTGATTTTTCGGGTCTGAAAGGGTTCGCCGGGGAAACTGGTTTGCGATGGACGCGAAGAGCAACATCAAGCAGAGGCTGCCGAGCCGTCACGTGACGGAAGGCCCTGCGCGCGCGCCCCATCGGTCCTACCTCTACGCCATGGGTCTGACCACCGACCAGATCCACCAGCCCTTCGTCGGCGTCGCCTCGTGTTGGAACGAGGCCGCGCCCTGCAACATCTCCCTGATGCGCCAGGCGCAGGCGGTGAAGAAGGGCGTCGCATCCGCCGGAGGCACGCCGCGCGAATTCTGCACCATCACCGTGACCGACGGCATCGCCATGGGCCATGACGGCATGCGCTCCTCGCTGCCGTCGCGCGAATGCATCGCCGATTCCGTCGAGCTGACGATCCGCGGTCACGCCTATGACGCCCTCGTTGGCCTGGCCGGCTGCGACAAGTCGCTGCCGGGCATGATGATGGCGATGGTCCGCCTCAACGTGCCCTCGATCTTCATCTATGGCGGCTCGATCCTGCCCGGCAATTTCCGGGGCCAGCAGGTCACCGTGCAAGACATGTTCGAAGCCGTCGGCAAGCACTCGGTCGGCGCAATGTCCGACGAGGACCTCGACGAGATCGAGCGCGTGGCGTGCCCCTCGGCGGGTGCCTGCGGCGCGCAGTTCACCGCCAACACGATGGCGACCGTCTCCGAGGCGATCGGGCTGGCGCTGCCGTACTCGGCCGGTGCTCCGGCCCCCTATGAAATTCGCGACGCCTTCTGCATGACCGCGGGCGAGCAGGTCATGGAGCTGATCGCCCAAAACATCCGGCCACGCGACATCGTCACTCGCAAGGCGCTGGAGAATGCCGCCGCCGTGGTCGCCGCGTCGGGCGGCTCGACCAATGCTGCACTGCACCTGCCAGCAATCGCGCACGAGTGCGGCATCAAGTTCGACCTGTTCGACGTCGCCGAAATCTTCAAAAAGACACCGTACGTCGCGGATTTGAAGCCGGGCGGCCGTTATGTCGCCAAAGACATGTTTGAAGTAGGTGGCATACCGCTTCTGATGAAGACGCTGCTCGACAACGGATTTCTCCACGGTGACTGCATGACCGTCACCGGTCGAACGATCGCCGAAAACCTCAAAAGCGTGAAGTGGAATCCGCACCAGGACGTGGTGCACCCGGCAGACAAACCCATCACCGTCACCGGCGGTGTGGTCGGTCTGAAGGGCAATCTGGCGCCAGAAGGTGCGATCGTGAAAGTCGCGGGAATGTCCAACCTCAGGTTCACCGGTCCGGCCAGGTGCTTCGACCGTGAGGAGGATGCTTTCGAGGCCGTCCAGCAGCGCACCTACCGCGAAGGCGAAGTCATCGTGATCCGCTACGAGGGGCCCAAGGGCGGTCCCGGCATGCGGGAAATGCTCCAGACCACCGCGGCGCTGACCGGCCAGGGCATGGGCGGCAAGATCGCGCTCATCACCGACGGCCGCTTCTCGGGCGCCACCCGCGGCTTCTGCATCGGCCATGTCGGGCCGGAAGCCGCCATCGGCGGCCCCATCGGGCTGCTCGAGGACGGCGATATCATCGAGATCGACGCGGTCGCCGGTACCCTTAACGTAAAATTGAGCGACCAGGAGCTTGCCCAGCGCAAGACCAAATGGACCGCTCGCGCGACTAACCACACGACGGGCGCGCTCTGGAAATATGCTCAGCAGGTTGGACCAGCGGTCGGTGGGGCAGTGACCCATCCGGGCGGCGCGCACGAGAAACAGTGCTATGCGGACATCTAGGCGTACCATCGTTGCGTTTGTGTTGGGGGCTACCGCGCTGGCCGCGCCGGCGCTCGCCTTTGACGGCGCACCCGTCAGCCAGAAGGATGCGACCATCCCGGTGGTCACGACCTTGCCGGGCGCAGCAGGCAAGGTGCGCAATGTACCGCCAGTCGTGCCCCAGGAAACCTCGCTCAGCGCCCTGCAATATGCCGCGGAAGGGGGCCACCCCATCGCGCAGTGGAAGCTCGGCCGCATGTATGCCAATGGCGACGGCGTCGCCCAGGACGATGTTCGTGCGTTCGAGTATTTCACCCGGATCGCCAACGCGCACGCCGAGGACAGCCCGTCGGCGCCGCAGGCGCAGATCGTCGCCAACGCCTTTGTGGCGCTCGGCCGCTATTATCTCAGCGGCATCCCGAATTCGAAGGTCAAGCCGGACCAGGAGCGGGCGCGGGAGATGTTCTCCTATGCCGCGTCCTATTTCGGCAACGCGGATGCGCAATACGATCTCGCCCGCCTGTACCTGAAGACACCAGACGCTTCGCGCGAGGATTTCCGCTACGGCGCGCGCTGGCTTGGGCTCGCCGCGCAGAAGGGCCAGCACGAGGCCCAGGCGCTGCTCGGTCAGATGCTGTTCAACGGCGACCGCCTGCCGCGGCAGGCCGCGCGCGGCCTGATGTGGCTGACGCTGGCGCGCGACAGCGCAGGTAGCGACGAGACCTGGATCAAGGAAAACTACAACCGCGCCTTCGCAAAGGCCTCCGACGACGATCGCGCCATGTGCCTGCAGATGCTGGAGCAATGGGTCCAGGGTCGCCGGGAGTGATGGGTTGAGGCGGCCTCACGCCGCCTCGAGGTCGAGATCCGCCCACACCGGCACATGGTCCGACGGCTTCTCCCAGCTGCGCACATAACTGTCGATGCCGACATTGCCGAGCCGGTCGCTGGCCTGTGGCGACAGCAGCAGATGGTCGATCCGCAGGCCGTGGTTCTTCTGCCAAGCGCCGGCCTGGTAGTCCCAGAACGTGTAGAGCCCGGGCTCGTCGGTGACGGCCCGAAGCGCATCGGTCAGGCCGAGGCCGAGCAGGGACTGAAAACTCTCCCGCGTCTCGGCCTTGAACAGGGCGTCCTCGGTCCAGGCGGCGGGATTATGGACGTCGCGGGCATGCGGGATGACGTTGAAGTCGCCTGCGAGGATCAGCGGCTCCTCGGTCTTGAGGCGCTCCTTCGAATACTCAAGAAGCCGCGACATCCATTTGAGCTTGTAGGGATATTTCTCGGTGCCGACCGGATTGCCGTTGGGCAGATAGAGGCAGGCGATGCGCAGCACGCCGCTCTTGAGCGTCACCACGCCTTCGAGGAAGCGGGCATGCGCATCCTCGTCGTCGCCGGCCAGCCCCGACTTGGTCTCGTCGAACCGGAGCTTCGAGAGCAGGGCGACACCGTTGAACGTCTTCTGCCCATGGGTGACCACGTTGTAGCCGAGCGCCTCGATCTCCAGCCGCGGGAAGGCCTCGTCGACGCATTTGATCTCCTGGAGGCAGACGATGTCCGGCTGGCACTCCTTCAGCCAGGTCAGCAACAGGTCGATCCGCTGCCGGACCGAGTTCACGTTCCAGGTGGCTATTCTGATGGGCATTTCGACGGGCTCCGGGCAGGGGCCATGGTTAGAACAAAATGCAAACGCGCCCGTCAAGGACGCTGCGAAATCTCCCACAAAATTAACCCGGCTTAAGTCGGGCCTGGGTCATTGATCGTGAAAAGGTTTTTCGAATGGGACGGCCGGACAAATCCATGAAGCGAACCGAGCCCCGCGACGGGTTGATCGGCGCGTTCCTGTACTGGCTCGGCGGCTACGAGATCGAGGACGGCCTGACCGCCGGTCTCAGCGAGCGCGAGCTGAGCCGCATCCGCGCCAAGCAGATCGACGCGGTGATACGCCTGATCCCGGTGACGATGGCCGTCACCATGCTCAACGTCGCAGTCGTGCTGGTCCTGTTCTGGGGCCGTGGCTGGAACGACTTTCTCGCGATCTGGGGCATGACCCTCGCGACCGCCGCCTCGCTCGCGGTGCGCGCGTGGCGGCGCTCCCACCGGAGCCCGCCGCAGGAAGCCTCGCCCCGCGCCGCGCGGCAGATGTTGCGGCAGGCGTTTTTCCTCGCCGCAATCTGGGGCACGCTGCCGATCGCGCTGTTCAGCCGCATCGAGCCGACCAGCCAGCTCGTCCTGGCCTGCCTGATGGTCGGCACGATGTCCGGCGGCGCCTTCATGCTCTCGACCTTCCCGCGCGCGGGCCTTGTCTATCTCGCGACGACGACGATTGCCTGCGCCGCGGCGTTGCTGTTGTGCGGCACCGGGCCTTACCTCCTGACCGCGGTGTTTCTGCTGCTGTTCGCGTTCTTCATGGCGCGCAACATCGTCTCGCAAGGCAATCTGTTCCTCGGCAATCTCAAGGCCCGGCTCGAGCTCGAGCGCCAGACCGAGATCATTTCGCTATTGCTGAAGGATTTTCAGGAGAACGCCAGCGACTGGCTATGGCAGACCGACGCCGAAGGGCATCTGGTCGACGTGCCCGAGCGCTTCGCCGCCGTCGCACAGCTGCCACTGCCGTTGCTGAAGGGCTCGCATTTCGCCGACGTGCTCGACATGCTGTGCCCCGAAGACAAGAGCGCGGCCTACAATGTCGTCGGCCTGATGGAGCACGCCGAACCGCTGCACGAAATGAACCTCAAGGTCGTCGCCGGCGGCGAGGCGCGGCTGTGGTCGCTCACTGCGAAGCCGGCCTACGACCGCGACGGTCAATTCCTCGGCTATCGCGGCTTCGGCCGCGACGTGACCGAGCGCTGGCGCGCCGAAAAGGCCGAGGCCGAGAGCCGTGCCAAATCGGATTTCCTCGCGGTGATGAGCCACGAGATCCGCACGCCGATGAACGGCGTGCTCGGGCTTGCCAGCGTGCTGCTGGAGACAAAACTCGATCCGGAGCAGCGCGAGGCTGTCACCACGATCCGCGAGTCCGGCGACAATCTCCAGCGCATCCTCAACGACATCCTGGACCTGTCCAAGCTCGAGGCCGGACGCTTCGCGTTCGAGGTGATCGACTTCGCGCCGCAGGCGATGGTCGAAGCCGTGGCGACCATCGTGCGCGCGAGCGCCAAGAGCAAGGGGCTCGCCGTCAAGGTCGAGCTCGATCCCAACCTGCCGCCGACGCTGCGCGGCGATGTCGCGCGTATCCGCCAGGTCCTGCTCAATCTCGCATCCAACGCGGTGAAGTTCACTGACGGAGGCGAAGTCACGATCGCAGCTATCTGTCAGGCCCGCCGCGATCTGCTCGCCACCGTCGAATGGAGCGTGACCGACAGCGGTATCGGCATCGCCCCCGAGAAGCTCGGCCAGCTCTTCTCCGACTTCGCCCAGGCCGACGCCTCGATCAGCCGCCGCTTCGGCGGCACCGGGCTGGGCCTAGCGATCTCCCGGCGCATCATCGAGCAGATGGGCGGCACCATCGGCGTCACCTCGACGCCCGGCGAAGGCTCGACCTTCCGCTTCACGCTGGTACTGCCGTGGAGTCAGGTGCAAACGTCCGATCACGACGCTGGCCGCGAGGAAGCCGACGATCTCAAGGCGCGCATCGCGGGCCTCGACCGACCGCTGAAGGTGCTGGTCGCCGAGGACGACGCCGTCAACCGCATGGTCGTGAGCAAGATGCTCGGTGCCTTCGACGTCGAGTTGCGCGTCGTGACCGACGGTGTCGAGGCCGTCGCGGCCGTGTCCGAAGGCGATTACGATATCGTGCTGATGGACGTGCGCATGCCCGAGATGGACGGGCTTGCCGCGACCCGCGCGATCCGCGCCGAGGGCGGACGCTTCGCGGCCCTACCGATCATCGCGCTGACCGCCAATGCCTTCCCCGAGGACGTCAAGATCTGCCGCGAGGCGGGGATGTCGGACTTCCTGGCCAAGCCGCTACGCAAGCCTGCGCTGGTGGCGGCGCTGCTGCGTGCGCTCGATGGACATGTGATGGCGGAAGACGCACCACTTCAGCCGGAGCTCACGTCTGTCGACGTGGAGTGGACGGACGAGGAAAGGCAGATGACTGGCGCCTAAAGCCTGTCAGATCGAGAAGCTGGTCCCGCAGCCACAGGACGCCGTGGCGTTGGGATTGTTGACCCGGAACGAGGCGCCGATCAGATCGTCGACGAAATCGACCTGCGAGCCCGCCAGGAACGGCTGCGAGGCGGAATCGACCAGCACCACAGCATTGTCCTGCTCGATCACGAGATCGTCGTCGGTGCGGGCACGGTCAATGTCGAACTTGTACTGGAAGCCGGAGCAGCCGCCGCCCTCGACCGAGATCCGCAGCATCGCGCCAGACCCTTCGCCCTTGAGGATCTCCCCAATCCGGCGTGCGGCCTTGTCACTGATGGTCACGTCAGTCGTCATCGTTCGTCTCCGATAGCCCCGCGGTCACACCAAGGTCGCCCGAAGGTCGGTTGCCCAATTCAGTTGGTATCCCGCGTCCGGCATAGTTAAGTGCCACCATACGCAGAATCAAATGGATAGGGACTAAATTCGCCGTGTCCGTCGGAATGGCTGCCCCCCACGCGCCCTATGCCTGCGATCCCGATCGCAGCCGCGGCCGGCTGGTCGCGGAACCGCCGAGCCGGACCCGCAGCCCGTTCCGGCGGGATTGCGACCGGGTGATCCATTCCACCGCGTTCCGCCGACTGAAGTACAAGACCCAGGTGTTCGTGTTCCACGAGGGCGACCATTACCGGACCCGGCTGACCCATTCGCTGGAGGTGGCGCAGATTGCCCGGGCGCTGGCGCGGCAGCTCGGGCTGGACGAGGACCTAACGGAAACCTTGGCGCTCGCCCACGACCTCGGCCATCCGCCGTTCGGGCACGCCGGCGAGCGGGCACTGGACGCCTGCCTGACGGATTTCGGCGGCTTCGACCACAACGCCCAGACGCTCCGCGTCGTCGCGGCGCTGGAACACCGCTACCCCGAATTCGACGGGCTCAACCTGACCTGGGAAGCGCTGGAAGGCATCGTCAAGCACAATGGCCCGCTGACCGATCGCAGCGGTGCGCCGGTCGGGCGTTATCGCGAGCACGGCATTCCTGTCGGCATCGCCGACTACATCAAGACCTACGATCTCGAATTGTGGAGTTTCGCCTCGCTGGAGGCACAGGTCGCCGCGATCGCCGACGACATCGCCTATGATGCCCACGATATCGACGACGGCCTGCGCGCCGGCCTGTTTCACCTCGACGACCTCAAGGTCATGCCGCTGACCGCGGAGATCATCGCCGAGACGTCTGCGCATTACCCCGATCTCGAAGACGTCAGGCGCGGCGCCGAGCTGGTGCGCGAGCTGATCTCGCACCTGATCGGTGCCGTGTTCGCCGAGGCGCAGACAAACCTTGCCGCCGTGAAACCGCAATCCGCCCAGGACGTGCGCCAGCAGAGCCGGGCACTGATCGCGTTCCCCGCCGCGGTCGCCGAGGAGGAGGCCGCCATCAAGCGCTTTCTCTATCAGCACATGTACCGCCACAAGCGGGTCATGCGGGTGATGAGCGAGGCGGAACAGATCCTGTTCGACCTGTTCGCGAAATACCTCACATCGCCCGGCGAACTGCCGCCGGAATGGCTGGTCGGGGCGGAGGCGGACAATGAGGGCGACCGGGCTCGACGGATCGGGAATTTCATTGCCGGAATGACCGACCGTTTCGCCCTGACCGAGCACCAGCGGCTCTTTGACTCGACCCCGGATTTGCGTTAGGCGGCGCCCATGCCCGACACATCCTCAGCACTGCACCTGTTCGCCGACGTGCTCGCACGCGTGCACGCGGTCTGCCGCGCGCTTGCGGCGGACGCCAACTGGCCCGAGGGCATCGATTTCTCGCGCGTGGTGGTCGAGCCGCCGCGCGATACCTCCCATGGCGACATGGCGACCAACGCGGCCATGGTGCTTGCGAAAGAGGCAAAGGCAAAGCCACCGGATCTCGCCGAGCAGATCGCCGAACGGCTGCGCGCGGATGCGCTGATCGCCAAGGTCGACGTCGCCGGTCCCGGCTTCATCAATTTGACGCTGAAGCCGGCCGCATGGGCGGAGGCGCTACGGACCGTGCTGCGCGAGGGCGCCGATTACGGCCGCGTCCGCGGCGGCTCCAAGGTCAACGTTGAATATGTCTCGGCCAACCCGACCGGACCGATGCATGTCGGCCATTGCCGCGGCGCCGTGTTCGGCGACGCGCTGGCGAGCCTGCTCGAGTTCGCAGGCCGTGACGTCACGCGCGAATATTACATCAACGACGCCGGTGCGCAGGTCGACGTGCTCGCACGTTCCGCGTTCCTCAGGTATCGCGAGGCGCTCGGCGAGGACATCGGCGCGATTCCGGAAGGCCTTTATCCCGGCGACTATCTGAAGCCGGTCGGGCAGGCGCTGGCCAACGAACACGGCGACAAGCTCCTCGCCATGAGCGAGGGCGCGTGGCTGCCGACGGTACGCGCCAAGGCCATCGCGATGATGATGGACGAGATCAAGGGAGATCTCGGCGCGCTCAACATCCGCCACGACGTGTTCTTCTCGGAGCGCTCGCTGCAGGACGCCGGCAACAACAAGGTCGCCGAGACCATCGACTTCCTCAAGGCCAAGGGCGATGTCTACCAGGGCCGTCTGCCGCCGCCAAAAGGGGCCCCGGCCGAGGATTGGGAAGATCGCGAGCAGTTGCTGTTCAAGGCGACTGCTTATGGCGACGACGTCGATCGCCCGCTGATCAAGTCGGACAATTCCTATACCTACTTCGCCGCCGATATCGCCTACCATAAGAACAAGTTCGACCGTGGTTTTGCGGAAATGATCGACGTCTGGGGCGCCGACCATGGTGGCTACATCAAGCGCATGCAGGCGGCGGTGAAGGCGACGACCTCCGGCAAGGGGGCGCTCGACGTCAAGATCGTCCAGCTCGTGAAGTTGCTGCGCAACGGCGAGCCGGTGAAAATGTCCAAGCGGAGCGGGGACTTCGTCACCTTGCGTGAGGTGGTAGATGAAGTCGGCCAGGACGCCGTCCGCTTCATGATGCTCTACCGCAAGAACGACGCGGTGCTCGACTTCGACCTTGCCAAGGTCATGGAACAGTCGCGCGACAACCCCGTGTTCTATGTCCAGTACGGCCACGCCCGCGGCCATTCGATCTTCCGCAACGCCCGGGCCGAGGTGTTCCCGGAACTCCACGAGGAAACCGAGAAGCGCATCGCCTGGCTCGGTGAGTCGGCGGTGGAACGGCTGTCAGACCCGGCTGAGCTCGACCTTCTTAAGCGGCTCGCAATTTTTCCGCGCATGCTTGAAGCGGCGGCAAGCGCCCACGAGCCGCACCGAATTGCTTTCTATCTCTATGACTTAGCGAGCGAATTTCACGCACTTTGGACGAAGGGTCGCGATTTGCCCTATTTACGCTTCATTATCAATAATGATGCAGATCTAACGAAGGCGCGGCTGGCCATGGTCCAGGGCGTCGTCTCTGTCCTGGCATCGGGCCTCGCCATCCTCGGCGTCCATGCTCCGGACGAGATGCGGTAGTTTGGGGCGAACTACTTAAGGGATTTCGGGGGTAACCGGCAGAAGCCGGATCGCTTAGACTTGGTTGAAAGCCTTGTGGGTCGAAAGCCGTGCCTTGGTCGAGGGGCGCGCGGCTTTCCCGAAGGGACGCATCATCACGATGGCCGAACGATATCAGGACAGACCGTTTCCTTCCGATGACTATGGTCGCGGTGGCGATCAGCATGGGAGCGGCGATCCCTTGGCCGAACTCGCTCGCCTGATCGGGCAGACCGATCCGTTTGCGGCGCAAGGGCGGCCGGGTGCGCACCCGCCAGCAGCGCCCGCGCCTGCCCAGAGCTATCAGGACGACGACTATCGCCAGGACGATGACCCGCAGGACTATGCCGAGCAGGCTCCTCCGCCGCCGCCCGGACCGCCCTCATGGATGCGGCGCGCCAATGTGCAGCCGCAGACGGCGCCAGCTGAGCCTGCCTATCCCGCTTCCGTAAACCCGGTTCATCCACTGCATCGTTATTCAGCCCAGCCGACTGCGCCCGAGCCCGAACCTGATTTTCGTCAGCCGCAGGCCTATCCGGATCAGGGCTATCAAGCTCCTGCTTATCAAGCTCCTGCCTATCAGGATCAGGCCTACCAGCAGCACGATCAGGCTTATCAGGAACAAGCCTATCAGCAGCAGCCCGATCCGGCGCGCTACGACGATGCGCTCTACGGACGGCTGGAGGCGGGCGAACAAGACTACCAGCGCGATGCCGCCTATCCCGACGATCCTTACGCATTCCAGAGCGACTATCCCGAGGCCGATCTCGACGAGCCCAAGAAGCAGCGCGGCGGCATGATGACGGTCGCGGCGATCCTGGCGCTTGCCGTGGTCGGGACCGGCGCTGCGTTCGCCTACAAGACCTATGTGGGCTCGCCCCGCAGCGGCGAGCCGCCCATCATCAAGGCCGACAACACGCCGACCAAAATCGTGCCGGCTCCGTCGGACTCCTCGGCCAAGGTGCCGGACCGCATGGTCACCGGTGATGGCGCTGAGAAGATCGTGCCGCGCGAGGAGGCGCCTGTCGACGTCAACGCCAAGGCGGGAGGTCCCCGCGTGGTGTTCCCGCCGCTGAACCAGAACGCGAACCCGCCGCCGGTCGCGAGCGTGTCGCCGTCCAGCATTCCGCTGTCGAGTGCGGGCCCGAATCCGAGTAACGGCACGCTGCCGAACAATTCGCCGCGCGCGATCAGGACCGTGGCCGTGAAGGGCGATCAGACCGACGCCACCGCGTCGCAAGCCGCCGCCGTCGCGAAGCCGGCAGCTCCACCGAAGCCCATTGCGGCACCCGCTGCACCACGCACGCCGCCGACCTCGGCCAATGCCAGTGCCAATCAGCCGCTCTCGCTGGCGCCGCAATCGGCGCCGGCTGCGGAGCCGCCGCAGCGGATGGCTGCGACCAATCCGACGCAAATTGCGCCCGCGAGCAGCGGTGGCGGTGGCTACGTCGTGCAGGTCTCCTCGCAGCAGACCGAGGATAGCGCCCACGCCTCCTACCGGGTGCTTCAGAGCAAGTACGGCAGCGTGCTGGGCTCCCGCGCTCCGGTGGTCAAGCGGGTCGACCTGACCGACAAGGGCAAGGGAATCGTCTACCGCGCCTTCGCTGGGCCCTACGGATCGCTCGAAGAGGCGAACCAGGCCTGCAACAGTTTGAAATCCGCGGGCCTGTCGGCCTGCTTCGTCCAGAGGAATTAACGGCCGTTTCCTTGACCGTCTCGCGGGTCAGGGTTAATCGGCCGTATGAGCACGCGGGCCTTCATTACCGGCGTTTCCGGAACGGAACTAACCGCCGCCGAGCGGGAGTTTATCCGCAGCGAACGCCCGTGGGGCTTCATCCTCTTCAAGCGCAATATCGAGACGCCGTCTCAAGTTGCTGCACTCGTTGCGGAATTGCGGGCGGTCGCGGGTTTCGCTGATGCCCCTGTCCTGATCGACCAGGAGGGTGGACGGGTGCAGCGCCTAGGGCCGCCGCATTGGCCGGTCTATCCGCCGGGCGCTATTTTCGCAGGCCTCTACGATACTGATTCGGCGCTCGGGCTGGCCGCGGCGCGCCTCAGCGCACGGCTGATCGCGGCCGATCTCGCAGATCTCGGCATTACCGTGGATTGCTTGCCGCTGGCCGACGTGCCGGTGGCTGGCGCCAACGCCGTCATCGGGAACAGGGCCTACGGCACCGAACCGGGAAAAGTCGCCGCGATCGCCCGCGCGGTCACCGAGGGCCTGGAAGAGGGGGGCGTGTTGCCGGTGCTCAAGCACATCCCCGGCCATGGCCGAGCTACGGCCGATACCCATTTCAATCTGCCGACCGTCGACACGTCGCGAGACGAACTGGAGCGCACCGACTTCGCGGCATTCAAGCCTTTAGCGGATTTGCCGATGGCCATGACTGCACATGTTGTGTTTAGCGCGGTCGACCCCGCCCATCCGGCGACGACATCTGCGACAATGATCGCTGAGGTGATTCGCGGCACAATCGGGTTCCAGGGTTTGTTAATGAGTGATGACGTGTCGATGAACGCGCTGTCGGGCAATATCGCCGAGCGGACCCGCGCGATTTTTGCGGCCGGTTGCGACATGGCCCTGCATTGCAACGGCAAGATCGCGGAGATGCGTGAGGTCGCCGGCCAGACACCCGAACTGGCGGGCAGGGCGCTGGAGCGGGCGAACGCCGCGCTCGCCGCGCGTCGAGGACCGCAACCGTTCGATCGCGCGGCCGCACGCGCCGAACTGGACGCATTGATCGCACGGGCAAACACGGCATCGGCATGACCGCAGAAATCCTATCGTTTGAAACCGGGCGGCCCGCAGAGCTCGCCGAGGGTGAGCCGGCGTTGGTGGTGGACGTCGAGGGCTATGAGGGTCCGCTCGACCTGTTGCTCGCACTGGCGCGGCAGCAGAAGGTCGATCTCGCCAAGATCTCGATCCTGGCGCTCGCCGACCAGTATCTCCACTTCATCGAAGCCGCGCGAAAGATCCGCCTCGAGCTTGCCGCCGACTATCTCGTGATGGCGGCCTGGCTCGCCTTTCTGAAATCGCGCCTGCTGCTGCCGGAGCCGCCGAGTGCGGAAGGCCCGAGCGCCGAGCAGATGGCGACGGCGCTCGCCAACCGCCTGCGCCGGCTGGAGGCCATTCGCGAAGCCGCCAACCGGCTGATGAACCGGCAGCAATTGCTGCGCGACATCTTCCCGCGCGGCGAGCCCGAGCAGATCGCCGAGATCAAGCATCCGAAATACACCGCAACGCTCTATGACCTGCTTACCGCCTATGCCGCGCAGCGCCAGTCGCGCGTGCTGGCGAGCGTGCATCTCGCCAAGCGCACGGTGTGGTCGCTTGCGGAGGCGCGCGCCACGCTGGAGCGGCTGGTCGGCAGCATCAGCGAGCAAGACGATTGGGGCGTTCTCGACGATTTTCTGCTGCAGCACGTCGCCGATCCGACGCAGCGCGCGACGGTGCTCGCCTCGAGTTTCGCGGCTGCGCTCGAACTGGTGCGCGAAGGTCAGCTCGAGCTGAATCAGAAAGAGGCGTTTGCGCCCATCTATTTCCGGAAGGGGCGCCCCAAGCCGGTCATGGACGCAGCTCCTGCGCCCGATGCGCCGGTCGCTTAAGTGCAACAAGGAGAATCTGCCATGGCAAGCCTGGCTGAAGTGCGGGTAGAAGAGGCCGAGCCGATGGAGAACGAGTCCCAGGCACGTCCCGAAGAATTGCGGCTGCTGGAAGCGCTGCTGTTCGCTTCGAATGAACCGCTGGACACCGCGACGCTGGCCAAGCGCATGCCCGAGGGCGTGGACGTGAAGGCCGCGCTTGAGCAGTTGCAGGCCGACTATTCCCTGCGCGGCGTGAATCTCGTCCGGGTTGCCAACAAATGGACCTTCCGCACGGCGGGCGATCTCGCCTGGCTGATGACCCGCGAGAGCACCGAAACCCGCCGCCTGTCGCGCGCCGCGATCGAGGTGCTCGCAATCATCGCCTATCACCAGCCGGTGACGCGCGCCGAGATCGAGGAGATCCGCGGCGTCGTCACCTCGAAAGGCACGCTGGACGTGCTGCTGGAAACCGGCTGGATCAAGCCGCGCGGCCGTCGCAAGACGCCGGGCCGTCCCTTGACCTTCGGAACCACCGAGGACTTCCTGTCGCAGTTCACTCTGGAACAGCTCGGCGATCTGCCGGGTTTGGAGGAGCTGAAGGGCACGGGCCTTCTGGATTCGCGTCTGCCGACCGGATTCAGCGTGCCGACGCCGTCGGATGACCCGACTTTGCGTGAGGACGAGGATCCGCTGGAACCAGGCGAGGACCTTGATCTCGCGCTGGCGCCTGCGGTCGAGCCCGAGACGCCGCCGGAAGGCGGCAATGAGGGCGGCGAGGGCGGTAGCGAGGACTGACGTCCCGGCCTTCTACCGGCCACCTGCGACCAGTTAACACTAGCAAAATTACGTAGCGCCAACAGCGAATTGGCGCTGCCTTGGTCCTTGTTTTTGACACCTGCCAAGCCTAGGTTTCGGTGAAGATCGGCCGGGTCCCGGCCATGCGCGTTTGGAGGGTTGCAGGATGGGTTCACTCAGCATTTGGCACTGGGTCCTGGTGATCGCAGTGGTCCTGCTGCTGTTCGGTCGCGGCAAGATTTCGGATCTGATGGGCGACGTGGCGCAGGGCATCAAGGCGTTCAAGAAGGGCATGCAGGACGACGACAAGGTCGCCGACAAGCCCGAGCCGGCCAAGTCCATCGAGCACAACAATGCTGCGCCGACCGCGGCACGGTCCGACGTCGGCAGCAAGGCCGTCTGAGCCAGAGAGCACGCGAGACGCGGGTAGCGGACCCGATCCTGCGCGCGAGGGATTGGGCCGGCTGCGGCTGGCGTGAACGGAAGACCTCATGTTCGATATCGGGTGGAGTGAACTGGTCCTGATCGGGGTCGTGGCCCTGATCGCCATCGGCCCGAAAGAGCTGCCGGGCGTGCTGCGCATGGTCGGGCAGTGGATGGGCAAGGCGCGCAAGATGGCCGCCGAATTCCAGGGCCAGTTCCAGGAGGCGATGCGCGAGGCCGAAATGGCCGACCTGAAGAAGAGCTTCGACGAGGTCAAGGAAGCGGCTTCCGGGTTCGCCGGCAACAATCTGATGACCTCGCTTCAGAAAGACGTCAGCGACGCGCTCCGCGTCGATGCGCTGGACAAGCCGGCCGAGACCTCGACCACCGCCGCTGTTGAGCCGCCGGCGACTTCAAGCGAAGCGCTGGCGACTTCAAGCGAAGCGCTGGCGACTTCAAGCGAAGCGCTGGCGACTTCAAGCGAATTGCCGGCGACGCCCACCACGCCGGAAGCGCCGACGCCCGAGACCTTCGTGGAGGCCGAGGCACATGCGGCGGTGAACGAGCCGCTCGCCATCACCCGTGAGGTCGAGCAGGCGCAGGTCGCTCAAGGTTCGGTCACGCAAGATTCGGTCATCCAGGACACTGCGCCGGCCGAGGCGATCAAGGACGCCAAAGCGTCATGAGCGCCGCCGATATCGAGGCCAGCAAAGCTCCCCTGATGGACCATTTGATCGAGCTGCGTTCGCGGCTGATCAAAGCGCTCCTTGGCTTCGGCATTGCCTTCATCTTCTGCTTCTTCTTCGCCAAGCAGATCTACAACGTGCTGGTCTGGCCGTTCGTGTGGGTCGCGGGTCCCGAGAACTCGAAATTCATCTACACTGCGCTGCTGGAATATTTCATTACTCAGCTCAAGCTCGCGCTGTTCGGCGCCGGCTTCATCTCGTTCCCGATCGTTGCGACGCAGATCTACAAGTTCGTCGCTCCGGGCCTCTACAAGCACGAGAAGCAGGCCTTTCTGCCTTATCTGGTCGCGACCCCGTTCTTCTTCGTGCTGGGCGCAGCACTGGTCTATTTCGTCGTGCTGCCGATGCTGGTCCGCTTCTCGCTCGGCATGCAGCAGGCTGGCAGCGACGAGACCGCGCAGATCCAGCTGCTGCCCAAGGTCGGTGAATACCTGTCGCTGATGATGTCGCTGATCTTCGCCTTCGGCATCGCCTTCCAGCTTCCGGTGATCCTGACGCTGCTCGGGCGCATCGGCATCGTCACGTCAAAAATGCTGCGCGAGAAGCGCCGCTATTTCATCGTCGTCGCCTTCGTCATCGCGGCCGTTCTGACCCCGCCCGACGTGCTTAGCCAGTGCTCGCTCGCGATCCCCTTGCTCGCGCTCTACGAGGGCTCGATCATCGCGGTGGGAATTGTGGAGAAGAAGGCGGCAGCTTCAAAGGCCACCACCGGCACTGACGTATCGACGCCGGCTAATCCGGCGGAGTAGGGCGACACCCCTCGCTGGCATTCCCCGCCTTGTGCACAATTGCGCCCTGGGGCGGGGAATCCAGTACCCCGCGGCCTATCGGAGAATCAGTGATGTCTCTGGAATACTGGATCGCCCGCTTTCGCGGGCGATGACAGCCGTGCTAGGGGAAGCAGCCATTTGCATGAATGCAAATCCAGGATTTGCAGGGTTGCAACAAGCCCCAGGACCTCGGCCATGCACGACATCAAATCGATCCGCGACAACCCGCAAGCCTTCGACGCCGGCCTCGCACGGCGCGGCCTGAAGCCGATGTCGGCCTCGCTGCTTGCGATCGACGAGACCCGGCGTGCGGCGATCCTGGCTTCCGAGCAGGCGCAGGCGCGGCGTAATGCGGCCTCCAAGGAAATCGGCGATGCCAAGAAGGCCAAGGACGAGGCGCGCGCGGCGAAGCTGATGGCGGAAGTCGCCGAGCTCAAGACCACCATGCCGGAGCTCGAGGCGACCGCGAAGGCTGCAGACGAGGAGCTAGCCAGGGAGCTGGCGGCGATCCCCAATCTGCCGCTCGGCGAGGTGCCCGATGGTGTCGACGAGCACGGCAATGTGCAGCGCCATGTCTTCGGCAACAGGCGTAACTACGCGTTCGCGCCAAAACCCCATGACGATCTCGGCGCCGCGCTCGGTGACATGGATTTCGAGACCGCGGCAAAGCTCTCCGGCGCGCGCTTCGTCGTGCTGAAGAAGGGACTGGCGCGGCTCGAACGCGCGCTCGGCCAGTTCATGCTCAATCTACACGTCGACGAGCACGGCTATACCGAGATCAATCCGCCGCTGCTCGTGCGCAACGAGATCATGTTCGGCACCGGACAATTGCCGAAATTCGAGGACGACCAGTTCTGGGCGATCAAGGGCGAATTGCTCGCCGCGCCCGACCTTGAGCGGCTCCGGACCGAGCGTCTCGGGATCATTCCGACCGCGGAGGTGGCGCTCACCAATCTCGTCCGCGAATCCATCCTCGACGAAAAGCAGCTGCCGATGCGCCTGACTGCGCTGACGCCGTGTTTTCGCGCGGAGGCGGGCGCCGCTGGGCGCGATACCCGAGGCATGATCCGGCAGCACCAGTTCACCAAAGTCGAACTGGTCTCGATCACGACGCCGGAGACGAGCAAGGACGAGCACGAGCGCATGCTCGCCTGTGCCGAGGAAGTGTTGCGGCGGCTCGAGCTGCATTACCGCGTGATGACGCTGTGCACCGGGGATATGGGTTTCTCGTCGCAAAAAACCTATGACATCGAGGTCTGGATGCCGGGTCAGGGCGACGGCGGGGCATTCCGCGAGATATCGAGCTGCTCGGTGTGCGGCGATTTCCAGGCTCGCCGGATGGACGCGCGTTCGCGCGGCCCCGATGGCAAGCCGCGGTTCGTGCACACGCTCAACGGCTCCGGCACCGCGCTCGGCCGCGCGCTGATCGCCGTGATGGAGACCTATCAGCAGGAGGACGGCTCGATTGCGGTCCCCAGCGTGCTCCAGCCCTATATGGGCGGGTTGAAGGTGGTCGCACGCGACTAGGCGTGCTGCGATCTGAAACGGAGAAACGTTTGGTTGCGAAGATCGGGCGGCCGGTTATCCTGCCGGCCACCCGACAACGCGAACTCATCGTTCATGGCCTTGCACCGCGACATCTTCTGGGTCGGCAGACAATGGGCGGTGACGGGTGCCGGCATCCAGGCTGTCGATCAGCGGCTGCGTGGCGTGCTCGACATCGCGATCACGCGGCTCTGGGACGACGATCTGGTCCAGAGCCGGCGGGCCAAGCCCGGTGTGAATGCAGCCGATTTCGACCAGGCGCTGACGTTGGCACGCGAACGCTTTCCGCAGGCGTCGGTAGCGGACCCGTTCGTCGCACAGCTGGAGGCGCTCGGCGTCATCGAGGCGCCGATCGTGAACCCGGTCGTGCCGGCGATGAAATTGCACGCCGAGGGCCGGCTGGCGCGCTTCCTGCCGCAATGGCGCGTTCGCCGATAGCCGGCCAAGCCGGTACCGGCAGCCGGCCCCGATCGGCCGGTTTGCCTGATCGGCCCCGGCCGGATAAGACGGCTGAGACCCGCTTCAGGAATCGACCTTTCCCATGCGCATTCTCTGCACCAATGACGACGGTATCCACGCCCCCGGCCTCAAGGTCCTGGAGGAGATCGCGCGCGCATTGTCCGATGACGTCTGGGTGGTCGCGCCTGAACTCGACCAGTCCGGCGTGTCGCATTCGCTGTCGCTGAACGATCCGCTGCGGCTGCGCGAGGTCGGCCCGCGGCACTTTGCGGTGCGCGGCACGCCGACCGACTGCGTCATCATGGGCGCGCGCCACATCCTCGGCGCCAAGCTGCCCGATGTCGTGCTGTCCGGCGTCAACAAGGGCCGCAACGTCGCCGAGGACGTGGTCTATTCCGGCACCATCGCCGGCGCGCTGGAGGGAACCATCTTGGGACTACCGTCTTTCGCCCTGTCGCAGGAGTTCAGCGTCGAGACCCGCGACCGGCCGCTGTGGGACACCGCGCGCAAATTCGGGCCCGACATCCTGCGCAAGGTGATCGCTGCCGGCATCCCGAAGGACACCGTCATCAACGTCAACTTCCCGGCTTGCGCGCCGGAGGATGTGCTGGGCATTCGCGTGACGCGGCAGGGCAAGCGCAATCTCGGCTTCCTCAAGATCGACGAGCGCAAGGACGGCCGTGGCAATCCCTATTTCTGGATCGGCTTCGAGCGCACCGCGATGATTGATACACCCGCCGATGGCACCGATCTCGCGGCGCTGCGCGAACGCTATGTCTCCGTCACGCCGCTCCGGCTCGACCGCACCAACGAGGCGTTTTCGGAGGCGCTGAGTGCGACGCTGAAGTAAGTCCGACGCTGAAGTAATCCGACTTGGAACGGGGCCTAGCCGCCGCGAAGCGCGGCTTCGATGGTCTTGCCGAGGGCGTCGAGCTGAAATGGTTTCTGAAGCGCCGGCCGATCGCGGTACTGCTCGGGCAGGCCGGAGGAACCGTATCCGGTGGCGAAGATGAACGGGCAGCCCTTTGCCTTGATGACGTCGGCGACCGGCGAGATGACCTTGCCGTTGACGTTGACGTCGAGAATGGCGATGTCGAACTCGGTTGCCTGGGCGAGCCGCATGGCTTCGGTGATGTCGCCAGCCTCGGCTGCGATCTTGTAGCCAAGCTCTTCGAGCATGTCCGCGACCATCATCCTGATCATCACCTCGTCTTCGACGAGGAATACAGAGCGGCCGGTAAGCCCCGTCGCGGTCATGGTCGAGTCCTTGCCCATTGTCAAAAACGTTCGCAGATAACATGAATCGACGCAATGCGCGTTTTGACGAACGGATGCATGAAAATGGCCGTCGCGGCTTGCCCGTTGCAAGCCAATTTGTGGTCAACTACTCCCATCCGAAGCCTATCATGGGTTCCCTGGCCGGAACAAGAATCTAGCGCCCCAGCTCGGCGTCCCGGACCGCAAAGACAGCACAAGCAGGCAATGACTTCCCATCAGCACCCGCCGGAAAAGATGATGTTTCAGCTCACGCTGAGGCGTCGGGGCATCAGCGACCAGGCGGTCCTGCGGGCCATGGAGGAGGTGCCGCGCGATCAATTCGTCGACGACGCCGATCGCGACGGCGCGTATCGCGACAGCGCGCTGCCGATCGCCTGCGGGCAGACCATCAGCCAGCCCTTCGTCGTCGCCTACATGACCGAGCAGCTCCAGCTTCAGAAGAGGCACCGCGTGCTCGAGATCGGTGCCGGCTCGGGCTACCAGGCGGCGGTGCTGTCGCGGCTCGCCGGCCAGGTGTTGACGGTCGAGCGCTACCGCAAGCTTGCGGATGCCGCACGGATCAGGCTTGAAAAGCTCAACTACCACAACGTCGAGGTGATGCTGGGCGACGGGCTCAATCTGCCCCCCAATATCGGCCCGTTCGACCGCATCATTGTCACGGCCGCGATGGAGCAGCTTCCGGAGAACCTGATCGAGCGGCTGGAGGTGGGCGGCATCCTGATCGCGCCCGTCGGTCCGCATCAGGGGGTGCAGACGCTGATCCGCCTGAGCCGGACGGAAGCCGGGATCGAGCGCAAGGAACTCGTCGAGGTCCGCTTCGTGCCGGCGCTGCCCGGTGTGGCGCGGGAGCTGTAGAATTCCGGATTGGCTGTGCTGCCAACATCTTATTGGGAGGGTTAAGCCGTTATTTACTCGGCGCGTGTTTACTTAAAACACCAGTTCTGTTGCGTACGAGTGAGTAACCATGTCCGTTGCCGCCGAGTTGCTTTACTCGCGCCGTGTGCCGCAGGTCGCGGTGCTGGCGCTGATCTCCTTCAGCTTCGCAGGATGCAGCGCCGACATGTCGTCGCGCATGTCCCAGTCGAACTTCTCCAATCCCTTCGCGCAGGAATCGACCGGTTCGGTGCAACAGGCACCGCCGCCCCAGCGTGAGCTGCCGCAATATTCGCGGCCGCAGACGCAGTCGGGTTATTATCAGTCGCAGCCTTTGCCGCCGGCCGTGTCCGCGCCGCAATCCTACCCCGTTGCGGCAGGCGGCGTGTCCGGAGGTGGTCGCGGTGTCGGCTCCTACGCACCCCCGGCGCAGCCGCATCTGGAGACCACGGCCACCGTGCCGCCGCGTTCGGTCGCAGCCGCCCAGCCGGTCGGTGGAACCAAAATCATCGTCGGCACCAGCGATACGCTCGACCTGCTTGCCAAACGCTATCGCGTTACGCCGCAGGCGATTCTCGCCGCCAACGGCTATAAGGGGCCGCGCGCGCTCTCGCCCGGCCAGCAACTGATCATTCCGCACCAGGCTACGGCCGCTGCGCCCGCGCCGCTCATGGCTCCCGTTGCCGCTGCCCCCGCGATGGCGCCTGCTGCGAAGCCGGTTGCAGCCGTTGCCGCGCCGTCAAGCACGCACTTCGTGAACCACGGCGACACGCTCGCCAGCATTGCCCGCAAGAACCATATCTCGGCGGCTGAACTGGCCCGCGCCAATGGGCTCGATCCCTCTGCGAAACTGAAGCTCGGCACCAGGCTGGCCGTGCCCGGCGCCAAGACCGCCGCCGTCGCAGCACCGCTTGCCGCGGCTCCGGTTGGAGCCGCTCCCGTCGCCGGAACGCTGCAACCCGTTGCGGCCGCGCCTGCGCCCGCCACCAAGATGGCGGCCGTCGCGCCGGTGCAAAGCGCGCGCCTGGCCCAGGCCACTGCCAATGTCGAAGAGAAGACCGCTGAAGCTCCGGCGAAAGCTGCGGAGACTACCAGCGCGCTGCCGACTTTCCGCTGGCCGGTGCGCGGCAAGGTGGTCACGAGCTACGGCGCCAAGACCAATGGCAAGTCCAACGACGGCATCAATCTCGCGGTGCCCGAGGGTACGCCGGTCAAGGCGGCTGAAGACGGAGTCGTTGCCTATTCCGGCAACGAGCTGAAAGGTTATGGCAATCTCGTCCTGGTTCGGCACTCCAACGGCTACGTCACTGCATATGCCCATGCGAGTGAGCTGATGGTGAAGCGCGGCGATACCATCAAGCGCGGCCAGGTCATTGCCAAGTCGGGTCAATCCGGGGAGGTGGCGTCGCCGCAGCTCCACTTCGAGATCCGCAAGGGATCGAGCCCGGTTGACCCGCTTCAATTCCTGAACGGGGCGTGAGGCCAGCGTTGCCTCGGCACGAAAGCTGTCGTCGCACGGCTTGACCGGGCGACCCAGTACGCCGCAACGTCTCGATCGATCAAAACTGTCTCTGGAATACTGGATTCCCCGCTTGCGCGGGGAACGACAGGTGTGAGTGCGGCTCTTAGCTCCCGCTACGTCGCCGTCAGCTTGACGCCGAGCCGTCCCGCAAGCTCCTGCACGAACTGCCAGGCGACGCGGCCGGAGCGCGAGCCGCGCGTCGTCGACCATTCAAGGGCCTCGCGCTCCAGCGCGTCATCGTCGACCTTGACGCCGAAATGGCTGCAATAGCCCCGCACCATCGCGAGATATTCGTCCTGGCTGCAGCGGTGGAAGCCGAGCCAGAGACCGAAGCGATCCGACAGCGAGACCTTCTCCTCGACGGCTTCGCCGGGATTGATCGCGGTCGAGCGCTCGTTCTCGATCATCTCGCGCGCCAGCAGATGGCGGCGGTTCGAGGTGGCGTAGAGGATGACGTTCTCCGGCCGACCTTCGATGCCGCCTTCGAGCACCGCCTTGAGCGATTTGTAGGACGCATCATTGCCGTCGAAGGAGAGATCGTCGCAGAACACGATGAAGCGGAAGGATGAGGCGCGAAGCTGCTCCATGAGCGCGGGCAGGCTCTCGATGTCCTCGCGATGGATCTCGATCAGCTTCAGTCTGTCGGCCGGTTTGCGCTCCGCGTTGATGCTGGCATGCGCCGCCTTCACCAGCGACGACTTGCCCATGCCGCGCGCGCCCCAGAGCAGTGCGTTGTTGGCGGGCAGTCCGTTGGCGAAACGCTCCGTGTTCTCCATCAGGATGTCGCGCATCCGGTCGACGCCCTTGAGCAGGAACAATTCGACGCGGCTGACCCGCGGCACCGCGGCAAGACGGCCGTCCGGGTGCCAGACGAAAGCATCCGCCTGCTTGAACGACTCGCGTTCGACGGCGGGCTTGCCTTGAGCGGAGAGGTGCGCCGCAATCGTCTCCAGCGCGCGAACGATGCGCTCCTGGGAGACGCTTTGGTTGGCCTTGGAAGTCGCCTTGGAAATCGTCTTGAAAGTCGCTTTGGAAGCAGCTTTGAGGGCTGCCTTGGGACGTTTTGCCGCGACGCGGGCTGGCTTCGCGGCAGGGGTGCGGGGGCCTTTGCGGGCCGGGCTTTTGCTTGGTTTTTGGGGCATGTCCGAAGTTCCTGAGAATGCAGCCTTATCGGGCCTGAGCGCGCGCCGCAAGGTGGCTAAAAGGGCGGTCTGGCAGCGTTGCAATTGGGGCAATGGCCGCTATAGTCCGCGCGAATTTGACCGAACCGGTCGCCATTTGGGCCTGACCGGTTTTCCCCCGTTCTCACGAGGATCGTCCGAATGTTGATTACCCCTGCGTATGCCCAGGCTGCGGGCGCCGGCGACACCAGCGGCATGCTGATGTCGCTGCTGCCATTCGCCCTGATCTTCGTGATCATGTACTTCCTGATTCTGCGTCCGCAGCAGAAGAAGGTCCGTGACCACGCTGACCTCGTAAAGAACATCCGCCGCGGCGACACCGTCGTGACCTCGGGCGGTCTCGTCGGCAAGGTCACCAAGGTCGTCGACGACGACCAGATCGAGTTCGAGATCGCCGATGGCGTGCGCGTGCGGCAGATGCGCTCGATGGTCTCCGGCGTGCGCGCCAAGGGCGAGCCGGCCAAGGAATCCAAGGAAAGCGCCAAGGACGACGCCGCGGCGAAGTGAGTGCTTCCGCGAGTCTCTCAAGTCTTCCTGCAAGTCTCCTGATCTGACAGGTCCAGTCGATGTTGTATTTCACGCGGTGGAAGGCGCTCGGGATCATCCTGACGGCGCTGATCGTGTGCCTCTGCGCGGTCCCGAACTTCTTCCCCGAAGCGCAGGTCAAGACCTGGCCCGCCTGGGCGCAGCGGCGGCTGGTGTTGGGTCTCGACTTGCAGGGCGGCTCCTCTCTGCAGCTCGAGGTCGATTCCAACTATGTAAAGAAGGAAAAGCTCGACCAGATCCGCGACGACGTCCGTCGCGTGCTGCGCGAGGCCAAGATCGGGTTCACCGGCGGCGTCACCGTGCGCAACGACGCGGTCGAGGTTCGCATCACCAAGGACACCGACGCGCAGCCGGCGCTCGCCAAGTTGCGCGAGCTTGCGCAGCCGATTGGCGGCCTGATGGGGTCCAGCGGTCAGCGCGACCTTGAGGTCGCCGATGCTGGTGGCGGATTGATCCGCCTCAGTATTCCAGAGGCCGCGATGCTCGACCGCATGCGCAAGACCATCGAGCAGTCGATTCAGATCGTTGAGAAGCGCGTCAACGAGCTCGGCACTGTCGAGCCCATCATCCAGCGTCAGGGTAACGACCGCATCCTGGTGCAGGTGCCGGGCTTGCAGGATCCCACCCATTTGAAGGAACTGTTGGGCAAGACCGCGAAAATGGAATTTCGCATGGTCGATCCCTCGGTGCCGCCGGACCAGGCGCAGCAGGGCCGGATTCCACCGGATTCCGAACTGCTGCCGGCGGCCACGCCGCCGCCGCCCAACTATGTGGTCAAGAAGCAGGTGCTGGTTGCTGGCGGCGACCTGACCAACGCCCAGGCGACCTTTGACCAGCGTACCAACGAGCCGGTCGTTAGCTTCACGTTCAATACCTCTGGAGCGCGCAAGTTTGCGCAGGCCACGCAGGAGAATGTCGGGGTGCCCTTCGCGATCATCCTCGATGGCAAGGTGATCTCGGCGCCGGTCATTCGCGAGCCGATCACCGGCGGCCAGGGCCAGATCTCCGGCAGTTTCACCGTGCAGTCGGCCAACGACCTCGCGATTCTACTGCGCGCCGGCGCCCTGCCTGCGCCGCTCACGGTGGTCGAGGAACGCACCGTCGGTCCGGGTCTCGGCCAGGACTCGATCGAGAAGGGCGAGCTTGCGGCTTACGTCGGCTCGATCCTGGTCGTTATCTTCATGCTCTTGACCTACCGGCTGTTCGGGGTGTTCGCCAACATCGCGGTGGCCATCAACGTCGCAATGATCTTCGGCCTGTTGTCGCTGCTCAGTGCCACGCTGACGCTTCCCGGCATCGCCGGCATCGTGCTCACCGTCGGCATCGCGGTGGACTCAAACGTGCTGATATATGAGCGCATCCGCGAGGAGTTGCGCGGCGGGAGAAGCCCGATCTCGGCGATCGATGCAGGCTTCAAGCGGGCGCTTGCGACCATTCTCGATTCCAATATCACGACCTTCATTGCCGCTGCCGTGCTGTTCATGATCGGCACCGGACCGGTGCGCGGCTTCGCAGTGACGTTGGGCATCGGAATCATCACCACGGTCTTCACCGCCTTCACCATGACCCGCCTGATCGTCGCATGGTGGGTGCAGTGGACGCGGCCGAAAACTGTGCCGATTTGATCATTCGAGGCCGGCTGTGACCACTACTCAACTCGTTCTCATTTCTCTCGGCGTCCTGATTGCCGTGCTGACCGTGGTCAGCGTGCTTGGCCTCCTGCCGTCGCTGCGCATCGTGCCAGACGAGACGCATTTCGACTTCACGCGCTTCCGCCGTATCAGCTTCCCGATCTCGGCGGCGCTGTCGATCGTCGCCATCACGCTGTTCTTTACCCATGGCCTGAACTTCGGCATCGACTTCAAGGGCGGCACCTTGATGGAGGTGAGGGCCAAGTCGGGCTCCGCCGATCTTGCGCAGATGCGCACGACCCTTGGCAGCCTGGGACTCGGCGAAATCCAGCTGCAGCAATTCGGTGGCCCCGCTGACGTGCTGCTTCGCGTTGCCGAGCAGCCGGGCGGCGACAAGGCGCAGCAGGCAGCCGTGGACAAGGTCCGCACTGCGCTCGGCGAGTCCGTGGAGTATCGCCGCGTCGAGGTGGTGGGGCCGCGTGTCTCCGGCGAACTGCTGAGTTGGGGCATGCTCGGCCTGATGCTCGCGATCGTCTCGATCCTGGTCTACCTCTGGTTCCGCTTCGAGTGGCAGTTCGCGCTCGGCGCCATGATCGCCAACGTGCACGACATCGTGCTGACAATCGGGTTCATGTCGATCAGTCAGGTCGATTTCGACCTGACCAGCATCGCGGCGCTTCTGACGATTTTGGGCTATTCGCTCAACGACACCGTTGTCATCTACGACCGTATCCGTGAGATGCTGCGGCGCTACAAGAAGATGCCGATGCCGCAGCTCCTCAACGAATCGATCAACTCGACGCTGTCGCGCTCGATCATCACCCACTTCACCGTGACGTTGGCGCTGCTGGCTCTGCTGCTGTTCGGCGGCCATGCCATCCACAGCTTCACCGCGGTCATGATGTTCGGCGTGGTGCTGGTCGGCACTTATACCTCGATCTTCATTGCAGCCCCGATCCTGATCTATCTCGGCGTCGGCGAGCATCGCGAAGATGCGGTCGATAAGGCTACGCCGGCGAAGAAAAGCAAGGCATGATCCGAACCGCATGCCCTCGCAGGAGTTTGCGAGGGCAGTAAGCTCATTCGGACGAAGCTCATGGCCGGCGATCCCAACGCACCGCATTTCCCCCGCTCGGCGCCGATCGAAGCCTATGGCAAGGGCGGCTTTGCCTTTGCCGGCATGTCGCATCGGGGATCGCTGCTTTGCCTGCCCGACGCGATCTGGGCCTGGGACATAACCGACCCCGCGAAGATCGACCGCTATTCGCTGGATCGAGTCTTCAAGTCCGCCAACAGCATCGACACGCTCCTGATCGGCACCGGAACCGGGGTCTGGCTGCCGCCGGCGGAACTGCGCCAGGCGCTTAAAGCGGCGAGGGTGGTTCTGGACACGATGCAGACCGGTCCCGCCGTGCGTACCTACAACATCATGATCGGCGAACGGCGGCGCGTGGCGGCCGCGCTGATCGCCGTGCCATGAGTGGCTCCGCGCCGCCGCCGGATTCTGCCGCGTTCTGTGCTGACCTCGTGCGCAGCCACGACTTTGCTCGCTATGCCGCGACCCTGTTCGCGCCCGCTGCCGAGCGCCGCGCGCTGCTGGCGCTCTATGCTTTCAATGTCGAGATCGTCCGCGTCCGTGACCAGGTAAGCCAGCCCTTGCCTGGTGAAATCCGCCTGCAATGGTGGACCGACATGCTGTCGGGCCAAGTCCATGGCAGCGCCGAGGGCAATCCGGTGGCGGCGGAGCTGCTCCGCGCAATCCGTGATTTCGACCTGCCGGTCGAACCGCTGTCGCTGCTCGTCGACGAGCATCAATTCGATCTCTACAACGACCCAATGCCGACCATGACGGCTCTCGAAGGCTATCTGGCCGCGACCTGTTCGGCGTTGTTTACTCTTGCGGCGCGGATCATGGCGTCACCCCTGGACCCAGCCGAGCATCTCGCGCGGCATGCGGGGTTGGCTCAAGGCATCGCGCAAGTCATCACGAACTTGCCGCGTGATGCGGCGCACCGGCAATTGTTCCTGCCGCAGCAAGTTCTGGCAAGCCACGATTGCAACATGGAGGACGTGTTCGCCGGCAAGGAGACGCCGAATTTGCGCGCCGTCCTGGACCAGCTCGTGGGCGAGGCCGGGCAGCATTTGACCACGGCCTTGTCGCTGTTGCCCGAGGTGCCGGTGTCGGCTCGGCCAGCGTTTCTGCCGCTGAGCCAGGTAAGGGCCGACCTCAAGCGCCTGTCGCAACCCGGGCGCAATCCATTTGCGCCGCAACCGTCATCGCGGCTGCGTACGCTGTGGACGCTTTGGCGGGCTTCACGTTCGCGGGAATTTACCAAATAGCGGTTGGCTTATCGCCGGAGCCGGGCAAATGCTCTATGCTGTCCTATGGCTGAGTTGTCCCAAACCATATCTTCCGATCTGGGCGGCCTTCCGGTCGCACCTGATGACATCCATGCCGCCGCCGAGACGATCCGCGGCGCCGTCGTCGAGACGCCCTGTAGCTACAGTCGTACGCTGAGCAATATCTGCGGCTGCGATATCTGGCTGAAATTCGAGAACCTCCAGTTCACGTCCTCGTTCAAGGAGCGCGGCGCGCTCAACCGCCTCACGGCGCTGACGCCGGAGGAGCGCGTGCGGGGCGTCGTCGCGATGTCGGCGGGCAACCACGCGCAGGGCGTCGCCTATCACGCCAAGCGGCTCGGCATTCCCGCCACCATCGTCATGCCGGTCGGCACGCCCATGGTGAAGGTCGAGAACACCAGGCATCACGGTGCCGAGGTGGTGGTGACGGGCGCCACGCTGGAGGAGGCGGCCGCGTATGCGCGCAGCCACGGCGAAGCGCGCGGCATGATCTTCGTCCATCCCTATGACGATCCGCTTGTCATCGCGGGGCAGGGAACGGTCGGGCTGGAAATACTCAAGGCCGTGCCGGAGCTCGATACGCTGGTCGTCCCGATCGGCGGCGGTGGCCTGATCAGCGGGATCGCGATTGCCGCGAAATCGATCAAGCCGTCGCTGCGGATCCTCGGCGTCGAGGCCTGGCTCTACCCCTCGATGTACAACGCCATCCACGACGGCAATCTGCCGGCACGTGGCGACACGCTCGCCGAAGGCATCGCGGTGAAAACGCCGGGCAAGATCACAACCGAAATCGTCCGCCGCCTCGTCGACGACATTGCGCTGGTCAACGAAGCCGAACTCGAGCGCGCGGTCGCGACCCTGATCTCGATCGAGAAGACGGTCGTGGAAGGCGCCGGTGCCGCCGGCCTCGCCGCGCTGATGTCCGACCCGTCCCGTTTCGCCGGCCAGAAGGTCGGGCTGGTGCTGAGCGGCGGCAATATTGATACACGGCTGATCGCATCGGTCCTGACCCGCGAGTTGGCGCGCGAGGGGCGGCTCACCCAATTGTCGCTCGACATCCCCGACAGGCCCGGCCAACTGGCTGCTGTCGCGGCACTGCTGGCGGAGGCCGGCGCCAATATCATCGAGGTCTCGCACCAGCGCACCTTCTCGGATCTTCCGGCCAAGGCGACGTTGCTGCAATTGGTGATCGAGACCCGCGACAGCGCCCATCTCGACGAGGTCATGGCGAAGCTTGGCGCATCCGGATTGAGTGCGCGCTGTACCTGAGCTGTGCGCGCCCGCCGCTATCGCGGCGTCAAACCCGCCAAATGGGCGATCAGCCGATCGATCTCGGCTTCCGTATTGTAGTAGTGGGGGGAGGCGCGCACCACCGGCGGCAGCGAGCGAATTTCGGCATCGATGCGCGTGCTCGACGGATCTGAGGCGCCGATCGTGATGCTGGCTGCGGCCGCGCCGCTGACGACCGCCTCCGCCTCGTAGCCGTCCACCGTGAAGCTGACGATGGCTCCCGGAGTGCGTCCGAGGTCGCGAATTCTGATGCCGCGAATGGACGCAAGGCTGCCCCTCAGGCGGTCCGCCAGCATGCGGCACCGCTGCTCGATCGGGCCGATCCCGATGTCCAGGGCATAATCGACAGCCGCGCCGAGCCCAAGCCGGGCTGCGTAGTTGTTCTCCCAGGTCTCGAAACGGCGCGCATCGTCACGCAGCCGATAAGCGTCCCGGGAGACCCAGGGTGCGGCGTAGTGGTCGATCATCGGCGGTTCGAGCCGCTGCAGCATCGCCCGGCGGACGTACAGGAAGCCAGTGCCGCGCGGGCCGCGGAGGAATTTACGGCCCGTCGCCGACAGCATGTCACAGCCGATGGCCTCGACGTCGACCACCATCTGTCCGACCGCCTGGCAGGCGTCGAGCAGATAGGGGATGCCGTGCGCCCGCGCGATCTTGCCGACGGCTGCTGCGGGATTGACCAGTCCGCCATTGGTCGGAACCCAGGTGATCGCAATCAGCTTCACGCGCTCGTCGATCATGCGTTCGAGCGCGTCGACGTCGAGTTCGCCGTTGGCATCACTCGGCACGATGTCGATCGCGGCGCCTGTTCGCTTGGCGACCTGAAGAAAAGCGACATAGTTGGCCGCGTACTCCGCCTCGGCGGTCAGGATCCAGTCGCCCTTGCTAAATGGAAGCGCGTAGAAAGCCATCTGCCAGGCAACCGTCGCGTTCTCCATGAGGGCGATCTCATCAGGTGCGGCATTCAGCAGGCGGGCCACAGAGCTGTAGACTGAATCAAGCCGGCGCGACTCCCGATCGGCTGCCGCATAGCCTCCGATCTCGCACTCCAGATCGATATGCTGCTTCATGGCTTCGACGACAGCAACGGGCATGAGAGCAGCTCCCGCGTTGTGCAGGTACGCCAGCCGGGAGGTGGCTGGCGTGTCGGCACGTATTCGCTCGATGTTGATCAACTAAATCTCCGGCTCGGACTATCGTCGCGTCAGTGCGGCATTTCCTCGAACTGCGGCAGGTTGAGCGGCATGTTCCACGACATGCGACGCTTGGTGAACATCTCGAGCTTCGGTGCCACGAGGTCGGGCCGGTCGAGGCTGCCCAACTGGACGAAGACCGTCTTGGGGAAGCTATCGAGATTAGTGGTAAAGACCCGCGAACCGCATTCCGGGCAGAAATTGCGATCCAGGCCTTTGCCGGAATTGGCGATGTAGTGAAACGCCTTCGGCTTGCCGCAGAGAAGCGTGAAATCGTCCTCGGGTACCGCGAAGAAGGTCGCCATCTCGCCGCCCGAAGCGCGCTTGCAGTCGTTGCAATGACAATTGGCGATGAAGGACGGATCGGTGCTGAATTCGAACTTGATGGCGCCACAGGCGCATTGAGCGGTGTACTTCTTGGCCATTGATCGCCTCAGGTTGGTTGAGGATAGCGGCGCGATCATAATGGCCGGTCGGAGAAGCGCGCGCAACAATGCTTCCGGCGCGGCGTCACGCCTCAGATGCAGAGGCCGAGCAGCTTGATGTGGCAGCCGCCGGATTTCGGCTTGCTTGCAGGAACGGCTTCGCGTTTCACGGCAACGAGGGGCTCTCCGTCTTTCTTGCCTTTGCCTTTGCCCTTCGGCTCGTAGTCGCCGGCGATCACCATTGCCCAATAGGTGCGCTTGCCGCTGGCGTTTTTCGCGCTCGCGATCCCGACGCGGGAAGCGTTGTGCAGCAGCAGGTTCTTGCGGTGTCCGGACGAGTCGATCCACTGCCCCAGAGTCTTCTCGAAATTGTCGTAGCCGTAGGCAATATTCTCGGCGGCGCGGCCTGCGCCGGCAGGTGCGACCCGGCGGTTGAACGGACCGAGGGCGTCGTGACTGAGGTCGTCCTTTGTCGCCATCGCGTGCGCCTGGTCCATGGCGATGCGGTCGAGGGTCGAATCGCGGACGACGCGGACCTCGCCATGCTTGAGGCGGAAGCTGGAGATCAGTTCGGCGGGAGACTCGGCCATTACGGGCGTGGTGGCGAGCAGCAGAAGGCCGGCGATCAGGCCGCCTACCACACGATGCATCACCGTCCCCCGAGTGCCCATGACCCCGCCAAGTCCCCCACCAAGCTCGAATTATCGGATCGCTTCTCTATCGCCAATGTGGACGCTTCAAGGCGTGATCCACGCTAGCCCGCCGGCAGGTCGGCCTCGAAATTGAAGCGGTCGCGCAAGTTCTTGCGCTGCTCCAGGATGTCCTTGAGGAAAGCACGGTCCTGGTCGTTCTTCATCATCGGCTCGATCAGGTCGAGCTGGTTCATGGCGACCAGTTGCAGGATCTCCGTGCGCGGCTTGCCGTCGGCGTTGCGTGGCAGTGCGTGCACGACCTGGATGTGTTCCGGGGGCTTCGGCCCCTTGGCGGCGGTGAGTTCGTTCCGCAATTGGCCTTCGAGCGCGGCCTGATCGGCTTCGACGAAGGCATAGAGGCCGACACCGGAGCGGCGGTCGGCAAACGCGACGATGGCGGTGTCGCGCACGGCGGGGTTCTTGCGGATCAATTCCGCCAGCACCGGCGCGTCGTTGACGAGCCTTCGGCCGCCGCCTTCACGGTCGGTGAAGTTGAACAGGCCGCGCGTGATTGCCCGATAGACCTTCTTGCCGGTGGCGAGCCACAGGCTGGCGGCGAACGACTTCTTCGCCAGGATCTTGCGCTCGCGCGGCGTCAGCGCCTCGGGCGCGTAGGATCGCTTGTGCTTGAGCAGATGCCGGAGATCTTCATACGCCAGGATCCGGTAAAGCCGGCCGCGACGGTCGAAGCAGGCCGCGAGCTGGAAGTCGGTCACATAGGCGCGACCGTCGCGGCCGACCAGCCAGTTCTGTTCCTTGGCAAGATCGTTGTGGCAGATGCCGGCGCGGCGCAGCCGTCGCAGCGCGGCCTTCGCCGAGCGAAAATAAGCGAGGTCGCCATGCGGTTTCGCCAGATGCAGTGCGACACCATCGACGAAGCTGCGCACCAGCGCGCGGCGTCCGGCCCACAGCAGCTCCGGGCCGACATCGAGTCCCTTGGCGAGTGCCAGCGCATGCGTCTCGCGGGCGAACAGATGGCGCGCCAAAAGGAATGACCACCACGGCACCTCGTCGAGGCGGCGCAGCACCGCGTCGACCTCGCCGTCATCGTCGCGGAATCGGCCGCGCTCGACGGTCGAGAACACGTCGCGCTTGAGCAGCACGCCCTCGGTCCAGCGCGCCGAGAGTGTTGCGGCGTCGTCTTTGGGAAGGTTCATCGAAAACTCACGCCGCGGCGGCAATGCGCAGGTGATCGGCGATCCAGCGATCGAGATCGGCGAGCGCCAGCGCGCTCATCGCCTGCTTTTTGGCCACCGTCTTCTCGTTGCCGCGCAGTCGGCTTCCGTCCGGCTTCCTCGTCGGTACACTGGCGAGCGGTGGGAATAGGCCGAAATTGATGTTCATCGGCTGGAACGAGCGCGTGCCGGGCTCGACGGTCTCGATATGGCCGCCGGTGATGTGGCCGAGCAGGGATCCGAGTGCCGTCGTAGCAGGCGGACCCGCAAGCGTCTCGCCGCGCACCTCCGCTGCCGCATAGAGGCCGGCAATCAGTCCGACGCTGGCGGATTCCACATAGCCCTCGCAGCCCGTCATCTGGCCGGCAAAGCGCAGCCGCGGCTGCGCGCGCAGGCGCAACTGGCCGTCGAGCAGCTTTGGCGAGTTGAGAAAGGTGTTGCGATGCAGGCCGCCGAGGCGGGCAAATTCGGCCTTCTCCAGCCCCGGAATGGTGCGGAAGATACGTTGCTGTTCGCCATATTTCAGCTTCGTCTGGAAGCCGACGATGTTGTAGAGCGTGCCGAGCTTGTTGTCCTGGCGCAGCTGCACGATCGCGTAGGCCTTGGTGCTGGGATCGTGCGGATTGGTGAGGCCGACCGGCTTCATCGGCCCGTGGCGCAGGGTCTCGGGGCCGCGTTCCGCCATGACCTCGATCGGCAGGCAGCCATCGAAATAGGGAGTGTTGGTCTCCCATTCCTTGAACTCAGTCTTCTCGCCGGCGACCAGCGCTGCGACGAAGCCGTCATACTGTTCCTTGGTCATCGGGCAGTTGATGTAGTCGGCGCCGGTGCCGCCGGGACCGACCTTGTCGTAGCGCGACTGGAACCAGGCCACCGACATGTCGATGGATTCGCGGTGCACGATCGGCGCGATCGCGTCGAAGAAGGCGAGGGCGTTCTCGTCGGTCAACTCGCGGATCGCATCCGCCAGCGGCGCCGAAGTGAGGGGGCCGGTCGCAACGATGACGTTGCTCCAATCGGCCGGCGGCAGGCCTGCGACCTCGCCGCGGGCGATCTCGATCAGGGGATGATCGTTCAGCGCCTTGGTGACGGCCGCTGAGAAGCCGTCGCGGTCCACCGCCAGCGCGCCGCCGGCGGGCACCTGGTTGGCGTCGGCTGCGCGCATGATCAGCGAATCGAGGCGGCGCATCTCGGCATGCAGCAGGCCGACGGCGTTGTTGGCGGCATCGTCCGAGCGGAACGAATTGGAGCAGACGAGCTCGGCAAGCCCGTCGGTGCGATGTGCCTCGGTCATGCGGGTCGGCCGCATCTCGTGCAGCACCACGGGCACGCCGGATTTGGCCACCTGCCAGGCGGCTTCGGAGCCGGCAAGGCCTGCGCCGATGACGTGCACGGTATTTGATTGGGGTCCTGTCATGGGGCGGACAGGTAGCGCTTTTCGGCGGTCAGTGGAATCGCCGAGATCGAGTTTTCTGCCTCCGGATGCGACAACGCCCGCACAAGGCGGGCGCTATCGGTTCGTCCGGTTAGGGCTGAACGATATCAGCCCTGATACTGACCGGCGGCAACGCGCGGGATGTCCGAGCGATCGAGGCCGATATCGGCCAGTTCGCGATCGCTAAGCTGGGACAGCTCGGCAACATTGCGCTGATAGTCCCGGAAAGCCTGGATCATGCGGATGAGCGAGAGCAGCATTGGTAGTCTCCTGTAGTTCGATTCAGCTCTTGCCCGAGCCTCATCGTTGAAATGAATATAAGTGAGAGTGGTGCAGTGCGAAAGTTCCGATGTTGCGATGCAGCTAAGCGCTGGGTGCATGGCATTGGTAACGGTCGATTAACCCAGGAGCACTCCCGCCCAAAGGGTAGGCGGAACGGGAAAAAGAGTGCTGAAAATGCCCGTGAATTCACGGTTTACTGCAGATGAGGCGGTTCCACTCAGGGCCAAATAGGTTGCTTCGCGCTCGTCCGCAAGTTGATCGAATAGCTTCTATACCCAAGTCTCGCATGCGCGAATCGCATGATGATCGGGTATCAATAGTGAACTTAGATTCATTAACTGGCGCGCAAGTGCACTTTTGCCAGCCTTGGCCAGCAGTGCGATTGGAACCTGGCGGATCGACATCACGCGAGCGCTGGTGCAGTGCACACACGCCGAACCGTGGGGCTTCTAAGGGGCGCGCGCGAGCTGGGTGGCGAAATAAGCGACAGTCTTCGAGTAGACCTCGCTCTTGTTCCACTGCTGTAGCACCGCGAAATTCGGACTGCCCGGCTGCCAATCCTTACCCTTTTGCCAGCCATAACCGGCGAGATAGTTCGCGGTGGAGGCGAGCACGTCGGGGGCGTTGTGCAGGAGATCGCGCTTGCCATTGCCGTCGAAATCGACAGCGTATTTCATCCATGACGACGGCATGAACTGGGTCTGTCCGAGCTCGCCGGCCCAGGCGCCTTTCATGTCGGCCGGTGCGAGGTCACCGCGCTGGACGATGCGGAGCGCATCCAACAGCTCGGCGCGAAACTGCTCGGCGCGGCGGCAGTCATAAGCCAGCGTCGCCAGCGAGCGGATGGTCGCGAACTTGCCGGTATTGACGCCGAAATCGGTCTCGAGACCCCAGATCGCAACCAGCACCTCGCCAGGCACGCCGTAAGTCTGCTCGATCCGCGACAACACCGAGCCGTATTGCTTCATCATGTTGGAGCCGCGCGTCAGGCGCGGCGGCACCATGCGGCCGGAAAACTCCTCGAAGGTCTGGCTGAAGACCTTCTGCGAGCGATCGCGGTTGAGCACGTTCTGATCGAGCGTCACACCGGCGAGCCCGGCGGAAATGGCCTGTTGCGAGACGCCTTTGGCCGCGGCGTCCGTTTTGAAGTCTGCAAGCCACGCGTCGAAATTGCCCGAACCGCAGGCAACAGCGGCGAGCGCTGGCTGGGCGGATAGGATGGACGCGGTGAGGGCTAAGGCTGCGAGGGCGAGACGAGAAATCGTCGGGGTCATTCGAGCAAATAAATTCCGTGAAGTGATCTGAACGGCGGGTGCAATCTCGATGGAAACCGCGGCCAAAGCAAGGCGTATGACTGTGCGCGATCCTGCCCGCGCCGGAGCAGGATCGCATGTCACGATATCGTCAGCCGTCGGTCCGATTGCGCCAGGGGAATAGGTTGGCGGGGAAGTCGGCGGCCGGCTTGCGTGGACGATGCGGCGGAGGCGGCACCGGACGCGCGCCCGGATCGGCTGCGATTACCTTGCGATAGAGATGCCAGGTGGCATGGCCGAGCACGGGGACCACCACGGCAAGGCCGAGGAAGGCGGGAATCGTGCCCAGCGCCAGCAGGACGGCCACGATCAGGCCCCAGGCCGCCATCGGCACCGGGTTCTTCGCGACAACGCGCAGCGACGTCACCATTGCCTCGAACGCGCCGGCATGGCGGTCGAGCATCAGCGGGAACGACACGGCGCTGATGCAGAGCGCGGCAAGGGCGAACAGGAAGCCGGTGCCGCAGCCGACCACGATCAGCCACCAGCCTTGCCGGCTCGTGAGCACGCGCGTCAGAAAATCCGAGATCCCGGATGCGCCTTCATAGCCGAAAGCGGCAACGTAGATCGCCTGCGCGGTCGCAACCCAGGTCACGAACAGGGCCAGCAGCAGCGCGCCGAGACCGAGCATCGCGCCGAAGGAGGGCGAACGCAGCACCTCCATGGCATCCCAGGCGCTGGCCTCCTCATGGCGCTCGCGCCGGCTGGAGAGCTCGTAGAGACCGAGAGCAGCGAACGGGCCGATCAGCGCGAAGCCAGCGGCCAGCGGAAATAACAACGGCAGCACTGAATAGCCCATCACCACGCGGGCAAGCACGAGGCCCAGCACAGGATAGATCACGCAGAGGATGATGGCGTGGCTCGGCACCGCCTTGAAATCGTCCCAGCCGCGCTTGAGCGCATCGTGCAGATCGGAGAGTTGGATGGTTCGGATCACCGGTCCAGCCGCTTCTGCGGTCTGGGCCAAGGTGGGGACATTGCCCTGGTAGAGTGTGGCCATGGTCGCTAGCTCCCTTGCCATGCAGCCGCATCTGGCGCCAGCAAACGGCGCAAGCGGCCGCTATTCTGAGTTTCACGATCCCCAACCAGACGCGAATTCCGGATGGCATCGCGAACTGAACGTCAAGCCTACGCCCATTTGCGAGTCCTGTCCCTCACGCTTGGGTGAGATTCGATGCCGCAGCGCAACCCCGATGATGTCGTTCGGTCGTCATTTCGCCGCAGATAAGCTGATGCTGCGTGCTGGTCCGCGGAACTTTGCGGGCGCAACGACGCAACTTGGTCTATAAGTGCCACTCAAGGCCCTCCAGCGGGTCCTTTTCGGGGAGCAGACATGAGCATTTTCGGGAAAATTATGGGCGCGATCTTCGGTAGCCAGCCAGCTTCCGCCGCGCCCGCAGGCAGCGCACCGTCGGGCAGCGCGCCCGCAGGGGCCGCGCCGGGCGGATCGGCGCCCGCGGCGACGGTGGACGTTGCCTCGATCGTCGACGCGGCGGCCGCCGCGCACAAGGGCGAGAAGCTGGAATGGCGCACCTCGATCGTCGACCTCATGAAGGCGCTCGACATCGATTCGAGCCTCGCCGCGCGCAAGGACCTCGCCAAGGAGCTTGGCTACAGCGGCGACACCAACGATTCCGCGACCATGAACGTCTGGCTGCACAAGCAGGTGATGTCCAAGCTCGCCGCCAATGGCGGCAAGCTGCCGCCGGAGATCAAGCACTGACCGGTCGCCCGGTCGTAACCCAAGGGCCCGCGATCGCGCGGGCCCTTTTGCATTCAGGCGACGAGATCCGCATCTTCCGGATGCCTGTCGAGATAGTCGACGACGAATCCGCAACCGGCGATCACCTTCTTGCCGTCGCGGCGGATCAATCCCAGCGCGCCCTTGACCAGCTCGGAGCCGATGCCGCGGCCGCGTAGCGCGCGCGGCGTCTCGGTGTGGGTGATGATCACCGCCGACGGCGTCAGCCGGTAATTGGCGAAGGCGATTTCGCTGCCGACATCGAGCTCGAAGCGGCTTTTGTCCTTGTTGTCCCGTACCGATGGCGCCATGCAAAATCCTTCCGACCTGCTGCTTGCCTCTGATCTAGGCGCCTGAACCGGCCCTTGCCAAGGTGCGACCAAGAGGGATTGCCGCAGGGGAGATATCCGGAAAATGCGTGTCCCGCTCAGCCTCATCGTGCCATCGCCGAACGACCAAGCCATCAAGCTCGATCCGCGCCGACTATGGCGAGGCGGTCCGTGTTGCGCCGACCGACGCGCGCGGCTCGGCGACAAACAGGGCGCGATTGCCGATTTCAGGAAGGCGCTGGAATTGAAGCCGGGCCTGCCGACCGCACAGGAGTCATTGCGGAAGCTCGGGGCGTTGTAGCTCCCGGTCGCTTCTCGCGACGACGGGGCCGGACTTCCACCAGGTCCTGATCGTCCGGATGTTTCAATCGGTCGCCTTGGCGAGCCTGGAATCCTCGGACTGCGCCTGCGGGCGCAGGCATCCCTGGCAGATGACGAGGGAACGGTTGACCCTGGCGTCCTGTTCCGCCTCGATGCCGTCCTGCGCCTGCCACCATTCCTTCGAGTAGGGCTTAAGCCCGGCTTGCGAGCTGTTGCGCTCGGATCGGGCCGTGCGTGCTGGTCCTGAGGGAGCGCGCGGGTGATTGGGATTTTCGCCAGCGCCGTCCCAGGCATAGCGCGCAGGCGTGAAGGCGGGACCGGAGGCGAGGTGCGCTTGTGGGCCCACGGCACATCCGGCAAGCGCCAACGACAACAGGAGGAGGGCGGGCGCTTTGACCATGATGCGGCACTCTGTACGCGAGAACTGAGCGAGGTTGCGCCGATCATGTTTAAAATTTCCTGAACGGTGGGATGGGCTGCGCTGCGCCCGGCAGCCTTGCAGGGGTCGTGGCGATGGCGATAAATGGGCTGCAATGAGCGGGCGGCTTGCGTGCCGTCCGCCGCCGAAGAGGAAGCCCGATGCAGCCCCTGCGCATGTCCCGCCGCGTCATGAATCTCGCTCACATGCTGACCCAGAATGCGCGGCGGCATAGGGCGCGTCCCGGTTTCGTCTGGGGTGACAGATCCTGGACCTGGCGGGAGATCGACGCGCAGGTCTCGGCGCTGGCGGCGGCGCTCGCGGCGCAGGGCATCGCCAAGGGCGACCGCGTCCTCGTCCATTCCAAGAACGGCGACGAGATGTTCTTCTCGATGTTCGCGGCGTTCCGGCTCGGCGCGGTCTGGGTACCCACCAATTTCCGACTGATGCCGGACGAGGTGACTTATCTTGCGCAGGCCTCCGGCGCGAAGGCGTTTCTGTGCCACGTCGATTTTCCTGAACACGCCGCGGCCGTGAGCGGTGGCGCGCTGGAATTCACCTGGAGCATCGACGGTCGGGCGCCATTTGCCGAGACGTCGGTTGCGGATGCCGTCGCGTCGCGCGCTGGCAGCGTGGTCGAGAACGTCGCGGTCGAGCACGACGATCCCTGCTGGTTCTTCTTCACGTCGGGGACCACCGGCCGCTCCAAGGCTGCGGTGCTCACCCACGGGCAGATGGGTTTTGTCGTCACCAACCATCTCGCCGATCTCACGCCCGGCGTCACCGAAGCGGATGCTTCGCTGGTGGTGGCGCCGCTGTCGCATGGCGCCGGCGTGCATCAGCTGGTTCAGACCGCGCGCGGCGTGTGCACCGTGCTGCTGCCGACGGAGAAATTCGACATCGACGAGGCGTTCCGCCTGATCGAGGCGCATCGGGTAAGCAATCTCTTCGTGGTGCCGACCATTCTGAAGATGATGGTCGAGCATCCCGCCGCCGACAAATACGATCATTCTTCGCTGCGCCAGGTGATCTATGCGGGTGCGCCGATGTATCGCGAGGACCAGAAGGCTGCGCTGAGGAAGCTCGGCAAGGTCATCGTGCAGTATTTCGGTCTCGGCGAGGTGACCGGCAACATCACCGTGCTGCCGGCGGCGCTGCATGATCCCGAGGACGGGCCGCACGCGAAGATCGGCACCTGTGGCTTCGAGCGTACCGGCATGCAGGTCTCGATCCAGGACGACGAGGGCCGCGAACTCGGCGCCAACCAGAGCGGGGAGATCTGCGTGATCGGCCCCGCCGTGCTTGCCGGCTACTACGACAACCCCGATGCCAATGCGAAGGCGTTCCGCAACGGCTGGTTCCGCACTGGCGATCTCGGTCACATGGACGAGGAGGGGTTCGTCTACATCACCGGACGAGCCTCCGACATGTACATCTCCGGCGGCTCCAACATCTATCCACGGGAGATCGAGGAGAAAATCCTGACCCATCCTTGCGTCGGCGAGGTCGCGGTGCTCGGTGTGCCCGATGCGACCTGGGGCGAGGTCGGCGTTGCCGTCTGCGTCGCCCGCGAAGGCGCAAAGCCGGTGAGCGAAGCGGAGATGGCGGCATTCCTCAGCCCCAAGGTGCCGCGCTACAAGATGCCGAAGCGGTTCTTCTTCTGGGAGGCCTTGCCGAAATCCGGCTACGGCAAGATTCCCAAACGGATGGTTCGCGACGAGCTCGAGGCGCGCGGGCTGCTCGATCTCGACAAGACGCGGGCGGGCTGAGCGAAAGTCATGCGCAGCATCAAGCAGCCCGGCGCGCCGGTCGCCGAACGCATCCAATGGGTGGAGGCGAGGGGACGCGCTTTCTCCTTCACGCTTCGAGCAGGTCTGCCGCTGTTGGAGGCGGCGCGCCGCGGTTTTGCCGCGGAGGGATTCGCCGGCGGCGTGCTCAGCTTCGGGCGCGGCGCGCTCGGGCCGTTCGCCTATGTCATGCCGGCGCTGTCGAAGACCAGCGAGAACGCCGCGTTCTATAGCGACACTTTCCGGCCGGGCGGCGTGACGCGCACCAGGCTCGGCAGCATGACGCTGGGCACGCGCGATGGCGCGCCGTTCTTTCATTGCCATGGGCTGTGGACGGAGCCCGATGGCCGCGACAGTGGCGGCCACATGCTGCCGGACGAGACTGACGTCGCCGAGCCGTTCGAGGTCGAGGCCTTCGGCATCGATGGTGCGATGTTTGCCGCCGAGCCCGATCCCGAGACCAACTTCAAGCTGTTCGGGCCGGTGCCGGCTGCGAGCACCGGCGCACGCACGACCAGCCGCGCTTTCGCGCTGCGGCTGCGCCCCAATCAGGATTTCGCCTTCTGTCTCGAAGACTTCTGCCGCGCGCAAGGCATCGCGCGCGCCAGGATCCACGGCGGCGTCGGCTCGACCATCGGCGCCCGCTTCAGCCATGGCGGCGTGACCGAGCCCTTCGCGACCGAGCTTGCGGTCACCGGCGGCACGATTGCGGCCGGCTCCTCCGGCGCGCTCGAAGCCGCACTCGACGTCGCCTTGATCGACTACACCGGCGGCATGGCGGAGGGCCGTCTGGTCCGTGGCGACAATCCCGTGCTCATGACCATGGAGCTGGTGCTCGAGGTGTTGGACTAGTCCCGGCGGCGATCGTCAGTGAGTGCGTAGCTTGGCAATGGCCAGGTATGTGGAGTCACTGATCCCCGAACCGGATCCCTGAAAGAGGTTGAGCAGGGGGGATTGACCCTGACCGGTGCTCTGGCTGTTTCTGATGTCATACATGGCGGAGAAACGGTTCAGCAGCTTTGTAACCTTCGCGGGATCGGACAGGTCCTTGATCTTCATGAATCTGTCCACGAACTTGGCCTGCTGGTCGATCGGCATCGCCGCCATCGAGTCAGGCAGATCGAAGGTGGTCCTGAACACCTCCGAAAGAGCCTTGTCGGCAAGGATGTCGTACGCAGATGTGATGTCCCCCGCCTTTCGCTGGAAATAGAGCGCCAGGCGCACGCCGGGATTCGCATCGCCTTGCTGCTGCTCCAGGCTTTGCTCGACATAGTTCGCTTGTGTTTCCCGAAACTGATCCCGCTTCTGCGGACCCATCATCGGAAGACGCGCGACGTTGCCTTGACTGTCGAAATTGAACGACGCCGCGATTTCGGCAAAGCGAGGATCGCTCTCGGTGTTCGCGAAGCTCTTTGGATCGTTCAGATTGGAGCTGAAGATCTTCTTGAGAAATTCGGTGCTGACCTTCCTGGGATCCAGACCCTTGGCCAGGAGAATGAAATCGACCATCGGCCTGTTTGCGAGAAGATCGGAAACACTGTCGATGCCGGCGATGGCCTGCTGATATTCCGACGCATCCTTCGTGGCCTGGGCCCGAACTGCGGCCTGCTGCTGGGGCGTTGCCGTGCTGGCGCTCTTCACCGCTCCAATGACGTAGTCCTTCGCGATCTGGAGGACTTCAGCCGAGTCCTGAGCCACCAAGGGGGTGGTCAGATTGCCCTTTGCGTCGAAGTTGAAGGCGCGGGCCAGCTCCAGATATCGATTGTCCTTGAGGGTATAGACGTAGCTTTTGGGGTCGTTGATGTCGCTTTCGAGCACGGCCTTGACAGTCGCCGGCGACACGTTTGCGGGATCGAGGCCGACGGCTCCCAGCGCAAAATCATAAACGCCCGGTGTCGATACGAACGCCTGGACTGAATTGATCTTGAGGATGGCGGTTCTGAATTGCCTGATTGCAAAGGCTTCGTTCAATGGGCTTGCCGCCGAATAGACGGCGGACTTGCTGTCGTCGAACCTCTGTTTCGTGATCGTGACATTTGCGGCAGTCTGCGCCGACACGCCTGACGGAAGCGACCCGTCGGAGGAAAACTCGAACGCACCAGCCAGGTCGACGAACCCGCCGATCGATCCTATCTGGTCGCTGAGGCTGGAAATGCTGCTCGCATATGACTCCAAATGATGCTTTTCGACCAGGATCTGGACGTTCAACTGGGTCACATTCGCGCCCGGTTGCGATAATTGGGCGGTGTAGTCGGCGATCCTCGAATTGGCCGCGGTGACATCCGATCGGGCTTGAGCAAGGTCGGCGTTGAGGCCACTCAACTGAGAGGCGAAAGTGGTGTTGACGTAGCTGTTGGGATCGGATGGATCGCTGCGCAAGACCTGGCTTATCGTGTCACGCGACCACTTGCTTTGATCGATCCCGTACGCCGAATAGACGTAGTTGCGAAGACGCTCGTTGTTCAGGAGCTGGTCTGAACTGCTGATGTTGCCGATTTCGGCACTGTAATAATTCGAGTCGCCGGCAAGTGCATCGACCTGGCTCTTCCTGGTCGCCGTGTACAGACCGATCATCTCGTCGGTCTGGTTCTCCGATTGCGCAACCGGCGTTGCACTGCCATTGAAGGAAAATGCCGCGGCGAACTCGCGGTAGCGCTTGTCGACCAGCTTGTTGACAAAGCTGTTTGCGTCGGAGAGATCGCTCTCCAGCACCTTTTTCATGAAGGCCTTGGCGTAGGCCATGTCTTCCAGGCCATACGCCTTCGTTGCATAATGATAAAGGCGATAGTCTTTCATGAAGTCGTCGACGGACTTCACCTTGCCGATGTGGGCTTTGTAATAGGCGGCCTCTCGCGCCACGTCCTGCTGCTGTTCGACCCGCGTCAGGGACTGTTTGAGATTGCGCGTGATGTAGCTGTAGCTGAAATAGGTTGATACCATCGCGCACTCCTCGCGGCTCTTGCGGTCCCGGACGTCCGTCAATCATTGCGGGGTCGTGAGGTCGGGCTGGCCTCATGCCGGCAAACTGTCTGAGCTGCGTCTTCCCAGGACGATTCCGTTTGACAAGCTGAGGTTACAATTTGCGTCCGATGCTGCATGACGAGTTTTGTTGCCGTTTGTTTCTGTCTGTTTCCCAGATGCAGCTTTCGCGAGGCTTTCGTGCTTGGCATGTTGCGGTCGCCAGCGCGCCAGATAAAGTTCCACGCTCGTGTCCCGGACAAGCTGCAACGCGTAAGCGTTGCGGCGTAGAGCGGGGACCCAGAAGCCGTGCATTTGCCGCTGCGTGGGCCCCGGCTCTGCGGCGCACCGCCGAAGGGGCGTTGCGCCGCGTCCGGGGCACGCGCCCAAAATCCATCTTCGTATTTCAATCCACAGAGTCCGCGCACCTTCGCCTTCTCGCGGCCTGTGCGGCCCGAGCTTTGCGGTATTCTTAGCCCCCAAAAATGCCGAGGGCGCAGGAAAGGCCGGGTGCCGGCTGGCACCCACGGTCCACTGTGCGAAGGTTGCGCTACAAGAGGCTGCACAGCGGCATACAGGTGAAGCCCAACACACGGCCTTCCCTGCGCAGTGGTTTTACGGCTTATGTCGTGATCTCCCCGGGGAGCGATGCACTATTGCCCCCGTCGCCTTGCGGATGGCTGATGCGGATGCCCGGTCGGGCCGCCCACATCACCACAAGACTTGACGCACAGACCCCGGGCGTCAGGACCACACGATTTTGCCGTACGCGGATCACACCGGTCGTGTGCGCGACGCCTTCGTTCACGGTTGCCCGCCCTGCGAAGCCTTCGCGCCGGTGTGGCCCACGTCCACCACGTCCCATCCCGCGTTCGTGACGATCGCGATCCGCCCCTCGGCCGGGTTGGGATGGCTTTCTATACGATAATCCGAAATACGGATAAAGAGAAATATTTTTGCCGATCGTGGTTGACCCGCTTATTGGGTGTTTTGCCCGCCGGGCAGCAAGGGGTTGTGGGGCGCGCGGACGCCTGCCGCAACGTGGCCACGAACGGGTCTCCCCTCGGCCGCAAAATGCGCTACCATGATCCCAGCGCGCATCAAGTCGCGCATGATCAATGAGACGCATGAGGAAACGAGATGAGGGTGACGATTGGACGCCGCACGGTCTTGGGCGTAGTACTGACCGCTGCGGGCGCGGCAGCTTTGACGGCGGCGTTTGGCCCGGCTTCGACATCGGCCTGGGCCCACGGGCCGACCCGGCAGAAGGTCCGCGAATCCATCGAGATCAACGCCGCCCCGGCCAAGGTGTGGACCGCAATGGGCAATTTCCAGGACATGAGCTGGCTGCCGCCTGTTACCAAGACCGAGGGCGAGAAGGGCAACGAGATCGGCGCGACGCGGAAGCTGACGCTGACGGGAGGCGCGACCGTCGACGAAGAGCTCTACAAGTTTGACGCCGCCGCGATGAGCTATTCCTACCGGATCACCAATGTGGACGTGAAGGTGCTGCCGGTCACCAATTATTCCTCGACGCTCACCGTCACGCCGAGCGCCGACGGCAAGGCCTCGACCCTGGAATGGGCCGGCGCGTTCTACCGCGGCTTTCCCAACAACGATCCGCCGCCGGAGCTGAGCGACGAGGCGGCTAAGACTGCGGTGAGCGGGCTCTACAAGGCCGGCCTCGAGTCGTTGAAGAAGAAGATCGAGAGCGGAAGCTGACCGTGCGGGCGTTGGTCCTGGCGGCGCTCGCTGCCAGCCTTTACCGTGCCGCTCTCGGCAGCGCGTGCGCCGACGAGGCGTTCGTGACCAACCAGCTCAGCGACGATTTGATGGTGGTGGACCTCGCCACCGCGCGCAGCGTCGCGACCATCCCGATCGGCGGCAAGCCGGCGGGCGTGGCCGTTAGCGCGGACGGGCGCTTTGCCTATGTCACGAGCCCGGACGCCAAGGCCGTGACGGTGGTGGACGCAGCAACGCGGCAGATTGCAGGGCGGATCGAGGTCGGCGGCGGGCCGCTTGGCATTGCCGTCGCGCCGGATGGCCGCACCGTCTATGTCGCGGACTGGTACGCAGCCGCCGTGCGGGTGATCGACGCTGCGAGCCGCAGCGTCACGGCCAGCATCGCGGTCGGCGCCTCGCCGTCGGGGCTCGCAGTGACGCTTGATGGCAAGCTGCTGCTCTCGGCCGACCGCGACGACGACAGCGTCTCGATGGTGGACACCGCGACGCGCCAGCGCAGGGCGACAATCAAGGTCGGCACCCGTCCGTTCGGCGTCACCATCGATGCCGACGGCAGGCGCGCCTACACCGCCAATGTCGGCTCAAACGACGTCTCCGTGATCGACATCGCCGAAGCGCGCGAGATCGGCCGCGTGCCGGTCGGGATGCGTCCCTATGCGGTGGCGCTGACGCAGGGCCGCGGCTTCGTCACCGACCAGTATGGCGGCACCGTCAGCGTGTTCGATCTGGCAACGCTGAAGCCGGTGAAGCGCATCACTGTCGGCGATTATCCCGAAGGCATTGCCGCGACCGCCGACGGCAAGCGTATCGTCGTCGCGTGCTGGGAGAGCAATACGCTCAGCATCATCGACGCGACCGAGATGAAGGTGATCGGTGAGGTCAAGACCGGCGACGGCCCACGCGCGTTCGGGGCATTCTTGCGCAGGACGGAGTAGGCTGCCGTAGCCCGCATGAGCGGAGCGACATGCGGGGCAGGGCTCTCCTCATCCACCGGCGTTCCCGGGTATCGCCTCGCTCATCCGGGCTATTGCACCGGGGCACAGCGTCCATACAATCTCATCCATCTGCTCAAACATGTGATCCGGCGCCAGCGCCCGCAGCGCCGCCGGCGCCGCATAACCCCAGCTCACCGCGCCGCAGGCAATGCCGACAGCCCGCGCCGCCTCGATATCGCGCACCTCGTCGCCGATCGCGATGACCTTGCCCGGCTCCACGCCGGCGCGCCGCATGACGCGGCGGAATTTCGAAGGCTTGCCGAACAGCGAGGCCGCGCAGTCGAAATGCGCGAACAGCGCGGCGGCCTCGCCGAGTTTTTCGCGCGCGTTCGCTTCGCTGTCCGATGTCACCAGCGCGAGCTGCACGCCGTTCTCCGCCAGCGTCCGCAGCATCGCATCGACGCCCGAAAACAGCGAAATCTCGGCGGCCGCCTCAGCCTTCAGCCGCCGCGCATGCCGCGCGATCGCCGGCAGCTTCCACAAGGGCACCTCGAGCCGGCTGAGGATCTCGCGCGACGAAGCATGCCGCAGCCCCTCGACATCCTCATCCGCGACGCGGCGGAAGCCGAAGCGGTCGGCGACGTCGTTGATGGTGCGCAGGAACCACGGAAAGCTGTCAGCCAGCGTGCCGTCGAGATCGAAGATGGCGAGGGAGTAGGGCATGGAGGCGAAGCTACACCGCTAGGCTTTCCACACCGTTTCCTCGGTCCATCCGAGTTGGTCGAATTCGGTGGCCCTGAGCGGCGCCTCTCCCTCGGCGAAGAACTCGTCTAGCTGGGGCGGGGTAAGGTGCGTTTCGGACAGCATCGCGTGGGCTTGTCCGCGATGATGAATTTGATGCTGGAACAGATGCATGAGCAGCCGGTCGCGACGTTCGATCTGCACGCGGGTGTCGCGGTTGATCCGCACGAGACCGTCGAGAAGCTCGGGCGTCAGTCCATCGCAGACGGCAATCAAGCGCTTGTCGATCGCGGATTGCGCAGGCTTTAGCGCGGCGAGTGAAAGGTGGGGCATCTGGTTCTTCCAAGCCGCCGGTCCCAGCCATCCGCCCTCCAGCGCGTCGACATAGAAGAGGTCTATGACATAGATGTGGTTGAGCGTGCGCTGCAAGCTTGGAAAGAAGCCGGTTCGTGCGGCTTCGAAGTCAGCCTGAGACAGCGCTGCGCAAGCAGTGAGCAGCCGGTGGTTCGCCCAAGCATTATTGTGGGCGAACGCACGATAGGTTTGCACAAGTCCTGCAGGCAAAAGCGACCTCCCTCAGACAATGTGTCGGCACGCTCCCGCTGCGTAACCTACTCCGCCGCCTCGCTCGCCGTGCGTCTCCGCTTCGGCTTCCGCGCCTTCGCCAGCACCGGGGCCAGAAACTTCCCCGTGTAGCTCCGCGGTGCTTTCGCGATGTCTTCGGGCGGGCCCCAGGCGACGATCTCGCCGCCGCCGTCGCCGCCTTCGGGGCCGAGGTCGATGACCCAGTCGGCGGTCTTGATGACCTCGAGATTGTGCTCGATGACGACGACCGTGTTGCCCTGCGCGACCAGTTCGTGCAGCACCTCCAGGAGCTTCTTGACGTCGTGGAAATGCAGGCCGGTGGTCGGCTCGTCCAGGATGTAGAGCGTGCGGCCGGTGGCGCGCTTTGACAGCTCCTTTGCGAGCTTGACGCGCTGGGCTTCGCCGCCGGAGAGCGTCGTGGCCTGCTGGCCGACATGGATGTAGTCGAGGCCGACGCGATGCAGCGTCTGGAAGGTCTCGCGCACGCGCGGGACCGCCTTGAAGAACTCGGCCGCTTCCTCGACCGTCATGTCGAGCACGTCGGCGATGCTCTTGCCCTTGAACAGGACCTCCAGCGTCTCGCGGTTGTAGCGCTTGCCCTTGCAGACGTCGCAGGTGACGTAGACGTCGGGCAGAAAGTGCATCTCGATCTTGATGACGCCGTCGCCCTGGCAGGCCTCGCAGCGGCCGCCCTTGACGTTGAAGGAGAAGCGGCCGGGCTCGTAGCCGCGCGCCTTCGACTCGGGCAGGCCGGCGAACCATTCGCGGATCGGCGTGAAGGCACCCGTATAGGTCGCGGGATTGGAGCGTGGCGTGCGGCCGATCGGCGACTGGTCGATGTCGATGATCTTGTCGATGTGCTCGAGGCCCTCGATGCGGTCGTGCGGCGCGGCGCCCTCGCTGGCGTTGTTCAGCTTGCGGGCGATCGCCTTGTACAGCGTGTCGATCAGCAGCGTCGACTTGCCGCCGCCGGAGACGCCGGTAACGCAGGTGAACAGGCCGAGCGGGATTTCGGCCGTGACGTTCTTGAGGTTATTGCCGCGCGCATTGACCACCTTGATGGTGCGGCGATGGTTCGGCGGGCGCCGCTCCGGCACCTCGACCTCAAGCTCGCCGGTCAGATATTTGCCGGTCAGCGAGTTGGGGTTGCGCATGATCTCGGCGGGCGTGCCTTCGGCGATGATGTTGCCGCCATGCATGCCGGCACCCGGGCCGATGTCGAGCACGTGGTCGGCGAGCAGGATCGCGTCCTCGTCGTGCTCGACCACGATCACGGTGTTGCCGAGGTCACGAAGTCTCTTGAGCGTGTCGAGCAGGCGCGCGTTGTCGCGCTGGTGCAAGCCGATCGAGGGCTCGTCGAGCACATAGAGCACACCTGTCAGGCCCGAGCCGATCTGCGAGGCCAGGCGGATGCGCTGGCTCTCGCCGCCGGACAGCGTGCCGGAGGAGCGGGACAGCGTGAGATAGTTGAGGCCGACGTCGAGCAGGAAGGTGAGGCGCTCGCGGATCTCCTTGAGGATGCGGCCGGCGATCTCGTTCTGCTGGGTGTTCAGCGCCTCCGGCACGGTCTCGAACCACGCGCCGGCGCCCTTCACTGACATCTCGGAGATGTCGCCGATATGCTTGCCGCCGATCTTGACGCAGAGCGCCTCGGGCTTGAGCCGAAAGCCGTGGCACGCCTCGCAGGGCACGTCGTGGAAGTACTTCGCCAGCTCCTCGCGCGCCCACTCGCTCTCGGTCTCGCGATAGCGGCGGTTGATGTTGGTAATGACGCCCTCGAACGGCTTCTTGGTGTCATAGGAGCGGACGCCGTCCTCGTAGGAGAACTTGATCTCGTCCTCGCCGGAGCCGTGCAGGATCGCATTCTGCGTCTTCTTGGGCAGATCCTTCCATTTGGTGGTCAGCGTGAACTTGTAGTGCTTGCCGAGCGCAGTCAGCGTCTGAATGTAATAGGGCGACGAGGACTTGGCCCAGGGCGCGATGGCGCCCTTGCCGATGGCTAGCTCCTTGTCGGGGATGACGAGGTCCTCGTCGACATGCTGCTCGACGCCGAGGCCGCCGCAGGCGGGGCAGGCGCCATAGGGATTGTTGAACGAGAACAGCCGGGGCTCGATCTCGGGGATGGTGAAGCCGGAGACAGGGCAGGCGAACTTTTCCGAGAACAGCATGCGCTCGGGTCCGCTCTTGTCGTGGATCTTGGCCGTCTTCTTTTTCTCTTCCGCGGGGGCTGCTGCAGCCGGCGCGTCCGCGAATTCGATCACGGCAAGACCCTCGGCGAGCTTCAGCGCGGTCTCGAAGCTTTCGGCGAGGCGCTGGCCGATGTCGGGGCGCACCACGATGCGGTCGACGACGACGTCGATGTCGTGCGGGAATTTCTTGTCGAGAACAGGCGCTTCCGCGAGCTCATGGAAGGCGCCGTCGATCTTGACGCGCTGAAAGCCCTTCTTGAGCCATTCGGCGAGCTCTTTGCGGTACTCGCCCTTGCGGCCGCGCACGACCGGCGCGAGCAGATAGAGCCGGGAGCCCTCCGGCAGCGCCAGCACGCGGTCGACCATCTGCGAGACGGTCTGGCTCTCGATCGGCAGGCCGGTGGCGGGCGAATAGGGCACGCCGACGCGCGCCCACAGCAGGCGCATGTAGTCGTAGATTTCGGTCACCGTGCCGACGGTGGAGCGCGGGTTTTTCGATGTCGTCTTCTGCTCGATCGAGATCGCCGGCGACAGGCCGTCGATCTGGTCGACGTCGGGCTTCTGCATCATCTCCAGGAACTGGCGGGCATAGGCCGATAGCGATTCGACGTAGCGGCGCTGGCCCTCGGCATAGATGGTGTCGAACGCGAGGGAGGATTTGCCGGAGCCTGACAGCCCCGTGAACACGACGAGCTTGTCGCGCGGAATTTCGACGTCGACGTTCTTGAGGTTGTGCTCGCGCGCGCCACGGATCGTAATCGCGCGCAGGTGTGCTCCCGCGTTCTGTTGTTGGCGCTTCGCCTTGATCACTTCATCCATCCTGGTGGTCCTCAGGGAATCCAAAAGCGCGCGATCGCGCCAACTTGACAGGCGCGCATCGCCCGGAACCGGGATCGGCGCCGATGGGTAAGTAAGCGAACGTAGGAAGAACAGGGACGGATTTCCAGTGGCGTTTGCGAATCGTCAACGGATTGTTGGCGCGCTGGCGGCATCTGGCAGGAGCACGGCTTGCGGAACTGCGCGTGACCGGTCCCGTTCAAACAAAAAGGCCGGCGCGAGGCCGGCCTTTCGTAACACGATGGCGTCGATAGCGAAGATCAGTACTTCGCGACGATCGGGCCCCCGAAGTGATAGTTCACGCCGACCTGCACGGTGTGAAACTCGAGCGTGCCGGTGGGCAGGGCGCCCGAGAAGTAGGTCTCGCCGCCGAGGCTGCGAAAGAGGTACTCGCCCTTGACCGACCACTGCGGAGCGAAGAACGCTTCGACGCCCGCACCGACGGTCCAGCCGGAGTGCCACTTGCTGTCGGAAGCGGTCACGCCGAGCGCGCTGATGCTGAGCTTGTTGTCGATCCAGGCGTAACCACCGGTGCCGTAGAACAGGACGTTGTTGACGGCGTAGCCGATGCGGCCGCGCACGGTGCCCATCGCATCGGTCTTCGAGCTGAGGGTGGTGCTGACGAGGCCGAAGCCGGGGACGGCAACGGGGCCGGTGACCGACGCGCTGACGTCAGCCCAGGAACCATCGGCCTCGATGCCGAACACGACATTGCCGGTCTGCCAGTTGTAGCCGGCAGTACCGCCGACGAAGCCGCCCTTCATCTTCGGGTCGGTCGAGGAATTTTCCCAGGCGCCGCCACCGACGATACCGAGGTAGAAGCCGGTCCAGTTGTAGACCGAAGCCATGGCCACCGGAGCCTTGGTGTAGGGGCGCGCCGCCAGATCAGCGGCCGAAGCCGGGGCAGCGAGTGCGAACAAACAGGCCGAAGCCAACCAAATCTTTTTCATCTTCAGTAATCCCAGTCCCAGTTTCTGTTGTCCCTCCCTGTTCCGGAAGAGCATCGGACGCCGTGGTCCAACTGATATCGTCCATACACCGGTGAAGCCGCAAGTTGTGTCACTGAAAAGCAACAGCGATCGGAAAACGGAACGGCTATTGACCTATTGATATCGCAGAACCGCACAGCAAAAGGCCGGCACGAGGCCGGCCTTCGAAGTGCTCTATTCCAGCGCGATCAGTACTTTGCGATGACCGGACCGCCCCAGCGATAGTTCAAGCGGACGAGGCCCATATCGACGTCCTGGCGAATCCGGTCGCTGCCGAAAACCGCACCCGCGGGCGTTGTGAAGCCGATCGTGCGATCGCCAAGGAAGATGTGGTCGTATTCAAAGCCCAGCGACCAGTTTGGAGCGAAGCCGAACTCCAGACCGGCACCAACCGTGCCACCCCAGCGAGTCTCCCGCGCCGAGGCCAGCAGCGCGCCCGCGCCGGGCGTGCCCGCCGCAGCGTAGATGTCGTACTTGTCGCCGACGACGGCGGCGCCGCCCTTCACGTAAAGCAGCACGTTGTTCCAGGCGTAACCGATCTGACCGGTGATGAGCCCGAAAGAGTCGATGCGGGAACGGTTGCGATCACCCGTGACCAGGGCGGTGCCGGGGAAAAGTGTGCTCACGTTGTCGCCCCGGAAGTCGGCCCAGTTGCCTTGGCCTTCGAGGCCGAACACCCAATTGGTGGACTGCCAGCGATAGCCGATCTGGCCACCGACCGTGCCGCCGACCGCGTTATGGCAGCCTTCCCCGACCAAAACGCCGGTCGCGGGCGTGACGAAGTCCCAGCACGTGTGGCTCGAGCCACCGCCGCCGTTGATGCCGATGTAGAAGCCGCTCCAATCGTAGATGGTGGCAATCGCCGGCGCCGGAGCCTTGGTGTAGGGACGCGCGGCAAGATCCGCCGCGCTCGCGGGAGCCGACAGGCCCATCGCCACTGCACTGATTGCACCAATAAGAAGCTTATTCATTGCCAGTCTCCCCAGGTTCGTCCGCTTCTTTCTTCCCCGAAGCGGTTGATCAGGCACGAGGGCCCATATGATTTAAGTCCGAGGAAACCGTAGCTCTACGGAGCGGCAAAGTCCGTCTCCGAAATGCAACAAGAACGGGGCCGTGCGAGGACCCATAACTTGCTGAATGTTAAGCTCTTTCCTTCGCTTTTGGGAACCTACAAAGGTTCCAATCGACGCGTGCCTTCCCGCAGTACATTGGCCGATCGACGCCACATATTCGATGCTGAAGTTCGCCAAGAACAAATCTGGAACAAGCCGGAGGTCGATGCTATATGTGGGGATAACCGGAGGGGCGACGGACTGATCGTCGTCCGCAAGCGTTCGGCGAGCGTATAGGGTCGCCTCAACAGGCACGGTGGAGCGCGGGGAGCGGACCGGCCTTCTTGAATTCAGTGGCATTCGGAGCGGAGAGCGGAGATGGCGGGAAGCGTCAACAAGGTCATTCTGGTTGGAAATCTCGGCAAGGATCCTGAAATCCGCCGCACCCAGGACGGGCGGCCGATCGCCAATCTGAGCGTCGCCACCTCGGAGACCTGGCGCGACAAGGCGACCGGCGAGCGCAAGGAAAAGACCGAGTGGCACCGCGTCGTGATCTTCAATGAAGGGCTCTGCAAGGTCGCCGAACAGTATCTGAAGAAGGGCGCCAAGATTTACGTCGAGGGTGCGCTCCAGACCCGCAAATGGACCGACCAGAGCGGCGTCGAAAAGTACTCGACCGAAGTCGTGCTGCAGGGCTTCAACTCCACCCTGACGATGCTGGACGGTCGTAGCGGCGGCGGGGGAGGCGGCAGCTTCGGCGACGAGCCGGGCGGCGATTTCGGCTCCTCCGGTCCCGTCAGCAACGCGCCGCGGCGACCCGTTGCCGCCGGCGGCGGTGGCCGCAACAGCGACATGGACGACGACATCCCGTTCTGAGCGATTCCGTTCTGAGAACGAGGCATATCGATGCGGAGGCGCCGGCCGCGTGGGCGGCGCTTCTCATCTCGTGTCAAAAAATCCCACTAATCGGCAGGACGGGCTCGGGATTTCCGGGCCCGCTTCATGTTTGGGGTGAGCTCGGATTGCGGCTTGGCAAACGCGCTGACGGGGCAAGCTCGCCGCGCGGTTTTCCACGGGCGAGCGGCGATTTTGCGAGGTCGGTGCGGGGGCTGTCCGAGACAGCGCTCGCAAGGGCTTAAGTTGTTGGAAAAATAGGTAGAAAAAGCGCTTCCCAGATCGCCGCGAGGGTGGTTATCAGAGGCTGGATGCGCTATATGATTCCCAGATAAAACCTCATCGGATTTCCCCTTGGCTGACGACGACGACAAGCCCGGCGACCAGCCGGCGCAACCCTCGGATATTCGCCCCGTCTCCATCTTTGAGGAGATGAAGAAGTCCTATCTCGACTACGCCATGAGCGTGATCGTGGCGCGGGCACTGCCTGACGCCCGCGACGGTCTGAAGCCGGTGCATCGCCGCATCCTGTACTCGATGAACGAGCAGGGGCACACGCCGGACAAGAAGTACGTCAAGTCCGCCCGCGTGGTCGGTGACGTCATCGGTAAATATCATCCGCATGGCGACCAGTCGATCTACGACGCCATGGTCCGGATGGCGCAGGACTTCTCCATGCGCGTGCCGCTGATCGACGGCCAGGGCAATTTCGGCTCGGTCGACGGCGATCCTCCGGCTGCCTATCGTTATACCGAAGCCCGATTGACGAAGGTGGCGCTGGCTCTGCTGGCCGACATCGACAAGGACACGGTCGACTTCCAGCCGAACTACGACAACAACGAGACCGAACCGTCGGTCTTGCCGGCCAAGTTCCCGAACCTTCTCGTCAACGGCGCCGGCGGCATCGCGGTCGGCATGGCGACCAACATCCCGCCGCACAATCTCGGTGAGGTCATCGACGCCTGCGTTGCGCTGATCGACAACCCCGCGCTTACCATCGACGAGCTCATCAACATCGTGCCGGGACCGGATTTCCCGACCGGCGGCGTCATCCTCGGACGGCAGGGCATCCGCGCCGCCTATCACCTCGGCCGCGGCTCAGTCATGATGCGCGGCAAGGTCGCGATCGAGACCATCCGCAAGGAGCGCGAGGCGATCATCATCACCGAGATTCCCTACCAGGTGAACAAGGCGACGATGGTCGAGCGCATCGCCGAGCTGGTCAAGGAAAAGAAAATCGAAGGCATCGGCGACCTGCGCGATGAATCCGATCGCGACGGCTACCGCGTCGTCATCGAATTGAAGCGCGATGCCGTGCCGGATGTGGTGCTGAATCAGCTCTACAGGTTCACGCCGCTGCAGACGAGCTTCGGCGTCAACATGGTGGCGCTCGACAGCGGCCGTCCGCGGATCATGCATCTGAAGGACCTGCTGGCGATCTTCGTCGACTTCCGCGAGCGCGTCGTCACGCGGCGCACCAAGTTCCTGCTCGCCAAGGCCCGTGATCGCGCCCATATCCTGGTCGGTCTGGCGATCGCGGTCGCCAATATCGACGAGATGATCCGCGTCATCCGGACCTCGCCCGACCCGACCACCGCCCGCGACACCCTGATGTCGCGCGACTGGCCTGCCCGGGACGTCGAGGACATGCTGACGCTGATCGACGATCCGCGCCACCGCATCAGCGAGAACGGTACGATCCGGCTGTCGATGGAGCAGGCGAGGGCCATTCTCGATTTGCGCCTGCAACGCCTCACCGCACTCGGCCGTGACGAAATCCGCGAGGAACTCGACAAGCTCGCCGGCGAAATCGCCGACTATCTCGACATCCTGCGCTCGCGCGACCGCGTGCTTGAAATCATCAAGTCCGAGCTCGCCGAGGTGAAGGCCGAGTTCGCGACCCCGCGCCGCACCGTCATCATCGAGCAGGAAGGCGAGGTCGAGGACGAGGACCTGATCCAGCGCGAGGACATGGTCGTCACCGTCTCGCACGCCGGCTACGTCAAGCGCGTGCCGCTGTCGGCCTACCGGGCCCAGCGCCGCGGCGGCAAGGGCCGCGCCGGCATGCAGACCCGCGACGAGGATTTTGTCAGCCGGCTGTTCGTGGCGTCCACGCATACTCCGATGCTGTTCTTCTCCTCGCGCGGCCAGGTCTACAAGATCAAGGTCTGGCGCCTGCCGATGGCCGCGCCGAACGCGCGCGGCAAGGCGCTGATCAACATCCTGCCGCTGGAGCAGGGCGAGCGCATCACCACCATCATGCCGCTGCCGGAGGACGAGTCCACCTGGGGCAATCTCGACGTGATGTTCGCCACGACAGGCGGCAACGTCCGGCGCAACAAGCTGTCCGACTTCGTCGACGTCCGCCGCTCCGGCATCATCGCGATGAAGCTCGACGACAACGAAGCTATCGTCGACGTGCAGATCTGCACCGAGCACGACGACGTGCTTTTGACCGGCGCCGGCGGCCAGTGCATCCGCTTCCCCGTCACCGACGTGCGCGTGTTCACCGGGCGCACCTCGATGGGCGTGCGCGGCATTGCGCTTGCCGAGGGCGACAAGGTGATTTCGCTGGCGATCCTGCGCCACGTCGAGACGACGTCCGACGAGCGCTCGGCGTATCTGAAGATGCGTCGTGCGGTTGCCGGCGAAGCTGCGGCCGAGGAGCCGGCGGCGGACGCCGAGGCCGAGGAGACCTCCGGCAGCTTCCAGCTGGCTCAGGAGCGCTATGTCGAAATGTCGGCGGCCGAGCAGGTCGTGCTGACCGTCTCCGTCAACGGCTACGGCAAGCGGACCTCGTCCTACGAGTACCGCACCACGGGCCGCGGCGGCAAAGGCATCGTGGCCATGAGCGTCAACAACCGCAACGGCAACCTGGTGGCGTCGTTCCCCGTGGAAGACGCCGATCAAATCATGCTGGTCACCGACAAGGGCCAGCTGATCCGCTGCCCGGTCGAAGGCATCCGCGTGGCCGGCCGCTCAACCCAGGGCGTGATCGTGTTCGACACCGCCGAGGACGAACACGTCGTCTCGGTCGAGCACATCACGGAAGAGGCCGAGAGCGGAAACGGGGCGAATGGGGAGTCGAACGGGGAGTGATGCGTCACCCCTCGTAGCCCGGATGGAGCGCAAGCGAAATCCGGGTTCTTCATTCGAACGGCTGTCCCGGATTGCACTTCCGCCTTCGCTCTCCGAGCTACGGCGGACAAGTCGCTCCATCCGGGCTACGAATTGCGCTAAATCTCCAGCTCCGTGCCGAACTCCACCACCTGCTTGGTCGGCACGCCGAAGAACGCGGCGGAGCGTTCGGCGTTGCGCTGCAGGAAGGCGAACACGGTTTCGCGCCAGACCCACATGCCCGGCACGTCCTCGCGCGGGATGATGGTCTCGCGGCCGACGTAATAGGTGATGTCGGAGAGGTCGATGCCGGGCAGCTTGCCGTGGCGGCAGGCGAAGGTCAGCCCTTCGTAGATCGTCGGGTTCTGCATGAACCCGTAATGCAGAACGACGCGGGTAATGCCGGGAATGATCTCGATCACCTCGATTCGGTCTTCGTCGTCGATGTGAGGAAGCTCCTCGATCAGCACGGTGACCAGGACGATGCGCTCGTGCAGCACGTGGTTGTGCTTGACGAACTGGGTCAGCGCCAGCGGCACGCCGCGCGGCGCCGACGCCAGGAACACGGCGGTGCCGGGCAGCCTGGCGCTGCACTTGTTGACCGCGGTTTCGATCAGATCCTCCTCGGGCTGGCGCAGCTTCGCGCGTGCCGCTTCGACGAGCTTCACGCCGCTGCGCCAGGTCAGCATCAGGAAAGCGACGAAGCCCGCGAGCATCAGCGGAAACCAGCCGCCCTCGAACAGCTTGATCGAATTGGCCGAGAAGAAGATCACGTCGATCACGAAGAAGAAGCCGTTCACGGCCACCACCAGCCACGGCGAATAGCCCCACTGGATCGCGACCAGGGCAGCGAGCAGCGTGGTGATCGCCATCAACAGCGACACCGCGATGCCGTAGGCGCCGGCCAGCGCCTCCGAGCTGCCGAAGCTCAGCACGGCGCCGAGCGTTGCGGCGGCGAGCAGCCAGTTCACCAACGGCACGTAGATCTGGCCGATCGCTGCGCTCGTGGTGTGACGGATCTGCATGCGCGGCAGGAAACCGAGCTGAATCGACTGCTGCGTCAGCGAGAACACGCCCGAGATGATGGCCTGCGAGGCGATCACGGTCGCGACCGCCGAGAACGCGACCAGCGGATAGTGCAGGGCGTCGGGGCAGAGTTGGAAGAACGGATTCTCGATCATGGAGGGGTCGGTGATCAGCAGCGCGGCCTGGCCGAAATAGTTCAGCACCAGCGCGGGCAGGCAGATCGCGAACCAGGCCAGCCGGATCGGCAGGCGGCCGAAATGCCCCATGTCAGCATACATGGCTTCGCCGCCGGTCACCGCGAGGAAGGCGGCCCCCAGGATCGCGAAGGAGACATGAAAATCCTGGTGGATCAGGAAGTCGAACGCATAGAGCGGGCTCAGCGCCGCCAGCACCGCCGGCGCCTTGACGATGCCGTGGATGCCGAGCGCTGCCAGCACGAAGAACCAGGCCAGCATCACCGGTCCGAAGATGCGGCCGATGAAGCCGGTGCCCTGCTTCTGCATCATGAACAGTCCGATCAGGATGACGACGGTCACGGGCACCACCGCCGGCGCGAGCGAGGGTGCGTCGACCTTCAGACCTTCGATGGCTGATAGCACCGAGATCGCCGGCGTGATCGCCCCGTCGCCGTAGAGCAGGGCGGCGCCGACGAGGCCGACGACCAGCAGATGCGCGCGCCAAGTACCGGGTTGGGCGTTGCGGGCATGCAGCAAGGCCAGCAGGGCGACGATGCCGCCTTCGCCGCGGTTGTCAGCGCGCAAAATCAACAGCGCATATTTCAGCGAGATGATCAGCAACAGCGCCCAGAGGATCAACGAGGCAACGCCCAGAACGGCATCGTTCGTCAATGTGCCGCCGTGGGCGGCGGCCTTGGCGGCTTCCTTGAGCGCGTAGAGGGGACTGGTGCCGATATCGCCATAGACCACCCCGAGGGCGCCCATGGTCATTGCAAGCGGCAGTGGATCAGGTTGATGGCCGGAGGCGACTGCAGGCGTACTGGACAATGGCGACCCCTCGATGGGATCGCGCCCGACGGGTCATTCCGGCGGGCGCGAGCATCGGGCAGTCTGCGACGGGACGTCGCAAATATCCATGGGGTTTATCTATGGGATTTGTCGCTACCTGACGCGAAACTGACAGACGCCGCTACGGAGTGCGGTTTGCGGTCACGAGGCGAGCCTCGCGGATGTCGGCTTTGGTGCCGGCCTGGCGAAGGCAGGACGCCTCGAAATTCGGCCAGGCCTGCTGCGAGCAGTCCTTGCCGATGGTGCGGATATCGAGCCGGTCGCTCTTGGCGAGCGGTTGCGGCACGCTCGCCTCGACAGTCGGGGCGAAGCCGGGCAGGAGGGTGAGAGCGGCAGCAACACACGCAGAGATGGCGATCGCCGAAAGAGCCTTGATCATGACAGTCCCCTGTGATGCGGCCGCTACGCCCATTTGTGCGGCCCGTCGTTCGTTGGCCGGATTAGTAACCATGGCCAGTTTCCGGACGTCTTCGCGAACGCGGGAAATGGTTTCGTTCGCGCTCCGTTTTGTTTCGTGGCCGCCCTCAGGACGAAACAATTGGGCGCATTCCGACACGGTTTTGCGGAAAAACCGCCAGGGAACCTGACCGGCTTGCCGGGCCGGGCCGGGCGCGGTAGGACGTGGCCATGCCGCGCATTGCCTTCTATCCAGGTTCCTTCGACCCCATCACCAACGGCCATCTGGACGTGGTCCGGCACAGCGTGTCGCTGTGCGACAGGCTCGTTGTCGCGATCGGGGTGCACCCCGGCAAGAAGCCGCTGTTCTCGACCGAGGAGCGGCTGAAGATGCTCCATGACGTCTGCGGGCCGGTGGCGGCCCAGGCCGGCTGCGTGCTCGAAGCAGTGACGTTTGACGACCTGTCGGTGACATCGGCGCGCAAGTACGGTGCGACGATCATGATTCGGGGCCTGCGCGACGGCACCGATCTCGACTACGAGATGCAGCTCGCCGGCATGAACGAGGCGATGGCGCCCGAGGTGCATACGGTCTTCCTGCCGGCCTCTCCCATGGTCCGCCCGATCACCGCCACTTTGGTGCGCCAGATCGCCGCCATGGGCGGGGATGTCTCGGCCTTCGTCCCGCCGCTGGTTGCGGCACAGCTCAAGGCAAAATTCGCCTGATAACGGCGCGTTTCCTTTCTCATCTCTGATCGGGAGTTATCATGATCCGAATTCTCGCAGTTCTGGCCGCGGTTCTGTTCGCGGTGCCGGCCTTCGCGCAAGCCTTGCCGGCCGGCCTCGACAAGGCCAACGCCATCGTCATCGACTCCACCAAGGGCCGCATCGTCATCAAGCTGAGGCCGGACCTCGCGCCCCAGCATGCCGAGCGCATCAAGCAGCTCGCGCGCGAGGGTTATTACAACAACGTGCCGTTCCACCGCGTCATGGACGGCTTCATGGCGCAGACCGGCGACGGTCAGAACTTCAACGGCACCGGCGGCTCGAAATATCCCAACCTCAAGCAGGAATTCTCCAAGGTGCATTTCGCGCGCGGCATCGTCGGCATGGCCCGGCGCGGCGACAGCGTCGACACCGCCAATTCGCAGTTCTTCATCATGTTCGCCGACGGCGGCAGCCTCGACAACCAGTACACCGTGATCGGCGAGGTCGTGCAGGGCATGGACGTCGTCGACAAGCTGAAGAAGGCGCCTCCCGGATCAAGCGGCGGCACCGTCACCGATCCCGACAAGATGGTGAAGGTGCAGGTCGCTTCCGACATCAAGTAGGAGAGGCGATGGCGCGCGCCTGTGGCAAGCTCCTGCTGGTTGCCGCGGTGCTGCTGCTCGGCGTCCCCGGCGCAATCGCCGAGGACGCACAGGTCAACACCATCCAGGACATCTTCCGGCATCTGCGCACCTGCTGGAAGCCGCCGCCCGCCGCCAAGGCCCGCCCGATCGACATCACCGTCGTCGTGAGCTTTAACCGGGCTGGAAACATTCTGGGCCATCCGAGGATTACCTATGAATCCGCCGAGGCCTCCGACGAGGACCGGCTGCAATACCGGGTCGCGGTGATGGAGGCATTGCAACGCTGCACGCCGATGCCATTTACCGATGCGATGGCCGGCGCCGCTGCAGGGCGTCCATTCGCGATCCAGTTTCGCAACCGCAAGACTTCACCTGGCAAGACTTCACCCCCAACCCAAGAGAGACGAGCATGAGCGCCACCGAAAACACACTGATCCTCGAAACCACGCAGGGCCCCGTCACCATCGAGATGCGGCCTGATCTGGCGCCCGGCCACGTCGCGCGCATCAAGGAACTCGTGCGCGAAGGCTTCTACGACGGCATCGTGTTCCATCGCGTAATCGACGGCTTCATGGCGCAGACCGGCTGCCCGCAGGGCACCGGCACCGGCGGCTCCGGCAAGAAGCTGAAGGCCGAGTTCAACAAGGAGCCGCATGTGCGCGGCACCACCTCGATGGCGCGTGCCGCCAGCCCGGATTCCGGCGATAGCCAGTTCTTTATCGTGTTCGACGACGCCCGCTTCCTCGACAACCAGTACACGGTGTGGGGCAAGGTCACCGAGGGCATGGAGAACGTCGACAAGATCAAGCGCGGCGAACCCGTGCAGAACCCCGACAAGATCGTCAAGGCGCGGATGGCGGCTGACGCGGAGTAGGCGTTTCTCCTCATGGTGAGGAGGCGCGTAGCGCCGTCTCGAACCATGAAGGCCGAGCTGCAGCAGCGGGGCCTTCATCCTTCGAGACGCGCGTTCCGCGCTCCTCAGGATGAGGAGTGACTGTACGGCTCCGAGCCCGAGATGCGCACCGATCTCTTCGATTTCGACCTGCCCGCCGAGCGCATCGCATTGCGCCCGGCAAGCCCGCGCGACTCCGCGAAGATGCTGGTCGTCGATCCCGGCACGCTCCGCGACCAGGTCATCGCCGATCTGCCGCAATGGCTGAAGCCGGGCGACCAGCTCGTCGTCAACGACACCAAGGTGATCGCGGCGCAATTGAAGGGCCGTCGCATGGGCCGCGAGACCGAGCCGAAGATCGAGGCGACGCTGATCAAGCGCCTCGACGGCTCGCGCTGGCAGGCGCTGGTGAAGCCGGCCAAGAAACTCGCAGCCGGCGACCGCGTCCGCTTCGGCAATGAGGGCAAGGTCTGCCTGCTCGGCCATCTCGACGCCGAGGTCGAGGCAAAGGGCGCGGAAGGCGAGGTGACGCTGTCATTTTCGTTCCACGGCCCGACGCTGGATCAGGCCATCGCCGATCTCGGCAGCCCGCCGCTGCCGCCCTACATCGCCTCGAAACGTACGCCTGACGATCAGGATCTCGCCGACTACCAGACCATGTTCGCGGCGAATGAGGGCGCCGTGGCCGCGCCGACAGCCGGCCTGCATTTCACGCCGGCGCTGGAGCAGGCGCTGCACGCGCGCGGCGTCGGCATCAACCGCGTCACGCTGCATGTCGGGGCAGGGACCTTCCTGCCGGTGAAAGTGGACGACACCGAAGGCCACAAGATGCATGCCGAATGGGGCACGCTCTCGGCCGAAACGGCGGAGCGGCTCAACACAGCGCGCAAGACCGGCGGCCGCATCATCGCGGTTGGCACCACGTCGTTGCGCTTGCTCGAAAGCGCAGCCAGCGAGGACGGCACCATCGAGCCATTCGCCGCCGAGACGTCGATCTTCATTACCCCCGGCTATCGCTTCCGCGCCGTCGATGTTCTGCTGACCAATTTCCATTTGCCGAAATCGACACTGTTCATGCTGGTGTCGGCGTTCTCCGGGCTGGAGACGATGCAACAGGCCTATGCGCATGCGATCGCGACCGGCTATCGGTTCTATTCGTATGGCGATGCGTGTTTGTTGTTTCGGGCGCCGTAGGGTGGGTTAGCCGTAAGGCGTAACCCACCCCTTCTGTTTACGCGGTAGAGACAGTGGTGGGTTACGCTGTCGCTAACCCACCCTACGCACCTCCCGTTACGCCATCACCCGCTGCGGCAAGAGCTCCGCGATCTGCACTGCATTGAGCGCAGCGCCCTTGAGCAGCTGGTCCGCTGCCACGAACATCGAGATCGAATGCCCGGAGGGGTCGCTGAGGTCCTTGCGGATGCGGCCGACCAGGACGTCGTCCTGGCCCGTGGCGTCGATCGGCATCGGGAAGTAGTTCTTGGGACGGTCGTCGACGACCTTGACGCCGGGCGCTCGCGCCATGATGGCACGGACCTGATCCTCGCTGATCGGCTTCTCGCATTCGAAGGTGATGGCTTCGCAATGAGCCCGCAGCACCGGCACACGGACGCAGGTGACGCCGATCGCGATCTTGTCGTCCTCGAAGATCTTGCGGGTTTCGTTGATGACCTTGGTCTCTTCGTCGTTGTAGCCGGTGTCGGGGTCGATCGCCGTGTTGTGGTTGAAGAGGTTGAAGGCGTAGGGATGCGGCATCACTTTCGGCGTATAAACCTGGCCGTTGAGGTTGGCGCGGGTGGACTCGACCAGCTCGTCCATGGCGGCGGCGCCGGCGCCGGAGGCGGCCTGGTAGGTCGAGATGATCACGCGCCTGATGCGGTTGGTCTGGTGGATCGGCCATAGCGGCACCAGCGCCGTGATGGCGGCACAGTTCGGGTTGGCGATGATGCCCTTGTGGTCCCGGATGCGGTTCGCGTTGATTTCGGGGATCACCAGCGGCACGTTCGGGTCCATCCGGAAGGCGGAGGAGTTGTCGACGACGACGGCGCCCGCCTTGACCGCGATCGGGGCATACCTCTTCGAAATGCTGCCGCCGGCGGAGAACAGGGCGATTTCGACGCCTTCGAAGGCGCGTTCGGTCAGCTCCTCGATGACGACGTCTTGCCCACGGAACGACACCGTCTTGCCGGCTGAGCGGGCGCTGGCGAGCGCCTTGAGCTTGCCGACGCGAAAGCCGCGCTTGTCCATGGTGGCGATGAATTCGGCGCCCACCGCACCGGTGACGCCGACAATCGCGACGACGGGATCGTTACTCACTGTGTCCTCCATTGATTTGAGAATTCAGACAACAAAAAAGCCCCGGACCAACAAGGGCGGGGCTTCGGTAGAGTGGATTGCGTTCTAGTCGACGACTACACGCGCACGCCTCCCCGGGCCCCGAAGGCCGTGGTGGTTTTAGTCGCGCGTTTGGTGGTCGTGAACATGGCGGGAGCTTATGCGGGAGAGTTTTGCGCCCGTCAATGGCTTTTCGGCGGAATGGGGCTGCCGCTATTTGGTCCGGGCGCCCGGCGGTTCGAGGATGACCTCCTTGAGGTTGTCGCCACTGATGACGACGATCGCGAAATTCAGCCGGCCGCGTTCGCGCACCAGCCCGCCGCTGATCGCCTTGCCGGAGGCCGCGCGCTCGGCGACGTGCACGGCATCCGCAAGCCGATGCTTGATGGCACCGAGCGCTGCGAGGTTGCTGCGGTCGTCGAGATCGAGCTCGGCGAGCGGGAGGGCGGCTTCGCCGCCGACGAGCTCGCCGGTCGCGGCATTGATGGTGTGGCGCCAGATCCGGTCGTTGTGCAGGGTCTTGACCCGGTAGACCGGCACGCCGGAGGCTCCGTCGAAACTCACATCCGCCGTGGTGGCACCGGCGTGGCGGGCTTCCGCAATCGCCATGGCCTGGTTGATCGAGATCGACGAGCTGCGGAAGCGCTCGATCTCGCGACTGACCGCTTGGCGGTCGGCCTCAGCGTCACCATCTGTGTCGCTGTGAAGGGCGGTCGGCGTGCCCGTGCTCACGATCGCTCGCGCCGGCGCCGCGAGGAGGAGTGCGGACAGGGCGATTGCGAGCAATCCCGAGATACGTCGTTTGGCTGTCGTCATGCTCGAAACCCTCGGCCAGCGAGTGTGCCGGATGATCGTAAAGAATTTGCGGCCGACCTTGGGCATCGGTCGGCCGCTGAGCGTCGTGACGGGCTGTACCGCCGCGGCGATCGAGGCGGTGCGGACCTCTTGGGGCTGGTGAAAAAGCGATCCGCATCGCCCTATAACTAAACCATACCGTATCGTTTTGTTTTGGTCAACGGCGCGGGCGCAGGATTCACTGGAAAGATCGCAATCTCACGGAATTGTCAGCGGGATGGGCGCCGCCGCCGCGTGGTCTTGACGGCGTCCTGGAGGCGGTCCGGGGGGCCAAGCGCTCCGGCCAGGAACAGCTTGATTGCAACCCGCATACGCTTTTCGGCGTCTTTCAGCTCGAGGGTCGTTCCGAAGGTCGCCATGCGGTGGGTGTGTCCCACGACGACGTCGAGAAACACCTCGGCTGCGATCGTGGTGTCTTCCATGTTGAGTGCGCCTTGCGCCACCAGATGGTCGAAGAAGCGTGCCGTGGTGGCGACGGCCTTGAGCCAGCCTTCCTCCTTGCCGAGCTTGGCGATCTCGGGGAAGTTGATGGCCTGCGACGTCATCATGCGGCTGAAGGCGACGGCATCGGGACCGCAGGTGAATGTCAGCATCTCGCGCCCGATCTCGACCAGCCGCTGCTCGACCGAGATGTCCGAGGGGCTCCCGAGCTGGGTCTCGGCGGCCGCGGATAGCGGTGCAAGCCATCGCGCGATCTCGCGCCGTAGCACGGCGGCGAACAGGCCGCGCTTGTCGCCGTAACGGGCATAGACGGTGGGCTTGCTCACTCGCGCGGCTTCAGCGACTGCATCGAGCGAGGTCGCGTCAAAGCCGCGATCCAGGAACAGGCGGGTGGCGACTTCGATCAGCCGCTGATCGCGCTCGATCGCGGCGCTTTTCGTCGGCCGGCCGCCGCGCGATTTCGGCACCTCGCGCCGCTGAGCTGCCGGTCTTGTCCTGGTCGCAGTCAATCCCATGCCCAATGATTCCTGCGCGGTCGTGACATCCGTGATTGCTCTATAACGCGCAGCAACGGGTGCGTCATGGCTAATCTGGCCGAATGGGCCTCATCGTCAACCGTCCCGGCACGGCCCCGTTCCTCGGCGAGCGCTCACGGAAGCGTCGAAGTCCAGGCTTGGCCAGACGCCGCCTTCTCATATCCGTACTGATACAGCGCCCGCATATAGGCGGTGTCGAACCCTTCCGAGGGAGCCGCCGGATAGTCGCGCGCGATGTAGGAGAGATGGAAGCCCAGGCGGTTGCGCCTGGCAAAATCATAGGTCGAGAAGATGATCGAACGTGTCTGCGACTGGGTGATCGACGACAGGCTGCGTGAGGCGACGTCGATGGTGCTGTTGGAGACGAGCTCGAAATTGCGTTCGATCTTCTTGTTGACGAGGATGTAGATGTCCAGTTTCGCAGGGCCGGGTAGGCGACTGCCCTGGAAAAGCAGGGCTTCCGGCAGTGTCAGCACCGGGGCGGTCACGCCGCCGTCGACATGCATCTCCTGAAACCTGCGGCCCTCGCCTTCGGCGTCGATCATGATCGGCGGAAACACCAGCGGGATGCTGGCGGAGGCCGCCATCACGTCGCGAAACAGCTTGAGCGCCTCGGGCGTGCCGACCGCGGCGATCTTGCCCATGTCCCAGATCGCGGTCCGCTGGGTGTCGAGATCGGTGGTCACCACCAGCAGCCTTCGGCCCCTGGCGTTTTCACGTGCGACCTGCGCCATGATCTCGGGGCCGACATAGCGGGCGACGAGCTCGCGCAGCCGCGTGTTGCCGAACAGGCCGGATCCGAACAGCACGCGCATGATGCTGGGATCGCTCAACAGGCTCTCGGCGACACCGCTGGTGTAGACCTCCCTCAGCGTGTCGTCATATCGCGAGCCGAGAAACGCAAAGGGGGCGATCAGGCCGCCGGTGCTCACGCCCGAGACGACCGAGAAGGTGGGACGGGTTCTGGCCGCGGTCCAGCCGTTCAGCACGCCGACACCATAGGCGCCATCGGCACCGCCGCCTGACAGCGCCAGGTAGGACTTGGTCGCGGTGCTGGTGTCCTTCTCGAAGCTGAATTTCGTGATGGGTTCGTCGGCGTAGCGCCGGAGGCCGTCGATATCGAGCACGCGCGACGTGCTGGCTTCGGTGGCCGTATAGGGCGTGCGGGGCAGGGAGGTGCAGGCGCCGAGCGCCAGGCTGCACGTCAGGACCAGCAATCCGAACAGGCGGGCGCCGGTCTGCCTTGTCCCGCCATGCGAACGGGCGGACGGCTCAGTCGAACTTGAAAGGAATGGCATTGTCGGTGGCTGGCGATCACGCATCTACCGCCGCCGGCAACATCGCCGCGGCATCTCGTCCAACCCCCAAGGTAAAACTACACTGTATCGTTTTGTTTAACAAGCGCCGCCGGTGCACAATCCCGTGTCCCCGATATTGGTGTCCATTGTCCCAGTCTGATGCATAAGCCGGCCGAAGCATCGCCTGAGCGGGTTGATCGGCCTGCTCCGACACGCAATAAGCACCGTCATGAATCGTCCTGACACCGGTCTGCCCAATCATTTCGAACTGCTCGCCACCGATGGCGGCGCGCGCACCGGGCGCCTGACCACGCCGCACGGCGTGGTGCGCACGCCCGCCTTCATGCCGGTCGGTACCGCCGGCGCGATGAAGGGCATGCACTGGCGCGAGGTGCGCGAGGCCGGTGCCGACATCGTGCTCGGCAACACCTATCATTTGATGCTGCGTCCCGGCGCCGAGCGGATCGCGGCACTTGGCGGCCTGCAGACATTCACCGGCTGGAACGGGCCGATGCTGACGGATTCCGGCGGCTTCCAGGTGATGTCGCTGGCGGATCTGCGCAAGGTCAGCGAGCAGGCCGTGACCTTCCGTTCGCATATCGACGGCGCCAAGGTCGAGCTGTCGCCGGAGCGCTCGATCGAGGTGCAGCGTTTGCTCGGCTCCGACATCGCCATGCAGATGGACGAATGCGTGCGACTGCCGGCCGAGCGCGCCGACATCGACCGCGCGATGCAATTGTCGCTGCGCTGGGCCGAGCGAAGCAAGCGCGCCTTCGAGAGCGCGCCCGACGGCTACATGCTGTTCGGCATCGTGCAGGGCGGCGACATCCCCCAGCTTCGCCATGCCAGCGCGCAAGGCCTCGTCGAGATCGGTTTCCATGGTTATGCGATTGGCGGCCTCGCCGTGGGCGAGCCGCAGGCCGTGATGCTGGCGATGATCGACGAGACGGCGCCGCTGCTGCCGAAAGAGCGGCCGCGCTATCTGATGGGCGTCGGCACGCCGGACGACATCCTCGAGGCAGTCAAGCGCGGCATCGACATGTTCGATTGCGTGATGCCGACGCGCAATGGGCGGCATGGCGTTGCCTTCACACGCTTCGGCCAGGTGAATTTGCGCAACGCGCGCCACGCCGACGATCCCCGTCCGCTCGACGTAGAGAGCTCCTGGCCGTCGGCGCGCAGCTACGCGCGCGCCTATTTGCATCATCTCGTCAAGGCGGGCGAGACGCTGGGCGCGATGCTGCTGTCCGAGATCAATATCGCTTACTACCAGTTCCTGATGCAGGGCATCAGGGACGCGGTCGCACAGGGCACGTTCGAGGAGTTCTATCGGCATACGCGCGAGGACTGGGCGAGGGGCGACATCGCCCCGCGCTAGGTCAATTGCAAGGGTCAGTGCAGAGGAAACGTCAGTTGCAGAGAATGCGCTGCTTGACGGCGTGCTTGGTCACGAAGCCGTAGCCGCAATTGTCGCAGGTCCAGAGATAGCTGATCAGGTGTTCCGACACATACGCAGAACCTTCGGCGGCGACCATGGAGTCGGCGCAGACGGGACAGGTGGGCAACTCACTGCACCGCGGAGCGCGGTTCGATGCGACGGTCGACAACACTTCAGCGACTGCTGACATCGTGGTGACCTCTCTGCTTTGAGACCTAAGTCTAACATAAGCAGAATCAGTTGACGAGGTCGCAACACAAATGCGTTGGTTTTCTGATAATTACTGCTCACGTGATTTTGCGATGCAGCGTATTTAACATGTGCCGCAATGTCGCTTGCGTGTCGCCGCAGGCTGTCTCTAACTTCGCAAGAGCTGCAACAGAAGCATAAATCATCGCCACAGGGAGTTCATCATGGACGCATCGTCCACCACGGGTGCAGCGCACCAACCCGGCCGCGGCCGGATCTATGACTCGATCGTCGATGCTTTTGGCGACACGCCGATCGTGCGCTTGCGCCGGTTGCCGGGCATGCACGGCGTGAACGCGACTATTTTGGCAAAGCTTGAATATTTCAATCCCGCCGCAAGCGTGAAGGATCGCATCGGCGCGGCCATGATCATCGCGATGGAGAAGGCCGGCATCGTCAAGCCGGACACCGTGCTGATCGAACCGACCTCCGGCAACACCGGCATCGCGCTGGCCTTTGTCGCGGCGTCGCGCGGTTATAGGCTCAAGCTGGTCATGCCGGAGTCGATGTCGATCGAACGCCGCAAGATGCTGGCCTTTCTGGGCGCGGAACTGGTGCTGACACCCGCCGCGCAAGGCATGAAGGGCGCGATTGCGACCGCCGAAGAGCTGTTGAAGACGACGCCGAATTCGGTGATGCCGCAGCAGTTCAAGAATCTCGCCAATCCCGAGGTGCACCGCCGCACCACCGCGGAGGAGATCTGGAACGACACCGGCGGCAACATCGACTTCTTCGTCGCCGGCGTCGGCACCGGCGGCACCATCACCGGCGTCGGCCAGGTGCTGAAGCCGCGCAAGCCCTCGCTGCGCGTGGTCGCGGTCGAGCCGGAGGAGAGCCCGGTGCTGTCGGGCGGCCAGCATACGCCGCACAAGATCCAGGGCATCGGTGCGGGCTTCGTCCCTGACATCCTCGATCGCTCGGTGATTGACGAGATCGTCAAGATCAACTCGACGACGGCGATCGAAACCGCGCGGGCGCTGGCGCGGCATGAGGGCATTCCGGGCGGCATCTCTTCGGGCGCCGCGATCGCCGCGGCCCTCGAGATCGGCAAGCGGCCGGAAGCCGCGGGAAAAACCATCCTGGCTATAGTGCCGTCCTTCTCCGAGCGGTATCTTTCGACGGCTCTGTTTGAAGGAATCTAGGACATGGCGGATCAACCACCGAGGCGGCCGCGGACGTTGGGCGACGCCAGGACGGAGGCCGAGGCGGCGTTCAAGAAAGTGACGGCAAAGGTCGCCGCAGCACCGCCAAAACAGAACGTGGCGCCGGGGGTCAAGGAGCAGGTCACGCTGCGCATCGACCAGGACGTGCTGGAGCATTTCCAGGCCGGCGGTCCCGGCTGGCAGGACCGCATCAACGAGGCCCTGCGAAAGGCCGCGGGGAAGTAGACGCCAAAGGTTTGGCTATTCGCAACGAAAAAGCCCGGCGCGAGCCGGGCTTTTGTATCTGCGATTGGCGTCGCCTCAGCGGCGGAACATGCCGCCCATCATGCCGCCGACGACACCGCCGACGAAGGCTGCTCCGGCAGGATCGCCGCCGCTGCTGCGATGGGGAGCCGGTGCGGGCGCGCTGCTGGCCGCGGGGGCGGCGGCCCGGCGGGCTGCCTTCTGGCTGTTGTCGCTCGCGGTCGGCGGGCCGGCCACAACCTCCGAAAGCAGAGCCTTGTGCTGGAGTTTGTTCAGGTAACCCGACGCGGGATAGCCGCGCGCCGCCTGCCACCGCTTGAGCACCGACCGGGTCTCCTCGCTGAACACGCCTGTCTGTTTGTTGTCGAAGCCGAGCCCGCCGAGGCGACGCTGAACGTCGCGGCGCAGGTTCTTGTCGAGGCCGATCTGGTCCTCGGTAAGCTGGGTGGCCTCATCGGTGAAGGTCGCGGGATCGACGCCAGCGGTGAGGGTACGCGTCGCGGTCGAGGGGCCGCTCTTGATGGCCGCGAGGCGTGCCAGCGCCAGCGCCTTGAACTGACCGTTGGGGTAGGCGGAGAGGTAGGCGTTGAGCTCTTCCGGCTTGTTGCTCTCCTTCACCGAGCGCCAGTATTCGAGCTCGATGCCGTCCGAGCTGCCGCCGGTCGCCATTGGCGCGCTGCCAGCAGCCGTCGGTGCGGCATTGGCGACCTGGGTCGTCGGAGCCTGGTTGAGATAGACCGCGCCGGTCAAATTGGTGTGGCCCCAGGGCAGCTGACCCTTGTGGGTCTCCTCGTTGACCTGGGCGCGGACCGACGTCATCGCCTGCTGGATCTCGACACCGGGCTTGGTGATGTTGTCGATCAGCGCACGGGTGAACGGGCTGTTGTTGCCCTCCTGGCCGTCGAGCGCGGTCTGGCCCGGGCCGGTGGCGAACGCGATCAGCGTGCCTTCGCCGGACTTCATCTCGGCAAGACCGCTCTGCACGTTGACGCTGCGGGTCGCGGAGTTCGACTTGATCTTGGCGGCGAACGGATTGTCGCGGCAGGCGTCAAGGAAGACCAGCTTGACCTTGGCGTCGCCCATGGTCTGCTCGAGCGTCAGATCGATGTTGATGGCAGCACCGAGCTTGACGTCCATCTCCGACTTGATGTCGGCATCGACAGGCAGAAGATAGTTGGAGCCGCCGACCGCGATGCCGTGACCGGCATAATAGAACACTGCGACATCGGAGCCCTGCGCCTTGCGGCCGAAGTCCAGCAGCTTCTCCGTCATCTGATCGCGCGAGAGGTTCGAACCTTCGATCACCTCGAAGCCGACATTGCGCAGCGTTGCCGCCATCGCCTTGGCGTCGATCGGCGGGTTCGGCAATTGTGCGACGTTCTTGTAGGTGCCATTGCCGACGACGAAAGCCACACGGCGGTCGGCCTTCGCGGCACTGACCGACAGTGCCATGCACATCAGCGACGCGAGGAGGGTGAGAGTGCGCATCTGGAATCCCCAACAGAATCGAATTGCAGGCAGCAACAAATTGGCAACGAACTTACACGAATTGCCCGACTTGGCGCCACCAAGACTTGGCACCACCAAGACTTGGCACCACCAAGACTTGGCACCACCAAACGGCAGTTCGTCGCGTTCAACCCGCTGCTGTGTGGCAGAATGTGCACGATGGAAAGCCCCTCCAACGTGATCCAAATCACACGGCCACTTGGTTTTGTCGCACGAGGCGTCGGGAGGTTCAGCGCGCGCGGACAGGAACCGGCGAAGCCGGCTTCAAATTCAGGAGATTGCCGCAGAGGATCAGCGCCGCGCCGAGCACGGTCCAGGCATCGAGCCGCTCGGAATAGAGCAGCCAACCGACGGTCGCCGTGAGTGGAACCCGCAGAAAGTCCATCGGCACCACAATGGTCGCATCCGCGTACCGGAGCGCGCTGGCGAGGCAATAGTGCGAGAATGTGCCGCAGACCCCGATGACGAACAGCCAACCCCACAGGGAGGTTGACGGCCAGGTCCAGACATAGAGCGTCGGAAGCAGGCCCACGACCATCTGCACGACGATCATCCAGAACAGGATCGATAATGCGCTTTCGGTCCGGGTCAGCGATTTCGCCAATATCATGGAAATGCTGAAGCCGATCGCGGCTCCCAGTGCGATCAGCTGGCCCGGATTGATCTCGCCGGTGGCGGGCCGCACGATCATGACCACGCCGACGATGCCGAGCACGATCGCCGCGATTTTCCAGACGGTCATGCGCTCGGACAGGAATGTCGCGGCCAGCAGCGCCGTCCAGATCGGCATGGTGAATTCGATCGCGACGACCTGGCCGATCCCGATCAGCGTCAGTGCGTAGAACCAGCCGAGCTGTGCGAAATAATGGACCCCGTTGCGCGCGAGGTGCTGGGGCAGGCGCTTGGTCGCGACCGCCTTGAAGCCACCGGCCCGGTAGATGATCGGCAGCAGAAGCGTGAACCCGATCAGCGAGCGCACTTCCATAATCTCGAAGACGTTCAGCTCGCGCGTGGTCTCGCGCCCGGCGACGGCCATGACCAGCATCAGCGACAGCCAGCCCGCCATCCACAGGGCAGCCATCGTTTTGGACGGTGTCGTGTTCATCGGCGCGGGTGTAGGAGGCGAGGGGTCCTGAGGGAGGGCCGGTATCGGCGACATCGTCGCCGTTTGCAACGGCCAAATCTGCCGGTGCAGCGATGCATGGCGGCGTGCTAAGGCATCAGTGAACAACGAGAACAATCGGGAGATCTTCGCTCATGCACATCTTGCAGCCGGCCGAGTGGAAAAAACCGCGCGGCTTTTCCCACGGTGTCGTGGTCGAGGGGCCGGGCCGCTGGGTGGTGCTAGCCGGGCAGACCGGCGGCGACGAGACCGGCAATTACGCGCCTGACATGGCAGCGCAGGTCGGGACCGCGCTGAAGCGGATCATCAAGCTCCTGGGTGAGGCCGGCGCCGGCCCCGAGCATATCGTTCGTCTGACCTGGTACCTGACCAGCCGCAGCGAATATGAGGCCGCCGGGGCCGGCATCGGCGCGGCCTGGAAGGAAACGCTGGGCCGCAATTTCCCGCCCTCGACCTTGCTCTACATCGGCGGTCTCGTGGACGACCGGGCCAAGGTCGAGATCGAGGTCACGGCGTTCGTGCCGGGCACATAAAAAATCGACCCGGCGAGATCGCCGGGTCGATTGTCAATCTACTCGTATCGGCTTAGCGCGAGAGCGAGATGTTGGCGCCGCGGAACTGGCTGTCGGCGCGCATCGTGACGTTCTGCTTGTTGCCGGATGTCTTGAGCGAGATGTTGGCGTTGAAGCCGGCGGTGGAGGCGAGCAGCTCATAGTTTCCGCCGGCGCCGCGGCCGGAAAGGGAGCCGCTGATATTGCGGCTGGCCTCGGACCAGCTGCCCGCGATGGCGCTGCCTTCAGCCCTGACGTTGGCGCCGAGGTTGAACTTGTAGGCGTCGCTGGCGCAGGTCAGCGACAACTCCATGGTCGGTCCGATCGGAGCGTATTTGGCCCGGCAGCGGATCCGCTCGGTCGAGCCGTCATCCAGAGTGACCGTGCCTGAGCCGCTCCAGCTGCCGGCCAGCGGGGCGAACGGGCCGGACTGGGCCTTGCTCTCGGAGTTGGCAATTCCGGCCGCAAACATAACGGCGGCCGCGATCAGCAACCGCCGGCCCAGACCGTTCGTCACGATTTTTCTATTGGCGCGATGCTTCCCACCGCCCGCTGCACGGTATGCCTGCAGATGCTCCATTCCACTTCCCCGATCCGGCGTTGCCGCTGAGTTGACCGTTGGCATATGCACCATTGATCGAAACTTTCACAAGTCCCCCGCTGCCGATGGTGCCGGAAACGTTAGCGCCCGGCGCGGTGATCTTGCCGTCGGCAACCGTCAGCAAGGAGCTTGCAGTCGGCTCGCAGGAACCGCTCTTAGTCACGATGGTGACCTGCCAGTTGCCGTCATAGGGAGTCTGGGCGAAAGCGGGCGCGGCGAGGGTGAAAACTGAAGCGGCACAGAACGCCGCAATGCGAGCAAAACGCATAAAATCCGTCCTTGAATTTGTCTGATATGCTGACCCTTATTCGGGCCAAATGTGACGGAAATTTGGTGCGGTGCCAAATCGAAAATTGTTCCTGTGGGAACAATGGTTTATTTGGGTTTCCGGCTGCAATTTTCGAAGCAGAATCAACGAGCCCTCACGTTAAGGGTAAACGTCAGGACAGCGACTCAGGAAAGGGGCTTAGGAAAGGGCTTTAGGAAAGACTTGGCGCCGAGGTCGCGAACTGCTCGTCCTGAGTCTTGGACGGCAGCGCCTTGTGGACCTTGGCGTAATCGATCACGTCGGCCAGCAATTTGAGCCCGAGCGGGGCCAGCGCGCGCTCCCATAGCTCCCGCGCCGTCTCGCCCTTCTTGACGAAGCACCACTCCTGGGCCGCGATGGCGCCGGCGTCCATGCGGTCGGCGAGGTGATAGATCGTGCCGCCGGCGATCGGATCGCCTTCCTTGATGGTCCATTCCACGGCCGCCTTGCCGCGGTGACGCGGCAGCAGCGAGGGATGATAGCCGATCCCGCCCAGCTTCGCGGCCTCGAGCGCGTCCTTGCCGATCCGGGCGTGGCTGTGCGCGGTGACGATCAGATCGGTGTCGGGGGCGATCTCGGAGGCCACCACCAGTTTGGGGTTGGCCTGGACCACGACCCCGATGCCTGCCGCCTTCGCTGTCGCGGCGAGACGATCCTCGGCGTCGGCCACCACGACCCGCACGATCGAGACACCGTGCTCCCGGAGCATGTTCAGGGTGGTCACGCCGAAATGGCGGGAGCCGACGAGGGTAATGCGCATGGGTGTCCGATCCGTCTCGCAACTGCGTCATCTCCCGATAACACGTCCGGAGGTCCTGTCACCACCCGCGCCGGGTTTGCGCCGGTTATCAACAATGCACCGGGCGAGGGGTGCGCGATCAATTCCGCGATTGCGGCGTCGGCCGGTCCGGTGCTTCCATGCGCGCATGGCATCGGCTCGGAGCGAACGCATGCGGAGCGCGTGGTTTGTCCTTCTCGCGGCCCCGGTCGTAACCGTTGCGGCGCGCGCTGGCGGACCACCCTATCCGGCGGTTCCGCCCGAGGTTGGGGTGGCACCGTTCATCGGCCCGACCTGGGACACCTATCGCTGCGCGGAAGGGCCGGTCATCAATTTTGATCACGGCGCCTATTACGGCCAGGAGCCGCCGGCACTCTATCGCGGCTACGCGTACCGGCCGCATTACCGCTACAGCGCCTACCGTAGGCTGCCGCGCAAACATTTTTGCGTTTCGGACTAGCGTGGCCGCGCCACCACGGTCGGGCGGCAAGTGGAGATAGGCCGGTTCCTGTGTTTCGTTTTTAACAGAGTTATCCAGGATTTGCCGGTAGAACGTGGACCCACCGGGGCTGGCGACATTTCAACCCGCATCCGTTTTCGAACCCGGATTTGGCCGCTGGCGTAATTGCCAGCGGCTTTTTCGTGCTCGGCCATCACGAAATCATCTGACGGTAACATGATCTCAACCAGCTTGGCGTATCGACGAATCCGTCGCGGATTTGTATTGCGTACCGCGACACCGAGATTGTCCCGCCGGCGTGGGTGCGCCGTGCGGGCTTTTTCGCCGGGACCTATTTCATGCCGAGCGCGATTGAGCAGATCGTCGACGTCTATGTCCGACTGAAGAACCGGCGCGGCCTCGACGAGCTGATGATGCACAGACAGCGGCTTGCGGTCGATCTGAAGAGCAGGTCCGGCTACGATTTCAGCCTGCCGATCGGCCAGATCGACGAGGAGATCGCGATCATCGAAGCCGGCCTCAGCCGGCTCAAGTCGGGCGATATCGCAGCGACGGATGACGGCCGGCCAGTTTGACGCTCAGTCGCGCCGGCCGCCGTCGATGACGGTGAACAACGGCCGCGCCGAGGTCGGCTCGACCAGCAATTCCTCTACCAGCGCGGTCGCCGCATCGACATATTTGCGCGTCGGCTTGTCGAGGGGGCGCGTGGCCTCGTCGTCGAGCGCGACCTTTGCGGCCTCGACCAGCTTGCGCATTCGCGCCGCGTGGTCATCGCCCGCCGTCAGCGTCGCGCGGGCCAGCGAGCGCAGCACGAACAGCTCGCCCTCGAGGCGGAGCAAACGGTCGTTGAGCCTGGTGAGGACGGCGTTGAGGTCGGCCATGGCGCGCGTTCGTTTTCGGAAGATCTATCCTGCTCTAGCGGCGATCGGTGAACGGAGTCCAAACGGCATCGGCGCAATTGGGCCGATCTCCCCTCAAGTCTCGGTCCGCGCCAGATAGTCGCGTGCAAAGGCAAGATACCAATCAAGGCAGGCGGGATTGGCCATCGCCTCCCGGTTGATGACCTTCTCGACGGGCTGGCCGAGCAGCAGCTTCTTGATCGGCAGTTCCTGCTTCTTGCCCGAGAGCGTGCGCGGAATTTCGGCGACCGCAAAAATCTCGTTGGGCAGGAAACGGCGGGAGAGGCCGGCCTCGATCGCCTTGTTGATCTTCGCCTGCATTGCGCCGTCGAAGGCGACGCCTTCGCGCAGCACCACGAACAGCGGCATGTAGCTGTCACGGCCGAGATATTCGAGATCGACGACGAGGGAATCCAGCACCTCGGGCAGGGCCTCGATCGCGGAATAGAGTTCGCTCGTGCCCATGCGCAGGCCATGCCGGTTGATGGTGGCATCGCTGCGGCCATAGATGATGCAGGAGCCGTCAGGGTCGACCTTGAGCCAGTCGCCATGCCGCCACACCGGCCCGCGGCCGCTGCCGTCGAAATTGTCCGGATAGGTCTCGAAATAGCTCGCCCGATAGCGCGCATCGCCCTTGTCGTTCCAGAAATAGAGCGGCATCGACGGCATCGGCTCGGTGCAGACGAGTTCGCCGACCTCGCCGATGACGGCGCGGCCCTGTTCGTCGAAGGCTTCCACGGCAGCACCCAGCAGACGGCACTGCATCGCGCCCGGCGTCTGCGGCAGTTGGCGATTTCCGCCAATGAAGGCGCCGGCGAAATCCGTGCCGCCGGAGATGTTGGCCCACCAGATATCGGCCTGCGCCTTGCTGCCGTTGGCTTTCGAGAGCGCCGCGAAGCGGTCGTTGAACCACGCTTGCGTGTCGGCGCTCAGCGGAGAGCCGGTCGAGCCGAGACATCGAAGCTGTGAGAGATCACCGGCGGCGGCGAGATCGATCTCGGCCTTGACGCAGTTGGCGAAGAACGCGGCGCCCGCACCGAAGAAGGTCGCTTTCGACTGCGCGACGAAGCGCCACAGTGTGGTCCAGTCCGGCTTGTCCCTGGCGCCGCCGGGGCTGCCGTCGAAGATGCAGCAGGTGGTGCCGCTGAGCAGGCCGCCGACTTGCGAGTTCCACATGATCCAGCCGGTCGAAGCGTACCAGTGATAGCGCTCGCCGAACGAGTTCTCGTGGTATGAGCAGCCGAGATCGTTGTGCAATCCCAGCAGCGCCAGCACCACGATGACGATGCCGCCATGGCCGTGCACGATCGGCTTCGGCAGGCCGGTGGTGCCGCTGGAATAGACGATCCAGAGCGGATGATCGAACGGCAGCCAGACCGGCTCGAATGCGTCGATCTCCGCGCCGGTTGTTGCGACAATTTCGGACAGCAGGGCGACCGGCGCTGCGGGCGCGGCGGCCTCGCTGTGCAGGATGACGTGCTCGACCGTCGGCAGCGATTGCCGCAGCTCGGTGAGGACGTCTTTGCGATCGTGCCGGCGGCCGGCATAGGTGACGGCGTCGCAGGCAATCAGCACTTTGGGTTCGATCTGCTTGAAGCGGTCGATCACGGCAGGCGCGGCCATATCGGGCGCGCACACGCTCCAGACCGCGCCGATGCTGGCGCTCGCCAGGAATGCGATGATGGTCTCGGGGATGTTGGGCAGATAGGCGGCGACGCGGTCGCCGGGCTTGATGCCTTTTTCTTTCAGATGCAGCGCGAGCGCGGCCGCCTTGCGCCGCAGCTCCGGCCAGCTCGTCTCGTAGAGCTTGCCGTCCTCGCCGCAGCTGACGATCGCGGGCAGGCCGGCGGCGTCAGCCGCATCCACATGGCGGAACACCTGCCGGGCATAGTTGACCTGGGCGCCAGGAAACCAGATCGCGCCGGGCATCTTGCGCTCGGTGATCACGGCCGCAAACGGTGTTGGCGATTGCAGATCGTAATAGTCCCAGATGCTGTGCCAGAAGCCGTCGAGATCGCGCACCGACCATTGCCGCATGTCTTCGTAGGTCGCGAAGGTGAGGCCGCGCCGCTCGGCGAGCCAGTTGCGGTAGAGGGCGATCTGGGGAACGAAGGGTGAGGTCATTGCGGATCGATTTTGATTGCAGGGAGAGGAGTGTAGCCGGCGATGGAACGAAGTAGAAGCCGCAGTTCGCGCAGCCGCGTCTGGCTCGCCAAATCCGGGCGATCGCCTTTGAGCCACCAGAAGTTGCCATTTCGCCGGGAACGCGTATGCACTGCGCCTGGGATCACAGTGTGGGACATTCAAATGACGATGGAGCTGAGGGGCGCGAGTGGTGAGGGATTTGCGACGGTTGCCGCAGATGGTCGCGTGCTGGATTCCTGGTTTCCTCGGCTGCGCCTGGTTGTGGCGGCCGATAAGGCCGTGACGGTACGGCTGACGAGCGACGAGATCGTCAGATCGTTGGGTGCATCGGCGGACGGATATGCGCGACACGATGATATCCGCCATGTCGAGATCGTTTCCATTCGTACAGAAATTCACTCTCTTGCATCTGCGCCGACTGATGTGCACGACGCGTATCTTCGACTTCATCTCCTGAGCCACCGGCTCGTCCAGCCCCATTGCCTGAATCTTGAAGGAATTTTCGGTCTTTTACCCAACGTTGCCTGGACGACACTCGGTCCCTGTGAATGCTCTCGTGTCCCGGAAGCGCGAATGGTGGCGCGAAAGCGTGCCCTCGCGTTTGAGGTGGCAGGCATCGATAAATTTCCGCGCATGACGGATTATGTGACGCCTGCGGACGTGAGAATTGCAGATGCGGACCGTGTAAGGCTCGGAGCCTACCTGGCGCCGGGCACAACCGTCATGCATGAGGGCTTTTGCAATTTCAACGCGGGTACGCTCGGCCCCTGCATGGTCGAGGGCCGCATTAGCGCCGGTGTGGTTGTGGGAAGCGGCAGCGACGTTGGCGGCGGAGCATCGATCATGGGCACTCTGTCCGGAGGAGGGAAAGAGAGGGTCACAGTTGGTGAGCGCTGCCTGATCGGAGCCAACGCCGGCATCGGCATTTCATTGGGTGACGATTGTATCGTCGAAGCCGGCTGTTATGTCACGGCGGGCGCGCGCATCCTTCTGGAAGATGGCCGAATCCTGAAAGCCAGAGAACTATCAGGCCAGAAGGGCCTTCTGTTTCGTCGTAATTCCCAGAGCGGCGCGATCGAGGCAACCAAACGTACGCCAAATTGGGAGGGCCTCAACGCGCAACTTCACAGCTAGGCCACGACGGCCGCAGCGTTGCTCCCTGGCCGCCATCGCAGAACAGCCTCAGCTTGCCCGCTTCGTCGGTTGGCCTACCACGGCACCCCGGCCCAGCGCCTTCCGAACACGGGTGGCTTGGCCTTCACCGCTTTCCAGCCGAAGAAATGGTGCTTGCCGGACCAGGTGTGCACCACGCCGCTGCAGATGCTGCACTTGAAGCTGCCGGAATGCGCTTCGGCGTGCTCCTCTCTTGTCGCGGTGTAGTTCATGCTGCAACCCGCGCAGGTGAATTCTTCGATCGTCCAGATGGTATTGGCCATTGCACCGAAAGTGGTTTGGGGGAGCTCGATGGAAGCGTAGGTGCGCGCCTTTGCAACGGCGTAAACCGGTTGGATGAAATCCGGTTAATCGTCGTTAGCCAAGCCGGCAGTCGGTCGCGGCCTTGCCGGCGCGCGCGGCGCCGCCGCAAGATCAATCGCCGGTCCGGAGGCTCCGCATATCGCGGTCGATGCGCATCTGTACGCGCCTGATGGCGAGCAACGGCAGCCTGCCTTGCACACGCCCGGAGCGGGCCCTGTCGCCGACGGCATAGGCGTAGCGCCAATAGCCCGGTGCGGCGTTTGGCTTCAGGGAAAAGTGGATGCCGCGGTGAATTCCCGCATGTGCGACGGGCTCTCTGGGGCGGCGTGCCATCGCCTCGGAATGCCGAATAGCCCGATGCGTTCCTAATCACCGGCTCGGGCCGGCCCGGTCGTCTTGACGCCGGGTGCGCGGCTGGCAATAACGCTGGGCCGCGCAAGTGCCGGAACCCGCGTCAATGCCGCAAGGAAAGCCGTGCCCGTGAAAAGTCTGCGTCAGCTCCTGACGGGCGAGGACATCATCCAGCTCGTGATCCGCGTCGGCCTGCTCGGCCTGTTGATCATCTGGACCTTCCTGATCATTCGCCCCTTCGTGCCGATCCTTGCCTGGAGCGGCGTGCTCGCGGTCGCGTTCTATCCGGCCTTCAGCTGGGTCGCCAAGATCCTGGGTGGCCGGCCTAAGACCGCGGCGGCGATCCTGACCCTGATCACGCTCGGCATCGTCATCGGTCCTGCGACCTGGCTCGGCATCAGCGCAGTGGACGGCGTGCGCGAACTGGCGCACCAGCTCGGCACCGGCGACCTTGCGCTTCAATCGGCGCCGGAACAGCTGAAGTCGTGGCCGGTCGTTGGCCCCTGGCTATTCGAGCTCTGGGAGCAGGCCTACAACAACATCCGCGCGGTGCTGCGCGAGGTGGCGCCGTATCTCCAGCCGCTGGCGGGACCGCTCTTGTCGCTCGCGGGCGATGCCGGCGTCGGCACGCTCCAGTTCCTCGTCTCGGTGTTCGTGGCCGGCTTCCTGTTTCCGCACGGGCCGAGGCTGGTTGCGGCCGGCCGCGGCTTCCTGTTTCGCATCGTGCCCGAACAGAGCGAGCATTTCCTGGGGCTCGCGGGCGCGACCATCCGCGCCGTGGCGCAAGGCGTGATCGGCGTCGCGATCGTGCAGGCATTGCTCGCCGGCATCGGCTTCAAGCTTGCCGCGGTGCCGAGCGCAGGCCTGCTCGCCTTCATCGTGCTGCTGCTCTCGATCGTGCAGATCGGCGCCTTCCTGGTGCTTCTGCCGGTGATCATCTGGATCTGGACCGCCAAGGACGTCACCACCGCGCTGCTGCTCACCGTGTTTCTCGTCGTCGTCGGCTTCCTCGACACCATGTTGAAGCCGCTGGTGATGGGGCGCGGCCTGACCACGCCGACCATCGTCATCTTCGTCGGCGTGATCGGCGGCACGCTCGCCCACGGCATCGTCGGCCTGTTCATCGGCCCGATCATCCTGTCGGTGGCCTGGGAGATGATGATGGCCTGGATCAGGACGGAGGACCGGGCAGAGGCGGGGGCAAGGGCGGGGACAGCGGCGGGCGAGGGCTGACCGGCGCCTCGAACCGCGGGATCGGCCCGCCGGGTCCGATCGGCCCTGACGGCCTTGCCCCGTGTGATCGAGGTCCGCGGAACTTGTCTATCCGACTAGACAAGTTACGATAAGCTCGATTCTGGTTTCGATTACGGCGGACATGGCGAAGTCTTCCAAACTGGTTGCCGCCAAGCGCGGCAAGGTCTTGTTGGTCAGACGGCGGTCGGACGGCCTGTGGATGTTTCCGGGCGGCCGCAAGCGGGCGCGCGAATCCGACAAGGACTGCCTGCGGCGGGAAATCAAGGAAGAGCTGCCCAAGCTGAAGCTCGGCCGGATCAGCCTCTGGAAGGAAGTGACGACCAGGAACAAGCGCTCCGGCCGCAAGATGAGCGACGCGATCTTCATCGCCAAGGGCGCCAAGGGCAGGCTCGCGATCGGCGACAAGCACGAGATTGATCGCGCCGTCTGGCAGAAGCCGCGCGGCATCCGCCTGACGCCGACTTCGCGCTATATCCGTGACCGCCTGTTTCCGCAGAAGCGCGGGTGAGCTAGTCCCCGTCGTCCTCCGATGAGAGCTGTATCCGTCCGGTGTGGGCCCGCGAAAAATTGGCGCGCGCTTGCGGCGCGGACATCCTGGCCATTTCGGTTTCGCGCTGCTCCTTGCGAGCCTGGCGCGCGCGCTTCATGGCCTGCTTGACCTGAGGGTTCGGCGAATCCTCCGCGAAGAACAGCACCACCTCGCAGCTCGGACATTGCCTGGAATAGCCGTCCTGCAACCGTCCCGCGCGGTCGCGGAACACGGTCTTGCAGCGCGTGCACTGAATCTGGACGAAACTCATGCGCGGTCGATCGACAATGACTGATGGAAATGGATCGTCAGGTGATCCCAAATGTCTGAAGAAAGCTTGAACGCGTCCGGGACTTCAAGCCGCTTGAAACAGCCGCCTATTGCTTGGCCGCTATCGTGTCCAGGCAATGGTTGAGATAGACGGTGCGATCCCTGGGCAGCACCTTCTCGAGATCCGCCTTCAGCGCACATTCGCGCTGCCGCATCTGCTCGGCCCGCCGCTTCTCTGCCGCCTCGCGATATTCGGGAGCAACCTTGTTGGGATCGACGAGAGCCTGCGAGCGGGCGGGAGCCGTCACGGCGAGTGCAATGGCGGTGATGATCATGAACTGTTTCAAATGAGCCTCCGTAAAAGGCTCATTCTAGCGCTCGGGCGGCGAGGGCTCAAACGGCAAATTCGCGGAGACCGCCCGGCAGCGCAGTTGACTTCAACTACCTGAAGTTGGGACTCGTGAAGTCCTCACTTCGGGACGTGGTCGATCTTGTGGCCGAGATGCCCGGTGTCGTGATCGCGTCGCAACTGGCTGAGCGATGTCTCGTTCAGCTGGTGCAGGACCTCGCTGAGTTCAGTCGTATCCGGATAACCGGCAGCAAAACCCTTGCCGTAGATCTTGCGCAACGTACCGACCAGCGTGTTGCCGTGCTTCTTGCTGATCGCGCCATCCTTGTCGCGGTGGCGATGATCCAGGCCCGTGTCCTTCATGGCTTTCTCCCTGAGTGGCGTCTGCGCGCCTGGAGAGAGCGTGCTCCCAAACGAGTTGATTGGCAACGGCACGGCGTGCGGCGGTTGAGCCTCGTCAAGGTGTGGAAAGATCGAAGGACGTGTGAAGCAGTTCACAAGCGATGGCCGAGATCGCTGCTACGAAGGCCTCATTGCTTCACCAATTGATATTTTGAAAACGCCCCAGCGCTCCACCAGGCGCTGGGGTTTTCACGTCGATCACCGCAAGGGCGAGAGCGCGCGACGCCCGATCGGATGGGCGGGTGATTCCGAATGCTGCCGAAGGCGGGCGGACTACGCGGCTTGCTCCTCGAACGAGGTGTAGACTTGGCCCCCTGGACCAATCACCTGAACGCCCCAGCACCCGTCGGCGATAAGTTCCTTGGCCTTCTTGAGGGCGGCGGTGAGTGACAGCCGCTTGAGGCTGACGATTCCTGCCGTGTCGAAACCGCTGATTTCAAACATGCCGCTCCTCCCTGTTTTGTCGAATCCTACACTTTTTGAGCGGGTTGTCTCGCGGCTTTTGGGGCAGGGGCCGGCGCACGAACACACGCTGGCCAAAATCGCGAAAACAACCCCATGCACAGTAGCTAAGTCCTGCTGGCGCAACGCTTTCTTTTTGGCGCACGGCGGTCTTGCATCCGGCGGAGACGCCGGTTGACGCGTCGGGCAAAACAGGGGTAGTCTGCCAACTTCGGAAAATCCGCTTCGGGCCGAGGCGGCGTCCCGGGCTCGGGAGGAGCTCTCGCATCGGCCTGCGAGTTATGTCTGTCGCACGACCCCGTAGTCGGCCGGGGCGGCGGGGCGTGCGGCAGGCCGCGGCCGCTAACGTGGAATTAAGCTGAAAAGCCGACAATTTTAGACAGTTGTAGATGGGTGCTGCGTAAGGGAGCCGTCGCGAGGACGTTCCGGCGACGGCTTCCTATTGCTCTCATTTGGGGTCAATGCCATGACCGCGACTTTCGAAATGCAAGGCCTTGTCGAACAGCTCGACCCTGCAGCACTGGCTGCGGCCATCGCCGCCGACGAACCCGCAAGCTTGGACGCTCCAGAACCCGTCAAGCGGTCCAGCCGGACGTCGGTTATGACGCTGTCGGTGTGTGCGCTGGCCATCAACGGCGCGGCGGCGATCTACACATGGCCGTCCGGCTTGCCGTCGCTCAATCTGAGCAGCCTGGCTGAGTTGCTACCGCGGCAAGAGGCTTCAGCGCCAAAGCCGGATCCGGTTGTCGCTGCCTTGAAGGATATTCAGTCGACCCAGCAGCAACACACGGCTTCGCTGCAGGAGAGCAACCAGGCATTGCAACAAAACGCGGCTGTGCTGCAGGCGGATTCGATGGTGCTGCTTTCGCTGCGACAGAGCATCACGGACGAACGGGTCGATGTGAGGAAGGTATCTTCGCAGCTGTCCACACTGATTGCGAAGATCGACTCGCTGCAAAATGCCATGATGTCGGACGTCACGTCCTCCGTTCGACGAGCGCATGCGCGCTACGGACTGTCCGCCGCGATCCGTAAGCGGATCGCCCGGCAGTCGAAATCTATCGGGCCAGTTTCGGTGGGAGGAGCTCCGCTGAGCACGCCGGCTACGGTGTCAGCTCCGGAGAGCTGAAGGTAGGTCAGGCAAATCATCTGGGGCTGTGTGCGCCATCGCGGCCGGGTTCGCGTTGACGGGCTGGCGGGCCCTAACCCAGTTTGAGCGGCCGTTGTGCGGCGATGCCTGGTTGGATAGAATAAAGCCTGTGTCAGCGTCAGTTGCGTCCGACGGTCATGATTACGTACAAGCAGTACCATATCGAACGGCTTGAGCACGGGCCCAAGCGCTGGGTTGCTCGCATCACGCGGACAGACGGCCAGAACCTCCGCACGATTTTGCCAGCGTCTGAGCGCCCCTACCTCGATACGAAGCCGACAACGTCCGCCGAGGAAGCTGAGGCGCTTGCCAAGGAAGGCATCGACTTCGGCGGCGTGGTGTAGTCCGTCGTCGCGGTCCTGACTTTCATTCGCGAGCTCGCCGTTGGGGTCGTCCGTCTTCGCAGCGGGCTTTTATCCGAAAACTATTGTGGCTCGGCCGGCTTGTCTCGCTCATGGCTCTCGGCTTCGGCGGCCGCGCACGCATCCATGCCATGGCATTTGCTGAGATAGTACCGAGCGCCTGCGAAGATCGAGCAAACGATCACCACGGAAACCAGCAGGAAGATCATCCACCGTCGATTCAACATTTCCACGACCTTCTGCACCCTCCATCCAACGCGGCCCGTTGGCCTGACCGGCCCAACCAGGCGAGGCGAAAGCTCGACAAGCTCAAATCAGACCTTGCGCTTCGGATTCAGTCGAGCCTCACGCTCCAGCCGCTCGGACTTCAGGCGTTTGAGGTTTTCCTGAAACTCCGGAGTGGCTTGACTGTCCGCTATTGTCTGTCTCGATGCTATCGGATTGAGGGTCCTTCGATCGGCTTCGTCCGCGATTTGTTGCTCGGCCGACCGTTTGGGTTTGATCATTTGCTTTTTGCCTTGAGGCCGAGATTGACCAAGCGGGCGCCGGTCAAATCATTTTCGATTTGGCCGATCGCGTCGAACGTTCTGGAATTCCTCGGGTCCCTTGACGAGCCGCCGCTTGCGGCTGGCCTGGTCATCCGGGCTCGCTTTGTTGTCTTTGAGCTTGTCGATCGCTTTACCCGCCATTTCCCGAGCCCGCTCGGACGAGGCCTTGGCGGCAGACGTAACCGCGAGGGCGGGGGCGGGTTTGCCCAAGCCAATATCGACCAGCCGACGGATGGATTCAGAGCGAGCCGGAGTGTCTTCCTGCCCCGACGCCCATGCGTCGATCTGAGCCACAGTCACCTCCGGCCAGCGCGTGCCGATCTGGACGCCCTGACCAGTAGCGGGGCGGCCGCGATGTTTTTTGGCACGAATCTTTTTTGCTGATTTCATTTTATTTGGTACCAAAAAATCAAGCCGAGGAGAAGCGCGAACTTCCGACGACTGTGCCTGTTGTGCACCGTCACCGCGATCCCCGCGCAACATCACGATCACAGATTTGGAGTCAGGCTGCTCCCCGTAGAGGGAGCGCCAGTTGTACAGCAAAAGGTCGGGAAGCATTTGCCTGGACGAAGGCCTGCAACGCCGGCGTGATCTCGCTACTCGTGACACGCTCGGCAAGCTCATCTGCGATCTCGCTGGTGGCATCGCGAGACCGGCCCTCGATCGCGTTGAAGGCGACAATACGGACGGGATAGGCGTACTGCCCGGAGAGCAGGTCGCGGATGATGGTCTCGATGTCGGTGTCCTGCTCGTCGGTCTCGCGCCAGGAGCAGCCGGCACGCGCGCCGAAGTCTTCCAGCACCAGGTAAATCTCACGGTCGAGCCGATCCAGCGGCACAATCGACGGCGCATGACGCATGACGCAACTCCTACTCAGGGAGCAATTGCGCTGCTGGCGGATCGTTCCGGCCGTCGGCCGTGCGCCTTGGCGGGTCGGGGGCCAGCCAAGCCGTCACAGTGAGGCAAAGAAAAGAGGCCGCCCACCGGGCGGCCCTTCCCGTTAGCTCGGTGCTCTCAATCCAGGTGAGCTAATCCATTGCTGGAGCTGGAGGGCGGTTTCGCTTATGCGCGCCGCTTTCAGGAGAGTTTCGCGCTTCGCTCCGAGCGGAGCCGCCTCGGCGCGGCGGCGGGCTTCCTCCGCCAATTGAGCAAGTCGCGTTGTCAGGGGAATGGTTTGTTTTTTTCTGGTTGGCATAGGGTGGCTCCGCGTAGGGCGGGAGCACGAGCAGCTCTCAGTCACCGATAGATGCCGTGATGGGCCGGTGATCGAATGACTAGGCGCTTGTTCAGTCAGAATAGATACTGAATTCCGCACCAAAGCTGGGGGTGCGCGCGTACCATAGGCTTTCCTCATGAAAACGCCGCCCGCTTGAAATGAAGCGCAGGCGGCGGCGTTCCAGCCCCGAGAGGGATCAGCAAAATCCCGGACATTCATTGGTCTAAGCCGGCTACATAAAGGTTCACTCCACTGGCAGGAGGCGGAGTCCCGGCCTACACGGGGGAACGACAGGCCGGAGAACGCGCCGAAATCGTAAGAGCTACTGCTTTGTTTGTGATTGTTGCGTTCGGCGGCGCGATGATCGCCGCCGGCTTTATGACGTCTCCAGCATCGGCGGGCAAAATGAATGGGAAGCCTGGGGGCGGACGTAACTCGGCGCATTATGATACCCCCAGCAGTGGCACAGCGAAGCCACCGACCGCAACGAAGAAGCCTCCTCAGTGAGCCATCAAAGGGCCCGCCGGCTAAGCCTGGCGGGCCTCATACGTTGGTGCCCATTTTGGGAGGGGCGAAGTCAGGCCGCACATCGGCGCCGCGACTACCGCAGACTTGGCAGATAAACCGCCGTTCAAGATCAGAAAGCCGCAGTTCGTCGGGCCAGCGATCGGCGCTGACCGCGACGTGATGGCCGCAGTGGCACCAGACCATGACGCCGCTTAAGCCCATCTCGCGCAGCTCGCCGAAAGTGATCTTGACCGGGCGGCGACTGAAATGAGTGGCGCTATGACGGCGGAGCGAGGCATGCCCCATCAAAACGCGCCTCGATGCAGGCTGCAAATTATCGATTGGTAGGGGCGTCGGTCGGCGGCGAGCTACTGCGGGTCGTGGGTGTGGATAAGCCTCGGCGCTCGATGCGGGCTACTCCAGAGCGACGGTGTCGACTCTCAGGCAGGGGAGGCACCTGTAAGCATACACTGCCGGTAGGTTCACAATCGCAGGCAGCGTCGCGAGGTAGTCCATTCGCCCCCTGCATTTGCGGCAAATGAGGATCGGTGGGCTGCCCCGCTCCTTGCTGCGCGTCATCCGAAATGGTCCAAAAGCCGGCAGGGTAGTTCCCTTTAGACGGCTGCGCATGTCCGGTGGAGTACCGGGGACTATCGGAAATTGGACGTGTACCGTCTGGCGCAGAAGCTCGAACAGCAAAAGCTGATACGCAATGAGCGCGATGGCTGGACATTGACTGCCGGCGGCCAAAAGGAGCTAAACGCTATGAATTGGCGTGGTTCAGGCAAGAACCAACCACCGCTCCCGCCGCACGTTTCCTAAGTGCAGGTTTACCACGTTGGCGGGTTCGCGGTGCTGGAAGATCAGATGTGCGCCTTCACGACCGATTTTGAGCGCGGACGCACCGGCTATTCGCCAGATCGTGTCGACGCGCTGATTGAGCTGAGCGGGCGCAACATTGGACGCGTCCTGCCCGATGACGTTGCTCCTGTTCTCGAAAATGATCGCCGGGGACTCGGAGCTGTCTCTTCCGGGCGGCGCTTTGTTCTCGGGACGGGAGTTGATGAAAAAGCTGGTAGGCGGATTCCACGTCAAAATTGTTCGTTGGGTCGGTGCTTCGATATCGATTTCTGGTTGCAGCAGGTTGGCATACGCGAAGTTTTGTATTTGGAGAGCAGCGGTCAGCAATAGACAGACCACTCCGAAGAAAGCGATCCAAATTGCTGGAATTTTGTCGCCGCCGTACCAAGCACTGCCGGCAATCCCGCTAAGTAGGATACCCGCAAGGAGCGGCAGCCAGAACACGGCCAACTCGACGCTTCTACTCGCCGTCTAGACTAACTCCGAATCAAGGAGTCGATAGTGGCACGATGGAGGCGCACGCTGCACGTGCTCGGCAGCCCTATTTTCCTATGGCGGCAAAAGGGTCCAAGTGGCCCGGAATGCGCCCCGCATGAGCAAGGCTCCGATAAAACCGAAAATTTTAAAGCGGAGTATCTGTTGGTGAGCGCGCTGGGGCTCGAACCCAGGACCCCGTGATTAAAAGTCACGTGCTCTACCGGCTGAGCTACGCGCTCCCATGGCCGCTGATGGCTTTGAAGAGATCGCCATCGTCTTCGGTCATTTGGAAAAGCATGTCTTGCCGCCACATCGACGCAAGCGTTGCGGAAAAACCGGCTGTTTCCGGATCATGCTTTCGGCCCGCGCTGTGTAGGGGGATGGGGCGCGGACGTCAATAGCTCGGGTGGCTGCCGAAGTTGAAGGCAACAGCGGGAATTCGCTCGCCGTTTCCAATGCTTGAGCCGGGATTTTCAACCGAGATGGCGGGCCGCCATCCACGCCGAAGAACCCGCGACGTCCGCCCATGGGCCGGATGCCGCGTTCGGAGCCCCGTCAGTTCGCTTCCCGCCGGACCTCGCTCGGCACCGGCAATTGCTGCGGCGTGCCGGCGGGGGTCGGCAGCGCGACCGGGCGCAGGCCGATCAGCTCGGCGGTGCGGATCGCGCTGTCGCGCCAGAACTGGAACGAGTTGATGCGGCTGAGCTCGAGGATGGCGATGGCGACCGCAGCCAGGAACGGCAGGCTCTGCAGCACCAGCACGCCAGCGAAGATGTAGATCTCGGTGATCTGGCGATAGCTGTTGGAGGCCACCAGCACGCCGGCGCCGATCAGGAGCAGGGCGCCGATCACGGCCTCCCAGAACGCCTGGAACTCGATCGACATCCTGGACAGGCCGCCCTTGGAGGTGCGCGCGAACGCGATGTGCTCGGTGATCAGTCCCTGCGCGACGGCGCGGGACACTGTCCACTGCACGCTCATCGCGGCGATCATCGCACCCAGCATCTGGCCGGGCTTGATCGCGACGCGCGCGCGGTACATCGACAAGAAGTGCGCGAGCGAGACGATGAAGGCGCCGATGATCGGCAGCGTCAGGATCTTGTCGGGAATGGCGATGTCGGCGAAGGCGACGATCGGCACCCAGACGAGGTTGAGCAGTGCCACGACCACGCCGAGGCTCTCGGCGCCCAGCCAGTTCAGCCAACCGAGGCCATATTCGCGCTTCTGGTCGGGCGTCAGCCGGCTCCGTCCCGGCAGGAAGTTCCGCCAGTGCTTCTTGACGATCTGGAGACCGCCATAGGCCCAGCGGTGACGCTGCTTCTTGAAGGCCTCGTAGGTGTCGGGCAGCAGGCCCTGGCCGTAGCGGTGGTTGGTGTAGTGCGTGGTCCAGCCGAGCTGCTGAATCGAAAGGCCGAGGTCGCTGTCCTCGCAGATCGTGTCGGACGACCAGCCGCCGGCCATGTCCATCGCGGCGCGGCGGATCAGGCACATCGTGCCGTGCACGATGATGGCGTTGGTCTCGTTGCGCTGGACCATGCCGATGTCGAAGAAGCCGGCATATTCGCCGTTCATGATGTAGTGCATGATCGACAGATCGCCGTCGCGATGTTCCTGCGGCGCCTGCACCAGGCCGACACTGGGATCGGCGAACGCCGGCACGAGGTCCTTCAGCCAGTCGGGATCGACGACGTAGTCGGCATCGAGGATGCCGATGATCTCGGCGTCGACGGCGGTGCGGTCCATCGCGATGCGCAGCGCACCGGCCTTGAAGCCCTGCACCTTCTCGGCGTTGATGAACTTGAAGCGTTCACCGAGCGCGCGGCAATGATCCTGGATCGGCTGCCAGAAGGCAGGGTCCGGCGTGTTGTTGATGATGACGACGCATTCGTAGTTCGGATAGTTCAGCCGCGACAGCGCATCGAGCGTCTGCTTGAGCATCTCGACCGGCTCGAAATAAGCGGGGATGTGGATCGAGACTTTTGGAAAGTAATTCTCCGGTACGTTCTCGACTGGCTTGTCCTTCGCGAGCAGGCGCTGCGGCGGCCGGCCGAAGGCGACGGCGGCGATCTCGTCGATGCGCGCCATCGCGATCAGCACAAGGGGAACAAGCAGGATCATGCCGAGCGTGAGCGCGAAGGCCGAGCCGAAGATGAAATAGTGCCCGTTCCAGAACGCGAACACGGTGGCGGCCCAGGCGCCGACGCCGTTGGCGGTGGCCGACAGCAGGAACGCCTGCTTCGCCGTCGGCTGCTGCAGCCGCAGGATCGGCAGCGACAGCAGGATACCGACCAGGAGCGCCACACCCATCAGCTTCCAATAGTCGGGATTCTCCACCGGCCCGGTCCAGGCGAATTTCGGCTCGCGGCTGGCGTTGAGGATGCCCCAGTACGGACCGACGCCGCCTTCGAAGTATTTCCAGGGCTGATCGATGGCTTCGACAATGTTGTATTCCATGCCGATGGCGTCGGCGCGGCTGACGAAGTTGCGCAAGGTCAGTGCCTGCTGGAACGGACCGGGGTCGGCGTTGCGCAAATTGTAACCCGCGCTCGGCCAGCCGAACTCGGCGATCACGATGCGCTTGCCGGGGAACAGGTTGCGCAACAGATTGTAGCGGTCGACGGCCTGGTCGACCGCCTGGTCCGAGCGGAAGTTCTCCCAGTAGGGCAGCACGTGGGCGGCGATGAAGTCGACGTTGGAGCCGAGGTCGGGATTGTCGCGCCAGATGTTCCAGATTTCACCGGTCGTGACGGGCACGCGGACCGCGCCCTTGACCTTCTTGATCATCTCGATGAGGTCTTCGACCTTCTGCTCGCCGCGGTAGATCACCTCGTTGCCGACGACGACGCCGTTGACGTTGCTGTTCTTGCGGGCGAGCTCGATGGCGGCCTTGATCTCGCGCTCGTTGCGATCCTTGTCCTTGTCGATCCAGGCGCCGACGGTGACCTTGAGGCCGAACTCGGCCGCGATCGGCGGCACCAGTTCCACGCCGCCCGTGGACGAATAGAGACGGATCGCGCGCGTCATCGTCGACAGCGTCTTCAGGTCGGCGCGGATTTTCTCCACCGTCGGAATGTTGTCGATATCGGGGTGAGCCGAGCCCTCGAACGGCGCATAGGAGACGCTGGGCAGCAAGCCCTTGAAGTCGGGCGCGGGTTCCTTGTCACGCAAGACCCCCCAGAGGCCGGCGTGGAGCGCGGACACAAGCAACAGAACGGCGGCGACAACCCGCATCGCGGCTAAACCAAAAGGGGCTGAGGGGGCAGGGAAGCGGATCCGACCCCGAGATCCGACCAAGTCCGCGGCAAATGGAGCATACCTCTGCCGCGCGGTTTCACAACTGTCATCGCCTCATGACCGTATGAGGGCATGCACATTTCAAATTCGCAGCAGTGCCAATTGCCTCTATCGCCGATCGTTCCTGAACGGAGGCTGAAACAATCGCGGCTATTTCGGGGGCGCCGGTGATGGGCTTGCCGCCGGCGAGGGGCTCGCGGCCGGCTGCGGCTGCGCATTGCCCGCTGCCGGAGCGGCCGGCTGCGAGGCTGCGGCTGCCGCCTGCTGCGGCTGGGATGCCGGATTGATCCAGCAAGCGTGCACACGGCTGTCCAGGGTCTCGGCGACCTTGGGATCGATCTGGCCGCCGAAGCGGGTCAGGCAGCGGAAGGCGGCCTGGATATGGCCGCCGGGGCAGCCGAAGCGGTCGTAGAGGTCGAGATGGCGGAATGCGGTATCGAGGTCATCCCGCCACATCAACCGCACCACGCGCCGGCCGAGCCAAACGCATTCGGGGTTGCCGGCTGGGCCGCTGATGACCTGGGCTGCTTCGGCGAATTCGTCCGTGCGGCGCTGATTCTGGGCGGCATCCTTGGCCGCGTCGGCGGGCTGGGCGGCTGCCTTGCTCTGGTCGGGGGCGGGCGTGCCGCTCTGGGCGGAGGCCGCGCCGATACCCATCAGGATGACAAGGGAAGAAACGGCCAAGGTGGCGGCGAACTGCCGCAGGACCGCATTTCGTAACTCGAACACCCGTTGCCGCATGAATTCCCCAATATATCACTGACCGTCCGCGTCAGGACCTTCGCGGACGCGCCTGCGTGATGGCGTCCAAATAGGTCTCCAATGCGGCGGAAAAGTCCTCCCGAGTCCATGGCCTGAATCTGGAATTTTGTCCAGCAAAGTCACGATCCTAGGCCTCGGTCGAACGGCCGCAGGTAAATTCCTCGGGGGAGGGATGGATCCATAACGGAGTCACCCCCTTGGCAGATGGCGTGGTAGCAGGTAATCGACGGCCCTTCGCGGAGGACGGAACCGATTTCTCTTCGTACGCCACTGGCGCTTCTGCTCGTTTCACTGGGTGCGATCGCTGCCGTGTGGTGGTGGCTTGCCACGCCGATCTCGCTCGCGCGCGCCCCGATCGATCCCGCCGACAAGGTCCAGTGCGTCTCCTACGCGCCGTTCCGCGGCGAGCAGTCGCCGCTGAACGCGTGGACCCATATCGAGGCCGACCAGATCGAGCAGGACCTGCGCCAGCTCAAGGAGATCACCGACTGCGTCCGCACCTATTCGATGGAGAACGGGCTCGACCAGGTGCCGGCGATCGCGGCCCGGATCGGTGGACTGAAAGTGCTCCAGGGGATCTGGCTCTCCAGCAACCGCACCAAGAATTTCGAGCAGGCCGCGCTCGCCATTCGCCTTTCCAAGGATTTCCCCGGAACCATCACCAGCATCATCGTCGGCAACGAAGTGCTGCTCCGCGGCGAGATGACGACCGCGGACCTCGTCTCCATCATCCGCTCGGTCAAGGCGCAGGTCAGCGTGCCCGTCACCTATGCCGATGTCTGGGAGTTCTGGCTCAGGAATCGCGAGATCTATGACGCCGTCGACTTCGTCACGATCCACATCCTGCCCTATTGGGAGGACTTCCCGGTCAAGGCGAAGTTTGCCGCCTCCCATGTCGAACAGATCCGCGAGCGCATGGCGGTCGCATTTCCCGGCAAGGAGATCCTGATCGGCGAAACCGGCTGGCCGAGCGAAGGACGCATGCGCGAGGGCGCTCTGCCGTCGCGCACCAACCAGGCGCGCGTGGTCTCGGAGATCCTGAGTCTCGCGAAAGCGCAGAAATTCCGCGTCAATCTGATCGAGTCCTACGACCAGCCGTGGAAGCGCAAGCTGGAAGGCACCGTCGGCGGCTATTGGGGCCTCTATGACTCGGTGCGCCGCAGCCTGAAATACCCGCCGGGCCAGCCGATCAGCAATTTCCCTTACTGGAAATGGTACATGGGCGCCGGCATGGGCCTCTGCGTGCTGGTGTTCGCGGTCGCCGGCCTGACGTTGCGGCGCAGGCCCTGGACGCCGCGCTTCTCGGCCTGGCTCGGTGTGGCGATCTCGGCGACCTCGGCAGGCATCCTGCTCGGGATCGGCGCCGACAAGATGTACTACGAGAGCTACGGCATCGGCGGCTGGCTGCTCTGGGGCATGCTGCTCGCGGCCGGCATCCTGTCGCCGATCTTCTGCGCGCAGGCGATGGTGATCGGCCGCAGCCTCCCGACCTTCCTCGATCTGCTTGGTCCGCGCGAGGGCCGGAAATGGTCGAAACTCACCGCCGTGCTCGGCTTGACGCTGGCGGTGGCCGCGGTGATCGCGGCGCAGACCGCGCTCGGCTTCGTGTTCGACCCGCGCTACCACGACTTCCCCTACGCCTCGCTGACGATGGCGGTGGTGCCGTTCGCGCTGTTGATGCTGAACCGGCCGCAGATCGGCCAGCGTCCGATCGCGGAGTCGGTCTTCGCCGGCGTGCTGACGCTGTCGGCGGCCTATGTGCTCTTCAACGAGGGCCGCGACAATTGGCAGTCGCTGTGGACCTGCGCGATCTATCTCTTGTTCGCGCTCACGCTGTGGCGGGCGCGGGCCGAGCAAATCCAAGAATGAGCAGGCCGATCGCCAGGCCCGAGAGCACGACATTGTAGAGCACGATGCCGAGACCGGCGGCGATGATGCCGACGGTGAGCAGCACGATCGACGGCCGCATCAGGTTCAGCGTGGCCACCACCAGCGCGACGATGCCGAATACCGAATTCTTGAACAGCACGGTCGAGACCGAGCGCGCCTTGCAGATCAGGGTCTGAAGCCCGGCGTCGCAGGCAAGACCGACCTGCGAGTTTTCGATTCCGAGGTAGCGCAGATAGAGCGCATAGCCGACGGATGCGAAGCCGACGACGATCAGGAACTGCGCCTGGTAGGGCGTGAGGCGGAAGGGCTTTTTTGTCATGGCGGCAATATGGTCGGGAAGGAGAGAGGGGGCAACAGGGGAGGCGCAAGTTTCTCGCGCCCTGTGTGAGATCCTTCGCCCATTACGCTGATGAATTGCCGCGAGGTAAGCTACCTTCTGAAGAACGACGACAGCGTCGATCCCGCCGACGCCGTCTCCGGCTTCGGCTGTGCGGCCGGCGGCGCCGCAGGAGCAGGCGCGGGTTCCTCGCGCTTCGACGAGCGTTTCGAGGAATAGCTGCGGCGATGCTTGTCGGGCTTGGCGGCGGGCGCGGGCGCCGGTGCGGTTTCGGCTTGCGGCACCGAGTCCTGGTTCTTGTCGGAGTTCTTCTCCTGAACTCGATCCTGAGTCTTCTCTTGTTTTTCCTGGCCGCCGCGCATCGACAGCCGCTGGCCGTCGAACACGGTGGTCTCGCAGTGGCGGTCGTTCTCGGCGAGGCCGGCGCAGAGTTTTGCCGCAGCCGCTGCATTGATCAGAGGGCCGGCACCGAGGCGGAGCTGCATGCCGAGGCCGGTGTTGCCTTCCTTGATCATGATGATCGGCCGCAGCGCTGCGATCTCGGGATTGGATTTGGTGAGCCCGCGCCACAGCGCGCGCAGGCCATCGAGCGAGTTGGCGCCGCCGAGATCAATCGCAAAGCGCGTCTGCTGGACCGCGATCGCGGGAGCCTCGCTTTCGGCAGCCTCCGGCGGCTTGGTGGGTGCAGCGGCGACTTCGATCGGCGCGGGCGCCGGATCGGGCTTCTTCTCGGCAGCCTTCTCAGCGATCTTCTCAGTGGATTCGGGCTGAACCAGTTTCGGGGCGGCCGGATCGGGCGGCGCCATGATCGATTTGGACGGGACCAACGGAAGCATCGGCAGTGCCGAATTCGTCGCCGGCAACTGCGCGACCAGCGAGGCCGCCGCTGCGCTCTGCGGCGGCGGGCTCGACGGCTCCCTTGCGGCCTCGGTGCGCGGCTTGTCGTTGGCCGGAGCTGGTGTCGAGACGACCGGCGCGATGCCGGGCGCCGGCGGTCCGATCAAAGCTGGTGCTTCCTGAGGTTTCGCAACGGACGCCTGCGGCGTCGTCTGCTTGGCGATGGCGCCGGTGACGGAATCGAGCCCTTGCTCCAGCACGGTGACGCGCGAATAGAGCCGGTCGCGATCGGTGTTCAGCGTCTCGATGGCGGAGGCGAGCCGGCGGGCCTCGTTCTGGCTCTCCTTGGTCAGGATCTGGAGCCGGTCGGCCTGGCGCGCGAGATCGGCGGACGCAACCTGGTCGCGCCGCCAGCCGAGCTGGGCCTGGTTGGCGAATACGGCAATCACCACGGCGCCGACGGCCGCCACGCCCCATGAGCCCAGCCGCCACATCATGCCGCGATCGAACGAACTCTCCTCGGCCACAAGTCCGGAGAACAGCCCGCCGGTCTCCTTGGCGCCGAAGGCATCCGCCAGTGGGTCGGAATCCTTTGCCATGAACGTTAAGTGCCCAACCCCTGTCCGGCTTCCCCGAATCAATCAGGGAACATTAACAGGAAAAGCGTGTCGCACTTGAACTCCGGGCGTTTGCGGGGGTAGCAAGGCGATAGCTCATGAGGGCGGCCGTTGCCGCTGGCGCCGATTGATTCGGCCGGATTGACAGGATTTCGATGACCGCGCGTTCCAGCCTCACGATCGTGCTCGCCGCCGGCGAAGGCACGCGTATGCGCTCACACCTGCCGAAAGTGCTGCATCCGGTCGCGCACCAGAGCCTGCTCGCCCACGTGCTCGCCGCGGCGCCCAGGGGAACCGGCACCTCGCTCGCGGTCGTGATCGGACCCGACCATCAGGCGGTGGCGGACGAAGCAAAGCGCATCCGCCCCGACGCGCTCACCTTCGTGCAACATGAACGGCTCGGCACCGCACATGCGGTGCTGGCGGCGCGCGATGCCATTGCGCGGGGCGTGGATGATTTGCTGATTGCGTTCGGCGACACGCCGCTGATCTCGGCCGAGACCTTTGCGCGGCTGCGCGCGCCGCTGGCCAAAGGCGCGGCGATTGCGGCGCTCGGCTTCCGCGCCGCCGATCCCACCGGCTATGGCCGCTTCATCGTCGAGGGCGACCGCCTGGTCGCGATCCGCGAGCAGGCCGATGCCAGCGCCGAGGAGCGCAGGATCGACCTCTGCAATGCCGGGGTCATGGCGATCGACGGCCGCCGCGCGCTCGCCATCCTCGACAAGATCGGCAATGCGAATTCCAAGGGCGAATATTATCTGACCGACGCGGTCGGCATTGTCAGCGAACAAGGATGGGATGCCGTGGTGATCGAAACCAGCGAGGACGAGGTGCGCGGCATCAACACCAAGGCGCAGCTCGCCGAGGCCGAAAGCGTGATGCAGGCGCGGCTGCGCAAGGCAGCGATGGAGGCCGGCGTCACGCTGATCGCGCCCGAAACCGTCTACCTCGCCGCGGATACCGTGTTCGGCAAGGACGTGACGATCGAACCCTTCGTGGTGATCGGGCCCGGCGTTTCGATCGGCGACGGCACGGTGGTCCATTCCTTCTCGCACATCGTCGAGACCACGCTCGGCAAGAAGGTCTCCATCGGCCCCTATGCGCGGCTGCGGCCCGGCACCTCGCTCGGCGACGGCGCGCGCATCGGCAATTTCGTGGAGACCAAGGCCGCGACGCTGGAGGCCGGCGTCAAGGTCAACCATCTCTCCTACATCGGGGACGCCACCATCGGCGCCAATTCCAACATCGGCGCCGGCACCATCACCTGCAACTACGACGGCTTCAAGAAGCACAAGACGATCATCGGGCAGGGCGCCTTCGTCGGCACCAACTCCTCGCTGGTCGCGCCGGTGACCATCGGCAACGGCGCCTATATCGGCTCGGGCTCGGTGATCACGCGCGACGTGCCTGATGACGCCATGGCGCTGGAGCGCAGTCCGCAGACCATCCGCGAAGGTGGTGCGGCGCGCTATCGCGAGATGAAGACGGGTGGCAAGAAGCTTGAAAAGAAGCCGGCGAAATGAGCGCCGCTATTCGTCGTCGGCGAATTCCGAGAAGATCGCGCGCGTCAGGCGCCAGCCGCGCGGCTTGGCACGCTTTGCCGGCTCGCCGGCGACGTGCTTGATGTTGACGGGCTTGCTTTCCTTGCCGCGCTGGGGCGGCGGCCAATGCGCAAGGTGCGTGCCGGTGGTCTCGCTGGCGCGCACCGACATCGATGACAGACTTTTGCGGTCGGATGAGCCTTTCATGGCCTGTCTCCCTGGTACGCAAGGGTTGGCCAAATTCGTTGACAACTAGTTAACGCGCGCGGTTTAAGGCCCAGCCAGTTCGACGCAGGCGAGGCTCGTTGCCGTCGGTGCTGTCTCAATCAGCAATAATTATTGAGTATCTGGTTCCTTAGGAACTTCGCTAAAAACCGAGCGCGTCGTTTAGGCGATTTTTCGACGATTTGGGGGATATTGATCCGCATGTGCGGGATTGTCGGCATTCTCGGGCGCGAGCCGGTTGCAGAGCAATTGGTGGATTCGCTCAAACGTCTTGAATATCGCGGCTATGATTCCGCAGGCGTCGCCACGCTCGAAGGCAAGCATCTCGAGCGCCGCCGCGCCGAGGGCAAGCTGAAGAATCTGGAGAAGCGGCTGGAAGCCGAGCCGCTCAAGGGCACGACCGGAATCGGTCACACCCGCTGGGCCACCCACGGCAAGCCGACCGTCAACAATGCCCATCCGCATGCGACCGAGCGTGTCGCCGTCGTTCACAACGGCATCATCGAGAACTTCCGCGAGCTGCGCGAGGAGCTCGAGACGAAAGGCACGGTGTTCCACACCCAGACCGACACCGAGATCGTGCTGCATCTCGTCGACGATCTGCTCACGCGCGGCAACAAGCCCGTGGAAGCTGTGAAATTGACATTGGCGCGGCTGCGCGGCGCGTTCGCGCTCGGCTTCATCTTCGCCGGCGAGGACGATCTCATGATCGGCGCCCGCAATGGTCCGCCGCTGGCGATCGGCTATGGTGACGGCGAGATGTATCTCGGCTCCGATGCCATCGCGCTTGGGCCGTTCACCGACACGATCAGCTATCTCGAGGACGGCGACTGGGTCGTGCTGACCCATACGAGCGCTGCGATCTTCGACAAGGACGGCCACGCCGTCCAGCGCGAGAAGACCAAGCACGCCGCCTCGACCTCGCTGGTCGACAAGGCCAATTACCGCCACTTCATGGCCAAGGAGATCCACGAGCAGCCGGAAGTGGTCGGCCACACGCTGGCACGCTATGTCGACATGGCGACCGAGCGGGTCTCCCTGCCGGTCAAGCTGCCGTTCGACTTCAAGAATATCCAGCGCATCAACATCACCGCTTGCGGCACCGCGAGCTACGCCGGCTTCGTTGCAAAATACTGGTTCGAGCGTTTCGCGCGCGTGCCGGTCGAAGTCGATGTCGCCTCCGAATTCCGCTACCGCGAGGCGCCGTTGCGCAAGGGAGATCTCGCCATCTTCATTTCGCAGTCGGGCGAGACCGCCGACACCCTGGCCGCGCTGCGCTACGCCAAGGCCGAAGGCGTGCACACGGTGGCCGTCGTCAACGTGCCGACCTCGACGATCGCGCGCGAGAGCGAAACCGTGCTGCCAACGCTGGCCGGCCCCGAGATCGGCGTCGCCTCGACCAAGGCCTTCACCTGCCAGCTCATGGTGCTGGCAAATCTTGCGATCGCGGCCGGCAAGGCCCGCGGCGAACTGTCCGACGAGGACGAGACCAAGCTCGTCCACGGGCTCGTCGAGGTCCCGCGTTTGATGTCGGATGCGCTCACCACCGAGCTCCAGATCGAGAAGCTCGCGCGCGAGATCGCGAAATCGCGTGACGTGCTCTATCTCGGTCGCGGCACCAGCTTCCCGCTCGCCCTCGAAGGCGCGCTGAAGCTGAAGGAGATCTCCTACATCCACGCCGAGGGCTATGCCGCCGGCGAGCTCAAGCACGGTCCGATCGCGTTGATCGACGAGACCATGCCGGTCGTGGTCATCGCGCCCTACGACCGGGTGTTCGAAAAGACCGTTTCCAACATGCAGGAGGTCGCCGCTCGCGGCGGCAAGATCATCCTGATGACCGACGCCAAAGGCGCGGCGGAGGCGACCGTCGAGTCCCTCGTCACCATCGTCATGCCTGACATGGCGGCGGCCTTCACGCCGATGGTCTATGCCGTCCCGGTGCAGCTGCTCGCCTATCATACGGCGGTGATCATGGGGACCGACGTCGACCAGCCGCGCAATCTCGCGAAATCCGTGACCGTGGAATAGGCAGAGGGGTCGGGCCGGAACGCTTCGTGGTCTTCCAAAACCTGCTAGAAGATCCTAGCTTGAACGAAGCGACCGACCTGGAACCCGAATGAACCCCCGTGACGACGCGCCAGCGCCTCTTGATCCCGTGCCGGAGCCGCATACCGGCCTGATAGGCCGCTTTCGCAATTACTTCCTCACCGGTCTCGTCGTGACAGGACCGGTTGCGATCACCTTTTATCTGGTTTGGTGGTTCGTCACCTGGGTTGATGGCGTGGTGCGGCCGTTCGTGCCGCTGGCCTATCGGCCTGAAACCTACATGCCGTACGTCATCCCCGGCTGGGGACTGATTGTCGCATTCTTCACGTTGACGCTGGTCGGCTTCCTCGCGGCCAATTTGATCGGCCGGACGCTGGTCGATGTCGGCGAGACCTTCCTCGGCCGCATCCCGGCGGTGCGCGCCATCTACCGCGGCCTGAAGCAGGTGTTCGAGACCCTGTTCTCGGGCAAGGGCTCGAGCTTCCGCAAAGTCGGCCTGGTCGAGTTTCCCTCGCCGGGCATGTGGTCGATCGTGCTGATCTCGCAATCGCCGAACGAGGACGTCTCCCGCAGCCTGCCGGGTCAGGAGGAGCACGTCTCGGTGTTCCTGCCGTGTTCGCCGAACCCGACGACCGGCTTCTTCTTCTACGTGCCCAAGAGCAAGATCGTCGAGGTCGACATGAGCACGGAGGACGCTGCCACCCTGATCATGTCGGCCGGCGTCGTGCAGCCGGGCTCGGCGCCCGATTCGAAGAAGGCGGCGGCGCTGGCGGGCATGGCGAATGCCGCGCGTATTGCCAACGCCTCGGCGCTCCAGCCTGCGAAGGTGGAGTAGGGCCATTCCTCTGCGGGATGGCCGCCGTTCACGCGGGCGTCACGTCCTCTGCTAGTCTCCGGTTGAACCGAGCGCGTTGCTCGGAGTTCGATCTGGAGTGCAAGATGTCCAAAACCATTGCGATCCTCGCGCCCGGAGCCATGGGCAGTGCCGTGGCCCGCAGTCTCGGCGAGCACGGTGCGCGCGTGCTGACGTCGTTGAATGGGCGGAGCGAGGCGACGCGCAAACGCGCGGCGGATGCCGGCATGATCGGCGCCGAGGACGACGCGATCGCAGACGCCGACATCATCCTCTCGATCGTGCCGCCGGGCGAAGCCGTGGCGCTCGCCGAGCGGCTGGCCGGGCTGATCGTTCGGCGCGAGAAGAAGCCGGTCGTGGTCGATTGCAATGCCGTCAACGTCGATACCGTGATGAGGATCGAGGAGATCATCGGCTCGGCACAGGCGCCGTTCGTCGATGCCGGCATCATCGGGTTCCCGCCCCAGCCCGGCGGCAAGGGCCCGGCCTTCTACATGTCCGGCGAGCACGCCAAGGACGTTGCCGTGCTGAAGGATTTCGGGCTCGACGTGCGGATCGTCGAAGGGCCGGTCGGTGCCGCGTCCGCGCTCAAAATGTCCTACGCCGGTATCGTCAAGGGCCTGGCCGGCATCGGCTCGGCGATGGTGGTCGCGGCAACGAAAGCGGGCGCGGCCGACGCGCTGCGCGACGAGCTCGCACGCAGCCAGCCCGCGGTTCTGGCCCGGCTCGAAGTCGCGCTGCTGGACATGATCCCGAAGGCCTATCGCTGGGTTGCGGAGATGCGGGAGATTTCCGGATTCCTCGGACCCAATCATCCGGCCAGCCAGGTTTACGAAGGCTTTGCGCGCTGGTTCGAGCATCTCGCCGAGGACGCGAAAGGCGAGGCGGCGGATACCGACCTGATGAAGGCCTTCGCCGCGGGTATCGCGCAGAAGAAATCCTGATCGTCCGGTCTTACGCCACGGTCATCGATCATGTGCCGTGCACCGACTCCAGAAAACCCTGGATGTCCCGATCGCGTCTCAAGCGCACGACCGGGACGTCAGCGCCAAACTGCACGCGCTCGGCCTCGATGACAGGCGCGCGCTCGGTGTCGTAGCGCCACGCCTCCCGCATCAATTTCCAGTCGAACTGTTCGGGACACCCCTCCGGGAGGTCGGGCCGGGTCCTGTCGCGATCGAACGCGGAGCGCAGGAGAATGCGCCACTGGCAAAGCCAGCGCGGGCGGTCGATGACGACCAGAGTGTCGGCGCGCGCAAGCGTGAGATCGAAGGCAAGTCCCGAGAAGCTGCCGTCGACGACCCATGCGTTACCCGCGATCGCATCAGTGACGCGCGCCCGGAAGCTCGGTTTGTCCGATGGCTTCCAGCCCGGCCGCCAGTAGAGCACGTCGAGATGCACCACGGGCAGCCCCAGCTTTTGCCCGAGATTCCGGGAGAGGCTCGTCTTTCCGCTACCCTGACAGCCTACGACGATGATCCGGCGCATGATGGGAAGATTTCACAAAGCCAGCCGCGACGAAAGGGGACGCTTAAGAGCCGGGCTTATCCGCATCGTCATTGCGAGCGGAGCGAAGCAATCCAGAGTCCCTCAATGGAAAGATCCTGGATTGCTTCCGCCTTCGCTAAAGCTTCGGCGGACAAGTCGCTGCGCTCGCAATGACGGGGAGGAGACGGCGCGTGGCCCATCTGTTATTCTTTGTGCGGAAGCGGTCACTCCGCATTGGGAGTTCGAATGAGAGTACTTGTGATCGGCGCGGGAGCGCTTGGAGGCTATTACGGAGCGCGCCTGGTCCGAGCCGGCGGCGACGTGACCTTTCTGGTGCGGGCCGGGCGTGCGGAGCAATTGCGGCGGAATGGATTGCAGGTCGTGAGCCCGCATGGCGACTTCGCCGTGCAGCCGAAGGTCATCCTGGCCAACGATCTCAAGGAAACGTTCGACGTCGTGCTCGTCGGGGTGAAATCCTACTCGCTCGACGATGCGATGGTCCAGTTTGCCCCGGCGGTCGGCGCCAACACGATGATTTTGCCGATCCTCAACGGCTTGAAACATGTCGACGCCCTGACTGCGCGGTTCGGTGCGAGGTGCGTCCTCGGCGGGCTCGCGAATGTCAGTGCCGGGCTCGATGCGGATGGCCGTGTCGTTCAGTTCATGGCCAATCAGACGATTGTCTTCGGGGAGATCGAGGGTTCGCTGAGCGAGCGTGTGCTTGCCCTGGAGACGCTGCTGCACGTGCCCGGTATCGACGTGCGCGCCAGCGAAGCGATCATGCAGGACATGTGGGAGAAATTCGTCCAGCTCAGCACGCTAGCCGGCATCACCTGCCTGATGCGTGCAAGCATCGGAGACATTCTGTCCGTGCCGAACGGCGAGCAATCCATTTTCCGCCTGTTTGCGGAATGCTGTGCCGTCGCGACCGCCTCGGGTTTTGAGCCGCGAGCGCCTTTCATCGAGTTTGACCGGAAGCTGTTCACGACCCCGGACTCCCCGCTCAAGGCCTCGATGCTGCGTGATATCGAGCGCGGTTCGATCACCGAGGCGGAGCACATCCTCGGCGATATGGCCAACCGGGCCCGTGCACTCGGCGTCGACACGCCGCTGCTGGATTTGGCCCGCGCGCATGTGGCGGCCTATGAGATCGGGCGCCAGAGAGCGGCCAGCTAACCCGCCCCGATCAGCGGGATCGCTTCATCCCGCTCATACAGATACAGCAGGCATCGCAGTGCCTCGCCGCGCTCGCCCTTGAGTTTCGGATCGTCCTTCAGGATGCGCAGCGCCTCGTCGCGGGCCTGCGTGATGAGCTGGCCGTGCACCTCCGACCGGGCGATGCGGTAGCCGGGCAGGCCGCTCTGGCGCACGCCGAGCACATCGCCTTCGCCGCGCAGCTTCAGATCTTCCTCGGCGATGCGAAAACCGTCGGTGGTCTCGCGGATCACCTTCAGTCGCGCCTTCGACATTTCGCCGAGCGGCTCGGAGTAGAGCAGCAGACAGGTCGAGGCCTCCGAGCCGCGCCCGATGCGGCCGCGCAATTGATGAAGCTGGGCGAGGCCAAAGCGTTCGGCGTTCTCGATCACCATGATGGTCGCCGCCGGCACGTCGACACCGACCTCGACCACGGTGGTCGCGACCAGCAGCCCGATCTCGTGGGCGGCGAACTGGCCCATGACGCGGTCCTTCTCGGTGCCCTTCATCTGGCCGTGGACAAGGCCGACGCGGTCGCCGAAACGCTTCTGCAGGCTTTCGAAGCGCTTGGTCGCATTGGTCAGGTGCTCGGTGCCCTCGGCCTCGGATTCCTCGACCAGCGGGCAGATCCAGTAGACCAGCTTGCCGGATTCGAGCGCACGGCCGATGCTGTCGGTGACCTCGCCGAGGCGGCTCATCGAGATGGTGCGGGTTTCGATCGGCTGGCGGCCGGCCGGCTTCTCCCTGAGCTCGCTGATGTCCATGTCGCCGAAATAGGTCAGCACCAGCGTGCGCGGGATCGGCGTGGCGCTCAGCACCAGCACGTCGACGGCCTCGCCCTTTGAGGTCAGCGCCAGCCGCTCGCGCACGCCAAAACGATGCTGCTCGTCGACGACCGCGAGGGCGAGATCGCGAAAGATCACGTCGTCCTGGATCAACGCATGGGTGCCGACGAGCAGGTCGATCTCGCCGGCTTCGAGCTGTGCCAAGAGTTCCCGCCGCTCCTTGCCTTTTTCGCGGCCGGTGAGGATCGCGACCCGCATGCCCGCACGCTCGGCGAGCGGCGCGATGGTCTTGATGTGCTGGCGCGCCAGAATTTCGGTCGGCGCCATTAGCGCCGCCTGCTTGCCGACCTCGGTGACGGCAGCGGCGGCGAGCAGCGCGACCACGGTCTTGCCGGAGCCGACGTCGCCCTGGAGCAGGCGCAGCATGCGCACCGGCTGTTGCAGATCGCTCGCGATGGCGGCTGCCGCGTCGCGCTGGGAGGATGTCAGCGCATAGGGCAGGGCGTCGATGATCTTGTTGCGGAGGTGCCCGTCGCCGGCGTTGCGCACGCCGGCCGGGCGGCGCAATTGGGCGCGAATCAGGGCAAGGGCGAGTTGCCCGGCCAGGAGTTCGTCGAACGCGAGACGGGACCAGAACGGCTGGTCGGGCAGAATGTCGGTGAGCTCAACCGGCTGGTGCACGCGGGTGAGCGCCTCGGCGATCGGCGGGAAGCCGCAGCGGCGCAGCACCTCCGGGCTGATCCATTCCGGCAGCGCCGGTAGCTTCTGCAGCGCCTGGGCGACCGCGCGGCGGAGTGAGCCGAGTGCAAGGCCCTCGGTCAAGGGATAGACGGGATCGATGCCGGAGAGTTTGGAAATCGCCTCCTCGTCCAGCACCCGGTCGGGATGCACGATCTGCGGGATGCCGTCGTACATCTGGAGCGTGCCGGAGACGAAGCGCTTCTCGCCGATCGGCAGCAGCTTCTCGACATAGCCGGGCTTTGCGCGGAAGAACGTCAGCACGACGTCGCCGGTATCGTCGCTGGCGTAGACGAGGTAGGGCGCGCGCGCATTGCGCGGCGGTGGCGGGCGGTGGCGATCGACGGTGACCTCCAGCGTCACCATAGTTCCCTGCACGGCGTCGCGGATCTTCGGCCGCGCCCGGCGGTCGATGACCTGGCTCGGCAAATGCAGCAACAGATCGACCAGCCGCGGTGTCTCATTGCGGCTGAGCAGATATTGCAGCAGCTTGTCCTGCTTCGGACCGACGCCGGGCAGGCTGGTCACGGGGGCAAACAGCGGATTGAGCAGGCTGGGGCGCATCAGGCGAACCTAGGATCGTTTTCGCTCGTCATGCCCGGCTTTATGCCCGGCATCCACGTGTTTTTTCGTGTCCCTGCGGCGGCAGCGGGGCATGACAAATCGAGGGCTGACAGGGCCCGCCTGAGTGGCTATATCACCCCGGCCCGGCACGTCCGGGCTTTTGGCGTTTGACTGGAATTGAGACATGACGGGAACGACACGATCGAGCGACGGGCTGGACGACCGCCGCAAGCGGCTTCTGTTCCGCTGCTGGCACCGCGGCACGCGCGAGATGGACCTGATCCTCGGCCGCTTCGCGGATGCCGAGATCGGCAATCTGTCCGACGACGAGCTGACGCAGCTCGAGACCCTGCTCGAAGAGGCCGATCCCGACCTCTACGCCGCCATCACCGGCGACAAGGTGCTTCCCGCCGAAGTCATCGGCCCGCTGTTTGCGCGCATCAAGGCGTTTCCGATCGCGGACCGCGACGTATGAAGCAGGGGATGAAATCGCCGGCCGAGCTGCTCACGCCCGGCCGCGCGCTGACGCTTGCCAATGTCGCCGACGGTGCCGAGGGCCTCGTCGTCTCCGATCTCGCGCGCGCAATCGCGGCGCGGCCGAAGAAGCCGGCCGTCAGCCTCGCCGTGATCTGCCGCGACGGGCCGCGGATGCAGCAGCTCGAACGTGCCTTGCAATTCTTCGCGCCCGATTTGCCCGTGCTGACCTTCCCGGCCTGGGACTGCCAACCCTATGACCGCGTCTCGCCGCATGGCGGCGTCCTCGCGCAGCGCCTGACGACGCTGGCACGGCTGGCGTCCCTGACCGGTAGCGACAAGCCGCTGATCGTGCTGACCACGGTGAACGCCGTCGTGCAGCGGGTGCCGGCGCGCGAACTCGTCGCGGCGCAGGCGCTGTCGGTCGCGCCCGGCAACGTCGTGCCGATGGACACCATCGTCGCCTGGCTCGAGCACAATGGCTACAACCGCTCCTCGACCGTGCGCGAGCCCGGCGAATACGCGGTGCGCGGCGGCATTCTGGACCTGTTTCCGGCCGGCCTCGAACAGCCCGTCCGTTTCGACTTCTTCGGCGACAGCCTGGAATCGATCCGCACCTTCGATGCCGAGACCCAGCGCACGCTGCTCGACATGCGCGCGCTCGATCTCGTGCCGATCTCCGAATTCCAGCTCGTCACCGATACCATCCGCCGCTTTCGCATGGGCTACGTCGCCGAGTTCGGCGCGCCCGAGCGCGACGATGCACTCTACGAGGCCGTCAGCGAGGGCCGCCGTCATCCCGGCATGGAGCACTGGCTGCCGCTGTTCCAGGACCGGATGGACACGCTGTTCGACTACCTGCAGGGCGCGGCGATCGCGATCGAGCCGCAGGCCGAGGACGCCATCCGCGAGCGCTTCAAGCAGATCCTCGACTATTACCAGGCCCGCCGCGATGCGATGGAGCATCCGGGTGGCGGCGCCATCTACAAGCCGCTGCCGCCTGACCGGCTCTATCTGACCGAGGAGGAGTGGGGCAAGCGCGAGAGCGGGATGCCGCTGGTGCGGCTGACACAGTTTTCGGTGCCTGCCGATGGTACCAGCGTGGTCGATGCCGGGGCACGCAAGGGCCGCGACTTCGCGCCGGAGCGCAATGATAACAAGGTCAACGTCTTCGAAGCCGTCGTCGCACATGTGCATGGGCTGCTGACAAGCCGCAAGAAGGTGGTCATCGCGCTCTGGACGGAGGGCTCGAGGGACCGCATGACCTCGATGCTGCGCGATCACAAGCTCACCCCTGTAACCAGCGTCAACAGCTGGCGCACGGTGCAGGCGACCCCGCGCAACGAGACCATGCTTGCCGTGCTCGGCCTCGAAAGCGGTTTCGAGACCGACGAGATCGCTGTCATCAGCGAGCAGGACATTCTTGGCGATCGCCTGGTGCGGCCGCGCAAGGCGAGCCGCAAGCTCGACAATTTCATCTCGGAGGTGACGAGTCTCGCCGCCGGCGACATCGTGGTCCATGTCGATCACGGCATCGGCCGCTTCATCGGGCTGCAGACGCTCGACGTCGCCGGCGCGCCGCATGACTGCCTCGAGCTGCATTATGCCGCCGAGACCAAGCTGTTCCTGCCGGTCGAGAACATCGAGCTGCTGTCGCGCTACGGCTCCGACCAGACCTCGGTCGAACTCGATCGTCTCGGCGGCTCCGGCTGGCAGACGCGCAAGGCCAAGCTCAAGAACCGCATCCGCGAGATCGCGGGCGAGCTGATCAAGATCGCTGCCGAGCGCCACCTCCACGAGGCGCCGAAGCTGCCGGTGCAGCCGGGCCTCTATGACGAGTTCTGCGCGCGCTTCCCGTATGACGAGACCGAGGATCAGCTCGGCGCGATCGAGTCCACGCTGAAGGACCTCGAGCTCGGCCGTCCCATGGACCGGCTGATTTGCGGCGACGTCGGCTTCGGCAAGACCGAGGTGGCGCTGCGTGCCGCCTTCGCGGTCGCGCTCGAAGGCAAGCAGGTCGCAGTCGTGGTGCCGACCACGCTGCTCGCCCGTCAGCACTACAGGACGTTCACCGACCGCTTCAAGGGTTTCCCGCTGCAGGTCGCACAGGCCTCGCGCCTGGTGCCGGCCAAGCAGCTCAATCTGGTCAAGAAAGGCCTCACCGACGGTTCGGTCGATATCGTCGTCGGCACCCACGCGCTGCTCAGCAAGTCGATCAAGTTCCGCGACCTCGGCCTGCTGATCGTCGACGAGGAGCAGCATTTCGGCGTCACCCACAAGGAGCGGCTGAAGCAGCTCCGCGCCGAGGTGCACGTGCTGACGCTGTCGGCGACGCCGATTCCGCGCACGCTTCAATTGGCGCTCACCGGCGTGCGCGAGCTCTCGATCATCGCATCGCCCCCGGTCGACCGTCTCGCGGTGCGCACCTTCGTCGCCCCGCACGACCCCTTGATGATCCGCGAGGCGCTGCTGCGCGAGCGCTATCGCGGCGGCCAGGCGTTCTACGTGGTGCCGCGCATCGACGACCTCGCCGAGGTCAAGGACTTCCTCGACAAGAACGTGCCGGAGATGAAGGTCGCGGTCGCGCACGGGCAGATGCCGCCCGCCGTGATTGAGGACATCATGACCGCGTTCTACGACGGCAAGTTCGACATCCTGCTGTCGACCACGATCGTGGAATCCGGCCTCGACATCCCCAACGCCAACACGCTGATCGTGCATCGCGCCGACATGTTCGGCCTCGCCCAGCTCTACCAGCTCCGTGGTCGCGTCGGCCGTTCCAAGCTGCGGGCCTATGCGCTGTTCACGCTGCCAGCGCAGCAGAAGATCACGGCGCAGGCCGAGCGCAGGCTCACCGTGCTGCAATCGCTGGAGACGCTGGGCGCGGGCTTCCAGCTCGCCTCGCACGACCTCGACATCCGCGGCGCCGGCAACATCCTGGGCGAGCAGCAGTCCGGCCACATCAAGGAGGTCGGTTTCGAGCTCTACCAGTCGATGCTGGAGGAGGCGATCGTCAACCTCAAGGCCGGCGTGTCCGAGCCCGCCGCCGATCGCTGGTCGCCGACGATCACAATCGGCATGCCCGTGCTGATTCCGGAGGACTATGTCGGCGATCTCTCGGTGCGGCTGTCACTCTACCGGCGGCTCGCCGACCTCGACAGCGAGGAGGAGATCGAGAATTTCGGTGCCGAGATGCGCGATCGTTTCGGCGTGCTGCCGGACGAGGTGCGCTATTTGTTCAAGGTCGCCGCGATCAAGGCGTTCTGCCGCCAGGCTAATGTCGGCAAGATCGATGCCGGTCCGAAGGGCGCCGTCATCGCCTTCCGAGACAATTCCTTCGCCCATCCCGATCGGCTGGTGAGCTTCATCCGCAGCCACGGCCAGGCCGCGAAGGTACGGCCCGACATGAAGGTGGTGTTCCTGCAAGACTGGGAGACGCCGGAAGAGCGTCTGGCCGGCACCACCGAGATCATGCGCCAGCTGGCGCAGCTCGCGCAGAGCAAGAAGGCGGCGTAGAGGCTTCAGGTCTCACCACGTCATTGCGAGCGCAGCGAAGCGAAGCAATCCAGACTGTTCCCCGCGGAGAGATTCTGGATTGCTTCGCTGCGCGCGCAATGACGGTGTTTGTTGCAGCAGCTTGAAGAAACTACGACGCCGCCCGCGACGCCTCGGCCGACAGTCGCCCGAGCAGCGACCGCGCCGTGTCCGACGGCGACAGGGAGTCCACGCTGACGACGGGATCGCTGCGCATCTCGTGCTTGCCGTTCGAGGTGTGCCGCATCACCGCGGAGAGGCGGCGGGCGATCATATGGGCGGTGCGGAAGTCGGTCTCCGCGAACACGACGATGACCGAACCGTCCTTCTGCGCCACGCCAAAATCCATCTGCCGCATCAGCCTGCTGAGAATGCGCGCGGCATCGAGCTGGGCTCGGGAATTGCCGGGATCGAAGGCGAAGCGTGCGACCGAGAGGCCGCCGCCACGAGCCAGCGTCTGCTCGACCGCCTTGGCAAAATCGCGCGCAAAAGCTTCTACCGTGAGCAGGCCGCTGCGCGGGTCGAGCCAGCCGCCGGCATCGATCGAGCGCAGCGTGCGGCTCAGCTGGGCTTCCATCGCGTGCTGGCGGATCAAGGGCAGCGCATTGGCGGCGACTTTCGCCGGCTCGCCCGGGATCAGCTCGAGATTGGGCAGGTCGTAAGTCTGCGTCAATTGATGCGCGGTGACGACCACGGGCAGGCTGCGGAAGCGAGTGTCCTCGGCGAGCACCGTGAGGAAGGCATCGGTCACGCGGGCGGTAAAACCTTCGGCGAGCACGACGCCGTCGAGGTCGCGGGTGTTGAGATGCTTGGCCGCGGCCTCGATCGAGAGCGCGCCGACGACGCCAATACGCTCGCCTAGCGCAACGGAAAGCGCGGGGTAAGCCGCGCCGCGACCGATCAGAAGCACCGTAGCATCGCGAACGGGATCAGCGTCCGGCAGCGCGACTTTCACCTCGGGCAGCCGGCGCAGCACCGTGGCATGAAGCGTGCGAATCCGTAGCGCGGCGCGAAGCCGCGCGATCAGGCGTTCGGAATGGCCGGCGCGCGAGGAGGAGAAAGGCAGGGCGTTGTGCGGGAGCGCGCCCGCCGCATCCAACGCCACGAAGGGAAGGTAAGGCGATTGCTCGGCGATCTTCCTGGCGAGCAGCGCCAGATGCGGCTCGTGCCCGGCATCCATCGCGGCGAGAACAACGGCCGGCTGCACCTCTTCGACCGCGCGCGTCGCGCCGGCCCAGCCGGTGTCGATCACGGGGAAGAATCGCGCCTCGTCCAGCGCCGCGATGAAGGCCGGCCGCTCGCCATTGGACACAAACAGGATCGGGCCGGCCTGGGACATCGAGAAACTCTGGTCACGCAACAGGTGCTGCGCAATCTAGTCCGGCCGCCTTAATGCAGCGTCAATGGAACGGTCGAAACTACGCTTAGACCGGCCCGGAACGGTCGCGAAAAGCTTCGACCATCAGGGGGTTAAGCCCGAGTTCACTGAGCGTCTCGCGGGCGCGGGCATTGTCCTGGGCTCGGCCCGCGAGCCGGTGACCGGAGAGCCGGTCGGGCAGCGCGGTCAGCAGGGCGCCCTGGCCGAGCCGGCGGGCCCATTCCTGGAGATCGTTGGAGAGGAAGCGGTAGCCGCCGACGGCCATGATCCCGGAGGGCGGCGCGGTGATGCAGATCGCGCCGCTGGGACGATCGAGCCGCGCGGCATAGCCGGTATCGACATAGTCACGTGGCGGCTGCGCGATCAGGGTGTCGCCGGCCGGCTGTGGCGGGGCGTAGGCCGCGATCGGCACCATCGGGCCGCGCAGGCCGAGCGTGCCCTTCGGCGTCAGCAGAATCTCGCCGGCGATCGATGAACCCGACTGCTCGCGTGGCGCGCCGTGCGGTCCCGGCATCACCGGTACCGGCATGCCGTCCTCGCCACGCCGGGCGCCGAACAATCCGGCCTCGCCGAACAGATAGACGTCCGTGAACGGCGCGTGCGGCGCGATCCATGCCTCGCTCGCCGCCACCTGCTCGGGCGCGCGCCACAGGCCGATGACGTTGCGCAAGGTCGGCATCCGCGCCGCCAGATCGGAATCGCCGAGCCGCTGGGCAAATTGCGCCGGTGCGATCAGCACGTCGCATTCGTGCGCGTTGATCTGCTGCTCCAGCACGTCGTTCTCGAACGGATGATGCAGCGCCAGCGTACCGCCGCACAGCAGCCACACCGCGAGCGAGGAGGCGAGCCCTGCGAACGACATCGGCGTGAACGCCGCCATCACGGTCGCGCCCTGCCTGACGTCGGCTTCCAGCGACATCGCGAGCCCACCGGCGATCAGGCTGAAATGCGGTCGCGGCACCGGACGAAAGCCTTCCGCGGTAACGTCGAAGGAGATCATCGCCGCCTTGCGGCCATCCTGAATCACGGCGCGCGAGGTGCCGGGCGGACGGGCCTGCACGTCGTCGAGCGAGGCCATGCCTTCGGGCAGGTTGGTGCCGAAGCCGCAGACATGGCGAATCGAGAAGGCTTCCGCGGCCGCATGCATGGCGAGATCGGCATAGCTGACGCCGTCGACCGTACTCATGGTGACGATGGCGCGCGCCGCGGTGCGGTTGAGAGCGGCGGTCAGTTCGGCATGGCGCCAGAGCAGCGGCAGCACGGCAACGACGAGGCCGGCGCGATGGGCGGCGAGAACGGTGAGCACGAACTCGACCGTATTCGGCAGCTGGATGGCGATGACGGAATTGGCCGGCAGGCCCGATTCGACGAAATAGGCGGACAGCGCCTCGATGGCCGTGTCTGCCTCGGCATAGCTCATCCGCCGCGGCTGGTGCCCGGTCACGCGGAACTTGTTCAGCGGGTCGAGCAGGGCAGTCGCGTGCGGCTGCCGCATCAGCGTGCGCTGAAACAGCGTGTCGAGCGTCGGCGATACGGCTGGCTGGTTCACGGCGTCACTTTGCTTGACGAGCTTGCGGCTGCCCCTTCGACCACCAGGTCTCCGGCAAATAGCCGGACAGCGAGGTGGCCTCTGGCGGTTCTATCCGATTCCAGCGCGCGATCCATTGCTCGGATACGTTAAACAGGGGGATTGTGTAGAAACCGGAGATCAAAGCGCGATCGAGCGCCCGCACCGCCGACACGAAAGCCGTATGTTCACGGGCTTCCAGCAGTGCGGCGATCATCGCATCGACGGCGGGATCCCGGGCCCCCATGTAGTTGCGGGTGCCGGGATTATCGGCGGCAGCGCTCCCCCAATAGAAATATTGCTCGTTGCCGGGCGACAGCGACTGGTCCCAGCGGTTCTGGATCATGTCGAACTCGTACGCGAGCCGGCGCTGGTCGAATTGCACGGGATCGACCGATCGCACGCTCGGCTCGATGCCGGCGCGCCTGAGGTCGCGCTGGAACGCAAGCGCGACGCGTTCCTGGTCGCGGGTCGTGACCAGGATCTCGAAGGTGAAGGGCGCCTTGGTCGCGCGGTTGCGCAGCACGGTGCCGTCGAGATCGTAGCCGGACTCCGACAATAGCTTCAGGGCCGCGCGCAGCGTGGTCCGGTCGCGGCCCGAACCGTCGGTCACCGGCAGGCGGTAGCTGCCGTCCATGATGTCAGGCGGGATCTGCGCGGCGAACGGCTTGAGCAGCTCGCGCTCGCGCGCATCGGCGGGATGGCCATACGCTGACAGATCCGAGCCGGCAAAATAGCCGGCGACGCGCGAGTAGAGGTTGAAGAAGTAATTGCGGTTGACCAGCTCGAAGTCGAACAGCAGCGTCAAGGCCTGGCGGATGCGGATGTCGGCGAAGATGGGACGCCTCGTGTTGAACACCAGAAATTCGGAAGGTTGCGGCACGCCCGGCTTGAAGGTGTCGCGGATCACGTCGCCATTCTTTGCCGCGGGAAAGTCGTAGCCGTCGTGCCAGCGCAGCGGCTCGTGCTCGATGCGGAAATCATAGAGGCCGCGCTTGAAAGCCTCGAACTGGCCGTTGGCTTCGCGAAAATAGTCGAGCCTGATCTCGTCGAAATTGTAGAGCCCGCGATTGATGGGGAGGTCACGGCCCCAATAGTCGGGATTGCGGGTGAGCGTCACGCTGGCACCGGGCCTCACCGCGGTGACGCGATAGGGGCCGGAGCCGACCGGACCCGTCAGCGTCGTCTCCTCGAAAGCCGCGACGTCGACCGCGTGTTTCGGCAGGATCGGCATCAAGCCGAGGATCAGCGGCAGTTCGCGGTCATTGGCCCCCGCAAGGTCGAAGCGGACGGTGAGGGGATCCGGCGCCTCGGCGCTTGCGACCTTGCCGTAATATTGCCGGTGGTTGGGGCGGCCGTGGTCGCGCAGCAGCTGCCAGGAGAACAGCACGTCCTCGGCGCGGACCGGCTTGCCGTCGGAGAAGCGGGCGCGGGGATCGATGTGGAACGTGACAAAGCTCCGCTCGTCATCGGTCTCGACCGATCTGGCGAGCAGGCCGTAGAGCGTGAACGGCTCGTCATTGCCGCGCGCGAGCAGGCTCTCGATCACGTAGTTCCGCATCTGCTGCACGGCCAGTCCCTTGACGATGAAGGGATTGAGGCTGTCGAAGGTGCCAAGAACGCCCCAGGTCAGCCGGCCGCCTTTGGGGGCATCAGGATTGACGTAAGGCATGTGGGTGAAATCGGCAGGCATCGCCGGCTTGCCGTGCATCGCGATGGCGTGGGCCTCCTCGGCCCCCGCGCCGCTTGCCGGGAGCCCCAAGGCGAACGAGAACCCCAAGGCGAAAGCCAGGGTGCAGAGGCCGACGCAAAGACCCTCAGGGCGGCCCTCGAGAAGGCGCTGGAACATGAACATCTGCACACGTTGATTCGAGGACCGCGGGCCTGAATCCTATCACAGGGATTTTCCCGGGGGCGCACGCTGGCGCGCGGCCAAAGACGCTTGTCGGCATTGATCTTTTCGTCGGCCACGTTAAGAAGGCACGCAATCGCGCACGAGCGCCGAGCCGTCACTTATCCGCCTCATTTGACGGGGAGAGAGCCGCGCCCAAGGCGGCCAGGTTCGGTGCGTCGAAGCGGTTCGGGCACTTCCCGTTTAGAAAGGGTTTTCCGCAATGAATTTCCGTTACTTGGCCGCGTCCGTCCGGCCGCGCGGGCGACTTCTCGCCTTGTTGACGGCGACGGCGTTGGCCGTCCCGTTTGCCGCCGAGGCTCAGGCGCCGGCTCCGGGCGCGCCCGCGCCCAAGGCGGCTCCGAAGGCCGCTCCGAAGGCTGCCCCAAAAGCGCCGGCGCCGGCCGCTCAGGCGCCCGCCCAACCGGCACCCGCCCAAGGCACTCCGGCGCAGCAGGGCGCGGCCCAGCCGGCCGATCAGCAGATCCAGCTGATCTATGCCCCCTGGACCAAGTTCTGCCTCAAGGGCCAGGACGCCAACGCCAAGCAGGTCTGCTTCACCGGCAAGGACGGCCGTATCGAGTCGGGCCAGCCGGTCATCGCAGCCGTCATCATCGAGCCCGAAGGCGAGCCGAAGAAGATCCTGCGCGTGACGCTGCCGCTCGGCATGCAGCTGGTGCACGGCACCCGCATCATCGTGGACAACAATCCGCCGTTGCAGAGCCCGTATGTGATCTGCTTCCAGAACGGCTGCATGTCCGACTACGAAGCCACGCCCGAGTTCATCAACAACATGAAGAAGGGCCAGAACCTCGTTGTTCAGGCGATCAATGCCAACGGCGCGCCGCTGACGCTGCCGCTGCCGCTCGCCGGCGAATTCCAGAAGGCCTATGACGGTCCGCCGACCGATCCGAAGGTGTTCGAGGAAACTCAGAGGAAGCTGCAGGAAGAGCTCCAGAAGAAGGCTGAAGAGCTGCAGAAGAAGCAGCAGCAAGCGCCTGGCGCCGCTCCGGCCGGACAGAAGTAATCAGCGATCAATCCCGCACATGAAAAAGGCGCTCGGTTCGAGCGCCTTTTTTGCTGGCCAGTTGGTGGCGGCGAAACTCAGTTCAGCGATGGATTCCGCGGGCGGTAACCGCCGGTCTTGTCCTTGACGAAGATCTCGGCGACCTGGGAATGCCGGACCGGCTCGCCGGAATCGTCCGGCACGAGATTCTGTTCGGAGACATAGGCGACGTATTCCGACTCCGAGTTCTCCGCGAGCAGGTGATAGAACGGCTGGTCCTTGTGGGGCCGCACCTCCTCGGGGATCGACAGCCACCACTCCTCGGTGTTGTTGAATTCCGGATCGATGTCGAAGATCACGCCCCGGAACGAGAAGATCCGGTGGCGCACGACCTGTCCGATCTGGAATTTGGCGGTCCGCGCTTTAATCATTCCCCGTCGATAGACCAGGATTGTGGCCGATGCTAGTGCCCTGATCTGGAATTAACCCGCGGTTGCGGGGCAGATAACCCCCCAATCTTCAGAAAACACTTCATCAATGGTCGATATCCTCAATCTGGCTCTACCTTATTTCGGCTTGATCTTCGTTGGATTCGCCTGTGGCAAGGTCAAATCGCTGCCGGAATCGGGCCTCGCCTGGATGAACTTCTTCCTGCTCTATGTGTCGCTGCCGGCACTGCTGTTTGCGATCATGTCGAAGACGCCGTTTTCGGAATTGAACAACCCGCCGTTCCTGGTCGCGACCACGCTGTCGACGGTTGCGGCGTTCACACTCGCGCTGGTGATCGGCAAGGTTCTCGGCCGGCTGACACTGCGCGAGGCGACGCTTGCCGGGCTCTCGGGCGGCTACGGTAATATCGGCTACATGGGACCGGGCCTGGCGCTCGCCGTGCTCGGGCCGAAGGCCTCGGCGCCGACTGCGCTGATCTTCTGCTGCGACAGCATCTTTCTGTTCACGATCGTGCCGCTGCTGATTGAGCTCTCGGACCGCGATCATCCCTCGATCGTGCATGCCTTCGGCGTCGTGCTGAAGCAGATCGTGCTGAACCCGTTGATCATGTCGGCCTGTTTTGGCGCGGCCTTCGCATCGCTGCATATCGAGATGCCGGTCGCGCTCGATCGCACCATCACCTTCCTCCAGAACGCAGCCGCCCCGACCGCGCTGTTCGTGCTCGGCGTGACCGTGGCGCTCCGTCCGTTCGATCGGGTCCCGTGGGAGGTGCCGGGCGTGATCGCGATCAAGCTCCTGATCCACCCGCTCGCAGCTTTCGGCCTGATGCTGGCGTTCGGCCCGTTCGCGCAGCCCTGGGCCGCGACCGCCGTGCTGATGGCCTCGCTGCCGCCGGCTTTGAACGTGTTCGTCATCGCCCGGCAGAACGACGCCTGGATCGAATCCGCCTCCGTCGCAGTGCTCCTCGGGACGTTTGCATCCGTTGTCACGCTGACCAGCGTGATGTGGGCGATCCAGACCGGGCGGCTGGCGTTTCCTTGAGCGGCGGTTACTTCCGCCAAGTCGGCGTCAGCCCCTCGCGCATCGCAAAACGCCGGAGCGGGCCGATCGCGCCGAGCAGGTGCATGCCGACCGCGCGGACCGGCTGGAGCGGCAGGAAATCGTTGAGCAGTGAGCGGTTGGCGATGTCGATCGCAAAGGTCCGGCTCAGGATGTCCGGGCGCCGGGCCCGGTCGTAACGCTTGAGCACGTCGGGCGCGCCGGGATCCTGGCCCGATGCGATGGCCTCGCCTGCGAGCCTCGCAATGTCGGCGGCATCGCGAAGGCCGAGATTGAGGCCCTGGGCGCCGATCGGGGGAACCACATGGGCGGCTTCGCCGACCAGCGCGATGCGGTCGCGACCAAAGGATTTTGGACGTTCGATCGCCAGCGGGAACAAATGGCGGCCCGGCTCCACCGTCATGCGTCCGAGGATCGAATGGGACTGCTTCTCGATCGCGGCGGACAATTCCTCGTCGCTCAGGCCGCGAAGTCGCTCTGCGTCCGCAGGCGCCGAGACCCAGACGACGCTGGAGCGATCGCCGGGCAGAGGCACGAACACGCAAGGGCCATGCGGGGTGTGGAACTCGGTCGAGACGTTGCGATGGGGCCGCGCGTGGCCGACATTGAAGGTCAGCGCCGTCTGGGTCAGCTCGCGCCGCGTCACCGCGATGCCGGAGGCTTGGCGGCACAGCGAATGCCGGCCGTCGGCGCCGACCACGAGGCGGGCCGAGAGAAATTGCGCAGCCGCGGTGCGGATCGCGACGTCATCGGCTTCGATGACGACAGTTTCGGCCTCGTCGTCGAAACGGACGACATCGGGCAGTTCGGCCGCGCGCGCCTCCAGCGCCAGCATCAGCGAGCGGTTGTCGATATTGTAACCGAAGGCATCGAGGCCGATTTCGTGGCAGGAGAACCGGACCTCGGGGCTGCGAAACAGCCGGCCGGTGTCGTCGACGAGCCGCATGATTTCAAGCGCGGCCGCCTTGTCCTTGCAGCGCGGCCAGACGTCGAGGCTCTCCAGCAGATCGACGGAGGCACCGAGTAGCGCCGTGGTGCGATTGTCGGCATAGGGCACGCGACGCGCCACCAGTGCGGTCCGTGCGCCTGCCTGCGCCAATGCGATGGCCGCGCCAAGTCCCGCCGGTCCGCCGCCGATTACGGCCGCGTCAAAGAGTGTCGATGCATCTGTCATGGAACGACATTTGACACGCCCCGCGGCAAATTCAAGCCCACTGATATTTCCCTGATTTTATGACGAATTGTGCGACCGGGCGCCGCAATGGCTTATGTGCAAACCGGTGTCATTCTGATAGCAGAAGCCATGGACAGCCAAGAGGATTCCCTGAAGCCCAGGCCCGCGATCCGCGCCGCCGCCTTCTCGGTGCACATCTTCACCGCGTTCGGTGCGGCGATCGCGCTGCTGGCGATGCTTGAGGCCGTGCGCGAGCACTGGGCGGCAATGTTTCAATGGCTGGGCGTCGCCCTCATCATCGACGCGATCGACGGGCCGATTGCGCGCCGGCTCAACGTCAAGGACGTGCAGCCGAACTGGTCGGGCGACGTGCTCGATCTCGTGGTCGATTTCGTCACCTACGTCTTCGTGCCGGCCTATGCGATCGTGGCCAGCGGCTTGCTGCTGCCGGTCGCAGCACCCTTGCTCGGCGTCGCCATCATCGTCACCAGCGCATTATATTTCGCCGATCTGCGCATGAAGGCGGAGGACAATCATTTCCGCGGTTTTCCGGCGCTGTGGAATGCGGCGGCGTTCTATCTGTTCCTGCTGCACTGGTCGCCGCTGCTCTCGACGCTGCTGGTCGCGGCCCTGGTGGTGCTGACCTTCGTGCCGTTCCACGTGCTGCATCCCGTGCGCGTCGTGCGGCTGCGTTGGCTGACGATGTCGCTGATCGCGATCTGGGCTCTGCTCTCCTTCTACACGCTGCAGATGGACTTTCGCGTCGGCACCGGCGTGACTGTCGCGCTCTGCGCGATCGCGCTCTGGATCAGCTTTAGCGACGCATTGATACGGCTGACAAGATCCTTCGCATGATGCACCTGTTGACCAGCCCCGAAGCCTGGGCCGCGCTCCTCACCTTGACCGCGCTCGAGATCGTACTCGGCATCGACAACGTCATCTTCCTGTCGGTGATCGTCTCGCGCATTCCCGAGAAGCAGGCGCACCGCGCCCGCCAGATCGGGCTGGCGCTGGCGCTGATCTTCCGCATCATCCTGCTCAGCCTCCTGGTCTGGCTGATCGGCCTGACCGCGCCGGTGTTTTCGTTTTCGGGTTACGGCTTCTCCTGGCGCGACCTCATCCTGATCGGCGGCGGCCTGTTCCTGATCGCGAAGGCGACGCACGAGATTCATGGCGAGGTCGAAGCCGATGACGGCGAGGGCGACGAAAAGTCCCCTCGTAACGCTTTCTTCTGGGTCATCGTCCAGATCGTGATCATCGACATGGTGTTCTCGCTGGACTCGATCATCACCGCGATCGGCATGGCGCAGGACCTCGAGATCATGATCGCGGCCGTCGTGATAGCCTGCCTGATCATGTACATTTCGTCGGGGCCGGTGTCGCGATTCGTCGCGGAGCACCCGACCACGAAAATGCTGGCGCTGGCCTTCCTGGTGCTGATCGGCGTCGCGCTGGTTGCGGACGGATTCCAATTCCACATCCCGCGCGGCTACATCTATTTCGCGATTGCGTTCTCGGCGGCGGTCGAGTTCTTCAACGTGCTGGCGAAACGCAACCGCAGGAAAACGGCCAAGCCGTCGGTCTAGGCATTCCAGCCGGCGTCGAGTTGACAAGGCGGGCGCGATGTCTTTCGCTGGCCCGCCAGAAGAGGAGGTCAGGTGATGACCAAAGCCGTCCGTGTGCACAAGGTCGGAGGCCCCGAAGCCCTGGTCTATGAGAGCGTCGATGTTCCGGCGCCGGGCCCCGGCGAGGTGCGCATCCGCCAGCATGCCGTCGGCCTGAACTTCATCGACGTCTATTACCGCACCGGCCTCTACAAGGCGCCGGGGCTGCCCTTCATCGCCGGCAACGAGGCCTCGGGCGAGGTTCTCGCAGTCGGGCCGGGCGTGACGAATTTCCATCCGGGCGACCGCGTCGCCTACTACCACAATCTCGGCGCCTATACCGGGGAGCGCAACATCCCCTGGGAGCGGCTGGTCAAGCTGCCCGACCACATCACCCACGAGCAGGGCGCCGTGCTGATGCTGAAGGGGTTGACGGTCTGGTATCTCCTGCACAAGACCTTCAAGGTCGAGCCGCATCATCGCGTGCTGATCCATGCCGCGGCGGGCGGCATCGGCCTGCTCGCCTGCCAATGGGCGAGGGCAATGGGCGCCCACGTTATCGGTACCGTCGGCTCGCGCGAGAAGGCTGCGCTTGCCGAGGCCAATGGCTGCGACCATGTCATCCTCTACAACGAGGAAGACTTCGTCGCGCGCGTCAAACAGATCAGCCGCAACGAGGGCTGCGACGTGGTTTATGACGGTGTCGGCAAGGCGACGTTCCCGGGCTCGCTGTCCTGCCTGAAGCCGCGCGGGATGTTCGTCTCCTTCGGCAATGCCTCAGGCCCGGTGCCGCCATTCTCGATCGCCGAGCTCAACACTCACGGCTCGCTGTTTGCGACCCGGCCCAAGCTCAACGACTATATCGGCACGCGCAAGGAATTGCTGGAAGGCGCCGACACGCTGTTCGCCGCCGTCATCAACGGCAAGCTGCACGTGCCGATCAACCATGCCTACGCGCTCAAGGACGCCGCCAAGGCGCATATCGATCTCGAAAGCCGCAAGACCACCGGCGCGTCGATCTTGAAGCCGTAGCTCGCCGTCATTGCGAGCGAAGCGAAGCAATCCAGAATCTTTCCATTGAGGCAGTCTGGATTGCTTCGTCGCTTCGCTCCTCGCAACGACGAACGCGTCACGCCACGCGCCGTGCCGCGCCTGCCCTGGTCAAAATCCCGTCCAGACAATCGATCATCTCGGCGATCTCGGCCCGCGTGACGTTCAGCGCCGGCATGAAGCGCAACGTGTCGACCTGCGGCGCGTTCAGCAGCACGCCGGCCTCGAACGCCTGCGCGACTATGCCGGGCGCGATCGGCAGCTTGAGGTCGAGCGCGCGCAGGAGGCCGCGGCCACGCACTTCGCCGAGCCCATGCCGCGCCGAGACCTTCTGCAATTCGCTTTCGAGCAGCAGCCCGGTTTCGGTCGCCGTCTTCAGGAACTCCGGCTTGTTGACCTCGTCGAGCACCGCGAGCCCCACCGCGCACATGATCGGGTTGCCGTTGAACGTGCCACCCTGGTCGCCGTGCTCGAAGCAGGCGGCGCGGTCGGTCGCGAGCAGCGCCGCGAGCGGCACGCCGCCGCCGATGCCCTTGCCGAGCGTCATGATGTCGGGCGCGATGCCGGTGTGCTCGTAGTGGAAGAGCTTGCCGGTCCGGCCCATGCCGGTCTGGATTTCGTCGAAGATCAGGAGGAGGCCGTGTGCGTCGGTGAGCGCGCGCAACTCCTGCAAGAACTGATCGGTCGCCGGCCACACGCCTGATTCACCCTGGATAGGCTCGAGCATCACAGCGACGGTGTTGTCGTTGATCAGCTTTTCGACCGACGCGATGTCGTTGAGCTTCGCCTTCTTGAAGCCGGCGACCTTCGGCTCGAACAGCGGCTCAAAGGCCTTCTTGCCTGAGGCCGACATCGTCGCCAGCGTGCGGCCGTGAAAGCCGCCTTCGAAGCTGATGATCTCGAATGCGCCACCTCTGTGGATGCTGCCATATTTGCGCGCGAGCTTGATCGCGCCCTCGTTGGCTTCCGCACCGGAATTGGCAAAGAACACCTGGTCGAACGCGCTGTTTGCGACCAGTGCCTGCGCGAGCTTCAGGCTGGGCTCGTTGTAGAAGGCCGGGCTTGGCGTCAGCAGCCGCTTGGCCTGCGCGGCAAGCGCGTCGGCGATCGCGGGCGGGGAGTGGCCGAGGCAGTTGACGGCCCAGCCCTGCACGAAATCGAGATAGCGCTTGCGGTTGTCGTCCCAGAGGTAGGAGCCGGCGCCGCGGACGAACACGGCCTTGGGCCGAGCGGTGATGTCCATCAACGCGTCATACGGATGGGTGACGTTGGTCATGTCGAACTCCTCTGGAGGCGGGGGGAAAGGGCGCGCGAACAGCAAAAAGGCCGCACCTTGCGGGTGCGGCCTTCTCGAAGACTTAAGCTGAAGTCAGTGCTTCAGCGGCGTCGTCGGACATGGCGCACCCTCTCATCGTCGCGGAAGCGACGGCGGAGCATTTCGGTGCGCTGATGGGTCCGAGCGTTGATCATGGGACGCGGCAATACATGTGAATGGCGGGGCTTGTCAAGCGGGCGCTTTACAGACCACTCGCGCAGCGTGCATGGGGCAGGAGAGAGATGCGCGCCTAGCAACCATTACGTCTCTAGCGCGTTTGTGATCGACGTACGCGAATTGGCTCGAACCGAACGCATGACGGTTCTGACCAAGAGGGGCGGGACCAACCAGATAGTTTAAAGCCTTGTCTGACACGCCTTATCCGATCGACCTCGACAGCATTCGCGGCGCGTTCCCGCCGGGCATCGAGGCGCCGTCGCTGTTGCTGGACTTCGCCGGCTGGTTGGAGGGGCGCCCCTGGGGCAGCGTCGGCTGCTTCTCCTTGCAAGGCCAATTCTCCGATCACGCTCCGATTGTCGACGGCAGTCCCTTGCGCGACAGGTTTTCGCTGTTCATGCGGTTGCCGGATGGCTCGGCTGTTGGCGGCTGGTATGGCGCGGGTCTCGACCGTGACAATCCGCCGATCGTGGGGCTTGGGTCCGAGGGCGATTACGAGCTGCTGGCACCGAGCCTCGATGGCCTGCTCGCAAAACTGACGTCGCAACAATTCGACAAGGCCTGGAGCGATCTGAAGCCGCACGACGAAGTCGAATGCCAGACGGTCGAACTTGCGCAATGGCTCACCGGACGGCTGAGCGGGGAGATGGCGGCGCCCGATGACGATCCGTCGGAGCTGCCCGACTTTCGCGGTTTCATGGAAAAATGGAGCCGGGATCGCGAAGACTACTGGGCCAATCATCGCTTGATGGCCGAACTCGGCTGGCGCCTCGCCGCGCATCTACCGAAGGGCAAGAAGCCCTGGGATAGGACGAGCTTCGAGATCGCGATCGTCGGCAGGCAATACCAGGCGCGTGTGCTGACGGGCGGGCCGCAGCCGTTCGAGGAAGCCACCGCGATCGAATCCCTGCTGCGCGATCTGCGCGAGGAGATGCGCCGCGCGCAGCCTGAGCTCGGGCTGTGGTACGCGATGAACTTCGGGCTTTATGCCGACGGCCGCGTCATGCCCAACTTCGAATACGATGTGCGCCCGAGCATCGACGGCGAGCCTGCGAAGCTGTCCGAGGCGCAAGCCGATCTTGCCCGCGCGCCGCGGCCGGAGCGCTGGGTGCCGAAATGGCTGGCGGGATCTTGAAGCCCGGATTGCCGCGACGCTGCCGCCCCGCCGGCGCGCCGAAATCTTTGCACCTCCGATCCCCCTTGACTTAGAGCGCGCTCGAAGGGGTATCTGTAGGCGCGTCAGTACGAGAACGGGCACACATGAAGATCGGCGACCTCGCAAAACGAACCGGCCTGTCGACGCACACGCTGCGCTACTACGAGCGCATCGGGCTGCTGCCATACGCCGACCGGGATCGCTCCGGCCAGCGTGACTTTGACGCATCGATCCTCACATGGATCGAATTCCTCGGTCGGCTCAAGACCACGGGAATGCCGATCCGGGACATGTTGCGTTACGCGGCGCTTCGCGACGAAGGCGACGCTACCGGCACAAGCCGGCGGCAGATCCTTGAAGTCCACCGGGAACAGGTGCGCACGCAGATTGCCGAACTCCAGGAATGCCTGCTCGTCCTTGATACGAAGATCGCCGGCTATGCCAGCGATGAACAGAGGATGAAGGAAAATGACGCACGCCTCAACACAAGACGAAAGCCGCTTCGATCGCGGCCAGCGGGCCCTGTTACGCATTGACGGCAGAGCTGGTGAAGCGGTCGTCGCCTCACTCGCCGACATTGCTCCGGATTTCGCACGATACGTGATCGAGTTTCCGTTCGGCGACATTTACTGCCGCCCGGGCCTCGGCCTGCGCGATCGCGAGATCGCGACGATCGCCGCGCTGACGGCCCTCGGAAATGCCGCGCCTCAGCTCAAGGTGCATCTCGAGGCGGGTCTGAACGTCGGGCTGTCTCGCGACGAGATCGTGGAGGTCATCATGCAGATGGCCGTCTATGCGGGCTTCCCGGCGGCGCTGAACGGGCTGTTCGCAGCCAAGGAAGTGTTCGCCGCACGTGACGAACAGCAGGCGTCGGGAGAAGCGGACGGCGGGCGTGATGTTGCCGTAGCTTAGCGACGGCCCGCTCCCTCTCCCGCTTGCGGGAGAGGGAGCGGAGAGTTCGTCGCTGCACTGACCGCGACAGCGGAAGATCAGAATCCCGCGACGCTGCCGTGCAGGTCGTATTGGTCGGCGCGCTCGATCTTGGCGGTGACGATCTCGCCGACGCGCAAGGGCCGGCGGCTCGACAGGTAGACGGCGCCGTCGATCTCCGGCGCGTCGGCCTTGGATCGGCCCTTTGAGACGGTCGGGCCGACCTCGTCGATGATGACCTGCTGGCGCGTGCCGACCTTGCGCTTCAGCCGGCGCGCAGAAATCTTCTGCTGTCGCGCCATCAACGCGTTGTAGCGCTCCTGCTTGATCTCTTCCGGCACGGGGTTCTCGATCGCGTTCGCGGTCGCGCCGGCGACCGGCTCGTATTTGAAGCAGCCGAGCCGATCGATCTCGGCTTCGTCCAGCCAGTCGAGCAGATAGGCAAAGTCCGCGTCGGTTTCGCCGGGGAAACCGACGATGAAGGTCGAGCGCAACGCGAGATCGGGACATTGCTCGCGCCAACGCTTGATCCGCGCCAGCGTCTTGTCCTGCGCCGCCGGGCGCTTCATCGCCTTCAGCACCTCGGGGCTTGCGTGCTGGAACGGGATGTCGAGATAGGGCAGCACCTTGCCCTCGTTCATCAGCGCGATGACCTCGTCGACATGCGGGTAGGGGTAGACATATTGCAAGCGGACCCAGGCCCCTAATTCGCCGAGCTCGCGCGCGAGGTCGATAAATTTGGCGCGGACCTGGCGATCCTTCCACGGGCTCTCGGCGTATTTCAGATCGGCGCCGTAGGCCGAGGTGTCCTGCGAGATCACCAGCAGCTCCTTGACGCCGGCGTCGACCAGGCGCTCGGCCTCGCGCAGCACGTCGTTGGCCGGACGCGAGACCAGGTCGCCGCGCAGCTTCGGAATGATGCAGAAGGTGCAGCGGTTGTTGCAGCCCTCGGAGATTTTCAAATAGGCGTAGTGCCGCGGCGTCAGCTTGATGCCCTGCGGCGGCACCAGATCGAGATGCGGATTGTGGGCGGGCGGCAGCGCGCGATGCACGGCGTCCAGCACGCTCTCATATTGCTGCGGGCCGGTGATGGAGAGCACGCCGGGATAGGCCTGCTCGATCTGCTCGGGTTCCGCGCCCATGCAACCGGTCACGATCACCTTGCCGTTCTCGGCCATGGCCTCGCCGATCGCCGAGAGCGATTCCTGCTTGGCGCTGTCGAGGAAGCCGCAGGTGTTGACGATGACGATGTCGGCCCCGTCATGCTTGCGGGCGAGCTCATAGCCCTCGGCGCGCAGGCGCGTGATGATGCGCTCGGAATCCACCAAAGCCTTGGGGCACCCGAGCGACACGAAGCTGACCTTCGGCGCAGCCGTCTGATCCATATCCAAATCTGCCTGATTGACAGGGTTGAGCTAGTCCCAATTGCCCATAATTACAACCCTTTGCATGGCCGGCGGGCATGCTATGGATGAATCACTGGTGGTGAGTGAGCAATGAGCGCCGAACAGTCGCCCAAAATCGTGATCGTCGATGAAAGCCCGATCCGGGCTGCGATCCTCGAAGAAGGGTTGCGGGAGGCCGGATTCACGCAGATCGTCCATATCCGCGAGATGCAGAGCCTGCTCGCCCGTATTTATGCGGTCGATCCTGATATCATCCTGATCGATCTGGAAAACCCCAGTCGCGACGTGCTGGAAGCGATGTTCCAGGTCAGCCGCGCCGTGAAGCGGCCGATCGCGATGTTCGTCGACCAGAGCGATTCATCCTCGATCCAGGCCTCGGTCGAGGCGGGGGTCTCCGCCTATATCGTCGACGGGCTGAGGAAGGAGCGCATCAAGCCGATCCTCGACCTCTGCGTGTCGCGCTTCAATGCCTTCGCAAAACTCCAGGAGGAACTGGAGCGTACCAAGTCGCAGCTCGAGGATCGCAAGGTCATCGAGAAGGCCAAGGGCATCCTGATGAAGGTGAAGGGCCTGACCGAGGACGAGGCCTATGTGCTGCTGCGCTCCACCGCGATGCGCGAGAAGAAGAAAATCGGCGAGATCGCCCAGTCGATCATCACCGCGTCGGAGATGCTGAAATGACCACTCCCCTCCGCATCGGGTTCATTCCGCTGGTCGATGCCGCAGCGCTGATCGTTGCCGTCGACAAGGGATTTGCCGCGGCCGAAGGGCTCGAGGTCGAACTGGTCCGCGAGGTCTCCTGGTCCAACGTCCGCGACAAGCTCAACATCGGCTTGTTCGACGCCGCGCACCTGCTCGCGCCCGTCGCGATCGCGTCCTCGCTCGGTCTCGGGCATGTCAAGGTGCCGATTGCGGCGCCCTTCAATCTCGGCATCAACGGTAACGCGATCACAGTCTCGCCGGCGCTTCATGCCGGGCTGATGGAGGAGATCGACGGCGACCGCTTCGATCCGCTCGCCACGGCAAAAGCATTGGCGCGCGTGGTCGCCAAGCGGCGCAAAGCGGGGGCCGATCCGTTGACCTTCGGCATGACCTTCCCGTTCTCGACCCACAATTATCAATTGCGGTTCTGGATGGCGGCGGCCGGCGTCGATCCCGACGAGGACGTGCGGCTGGTGGTGCTTCCGCCGCCCTATATGGTCGACAGTCTCGCAAATGGGCACGTCGATGCGTTCTGCGTCGGCGCGCCCTGGAATTCGATCGCGGTCGATCTCGGGATCGGCCACATCCTGCATTTCGTCTCCGACATCCTGGCCCATGCGGCGGAGAAGGTGCTGGCGCTCCGCCAGGTCTGGGCCGACAAGAATCCGGACGTGGTCGCCAGCCTGGTGCGCGCGGCGGTGAAAGCCGCGGAGTTCATCGAGCATCCGGAAAACCGGACCGAAGCGGCCCGGATCCTGGCGCAGCCGGAGCGGATCGGTGTCGATGCCGAAGTCATTCAGCGCACCCTCACGGGGCGCCTCAAGATTTCGCCGGATGGCACCTTTCGCGAGAGCGGCAGCTACCTCCTGGTGGGACGCGAGGAAGCAGGGCGCCCCGATCCGGTCCAGGCCGCCTGGCTTTATGCGCAGATGGTTCGCTGGGGGCAGACGACGCTGACGGCCGACGGCGTCAAGACGGCCATGGCCGTGTTCAGGCCCGACCTCTACGACGGCGCCCTCGGTCGCCGGCCGCCCGCCCAAGCCCCCGCGGCATTCGGCGCATTCGCCGGCCCCGCCTTCGATCCCGCCAATATTCGGGGGCATCTCGAAGCCTTCGAGGTGGGTCGCTGGAAGGTGTGATTCGGGCCTGCATCGTTTTTGAGCGCTGGAGATCCGAGTCTAAATTTTAGGCCGACTGCTCGAATTTCATAAGAGTTCCAGAGCCAAGAGTTCCCCAAGGCGCTCTTAATTACCTGATACGACACACATTTTCATTTCGTCGAAGCTGGCACGCAACTTGAATGTTGCAGTGCGGCCAGCCTGTCACAGATGCCTGCTGCGCCAGTCCCCAGCAACGAAGCTGATCGGACCGTTGGGTGCACAGCCGGCTCTCGAGCCAGCCGAGCTCCTCGCGGGTCGTGCACTTTCCGTCGATACCACCCAGGTGGCCGCAGGAGCTTCGTTACTGACCATGAAACTCGACACCGTCTCAGTCGACTTTACCGACGACCAGAAACGCTATCTCGAAGGCTTCACGACCGGTCTGCAGATCAGTCGCGTCGGTCGCGGTCTCGGCGGCGGCGCCGGCAAGGCGAACACCGAGCCGACCGGTCCCGATGCCGTGCACATCAAGGCGCAGGACAAGGTCATCGCCGCGGGCAAGAAGCTCGCCGACCAGGAGAAGGTCAAGCGCGACGAGCATCCCTTCGATGCGTATCCGCGTCTCCGCCAGCAGGCGCTCGACAATACGCCGCCGAGCCCGGCGGACAATTTCCGCTGGCGCTATTACGGCATCTTCTACGTCGCGCCGACGCAGGACTCCTACATGTGCCGTCTGCGCATTCCGAACGGCATCATGAAGCATTGGCAGCTGACCGGCCTTGCCGATCTCGCCGATGAAACGTGCGGTCCCTACAGCCACGTCACGACGCGCGCCAATCTGCAGCTTCGCGAGATCCCGCCGAAGAACGCCGTGAAGCTGATCGAGGGCATTCAGGACCTCGGCCTGTGCTCGCGCGGCTCCGGCGCCGACAACATCCGCAACGTGACGGGAACGCCGACGGCGGGCATCGATCCGCAGGAGCTGATCGACACACGGCCTTATGCGCGCGAGTGGCACTACCACATCCTGAACGATCGCTCGTTGTATGGCTTGCCGCGCAAGTTCAACGTCGCCTTCGACGGTGCCGGCAGGATCGCCGTGCTCGAGGAGACCAACGACATCGCTTTCACGGCGGTCGAGGTGAAGGACGGCTTCGGCGTCGAGCCCGGGACCTGGTTCCGCCTCGGCCTCGGCGGCATCACCGGCCACAAGGACTTTGCCAAATATTCCGGCATCGTCGTGAAGCCTGAAAACGCGACCGCCGTTGCCGACGCCATCGTGCGCGTCTTCATCGAGCATGGCGACCGCACCAACCGCAACAAGGCGCGGTTGAAATACGTGCTCGACGCCATGGGCCATGACGGTTTCCTCAAGCTCGTCGAAGAGCGGCTGAAGACGCCATTCACGCGCGTGCCGGAAGAGGCGTTTGCGCCGCGACCGGCCGCGGACCGCATGGCGCATATCGGCGTGCACAAGCAGAAGCAGAACGGCTTGAACTGGATCGGCGTGTCGCTGACGCTCGGCAAGATCAGCTGCGATCAGATGCGGGGCCTCGCCAAGGTGGCGCGGGACCTCGGCGACGGCGAGATCCGTCTGACCGTCTGGCAAAACCTGCTGATATCAGGGGTGCGCGACGAGAATGTCGAACTCGCCATCGCGGCGATCAAGCAGATTGGGCTTGCGGTCGAGGCCTCGCATATCCGCGCCGGCCTGATCGCCTGCACTGGCAACGCCGGTTGCCGCTTTGCCGCCTCCAACACCAAACGCCACGCTGCCGAGATCGGCGACTGGTGCGAGCCGCGCGTCGAGATGGACAAGCCAGTCAACATCCACGTCACCGGCTGCCACCATTCCTGTGCCCAGCACTACATCAGCGACATCGGCCTGATCGGGGCGCGCGTGCCGGTGAACGACGAGGACACTGTCGAGGGCTATCATCTCTTCACCGGCGGCGGGTTCGGTCCTGACGCCGACGTCGGGCAGGAGGTCTACCACGACCTCAAGGCCGAAGACGCGCCGAAGACGGTCGAAGGGTTGCTCAAGGCCTATATCGCCCATCGCTCGTCTCCCGACGAGACGTTCCTGTCCTTTGCGCGCCGCCACGACGGCGAGACGCTGCGCAAGCTTGCCGATGCCGAGGTGTCTTCATGAACCAGATCAGCCCTCCACCCAAACTAGACATCATTCCCACGAGTGCCCCGTTCTCCGACGCGCAACGCTCCTGGCTGAACGGCTTCTTTGCCGGGCTGCTGTCGCCTGACGCGGCCACGCCGCTGTCGGCCGAGCAGGGCGCTGCTGTCATGCAAGGCGGTGATGGTGATGACGGTGAAGCGCCGTGGCACGACCAGACCATGCCGATCGCCGATCGGATGAAACTCGCCGAAGGCCGTCCCGTGCGGCGCAAGATGATGGCGGCGATGGCGCAGCAGGATTGCGGGCAGTGCGGCTACAATTGCCACGACTATTCGGAGGCGATCGCGAGCCGCAGTGAAGCGCGGCTCAACCTTTGCGTCCCCGGCGGCAAGGAAACCGCGCGGATGCTGAAGTCACTGCATGAAGAGCTGGACAAGGCGCCGGCGGCAAAGGCCGGCGACAAGCAAGACGCTGTGGCGGCCCCCGCCGTGACCGTGACGATCGCCGAGCCCGGCCGCTCGCGCGACAACCCTGTTGCGGCGACCTTCCTGTCGCGCCGTCTTCTCAACAAGGGAAAGTCCGAGAAGGAAACCTATCACGTCGAGTTCGATCTCTCCGAGAGCAAGCTCGACTATGTCGTCGGTGACAGTTTTGGCGTGTTCGCGCGCAACGAGCTCGGTCTCGTCGACCAGGTCATCGCGTTGCTCGGCGCGTCCCACACCACCAAGGTCAATGGCAAGACGCTGCGCGAGGTGCTGATCGACGACGTCTCGCTGTCGCCGGCGCCCGACACGCTGTTCGAACTGCTCTCCTTCATCACTGGCGGCGCGCAGCGCGAGAGGGCGCGGGCACTGGCGCAGGGCGAGGATCCCGATGGCGATGCCGCCACGCTCGACGTCATGGCGGCGCTGCAGAAGTTCTCGGGCACGCGGCCGCATCCTGAAGCCTTCGTCGAGGCGCTGGAGCCGCTGCAGCCGCGGCTCTATTCGATCTCGTCGTCGCACAATGCGACGCCTGGAAAGTTGTCGCTGACGGTCGATTCCGTGCGCTACGTGATCGGCAAGCGCAAGCGCATCGGCGTCGCCTCGACCTTCCTCGGCGAGCGCATCGCCGAAGGCGAGAAGCTCAAGGTCTATGTGCAGAAGGCGCACAATTTCGGTCTGCCGCAGGATCCGAAGACGCCGATCATCATGGTCGGCCCCGGCACCGGCATTGCGCCGTTCCGCGCCTTCCTGTTCGACCGCAAGGCGACCGGCGCGCCCGGCAAGAACTGGCTGTTCTTCGGCCATCAGCGCAGCGATTGCGACTTCTTCTACCAGGAGGAGCTCAACGCGATGAAGACCTCGGGCCTGCTCACGCGCATGTCGCTGGCGTGGTCGCGCGACGGCGAGAAGAAGTTCTACGTGCAGGACCGCATGCGCGAGGTCGGCCGCGAGCTGTGGACGTGGCTTGCCGAGGGGGCGCATCTCTACATCTGCGGCGATGCCAAGCGCATGGCCAAGGACGTCGAGCGCGCGCTGGTCGATATCGTCGCCCAGTTCGGGGCGCGATCGACCGACGAAGCCGTCAGTTTTGTCGCCGAACTCAAGAAGACGGGCCGGTTCCAGGCTGACGTCTACTAGCTGTCATCTCACCGTCATCCGAGTCAGTTCCAACTGGCTCGGATTTGAACGAATAAGATTCTCGGAACCTGCGCGTAGGAAGAATTTGCTCCTGCGATGCGAGGCTTTCAGAGAACCTGTATCGCTATTTGCGCGGGTCTCTTGCCCGCCACCCCGGTTGATCCCTCATAATCCCCCAAATGGGGCGTTGGAGATCGACCATGCGCGAACTATCGGCGGAAGCCAGGCTGCACTTCTACGCGCGCTCGCTCTCGCGGCGGACCGGGGCGAGTGTGCATCATGCCGCGATGTACAGCGCCTTCGCGGTCATCGCCGCCATCGTGTTCGGCACGCTCTCGGTGCACCCGTTCTGATGACCCGCGTAGGGTGGGTTAGCCGAAGGCGTAACCCACCAACTTCGTTCCGCATGCGCTGAGCCATGGTGGGTTACGCTTCGCTAACCCACCCTACGGACCAACCTCACGCCCCGCGCCTGAACGGCGCGACCTCGATCCCTGCGTCCTTCAAAGCCTGCCGCAGACCGCGCGCGATCTCGACCGCGCCGGGCGTATCCCCGTGGATGCACACCGTGTCGGTTCGCATCTTGATGACCTTGCCCGTGACCGAAACCACCGCACCGTCCTGCACCATGCGCACCACGCGGTCGGCGATCGCCTTGGCGTCATGCAGCACCGCGCCCTCCTTCTTGCGCGAGACGAGATTGCCGTCGTCCTCATAGGCGCGGTCGGCGAACACCTCATGCACCATCGGCAGATTGGCGGCTTCGCCGGCCTTCACCAGCTTCGAATTGGCGAGCACGACGAAAATCAGGCTCGGGTCGACCGCCTTGATGCCGGCGGCGATCGCCTTCGCCGTCATTTCGTCCTCGCAGGCGACGTTGGAGAGCGCGCCATGCGCCTTCACATGCGTGACCTTGTGGCCGGCGGCGGTCGCGATCGCCTGCAACGCGCCAATCTGGTAGGCGACGAGGTTCTCGATCTCGGAGGCCTTCAGGCCCGCGATCGGATGGCGGCCGAAGCCATGCAGGTCGCGATATCCAGGATGCGCGCCGACCGAGACGCCGCGCGCTTTCGCCAGCTCGACCGTCCGGCGCATGATATCGGGATCGCCGGCGTGGAAGCCGCAGGCGACGTTGACCGAGCTCGCCAGTTCGATCATCGCGGCATCGTTGCCCATCTCCCACGCGCCAAAACCTTCGCCGAGATCGCAATTGAGATCGATCGTCTTCATTGGCTGCTCTCCATCTCTGGTCGTGTTGTCGTTTACGGCTCGGCCGCAACCTGCCAGGTCCCGGCGTCGACGGCACTGACAGCATAGCCCGCGACGTTGGCGTCGCTGAGCGCTTCGATGTTGAGCGCGATGGTGTCGGCGGAGCGCAGGCGATCGGACAGGTTGCGGATCAATTGCGCAAACTTCCTTGCCTCGTCCTGCGCCTCGGCCATGCTGACCGCCTTGAAGCGGAACGCCGTTCCTGCCGAGGTCTGCGCGAGACGGCCGACATCGGCCGTGATCACGGTCGCGATCTTCGGGTAACCGCCGGAGGTGCCGCGATCCATCATCAGCGCGATCGGTGCGCCGTTGCCGGGCACCTGGATGCTGCCGTTGACCGTGCCGTCGGAGACGATGTTGTGGCCGTGCAGATGCTTGATCGCGGGACCTTCCAGCCGGTAGCCCATGCGATCTGACGTCGCCGAGATCTTCCACTCGCTGTCGAGGAACAGCGCCTTGTTGGCGTCGTCGAATTCGTCGTCCTGCGGTCCGAGCAGTACGCGGATCGGACCGCTCGATGGCTTCGGCAATTCGATACGCAGTTCCGGTGCACCGCTTGCGGCATCGACGGTGAATTCGTCGCCGGCCTGCAACGGGCGCGGGTAGGGGCTGCCGAGACCGGCACGGGCGTTGACCGCGAGACTGCCGAACACCGGCTCGCCCTTGATCCCGCCTTCGATCGCCAGATAAGTGAACGCACCGCCGCGAGCAAAACCCAGCGTCAGCGTCTCGCCGTCCTTCAGCGTCACCGATGTGTCCATGGCGACCGGACTGCCGGCGATGTCCGTGTTGCGGGGCGCGCCTGAAATCGCGACGCGCACGGCACCGTCGCGCGCGGTGAACGAGGCGCCGAACGGGCCGACCTCGACAGCGGCTGCAAACGGTTCGTTGCCGACAAGCGTGTTCGCTGCCGCGAGCGAGAGGCGGTCCATCGCTCCGCTGACCGTCAGACCATAGCGTTGCGCGCCATGGCGTCCGCCGTCCTGGATCGAGCTTGCGGGCCCGATGCTGGCGATCACGAGCCGGCTCATGCGATCACCTGCTCGGCAATGATCTCGCCGGCCTCGGCGGCGCGGTCCTGTTCCTCGAACGTCTTGTGGTCGATGGCGAAAAACGTCACGCGATCGCCGGGTTCGGTGAGAAAGGTCGGATTGCGGTGGAGCTGATAGGTCCGCACAGGCGTGCGGCCGAGCAGGTGCCAGCCGCTTGGCGCTGCCAGGCACTGGATTCCAGCCTGGATGCCGCCGATCGAGATCGTGCCGGCAGGCGTCAGCAGCCGCGGATTCTGCCGCCGCGACATCTGCAGGGATTTGTCGAGCCCGCTGAGATAGGACCAGCCCGGCGTAAAGCCGATCATGGCAACCTTGTAGTCGCCGGCGACGTGGCGCGCGACGATGTCGTCGGGTGTGGTATTCAGCGCCTTCGCGACGTCCTCGAGGTCGATGCCGTGCTCGCCGCCATAGGCGACCGGAATGCGCCAGCGGCGCGCCTTAGTGGCCGGTGGCAGCGGCTGGCTGGCGAGCGCGAGCAGCTTTTCGCCAAGGGCGTCGAAGCCGATCTTGCCGGGATCGTAATGCACCAGCAGCGAGCGATAGGTCGGCACGGACTCGGTGATGCCATCGATCGGGCTTGCTGCGAGCGCCTTGTCGAGCGCCAGCACGCGCTGGTTCGCGTCGTCGTCGATGGTACGGCTGAACTCGACCGTGACGGCGCTGTCGCCACTGGGCAGCAGGCGGGGCGGGGGAAGCGTCGCGGACATGGGCTGTCGAAATCGGGCTTCTGGAGATACGCGGGCTCGGCCTTGAGCTCCGCTTGTTCCTGCTTCGCGTAAATGCGCCCGCAAGTCCAATAAATTAATGCAGGGGGAGGCGATAAAGCCTTGTTATCGCGACGCATAACAGCGCTGCGGCCCTGCATGATTGGTAGCTTGTTGGCCCTTGACGCAAGGCCCGCACCCCGCAAGATGCGCGCGTTCTTTCCCGCCCATCCGGAGCTCGTCTGTTTCCATGTCGCTGTCCCCCGAAGCCCGCAAGACCCTCGCCGGCATCACCACTGCCACCATCACCACGGTCCTGCTGAAGAAGGGCCTGCGCAACATCTGGATGCGCGGCGCGCGTCCGCTGCGCCCGGGTCTGCCGCGCCTGGTGGGACCGGCCTTCACGCTGCGCTTCGTGCCGGCGCGCGAGGATCTGGCGACGCCGGAATCCTGGTCGTCGCCGATCTCGACCCGCACCGCGATCGAGGCGATGCCGGAGGGCTGCATCGCCGTGGTCGATGCCATGGGCATCACCGACGCCGGCATCTTTGGCGACATCCTGTGCGCGCGCATGATGAAGCGCGGCGTCACCGCACTCGTCACCGACGGTGTCGTGCGTGACGTCGAGGGCGTGCTCGGCACTAATCTGCCGGTCTGGTGCGACGGCTATGCCGCGCCGCCGTCGGTTGCCGGCCTGACCTTCGTCGGCTGGGGCGAGCCGATCGGCTGCGGCGGCGTTGCGGTGTTCCCGAACGACATCGTGGTCGCCGACCAGGACGGCTGCGTGCTGATCCCGCAGGCGATGCTCGAACACGTGCTCAACGAGGGCGTCGAGCAGGAGCGGATGGAAGCCTGGATCGTCAACGAGGTGAACAATGGCGCGGTGCTCCCGGGCCTCTATCCCATGAACGCCGAGACCAAGGCGCGCTACGCCGCAAGCAAGAAGTAATCGGTAAGGAAACGAGGTAAATCCAATGGACATCACTGTAGCAGGCACGCGGCCGACACGCCGTGCGCCCGGGGAACACTTCACCGGCACCGTGTGGCAGGACCCCGTGATCATGGCGCCCGCCCCGGCGCGGCTGAACTGCTCGCGCGTCTCGTTCGAACCGGGCGCGCGCACCAACTGGCACCACCATCCGCTCGGGCAGACGCTCTATGTGATTTCGGGAGTCGGCCGGGTCCAGTCCAAGGGCGGGCCGATCAGGGAGATCCGTCCCGGCGACACCGTCTGGATTCCACCGGGCGAGCTGCACTGGCACGGCGGGTCGCCGACGAACGGCATGACCCACATCGCCATGCAGGAAGCGCTCGACGGCGTGTTCTCGACCTGGTTGGAGCCGGTGACCGACGCGGAGTATGGGGCGGCGGTCGGCTAGCCTCCCGGACAAGACGCATCGCTACAAGGCGATGCGGCGTCGATCCGGGACCCAGAGATTTGGGACCCACGAAGAATGCTGGGTCCCGGCTCTGCGGAGCAGCGTTGCGCGCTGCGCCGCGTCCGGGACACAGCACCCTACATCCGCTCCGCCGTCCACGTGCCCGTGCACATGCTGCCGCGCCAGGTACCGGAGCCAGAGGTGCCGCTGAGCCGGCCGAAGCCGACGGCGCGTTTGATTCCGGTGCTCAAGGTGACGTTGATGCTGCCGGCATCTGCGACGCGGCCTGACGCCGTCACCATGGCGCTGCTCGAGGCGATCTGACCGTTGTTGATGCCGATTGCGACGGTCGAGCCGTTACCGCAGGTCTCGCTCGACGACGAGATGCGGACATTCCATGCGCCGTCGAAAGTGCTGGCGCTCGCCTGCGCGGCCGGCAATGCGATGACAATGATTGTGGCGAAGAGAGCCTTGCGAAATCCGTTCATGACACGCCCCTGGGGTTGATCATGCGGGGATCGTGACATGGACGCGGAACCCACGATGTGAGGGCTGTCACGCGCGCGACGGGCTCTGTGATGTCGCGCACGTCGCAATCGATTAGGCGCCAAAAGCAAAGGGGCCCGCGTTGCGGACCCCTTGTCTCCGTCAGAGTGTCGCCGGAAGTCAGTTCACCCGCGTCCAGGTCTGGCCGCCGCAGAACATGCCGCCGAAGGCGCAGCCCTGCACGCGCAGGCGATCGGTGCCCTTCAGCGCGATGGTTGAATCGTAGGTCGAGCCGGAGTTCGGATCGAGGATGCGGCCGGACCATTTCTGGTCCTTGTTCTGATCCTTGCCGGGCTTCATGTTGATCAGAACCTGCTCGCCATTCTGGTTCGATTTCGAATCGACCGAGTAGCCGCAGAGATTGCTGCCGCATTGCTCGATCCGGACCTTGCCTTCCTTCTCCTCGGTGAGCCAGACGCCGAGCGGCGAATTGAGGTCGCGCGTGGGCGCTGTTGCGGGAGCCGGCGGCGCGACGGCAGCCGACTGAACGGGGGCAGGCGCAGGCGCCGGGATGGGAGGCGGAGACGGCGCCGGAGGCGCGGCTGCGACCGTCGGGGCGGGCGGCGGAGGCGGTGCGGGCGGGACTGCCGCCACCGTCGGGGCAGCACTCGGGGCTGGCTGAGGCGGCGGCACAAGCGCGTCTTCGGCCCGAGCATTGTTAGCCGTGGTGGCCGGAGGTGCCGGCGGGGCCGGAGGCGCGACGGCCACGGGAGCTTGGACCGGAGCTTGGACAGGGGTCTGCTCGGCCGCCGGAGGCGCCGTGACCGGTGCTGGATTAGCCGGTGGCTGCGGGTCAACCTTGGCTTGTTGCGGTGCCTGCGGGTCCGCTTTCGGAGTCCCCTTGGCATCGGTCTTGGCCTTCTTCGCCTTGCCCTGGCCGGTGTTGTCGTAGACGCCGGGGATTTGCACCGTGCCGCGGTCGGGATCGATGCGGATGGTACGCCCGCCATAGTCGAAGGTGTACTGCGCCTGCGCAGCGGTGCTCGCCAGAAGGAATGCGGCCGTGGCCAACAGCTTCCTCATTTCGCATCTCCTGAAACAGGTGGTCCCCGCACCGACGCTTACGCCCCGGTTCGATCGCAAAAAGTGATCTAGATCACTGTCACGGTATGAGTCGTGCTCCGGTGGTTGTGGGTTCAATAACACCGGAGCCGGCCCAAAGTTTGGCCGGGGCAAGCGACAGGAGGACGCGGCCCTAATCGAACCAGGCGGCGTAGATCTTCTTGTAGCTGCCGTCCTGCATGGAAATGTGCAGCCATTGGTCGACGAACGCCTTCAGCGCCATGTCCCGCTGGAGCCAATAGGCCTTCTCGGAGAAGTCGAACGGCGTTTCGGGATGCACCGCGCAGAGCACGCCTTGATGCTGCTTCTGCTGGTAGCGCGTCTCGGAGGCGTCCGTCATCATCAGATCGGCATTGCCCTTGGCGATCTCGTCGAAGATCACGGTATTGTCCGGGAAGACGGTGATGTCGGCGTCCTTGATGTTGGCACGGGCGAAGCGCTCGTTGGTGCCGCCGGGATTGACGATCACGCGGGTGCCCTTCTTGTCGATGTCTGTGATGCTCTGGTATTTGCCGACGTCGGCACAGCGCGCGATCGGCGTCTTGCCCTCGCGCATGATCGGCGTGGAGAACAAGCCCTTTTTCTGGCGGTCGAGCGTGACCGAGACGCCGCCCATGGCGATGTCGAACTGATCGGCCTCGAAATCCTTCATCAGCTTCGGCCAGGCCGTCGGCACGAATTCAACCTTGACGCCGAGCGCCTTGCCGAGCGCCTCCGCCATGTCGACATCGAAGCCGTTGAACTGCTGCGTGGTCTTGTCGAGATAGGTGAAGGGCTTGTAGTCGCCGGTCATGCCGACGCGCAAAGTGCCGCGCTTGACGATCTCGTCGAGGCGGGACGACGCCGCCTGCTGTGCGTGGGCCGAAAGGTTTGCCAGCAGGACCACGGCCAAAGTCGCCAAAATTCGAATGGTCATTCGAACGATCATCTCTTTTCCACCCATGCCCAAGCTGTCATTGTGCAGCTCTCGAAGCCTGTCTTGAGGCTCGGATTTAGACCAGATGCCCGTCGCTGGCGAGGCGGAAGTGAAGGGAATTTTGAAGTGACGATCTCGATGCATGACGCCTCGGTCGGCGTCTTCGTGCCGTATCTGCGCAACCTGTCCGCGCTGCTGGACAAGGGCGTTGCCTATGCCGAAGCCCGGAAGTTCAACCCGGCCGTCCTGCTCGGTATGCGCATTGCGCCCGACATGTACGATCTGGCGCAACAGATCGGCGAAGCCTGCCGCCATGCCACGGTCGCCGCGGCCTTGCTGGCCGACTGCGAGCCGGTGATGCTGCCGGTGCTGGAGCACGACATGGCCGGGCTCCAGGCCCGCATTGCGACGTCCATCGAGTTCATCGAAAGCCTGCCGCGCGCGGAGATCGACGCTGCGGCGGACCGGAATGTCTTCTTCAGGCTGAAGAACGGGACCGAGTTGCCCTTCACCGGGCGGACGCTGCTGCTGACCTTCAGCGTGCCGCAGTTCTTCTTTCACGTCACGACGGCCTACGACCTGTTGCGGCACGCAGGCGTCGAGCTCGTGAAGAAGGATTATCTCGGACGGCGATAAGCCGAACCCGTATCCAGTTCGCTCGGAAGCGCGCTAGGCTTCGCCCTTGCGCTCGTAATCGGCGAGCGAGCTGCGGCCGGCGATCTCGCTGCGCAGCTCTTCGAAGCGCCGATGGGCCTCGTCCTCGTGCGCGTCGACGAAATGCACCGCGGCTTCGCCGGTCATCGGGCCGCTGACCACGGGCACGGACTGCTCGCCGATGGTCTCGTGGACGTAGAACTGGCCGTCGTCGCCGCGATGGACCGTCCATTTCAGACGGATCGCCACCATCGGCCCGGGGCCGACCTTGCTGTAGCCGTCGGCATCGGTGTGCTCCGGCACCAGCGGCTGCTCCTCGACAACCGGATGCTCATCGACCACAGGGTGCTCGTCGGCGACCCCATGCTCACCGGCAACCACCATTTCGGTCACGGTGACAGTCTCGGTCTCGCGCACGGTCTCGGTCTCGCGCACGACGAGGACGGGTTCAGGGTGCTCCAGGATGCTGGCAATGGTCGCCAACGCGTGGTCGGTCGGGTCGATCTCTGACAAGGGTCCATCCTCCAGCTCGACGCGGCCGGCAAGTCTGTCCCACTGCCGCCGCGGCCGGACCTATTACGCGGGTTTGATTAAGGCTGAGTGAGGGCTCGATCTGCACCAAAATGGGACTCATTCTGGCGTTCCGAAGGCGGGCGGGTTGATCGTCCGTCCAGAAGAACCGCCCGCCCTGGAGATAGCTCAGCCCAGCACATCCTGATTGATGATGTTCTGCCGGATGGGATCGCCGTCCAGCACACTCAGGATGTTGCGCGCGGTCTGCTCGCTCATCCGGCTCACCGCCTCGACCGTGACGCCGGCGACATGCGGGGCCATGATGACGTTGGGCAGCGCGAACAGCGCGTTGCTGACCGGCGGCGGCTCGACCTCGAACACGTCGATGCCGGCACCGGCGAGCTTGCCCGAGACCAGTGCGTCGTACAGCGCCGTCTCCTTCACGATGCCACCGCGCGCGGTGTTGATCAGATAGGATTTCGGCTTCATCCGGCCGATCCTGTCAGCATCGAACAGGCCGACGGTCTCCGGCGTCTTCGGGCAGTGGATGGTGACGAAATCGGCGTGCGGCAGCGCGGCGTCGAGATCGGCGACGGGCTCGCAACCGGCCGCCTTGATTTCGGCGGCGGCCTTGTAGGGATCGTAGACCTGCACATTCATGTCCATCGCCAGGCAGCGCTTGGCGGTGCGGGTGCCGATGCGGCCGAAGCCGATGATGAGGACGGTCTTGCCGTAGAGATCGAACGGCAGCATGCCGAGGCGGTCGGCCCATTTGCCGTCCTTGACGCAGGAATGCATCTCCTGCGCGCGTTTTGCCAGTGTCAGCATCATGAACAGCGCCTGCTCGGCGACCGAGGGCGAGTTCGCGCTGCCCGCGACCATCAGCGGCACCTTGCGGCGGGAGAGGGCGGGGACGTCGACGGCGTCGTAACCGACGCCGATCCGGGTCACCACCTTCATGTCCTTCGAGGCTTCGAGCTCGGTCTCGCCGAAAGCGGTGGCGCCGAGCGCCACGCCATGAACCGGCGCGTGGCTCTTCAGCAAGGCCTCGAAATCCCTGGCGGAGATCAGGTTCGGAAACTCGATGAGCTCGATGTCATCGCGCTGGGTGAGGAGGGCGCGGGCCCCTTGCGACAAAGTTTGCGTGACAAAGATTTTCTTCTTGTTAGTCGACATCGTCCCTACCTGCGCGAGTTTCTTGGCCGGCCGTCACAAGACGACGCCGGTCGCCTCGTTTAGCAGGTGCATATTGTTGAGGTCCATCGCCAAACGCATGGGTGCCCCGTCCTTGGCGCCCGCATTGGGATCGACACGGCCGCAGACGGGCGTGCCTTCCAGTCCGAAATAGACCAGCGTCTCCATTCCCATCGGCTCGGTGACATCAAGCACGGTGTCGAAGGTCTCGACACCCGACTCCAGATGCGCATGCGATTCCGTGAGATGTTCGGGACGGATGCCGAGCAACAGGTTTTCAGCTCGGGGCAGCGCGCTGTAACGGGCGGCGCGGGCCGGCGGCAACGGGAATGAGATGCGGTCCGTCAGGCGGATGTTGAGCTTGCCGCCGACGTCCTCGAGCCGGCACGGAATGAAGTTCATCGCCGGCGAGCCGATGAAGCCCGCGACGAAGCGCGTGGCCGGCTTGTGGTAGAGCTCGTTCGGGGTGCCGATCTGCTCGATCCGCCCCTTGTTCATCACCACCACGCGATCCGCCAGCGTCATCGCCTCGACCTGGTCGTGGGTGACGTAGACCGTCGTGGTTCGGACCTTCTGGTGCACCTTCTTGATCTCGATCCGCATCTGCACGCGCAGCTTGGCGTCGAGATTGGACAGCGGCTCGTCGAACAGGAAGACTTTTGGGTTGCGCACGATGGCCCGCCCCATCGCAACGCGCTGGCGCTGGCCACCGGAGAGCTGCTTCGGCTTGCGGTCGATCAGGTCGGTGATGTCGAGGAGGCGGGCGGCTTCCGTCACCCGCGCCTTGATCTCGGCCTTGGGATAGTGCTTGAGCCGCAGCCCGAACGACATGTTCTCCGCGACCGTCATATGCGGATAGAGCGCATAGTTCTGAAACACCATTGCGATGTCGCGGTCCTTCGGCGGCACGTCGTTGACGACGTCCCCGCCGATCATGATGTCGCCGTCGGTGATGTCCTCGAGCCCTGCGATCATCCGCAACGTCGTCGACTTGCCGCAGCCGGAGGGGCCGACGAGCACGATGAACTCATGATCGGAGATGTCGAGATCGATGCCGCGCACCGCCTCGACGTCGTCGTAACGCTTGACCACCTTCCGCAGCGCAACCTCAGCCATAAGACATCAACCCTTTGTCGCGCCGGCGGTCAGGCCGGCAATGTAATAGTCCATCAGGAAGGCGTAGATGACCAGCGGCGGGGCAGCGCCAAGCAGCGCGCCGGTCATGATCTGACCCCAGTTGAAGACGTCGCCCTTGATCAGCGTGGTGGTGATGCCGACCGGCAGCACGAGCTGGTCGATGGATGTCGTGAACACCAGCGGATAGAGGAACTGCGCCCAGGACACGGTGAAGGCGAAGATGGTCGCTGCGATCAGGCCGGGCAGGGCAACGGGGATGAAAATCCGCGTCAGGGTCTGCAGCCAGGAGGCGCCGTCGATCAGAGCCGCCTCGTCCAGCTCCTTCGGGATGGAGGCGAAATAACCGATCATGATCCAGGTGCAGAACGGCACGGTCAGCGTCGGATAGATGAACACCAGCACGTACCACCGGTTGAGCAGGGGGATGCCGGTGAACTCCTGGACGGTCGCGAGCACCTTGAACAGCGGAATGAACAGAAGGCTGTCCGGAATGAGATAGGTCAGGAACACGCCGGTCGCGAGCGTCGCCGAGCCCCAGAACTTCATCCGCGCCAATGCAAACGCCGCCGGAATGCTGATCAACATCGTCACGATCACGACCACGATCGAGATCATCGACGAATTCCAGAAGAATCGCAGGAACTGGTTCGAGGTCAGTAGCTCGACATAATTCGAGAGGGTCGGATGAAATACCCACCACGGATTGGTGGCGGCCGAGATCTCCGCGCTGCTCTTGAGCGAGGTGATCAGCATGTAGATCGGCGGGATCAGGAAGAAGATCGCAAACAGCACCAGGAAAAAGTAGGACCAGCGCAGCGCCCAGGTGCGGTCGCGGCTCATGCTTCGAAGCTTGACCTTGCGTGTCGGTCCGGCCTTGTCGATTGCGAGCGTGCTCATCAGGCTTCGTTCCCACGTTTGTTGACATCGCGCAGGATGAAGACCGCTGCGACGGCGAGGATCGGCACCATGAACAGCGAGACGCAAGCGCCGAGCGGAATGTCGCTGCTCTGGATGCCGACCTGGAACGCCCAGGTGGCGAACAGGTGCGTCCGGTCGAGCGGACCGCCGGAGGTGAGGATGCGCACGATGTCGAAATTGGCGAAAGTGACGATCAGCGAGAACAGCGTGGTGATGGCGATGATGTTGCGCATCATCGGCAAGGTGATGTGCCAGATCTTCTGCCACCAATTGGCGCCGTCGATCGCCGCGGCTTCGTAGAGCTGGTCGGGTACGGATTTCAACGCGGCCAGGTACATGATCAGGAAGAACGGCGCGCCGTACCAGACGTTGACGAGGATGACGGAGAAACGCGCCCAGAAGGTATCACCGAGCCACGGGATGGGACCGATGCCGAAGAACGAGAGCGTATAGTTGAAGGCGCTATAGGAGGGATCGAACAGCCACAGCCATGCCAGCGTGCTCATCGCCGGCGGGATCACCCAGGGCACCAGCAGCATGCCGCGCCATTTACGTTGCTTCTTGCCGGGAATGTTGTGGACGAAATGCGCGACGATGAAGCCGATCAGCGCCTTGAAGACCACGGCGGTAATCGCAAAAATGCAGGACTGTCTCACCACCATCCAGAACGTTTCGCGCTTGAACAGGAAGGTGAAGTTGCTGAGGCCGACGAATTTTGTCATCGCCTTGTTCAGCGTCGCCAGGTAGACCGAGTAGAAGGCGGGATAAAGCACGAGCAGGGCGATCAGGAGGATCAGCGGCAGCGTCAGGAAGAACGCGACGGTCGATTTCCGTCCCATTGCGTTGCGCAGGCTCGCCCGTTTGCGCGGGCTCGCAGCTCGAGCGGGACGGCCTTGCTCAACGACGACATCGGCCATGAATTTAGCCTCTTTGCAGGACACCTAGCAGGACATCTGGAACGGCGAAGCCGGCGCAGCCGTCGGCTTCATTCGGCAAGCGGATCGAGCGAGGGGTGCCTCGGCGGCCCACGCGCGAAGCGTGAACCGCCATGGCACATACCCGGCTCAGGTCCGCATGAAGCCTTCGCACTCGCCTTCGGCCCAGGCGAGCGCGGTTTCCAACTTCTCTCCTTGTGCAAAGCGCAGCGCCATCTTGGTCAGCGTCGCCTGGAAGTAGATCTGCTGGGCGATCTTCGGCGGCGCCGGAGACGCGGCGATCGACATCGTCTGCTGCTTGTAGGGATCCGGATAGTGGAAGAGCGTGCCCTTCGGCGGCCCTTCCTCGGCCCAGGTCTTGAACTTCGTCATGTTCGCGTAGGCCGGGAGATCATACCCGCCGCTCGCCGCGACGAACTTCTCGATCGCCGCTGGCGAGGACAGGTGAACGAGCAAGCTCTTGGCCGCTTCCTTGTTCTTGCCAAAGGCCCAGACGCCCCAGAAGTATGGCAGGAAGGGCGCAAAACGGCCCTTCGGACCGGACGGGAAGCCGTGCGTCCAGCACTGTTCGGCGACTTGCGGTGCGTCGCGCTTGGCGACCGCCCAGGCGCTCGGCGGATTCAGGATCATCGCGCCGCGGCCCGAGATCAGCCATTTGTTGTTGGAGGCATCGTCCCAGGACGGCGCGTCGGTGGGCAGGACGGCGATCAGCTTTTTGTAGAATTCGAGCGCCTGCCGCACCGCGTCGGTCTTGACGGTGATATCGCCCTTGGCGTTGACGAGCTCGGCGCCGAAGGACTGGAAGATCGCGCCGGCAGTGTCGACGCTGTCGGTGGTCTCGCCGAGACCGATGCCGAAGGGGAAGCCGGCCTTGTGGCAGGCCTCGGCCGCCTTCAGGAACGTCTCCATGGTCCAGTTGTCCGCCTTCGGCGGAGCGCCGACCGGATACATCTCCTGCACGTCGATGCCGGCGTGTTTCTTCATCAGATCTATGCGGGAGCAGGGGCCTTTGATCTGGCTTCCCGGCGTCGCGGGCACTGCGAGCCATTTGCCGCCCGACCGCCCGAGATATTTGACGGTGTCGTTCACCTCACCGTTCTGCTTGATGAGCGGCTCCATGACGTCGTTGAGCGGCTCGAGATTCTCGGAATAAGCGTGCGGCCACCAGCTCGGCATCTGGAGAATATCGTGACCGGACTTGGCCTGGGCTTCGGCCGCTGCGGTCAGCTCGATCTTCTTGTTGTTGCTGGTGATGTAGTCGATCGAAACCTCGACCTTCTCCTTCTCGCCCCATTCCTTGACGAGAGCGGTCGAGGCATCGTTGGCGCCGGGCACCCAGTGGTCCCAGAAGCCGATCGAAAGTTTGCCGGCAGCGTAAGCGCCTCGGACATAGGGCGCCGCGATCAGCGCCGTGGAGGACATTGCAGTGGCAGCCACAAATTGACGTCGCGTCAGTGTCTTGCGTGACATCTCGTTTCCTCGCTTGGGTGTTTTATTGTTCTGGCGTTTCCTCTGAACTCTTCCGAGTTCTGCTTTCTTTTTGAAAGTTTCTTGTTCGACGTTTCTTATTGATGCCGTCGGCTTCGAAGGCAAATTGGTAGCGCGATCAGATCATGATTGATTGCGTCTGTCGAGAAAACCGAACGACTTGCGCCTAGAACTAACGTTGTGTCCGGGAAGGTGGCAGTGCCCTCGATGTCCTGCGCAGGCCATGAACCACGATCGGTCATTTTGCGACGCACACTTTGCGCCGACCTGCCCGGCCGATGCATGCGCAATTACACCGCAGTTTCGAATAAGCCTGCATAAGCGCCTCGGGCCAAACACTTTTCGGGCGTGGATAGCAATTGTCGGTGGCTAGACCTCGAAGCGGTGAAAACGATAGAGTTGCAACTGGCGAGTGGTTCTCACCCCCAACAGCCTAATCAGATCGAGATGGAGACCAGAATGATCAACCCGGCGCCGTCCGCGCGGCTTAACCTGCGACGATGGTTCGCGCTGGGATCCGTTTTCGTGTTGCTGCTAGGCGCAGCCGCGGTGGCAAACGCTCAAGGTCTGGTCAAAGGGGTTCAGGAAGGAGCGGCGGCCGGGAACAAGGCGGCAGGTCCGGTCGGCGGCGTGCTTGGCGGCGCGATCGGCGGTGTGGTCGGCGTTTTCACCGGCGTGCTCGGCGTTGGCAATAATGGCAATCAGGCGCCTGCAGCCAAGGATGCGAGCAAGGACGCAAGCAAGGATGCGGCCAAGGACGCCAAGCAGGGCGCCGGCAAGGACAAGGATGCCAAGAGCGCCAAGGCGGGCAAGGGCGCCAAGGCGAGCAAGGAGGCGAAGAACGCGCCGCAGGATGTCACGGTCCTGACCCAGACCGGCGCGCCGCAATTGACCGCCGACCAGATCGTCACCAACAGCGACTCCTATATCGAGCGGATCAAGACCGAACTGAACCTCACGCCCGAGCAGGAGAAGCACTGGTACGGATTCTCGAGCGCCATGCACTACCTCGGGCATAACGGTGCCGAGCGGCTCAACCTGCGGGTTGCGCGCGCCAAGCGGGATCCTCCCGACGACATCGTCGAGCAGATGCGCAACGAGGCCCAATTCCTCATCGACCGCGCTGCCGACCAGCGCAATGTCGCCGACGCCGCCGAACCCCTCTATTCGAGCCTCGATGACAAGCAGAAGCAGGTCTTCGTACAGGAGATGGTGCGGCTCAGCCACGAACGAGGACTGGATTGATCAAGTTGAATCGGATCGGGCGTGTCCGAATTAACGGCCCCCGCCACGAATTCGTGAATCCTCTTCGCGATTCGGTTATGATTAGCTTTGGAAGCTGATTGCGGGGTTGATATGGCGGACGGACTCTCCGTTTTCCTGGTCGAAGACGAGACGTTGATCCGGATGATGATGGCGGACATGGTGGAGGAACTCGGCCACCACGTCGCCGCGGAAGCGGACAATGTGCGGGACGCCAGTGCTTTCGCCATGACCGCGCAGTACGATCTTGCGATCCTCGACATCAATCTCAAGGGCGTCTACGTCGATCCGGTCGCCGACCTGATCGAGCGTCGCGGCAAGCCGTTTTTGTTCGCCACGGGCTACGGTCCGGAGCTGCTGCCGTCCTTGCTCCGACGGCGGCCGATCCTGCGCAAGCCGATTTCGATCGATCAGCTCAGGGCGATGATCGATTCGATGTTTCCGGAAGCGGCAGCTAAGACGCCGCACTGAGACCAAAACAAAAATGGCCGCCCGTCAGGGGCGGCCATTTCGCAACGGAATTCGTTGCGGTCTCACATCAGGCCGGCGCCGAGATCGATGCCGCGCGCCATCAGGCCGAACGAGGCGACTAGGCCCGTGCAGCAAAACAGCAAGATGGTCTTGAATGAAGAATCGGCCAAACGGGTTTCGATGGTGGCCGGCATCGCGGCGATCGAAATCATGCTCATGTTCATTCCCCCCTTTGTTGCCCCTGAATTGGATCAGGTAAGGGAACTCCTAGAGCAAAAAGTTTGACGCGAGCTTTCGAGGGATCGTTAACGAAATCGCAATCGATCCTGCATTTTCGGGCACTGGAGCGCAATCACTCGTTTCACTGGCGCCCGTTCTTTAGCACGGTAGCGATGGTGTGGGCCGTCATGGCGGCGCGGTCCGAAGCGCGCTGGGCGGCGAGGCGGTCACGCGCCTTTTCCTCGATCAAGAGCTCGATCAGGGCCAGCCGCTTGCCCTCGTCGTCCGCCTCGAGCAGCAGGCGGTGATAGCGGTGATAGTCGAAACCCAGATCCTGCTTACGCATGTCACGCCCCAGCAACTACGCCACACACAAGCCAGGATTGTTTCTTATCCGGGACGTGCGCGCAAGCACGATCCCGCGTCGCGCGCGCGTGCTCGTTAATCAGCTGTGAATTACTGGAACCCGCGGACGGAGGCGCGCGCCGCTTAAGGCTGGTTGTGCTCCGCGAACATCTTCAGTCCGACGAAACTCGCATCGGGTTTGGTGACCAGCCTGGTCGGGATGTTGCGCAGATAATCCTGGAAGCGTCCCTTGGCTTCGAAGCGCGCCCGGAATGCGGAGGCTGCAAGGAAGTCGGGAAAGCGCGGCACGATTCCGCCGGCGATATAGACGCCGCCGCGTGCGCCGAAAGTCACCGCGAGATTGCCCGCGACCGAGCCGAGAATGGCGCAAAACATCTCCAGCGTTTTGCGGCTGAGCTCGCAACTGCCTTCCAGGGCGGCCTTCGTGATGGCGGCAGCATCGCGATGCGGCACCTGAGCGCCGTCAATCTCGGCCAGCGCCTCGTAGAGGCTTTGCAGGCCGGAACCGGACAACGCGCCACGCTCGATGGAGACATGGCCGAGGCGTCGGCGCATGCAGGCGATGACGCGTTCCTCGCGCTCGTCCTCCGCCGGCAGGGTCGCGTGGCCGGCCTCGGTGACGACCGCCAGTCGTGCGCCATGGCGCTCGACCAGGCAGGAAACGCCAAAGCCGGTTCCGGGGCCAACCACCAGCAACGGCTCTCCGGGAAGGCCATCTTGTCCGCCGAGCGGGATCAGGTCGGCGGGCTGCAGGGCGGGCAGGGACCAGGCCACCACCTCGAAATCGTTGAGAACATGGACGCTGTCGAAGCCGAGGGCCGGCTGAAGCTCGTTGCCGTCGATGACCCAGGGGCTGTTGGTCATCACGCAGCGGTTGTTGGTCACCGGCCCCGCCACGGCCAGCACGGCCCTTGGGGGCGGCAGGCCGTGGCAGCGACGCGCGAGAACATCGGCAATGGCCTCCCGGACGGTCGGGAAGTCTGCCACTTTGACGTAGTCGATCGGTCCGGTCTGGTCGCCCTGACTGAGCGCGAAGCGCGCATTGGTGCCGCCGATATCGGCGAGAAGAATCTGTCCTGTCTTGCCGATGGTCATGTGCGTATGGCTGCCGCAGCCTTTCCGGCTGCGGGAACCGCTTCCTCCGCTCTATCCGATCGCAAGACGCGAACGGCTGTCAGAATCCGTCCCCGGGTGGATCTAGTCAACACGCATCAGTCCAAACCGTTGCATCCCGGGACCGAAGGGGGCGCATTCGCGCAGATCGCCTCACCCCCTCGGTGGTTGCGAAGCAGCGCGGGAAGATCGACACTGGCGGCGCGGCCTTCGGCGCCGGTCGCGCGGGATGGCCTGGAATGGACCTTGCGATGAAGATTTCCGACCGCGACGTGCTCCTGGTCATCGACGTGCAGAACGATTTTTGCACGGGCGGGGCGCTCGCCGTGCCCGGCGGCGAGAAGGTTGTCCCCGCCATCAATCGGATCGCCCAAAAATTCGCCAATGTGGTGCTGACCCAGGACTGGCATCCCCGCGATCATGTCTCCTTTGCCCCGAACCATACGGGCAAACAGCCGTTCGAGACCATTGCGCTTGACTACGGCGTCCAGGTGCTCTGGCCGAGCCATTGCGTGCAGGGCACGGCCGGCGCTGAATTTCATCGCGATCTCGACGCCACTCGCGCAAATCTCGTGGTGCGGAAGGGGTTTCGGCGCGGCATCGATTCCTATTCGGCGCTGTTCGAGAACGACAGGAAAACGCCGACCGGCCTGCTCGGATATTTGCGCGAACGCGAGTTGAACACCGTCTTCGTCGCCGGCCTCGCGTTCGACTTCTGCGTCCGCTTCTCGGCGGAGGATGCCCGCAAGGCGGGGTTCGAGGTCGCAGTCATCGAGGACGCCTGCCGCGGCATCGATCTCGACGGCTCGGTGGCCGCGACCCATCAGAGTTTTCGGGAGCGCGGTATTTCGCTCGTCAGCTTCGAGGCCTTCCTGTGAGGACCGTGAGATAGCCATGGCGGAGAAGACCGGCAAACAGCAGCGCGCACCGGGCCCGGTCCCGGATGACCCGCTGCTGTGGCCGTTCGCAGCAGCTCGGCTTGCCATGGACGCCTGCTTCGGATGGCTCGACCGCGGTCCGCCGGAGCAGGCCGACAGCAGTCTGCCGTGGACCACGCCCAACTCCGTCGCGCTGGAGCTTGCGACCATGCGCCTGCGCGATTGCACGCGAACGGGCTCCGGCCTCCCGGCACTGGTCTGCGCGCCCTATGCGCTGCACCGGGCCCTGATCGCCGACTTCGCGCCCGGCCACAGCGTGGTGCAGTCCCTGCAAAATGGCGGCATCGACCGGGTCTATCTCACCGACTGGCGCTCGGCCGCACCCGACATGCGCTATCTCTCGATCGACAGCTATCTCGGCGATCTCAACGTCGCCGTCGACGAGATCGGCGCCCCGGTCGATCTCGTCGGCCTGTGCCAGGGTGGCTGGCTGTCGCTGCTCTATGCGGCGCGCTTTCCCGCCAAGGTGCGGCGGCTGGTGCTGGCAGGCGCGCCCGTCGACCTCTCGATCGAGTCCAGGCTGTCGCAGCTCGCCCGCAACGCGCCGGAGATGGTCTATGACCAGCTCGTCGCCCGCGGCGGCGGCAATGTCAGCGGCGAGGAGATGCTGCGGGTCTGGTCGAAGGCGCCGAGCCGCGACGACATCGCGACGGCGCTGCAGAGCGACCTCTCCGGCGAGGAGGGTGCGGCGCTGCTGGCACGCTTCGAGCGCTGGAATGCCGAGCCTCTCAATCTGCCCGGCACCTATTATCTCGAGATCGTCAACTGGATCTTCCGGGAGAACCGGATCGCGCGCGGCCAATTCACGGCACTCGGCCGCGTGATTGATCTGAAGGACGTCAAGGCGCCGGCCTTCCTGCTGGCCGGGCTCGATGACGACGTCGTGCCGGCTGCGCAGGCGCTTGCCACCGCCGGTCTGCTCGGCACACCGCCGGCCTTCGTTGCGGCGGTCTCCGAGCCCAGCAACCATCTCGGCTTGTTCATGGGCGCGCGGACCCACGCCCATGCCTGGCCCCGGATCGCGGAGTGGCTGCGCGACGATCTGCCCGGCATGCTGGTGCGCAGAGCCTGAGACTGCCCCCAAGGGAAGGGCCGGGCGCCGGGCAGCGAAGCTGCAAATCCGTTATGCATGCCGTTGAATGGCCTGCACGGGGCGATGTCGATGGGTTAAATGGAGTCCAGAGCTGGCGGAGGCCGGTCGCGACGAGACAAAGGGACTGTGCTCGATGAGTTTCCACTCGATCTATGCCCACGGATTTGCGCGCGTGGCGGCCTGCGTCACCACCTCTCATGTGGCCGATCCCACGGCCAACGCGGCTGCGGTTCTGGCGGCGGCGAAGGACTGCCACGAACAGTCGGTGGCGGTTGCCGTGTTTCCCGAGCTGTGCCTGTCCGGCTATGCGATCGAAGATCTTGTGAAGCAGGATCCGCTGCTTGATGCGGTCGAGCGCGGGCTCGTGTCCATCGTCGAGGCCTCCTCGGCCCTGATGACCATCCTGATCGTCGGCGCGCCGCTGCGCTTTGGCAATCGCATCTACAATTGCGCGGTCGTCATCCATCGCGGCAAGGTCCTGGGCGTCGTGCCCAAGAGCTACCTGCCGACCTATCGCGAATTCTACGAGGGACGGCATTTCGCCTCCGGCGCCGGTATGGTCGGAGAGATGGTCGCCTTTGGCGGGCTGCATGCTCCGTTCGGTGTCGACCTCCTGTTCGCGGCCGAGGACGTTCCGGGCCTGACCATCGGCGTCGAGATCTGCGAGGACATGTGGATCCCGGTGACGCCGGCCTCCGAGCTCGCACTCGCGGGCGCGAGCGTGCTGATCAATCTCTCGGGCAGCCCGATCACGATCGGTCGCGCCCGCTCGCGCGCGCTCTTGTGCCAATCGACTTCGGCGCGCTGCCTCGCGGCCTACGTCTATTCCGCCGCCGGGGCCGGGGAATCGACCACGGATCTGGCCTGGGATGGCCAGACCTCGATCTACGAGAACGGCGTGCTGCTGGCCGAGGGGGAGCGGTTCCGCCAGGGCGGCCAGATCACGTTGGCCGACGTCGATCTCGACCTGCTCAGGCAGGAGCGCGCGCTGATGGGAACCTTCGACGACAACCGCCGGCAGCGCGAGGGTTTCTTCCGGAAAGTGACTTTTGCCCTGAAGCCGCCGGCCGCCGATATCGGCTTCCTGCGCAAAGTCGAGCGCTTTCCGTTCGTGCCGAGCGACGAGAGCCTGCTCGAGCAGGACTGCTATGAGGCCTACAACATTCAGGTCGCGGGCCTGGTCCAGCGTATGCGCGCGACAGGCACCAAGCGCGTCGTCATCGGCGTCTCGGGCGGGCTCGATTCCACCCACGCTTTGATCGTCGCCGCCAAGGCGGTCGATTTGCTTGGCCTGCCGCGCGAAAACATTCTCGCCTACACCATGCCGGGCTTTGCCACCGGCAGCGAGAGCAAGACCAATGCGCTGGCGCTGATGAAGGCGTTGCAGACGAGTTGGCAGGAGCTCGACATTCGCACCACGGCGACGCAAATGCTGAAGGACATCGGCCATCCCTTCGGCAAGGGCGAGAAGGTCTACGACGTCACCTTCGAGAATGTGCAGGCGGGCCTGCGCACGGACTATCTGTTCCGGCTCGCCAATCATCACGGCGGCATCGTGATTGGCACCGGCGATCTCTCCGAGCTCGCGCTGGGCTGGTGCACCTACGGCGTCGGCGACCAGATGGCGCACTATAACGTCAATGCCGGAGTGCCGAAGACGCTGATCCAGCATCTGATCCGCTGGGTGATTGCTTCCAAGCAGTTCAACGACGACGTCAACCAAACGCTTGGATCGATCCTGTCGGCGGAAATCTCGCCGGAGCTGGTTCCGGCCGAGCCGGGCGAGAAGCCGCAGAGCACGGAAGCTTCCGTCGGTCCCTACGAGCTCCAGGATTTCAACCTGTTCTACACGCTGCGGTTCGGCATGCGGCCATCCAAGATCGCGTTCATGGCGCTGCAGGCCTGGAAAGACGTTGCTCAGGGCGAATGGCCGCCGGCATTCCCGACCGATAAGCGCAAGGCCTATGACCTTCCCGAGATACGCCGCTGGCTGGAGGTGTTTCTGCGCCGCTTCTTCGCTTTCAGCCAGTTCAAGCGCTCGGCGATGCCGAACGGCCCCAAGGTTTCGGCCGGCGGCTCATTGTCGCCGCGCGGTGACTGGCGCGCGCCGTCGGATTCGAGCGCGGCGGCGTGGCTTGAAGATCTCGAACGGAATGTGCCGGTTTGAACGGGAGATGAGCGATGTCGGCCGGCGATGAGCCCGAGCAGGGCGCCAACCCACAGAAGGTCCTCAACGGCCTCTACATCTTTGAGATTGAGATGCGCGACGGCAAGCGCGGCCAGGCCAAAGGCGTCGTCGTGCTCTGCGATGGCCGCATCATGGGCGGTGACAGCTATTTCTATTACACCGGCAGCTACACCTTCCGGAACGGGAAATGGCGCGGCGACATGACCGTCAATCAGCACACCGAGGCCGTCGGCAAGCCACTCGCGTTCGGCGGCAGGGAAGTGACCTGCGGCTTTTCGGGCGACTACTCCGCCGACGGCGCCGAGGTCGAAGGCATGGCGCTGGTTGGCAAGACCAGCGTGACATTCACGGCGCGGCTCACGCTGAAGGACCCGATGTGAGACCCGCCTGAGATGTGAGACCGCGTGATCAGCCCTCGTTCCTGATCAGGAACCTTCGCACCCACAGAACGTTCGCGTCTGTTGTTGCGAATTTCCGAGGAGAGGGACCATGCGCAAGCACTTGATGTTATCGACCGCAGCTATCGGACTGATGCTTGCTTCCGGCTTCGCCTACGCCCAGGCGCCCGGTGAGCGAAGGGACGAGCCGAAACGGACCGAGGAGCCGGCGAAAGGCGCCGCACCGCAACGCGGCGGCGCCCAGGAGCATGTTCAAGAGCGGGCGCAGGGCGCCCAAGAACGATTGCAGAGCGCGGGCCGCGAGGAGAAGGGCGGCGCGGCCAAGCAGGACGCGAGTGACGATAAGCGCCCGCCGGCCAGTTCTGCCGAGCGCAACCAGCCGAAATCGAAGGATCAGGCGCAAGAATCCCGCGAGCCCTCCCGCGATCGCAACCGTGAGGCGGAGAGCCCGAAGCCGGGACGCGACAGCAAGAGCAGTGCTGAGACGAAGCAGGACAAATCCGCGCCGCAGAAATCAACGGCGGAGTCCGAGAGGTCCAAGTCAGGCACGTCTAGCCAGCAGAACGAGCGCACGGGTGCCGCAGCCAACCAGAACGAGCGCAACCAGACCCAGCCGCCGCGCAACGCGGCCGAGCAGCAGCCGCCGGCGCAGCAGAACAACCGGCCGGCCACCGCGACCGACACGAACCGGACGGCCCCGACCAACAATGCGCAGAGCGCACCTGCCAGTTCGGGCACGCAGACCAACCAAGCCAACCAGACCACGCAGACCAACACGCAAGCCAATCAGCAGGCGCAGGTGACCTCCGAGAAGCAGGTGCGGATTTCTGAAACGGTGAGCCGTGCACGCCTGGCGGAGCCGGAGCGCAATCTGAACATTTCGATCCGGGTCGGCGAGACCATTCCCTCGCGCGTGCGCCTTCACAGGCTTCCGCCCGAGATCGTCTCGATCGAGCCCGAATATCGCGACTACGAATATTTTGCGACCGGCGATGACGTCGTCATTGTGGAGCCGCGGACGCATCGCATCGTGAGCCAGGTGCCCCGCGATCCGTCGCGAGCACGTGCGCAAATGAGCGGCGGCACCTCATCGGGCATGGCTGCGGCAGGAGGGAGCGCGGCCGGGGGCAGCAATGTGAACTGCCAGATCATGCGGCGTGACGCCTCGGGCAATGTGGCCCAGGCAGAGCCCTCGACCGTAGGCTCGACCGCGCGAACCGATTCCCTGAGCGTGACTGTCCAGATGCCCGGCGGCGGCTCGTCCGCGCCGATCGCCCTCGGCGCTCCCGCGGGCAACATCGTGGTCGCGACGCAAGGGCAGGGCGACTGCACGGTGACGATCGAGCCCCAGACGCGCTAGCGCCCGTGTCGGCATAACGACGCCAAAACGACTTCGCGCCGCACGGCTGATCAAGCCGGCGGCGCGAAATCACGTTCAATCTAGAAAGTCCCGAGGTCCGGAGTGCCTAGGAGTCCGGACCTCGTAACCTTGCCCCAGCCTTTGATCCCCCCGCCCCATGTGGTCCCCCAACCCCATGTTGCGCGATCAGAGGGTGATGCCCTTGGAAGGCCGCCGATCGATGTCCCGCGATGTACGCGACATCAGAATAGGATTCCATTCCGGATCACTACGGATTTCATCGCGCTTGATCCGAGCGCAGATGCATGCGTCTGCACTCGCCGCTGCCTGAATTCGATGCACGCGATCGCGGGGATGTCCACATCTCCTCAGCGCTGCGGAACCTGCATTTCACCGGCCTGTCATTGAACTGGTCTAGCGCTGCTCCCGTCATTGTTGACGGCCGAGGAGCAAGCCATGTCGAAGCCGGTACTGGGCGCCGCATTGTCCATCAAATCGATCCCTGCGCATCGCGACTGGCTTCTCGAACGGCAGCGCGATCTCGAAATTCAGGATTTTTTTCGCGCGGACTTGCTCGACGGCGACTGGCGAAGTGCTGCTAGCGAAATCAAGCAGATGCTCTCAGGTCACACCGGCCGGCTCGGCATCCACGGACCGTTCTGGGGCTTCGCGATCGGTAGCCACGACCCGATGATCCGCCAAGTCGTGACGAAACGCCTGCTTCAGGGCCTCGAAGCCGCCGAGTTTCTCGGCGCGACGCAGATGGTGATCCATTCGCCATTCACGACCTGGGACCACAACAACCTCGACCTCTATCCAGATAATCGCGGCAATCTCGTCGAACGCGTCAAGGCGACACTCGCCGAGGTGATCGTGCGCGCCGAAACCATCGGCTGCGAGATCGTCATCGAGAACATCGAGGACAAGGATCCGCGCGATCGCGTGCGTCTCGCCAAGGCGCTCGAAAGCAGCAAGGTGCGCGTCTCCCTCGACACCGGCCACGCCAACTACGCGCACATCTCCACCGGCGCGCCGCCGGTCGACTACTATGTCGAGACCGCCGGCGACATGCTGGCGCATGTGCATCTCCAGGATACCGACGGCTTTGCTGACCGGCATTGGGCGCCGGGCGAGGGCAACATCCCGTGGATCGCCGTGTTCCGCGCGCTGGGCCGGCTGACCTCAAACCCCCGACTGATCCTCGAACTTCGCAACCACGACGACGTCCGCGCTGGCGCAGCCCATCTGGCCGCGCTCGGTCTCGCCGAATAGCCGACAAAAAAACCGGCAGGGGTTATCATCATGAGCAAGCTCACGCGCCGTACCATCCTGAAGTCCGGCAGCATTGCCGCAGGCACGCTGCTGCTGCCGCGCTTTGCGATCGGGCAGGCCGACAACCGTCCCTCGGTCACCATCGCGGTGCAGAAGGTGACGAATTCGAACGTGCTCGACGTGCTGCGCGAGCAGTCCAATGTCGGCGAGCGGGTGTTCTTCTCCTCGATCTGGGAAGGACTGATCTCCAAGAACTGGCGCGGCAGCCTTGAGGCCGTGCCGGGGCTTGCCACCGAGTGGCGCCGTATCGACGACCAGACTGTCGAGGTGAAGCTGCGCCAGGGCGTCAAATTCCACAATGGCGACGAGCTGACGGCGGAGGACGTCGTCTTCACGTTCAGCCGCGAGCGCATGTTCGGTGAGACCGAGGCCAAGAGCCGCAGCACCATCCAGGCCTTTGAGAAAATTCCGACGCCGCGGCCGGGCAAGGAACTGCCGCCGGACGTTCCGGCGGTTGCACGCCGGATCTGGCCGGATCTCGTCCGTGTCGATGCCGTCGATAAATACACCGTGCGCTTCTACAACGCGACGCCCGACGTCACGATCGAGGGTCGGCTGTCGCGCTACGGCTCAGATATCGCGAACCGCCGCGCCTGGGCTGAATCCGCGAGCTATCTCGACTGGGCGCGCAAGCCTGTTACCACCGGGCCCTACAAGGTTGTCGAACTCAAGCCCGACGTGTCGCTGACGCTGGAAGCCCACGACGAATATTGGGGCGGCCGTCCACCGCTCAAGCGCATTCGCTTCCTCGAGGTCCCGGAGGTCGCGAGCCGCATCAACGGGCTGCTGTCGGGCGAGTACCAGTTCGCCTGCGACATCCCGCCGGACCAGATCGCGGGCATCGAGAAGAACGCGACCTTCGAAGTGCAGGGCGGCACCATCCTCAATCATCGTCTGACCGTATTCGACAAGAACCACGCCCAGCTCGCCAATCCGCTTGTAAGGCGCGCCTTCACCCATGCGATCGACCGCCAGGCGATCGTCGACAGCCTGTGGGCCGGTCGCACCCGCGTCCCGAAGGGCCTGCAGTGGGAGTTCTACGGCGACATGTTCAATGCCGATTGGAACGTGCCGGCCTACGATCCCAAGCTGGCGCAGGAGCTGCTGAAGCAGGCCAACTACAAGGGCGACCCTATTCCGTATCGCCTGCTCAACAATTACTACACCAACCAGGTCGCGACCGCGCAAGTGCTGGTCGAGATGTGGAAGTCGGTCGGTCTCAACGTCCAGATCGAAACCAAGGAGAACTGGTCGCAGATCATGGAACGTGCGCCGACGCGCGCGGTCCGCGACTGGTCGAACTCGGCCGCCTTCAACGATCCCGTATCGTCGCTGGTTGCCCAGCACGGCCCCAACGGCCAGCAGCAGCAGATCGGCGAGTGGACAAATGCCGAGCTGAACACGCTCTCGGAGTTCCTGGAAACCTCGATCGATCGTGCCGCCCGCAAGAAGGCGTTCCGCCGCATGCTGGAGATCGCCGAGCGCGAAGACCCGGCCTATACGGTGCTGCACCAGAACGCGACCTTCACGGCCAAGCCGAAGTCGATCAAGTGGAAGGCGTCGCCCGCCTTCGCGATGGATTTCCGCGCCGGCAATTTCGAGGCCTGATCGGTGGCGCCGCTGATCAGCATCAAGGACCTCAGCGTCGCCTTCCACGGCGTGCCAGTCCTGCGCGGTGTCGATCTCGCCTTGCACAAGGGCGAGGCGCTTGGCCTCGTCGGCGAGTCCGGATCGGGCAAGTCGGTGACGTGGCTTGCGGCCCTCGGCCTGTTGCCGCGGAATGCCCGCGTCTCGGGCTCCGTTCGTCTCGACAGTCGCGAGATCCTCGGTGCGCCCCCCGCCGAGCTCGACCGTATCAGGGGCGGGCGCGTCGCCATGATCTTCCAGGATCCCGCGAGCGCACTCAATCCCGTGCTGACCATCCGCAAGCAGCTCTGCGAGTCCTTGGCGCTGCATCGCGATATCTCGGGTGGCGCGGTGAAAGCGGAAGCGCGGCGGCTGCTCGATCTGGTCGGCATTCCCGACGCGACGCGCAGGCTCGAAGCCTATCCGCACGAATTTTCCGGCGGCCAGGTCCAGCGCATCATGATCGCGATGGCGCTCGCCGGAAATCCAGACCTGCTGATCGCGGATGAGCCGACTACGGCGCTCGACGCCACGATTCAGGCGCAGATTTTAGAACTGCTCTCGACTATCCGCCGCGAGATGGGCATGGCGATGGTCCTGATCAGCCACGATCTCGGCGTGGTCGCGGAAAACTGCGACCGCGTGGCCGTGATGTATGCGGGCCGCATTGTCGAGGAGGCGCCGGCGAACCAGCTCTTCGCCGATCCCGTCCATCCCTATGCGCAGGGCCTGATCGGTGCGCTGCCGCCGCTCGACGGACCGAGGCGCCGCCTGACCGCCATTCCCGGAACGGTGCCCGATCCCGCGAGCATGCCTGATGGCTGTGCCTTCGCGCCGCGTTGTGCGCTGGCAGAAGCGCCGTGCGGCATTGTGGCTCCAAGCCTCGCGCCGATCGCGGAGGATCGCGCCGTGGCCTGCATCCGCGCCGAGGCTTCGCGTCGCGCACTGCTCGGGATCGCCGCCGAATGAGCCGTCCGCTCGTCGAAGTGTCCTCGATTTCGCGCAGTTATAGCATGCGCTCCGGGATGTTCGGCCGAAGTGCCGCCATTCATGCAGTCGATGGCGTGTCGCTGACGATTCCCAGGGGCGAGACGCTGGGCCTCGTCGGCGAGTCCGGCTCGGGAAAGTCGACCACCGGCCGCATCGTGCTCGGCCTCGAGCCGCCGGATCACGGCGAGGTGCGGTTCGACGACAAGCCGATGGCAACGCCCGGAACGACCGCATGGCGTGCGCAACGCGCGCACATGCAGATGATCTTCCAGGATCCGCTGGGGGCGCTGGACCGGCGGTTGCCGGTCGCCGCCCAAATCCGTGAGCCTCTGGACATTCACGGTCTCGGGACGCCCCTCGAGCGCGAGGAGCGGGTCCGCGAATTGCTGCGCGCGGTCGAACTGACACCCGCACATGGTGCGCGCTATCCGGGTGCGCTCTCCGGCGGACAGCGCCAGCGCATCGTGCTGGCGCGGGCGCTGGCGACAAAGCCGGATTTCCTGGTCTGTGACGAGCCGGTCAGCGCGCTCGACGTCTCGATCCAGGCGCAGGTGGTGAATCTGCTCGCCGATCTCCAGGCGCAGCTTGCGCTGACCTTGCTCTTCATCAGCCACGATTTGCGGGTCGTCCGGCAGATCAGCAATGTGGTGGCCGTGATGTATCTCGGCCGCATCGTCGAGATCGGCAGCGCCGATGATCTATTCGCGCGGCCGGAGCACCCGTACACGCAAGCACTGGTCTCGGCATCGCCCGCGCCGGGCCGCCGCAGCGCAGGCCGCATTGTGCTGGCAGGCGATCCGCCGAACCCGGCGGCCCGTCCTCAAGGCTGCGCCTTCCATCCGCGCTGCCCGCGCACGATCACGCGTTGTGCAAGCGAGGTACCAGCGCTGTCCAACGTCGGCGGCAACAGGCAGGTCGCCTGTCATCTCGTGACCGGGCCGCAAGTCGAGACGCGGGACGCGGCCTGATGGGACGCTATTTCGCCATTCGGATCGGACGCGCAGCGTTGACGATCGTGCTCGTCGTCACCTTCGCCTTCGTGGTGCTGCGTCTCTCGGGCGATCCCGCTTTGATGATTTTGGGACCGGAAGCGCCGCCGGAAGTCCTCGCCGCCTTCCGCAAGGCGTGGGGGCTCGATGATCCCATCTGGTTTCAGTATCTCGACTATTTTGGCGCGATCGCCAAAGGCGAGCTCGGCCGTTCCATGCGTGACGGCCGGCCTGCGATCGAGCTTGTGCTGGAGCGGATTCCGGCAACCCTGGCGCTGACGCTGCCGGCCTTCGCATTCAAGGTCGCGCTCGGCATTCCCGCCGGAATCTACGCGGCGCTGCACCGTGGCTCGGGAATCGACCGCGCGGTGATGATGACGGCGGTCGCCGGCTTCACCGTGCCGAGCTTCGTGCTGGCGCTGCTGCTCGTGCTGGTTTTTGCCGTGCAGCTCGGCTGGCTGCCCTCGGGCGGGCAGGACAGCTGGCGTCACGCCGTCCTGCCGATCGTGACACTCAACCTTGGCGGCGCCGCGGTGCTGGCGCGATTCACCCGCAGCGCCATGCTGGAGGTGCTGGGCCAGCCCTATATCCGCACCGCCTCGGCGAAGGGCGTGCCGTGGCGAAAAGTCGTGACGTCGCATGCGCTGCCGAACGCGGCGATCCCGACCGTCACCATACTGGGCTTCATGGTGGGCACGCTGATCGCGGGCGCGGTCGTGGTCGAGAGCGTGTTTTCGTGGCCGGGAGTAGGGCGCCTGCTCGTCGTCGCCGTCGCCAACCGCGACCTCGCCGTCGTGCAGTGCATCCTGTTGCTGGTGGCGATGACCATGGTCACCTCGAACCTGATCGTCGACTTCCTCTACGGCTTCCTCGACCCGCGGCTGCGCGCCAAGGGGGCGCACGCATGAAGGGAGCGCATGCATGACCGACGCCACGCTGAAGGACACGTCGGCCCGCCGCCGCATCAGCCTCCCGGCGATCCCGGTCTCGGTCGCCATCGCGATCGGCTGGATCGTCGCGATGCTGGTGATCGCGGCCTACGCCGAGAAGATCGCCCCCTACGGCTATACCCAGCTCGACCTGCGCAATCGTCTCGCTAGCCCCGGCAATGTCGCGCACTGGCTCGGTACCGACGAGCTCGGCCGCGACGTGCTGTCGCGGCTGCTCGTCTCGATCCGCATCTCGCTCCTGATCGCGTTTGGCGCCACGGCGATCTCGGCCATCGTCGGCACCACGCTCGGTTTCCTCGCCGCGCATTTCCGCGGGCCCGTCGAGCAGCTGGTGCTGATGTTGTCCGACTTCCAGGCCAGCATGCCCTTCCTGATCATGGCGCTCGCGGTGCTGGCCTTCTTCGGCAATTCGCTGCCGCTCCTGATCGGCTTGATGGGATTTTTCGGCTGGGAGCGCTACGCCCGGATCGCGCGCGGCCTTGCCATTTCCGCCAATGCCCAAGGCTATGCGGCGGCGGTCCGGCAGCTCGGCGCGACGCCGGCGCGGATTTACCTCCGGCATATCCTGCCCAACATCGCCTCGACCCTGATCGTGTCGACCACGCTGGTCTTTCCCGAGGTGATCCTGATGGAGTCGGGCCTGTCGTTTCTCGGCCTCGGCGTGCAGCCGCCGATGACCAGCCTCGGCAACATGGTCGGCTACGGCCGCGAGTACCTGACCCGGGCACCCTGGATCATGCTGGCGCCGGCCACCACCATCGTGGTGACCACGCTGGCGGTCTCGGTGATCGGCGATTGGCTGCGAGACCGGCTCGATCCCGAGCTGCAATAGGACTTCAGCTCTCGTGTCCCGGACGCGCGAGGCGCGAGCCGGGACCCAGGAAGCCATAGCACGCGCTGCCAGATGGGCCCCGGCTCTGCAGCGCACCGTCGAAGAGACGCTGCGCTGCGTCCGGGGCAGGTGAGAGAGCCCGCGCCGGGAGCAGGGGAGCCCTGTCCGGCCCAAGTTCCCGTTGCGCGCGTTCCCCCCGTGCGCTATCCGGCCGGAAAGGCCTGAGGCGGCTTCGAAAATTTGCCCCGCCCGGCCAGCCAAACCCGAGGACGGAAACCGCCGTGCCAGCCTATCGCTCCCGCACCACCACCCACGGCCGCAACATGGCGGGCGCCCGCGGCCTCTGGCGCGCGACCGGCATGAAGGACGGCGATTTCGGCAAGCCGATCATCGCGGTGGTCAATTCCTTCACCCAGTTCGTGCCCGGCCACGTCCATCTCAAGGACCTCGGCCAGCTCGTCGCCCGCGAGATCGAGCAGGCCGGCGGCGTGGCGAAAGAGTTCAACACCATCGCGGTCGACGACGGCATCGCGATGGGCCATGACGGCATGCTCTACAGCCTGCCGTCGCGCGAACTGATCGCCGACAGCGTCGAGTACATGGTCAACGCCCATTGCGCCGACGGCATGGTCTGCATCTCCAATTGCGACAAGATCACGCCCGGCATGCTGATGGCGGCGCTGCGGCTCAACATCCCCGCGGTGTTCGTCTCGGGCGGACCGATGGAGGCCGGCAAGGTGACGCTGCAGGGCAAGACCAAGGCGGTCGACCTGATCGATGCCATGGTCGCAGCCGCCGACTCCAAGGTCAGCGACGAGGACGTCAAGGTGATCGAGCGCTCGGCATGCCCGACCTGCGGCTCGTGCTCGGGCATGTTCACCGCCAATTCGATGAACTGCCTCACGGAAGCCCTCGGCCTTGCGCTCCCCGGCAACGGCACGGTGGTCGCGACCCATGCCGATCGCAAGCGCCTGTTCGTCGAGGCCGGCCACACCATCGTCGACATCGTGCGCCGCCACTACGAGCAGGACGACGCCTCGGTGCTGCCGCGCAATGTCGCGAACTTCAAGGCGTTCGAGAACGCGATGACGCTCGACATCGCGATGGGCGGCTCGACCAACACGGTGCTGCATCTGCTCGCCGCGGCCCATGAAGGCGAGGTCGCGTTCACCATGCAGGACATCGACCGTCTCTCGCGGCGCGTGCCCGTGCTGTGCAAGGTCGCACCGTCGGTCGCCGACGTGCATGTCGAGGACGTGCATCGTGCCGGCGGCATCATGGGCATCCTGGGCGAGCTCGACCGCGCCGGTCTGATCGACACCTCGGTCTCGACCGTGCACGCGCCGACCATGAGCGATGCGCTGGAGCGCTGGGACATCAAGCGCTCGAAGAGCGAGTCCGTCCGCACCTTCTTCCGGGCTTCGCCAGGCGGCATCCCGACCCAAATCGCCTTCAGCCAGGAGCGTCGCTACGACGAGCTCGATACCGACCGCGAGAAGGGCGTCGTCCGCAACCTCGAGCACGCCTTCAGCAAGGACGGCGGTCTTGCGGTGCTCTACGGCAACCTCGCGCAGGACGGCTGCATCGTGAAGACCGCCGGCGTCGACGCCTCGATCCTGAAATTCTCCGGCCCCGCCCGCGTGTTCGAGAGCCAGGATGCGGCGGTGGAAGGCATTCTGGGCGGCAAGGTCGTTGCCGGCGAAGTCGTGGTCATCATCTATGAAGGCCCGCGCGGCGGCCCCGGCATGCAGGAGATGCTGTATCCGACCAGCTATCTGAAATCGATGGGGCTCGGCAAAGCCTGCGCGCTCGTCACCGACGGACGCTTCTCGGGCGGCTCGTCGGGCCTGTCGATCGGCCATCTGTCGCCGGAAGCGGCCGAAGGCGGCAACATCGGTCTGGTCAGGACCGGCGATCGCATCGCCATCGACATCCCGAACCGCAGCATCACGCTGGAGGTCTCCGACGAGGAGCTCGCCAGCCGCCGCGCCGCGGAAGAGGCGAAGGGCGATGCCGCCTGGCAGGCGATCGGCCGCAAGCGCAACGTCTCGACCGCGCTTCAGGCCTACGCCGCGCTCACCACCAGCGCCGCGCGCGGCGCGGTGCGCGAGGTGAAGCGTCGTCCGAAGTAGGAGCGTCTCGTGCGAGCGTGACCGCAAGCAGCACGCATGGTCAACAAGTTCTGAACGGCCGGCGAAAGCCGGCCGTTTGCATTAAGGATGCCCCGACGAACTTCGGCAACGCAAGGTTTTGCCGCGTATACTGATGCGACCTTCGCAAATCCATTTCGGGCAATTGGGGCACCACACTAATGTCTCGCACTCTCGCTGTCGTTTTCTCGACCGTCGTCGCTGCGATTTCCATGACCGGCGCGGCTTCCGCCGGCTGTTACAATTGCTACACACCCCCGCCGTGCACGACCTGTTACCAGCAGCAATACGTGCAGCCGCAATACCGCACCGTCGACGAGACCGTGATGGTGTCGCCCGGCGCCGTCGTGGCGCACCGCGCGCCGGCGCAGTACCGCACCGTGATGGTGCCGCAGACTGTGATGGTGGCGCCGCCGAGCGTCCAGTACGAGCGCATCCCGCCCCAATACGCCACGCGCCAGCGCGTCGAGATGGTCCAGCCGGGTTATTCTTATTACGCGCCAGTGCAGATGGGCTGCGCGTCCTGCGGGTACTGAGCCAACGCGGAGACGAAGAATTCAACGGCGCTCCTCAGAGGGCGCCGTTTTTCTTTGCAGCCGGCAAACCAGGTCCGGAAAGGGAGGCGACTCCAAACCGGACCTCAACCAGAGACGTCTTGGGAGATGCCGCCAGTGTCCGGGATTGCTGAGAAGCGCATACTAAGGGAACAGACTGACGCCGCCTGACAGGTTGGGTGTTTGGGGCAGGGCACCAACTTCGCGTTGCCACGCCCCGCCGACTACGTTAAGCGACAGCAATTCCGGGTTTGGAAGGGTGGCCGAGTGGTTTAAGGCACCGGTCTTGAAAACCGGCGTGCCCGCAAGGGTACCGTGGGTTCGAATCCCACCCCTTCCGCCAGTCAAGCCAAAAACTCAAATAAAATCAGACTTTGGCGGTTTTGGCTCACCAAAAGCTACTAACCAATACCGTAGCTTGCGCTTGGGGGAGCCAAGGGCTAATTACCTGGACGGAACAAATAGAGAACAATATGGTGCGTGTCGAATCTGCGGAGTAACGTGCATGCTGGCAACGAATCCACCCGAGGTTGTGCAAGGAACGACTCCATTGGCAGGTGCAAAATTTTTTGACGAAAGATCGGATCAATCGGAAACTAAAGCGAGGATTATTCAGAAATACTTTTACGCCTGGGCCAACGTGATCATACCGAGTGCAAAACTGCATGGAGGCAAGATTGCCTACATCGATCTTTATGCTGGACCCGGACGCTATAAGGACGGCGCTGCGTCAACGCCGCTCCTCGTGTTGGAGCACGCTATCGAAGATAAGAACATGTGCGACATGTTGGTGACTATCTTCAACGACGCGGATGGAAACCATACAGCGACGTTGCAAGGAGAAATCGACGCGCTGCCCGGCATAGAGAAGCTCAAATACAAGCCGACCGTGAATTGTGGCGAGATTGGTGCCGACGCCGAAAAGGAACTTTCCGAAACTCGATTGGTACCTTCCTTCACGTTCGTTGATCCGTTTGGCTATAAGGGGCTGTCGCTCAAAATCGTAAATGGCGTCATTAAAGATTGGGGATGCGATTGCGTCTTTTTCTTCAACTATGGACGCATCAATGCTGGTCTTTCGAACGACTTGGTCAAGAAACACATGGACGCTCTGTTCGGTGTCGAACGTGCAGATGATCTGCGCAAGAAGATCGAAGGAAAATCGCCTGACGAGCGTGAGACGCTAATCCTTGAAGAGCTATCACAGGCTATCAAAGGCATGGGTGGAAAATTCGTGCTGCCGTTTCGTTTCAAGCGTGGTGCGCGAACCTCGCATAGTTTGATCTTCGTATCGAAGCACTTTAAAGGCTACGAGATCATGAAAGGGATCATGGCAAGCGAAAGCTCGACTGATGATCAGGGCGTTGCTTCATTCACATACTCCCCGGCAGACGCTTCCACTCCTCTGTTGTTCTCGCTATTGCAACCGTTCGACAAGCTACTAGCGGATTTGCCCAAGGTGTTTGCAGGCGAGACGCTAACGATGCGCCAGATTTACGAAGATCATTCCGTTGATACCCCGTACACGGACAAGAACTACAAAGAGGCTCTTAGACAACTTGAAGCGTCAGGAGTGATCACGGCTGATCCACCAGCAGCGCAGCGACCCAAACGGGCGGGCTCCGTCACCTTCGCGGACCGCGTAAAGGTTACGTTCAACTAGGGATGTCGCAATGGCCACCAACTCACCAATCGAATGGACAGAAGCAACGTGGAATCCGGTGGCAGGGTGCACAATCCTGTCGCCGGGTTGCACCAATTGCTATGCGATGCGACTTGCTAGGCGATTGGAGGCCATGGGGCAACCAAAGTACGCGGGCACAACGCGCGTATCAGGTGGACGCGCCAAATGGAACGGCAAGATCGTTCTAGACGAAGCTGCCTTGAACATACCGCTGAAGTGGAAGACAACCAAAGTTATCTTCGTCAATTCAATGTCGGACTTGTTCCACGAGAACGTGCCGCTGGAATTCATCGGCAAGGTTTTTGATGTGATGCAACGTGCTCGACACCACACATTTCAAATTTTGACCAAACGAGCAGGACGGCTCGCTAGCATTGCGAACCAGCTGCCCTGGCCGAATAACGTCTGGATGGGCGTAAGCGTCGAAAACGACGAATATACCGATCGAATTGACCATCTGCGTTCGACACCGGCATTCATCAAGTTCTTGAGCCTCGAACCGTTGCTTGGCCCACTTGAGAACTTGGATCTTGAGGGCATCGACTGGGCTATTGCGGGCGGCGAAAGCGGTCCTGCCGCGCGCCCGATGGACCCTGATTGGGTACGATCGATTCGGGATCAATGCGTAGATGCGGGCGTTGCCTTTCACTTTAAGCAGTGGGGTGGAGTGCAAAAGAAGCAAACCGGCCGGGTGTTGGACGGGCGAACGTGGGATCAACTTCCAACTACGAAGGCATCCGTGATTTTGGCTTAAAGCTAAGTTTTCACGCCAAATGGTCAGTAGTGCTGGTGAGCGGTGAAAAATGTCGAACGGCTTCAGCGCAGATTACGGATGATGTTTCCGCCAGTCTACCCGGCGGCCGTCCATGGGTCGGACTTTCCCAATCAGGTAATCAGTGAACCAGACCTCCACTCCGCCCGCGCTCGACAAGCTGAAGCTCCGCATTCAGGCGTTGCGTTCCAAGACCATTGCCAATGGCTGCACTGAGGACGAGGCGCTGTCTGCGGCCGCCAAGGTCGCCGAGCTGCTCGATCGCCATGATCTGTCGCTCTCCGATGTCGAACTGCGCGCGTCGCCGTGCGAGCGGAGGGTCTACGAGACCCATCGCAAGAAGCGAATTCCGCTGGACGACTGCATCGGCGCGATCGCTCTTTTCTGCGATTGTCGGGTCTGGCGCGAGAAGAACGCGGCCGGCGAGAACAGTTATGTGTTCTTTGGCCTCGGCGCCGATATCGAGGTCGCGCATTATCTGGCTGAATTGATCGACGGCGCTGTGCGCGCCGAACTTGGACGCTTCAAGACTTCGCTCGACTACAGCAGGTTCCGGCACCAGCAGCGGCATCTCGCCAATGCCTCCTTCGCGCTCGGGATGGTGGCCTCAATCGCGGACAAGCTGGTAGCGATCAAGGCCGGTCGCGATCAGGTCAACGAAAGCACCGGCCGCGGGCTGGTGGTTCTCAAGACCTCGGTGGTCGATGCGGAGTTCGACAAGCTCGACCTGAAGATGCGGACCCAGCGCAGCACCAGCCGGATGGTATCGATGACAGCCTATGAAGCCGGCGGCGCCGCCGGTGCGTCGCTCGCCATCAATCCCGGGCTTGGCAAGTCCCTTGGCGGGTCGCAGTCAAGGACCGCTCCTAAAGGGAGCTGAACGCGTCGGGGGAGGGCGTGCAGCCTCACCATCATTGCAGTTCAGTCGATGGACTTCTCGAGCTTCTGGGCTGCGCGGAAGTCGTCCATATGCTGCAGGTTCGGCCCGTAGGCAGCCTCTTTGGTCAGCAGGTGGTAGATCCGGGCCACGACGGTTTGGAGATGTTTCATTCGTCCGCGCGGCATCGCCCGGGCCTTGCAAAGGGCTCGGACCGCATGCGCTCGGAAATAATCAAAAGCGTCTGACATCGCGGACTCAACGTCCCGCGCAATGATTGGTTCTTGGATTGGTTCTTGGATTGGTTCTTGTTCGCGCGTCCCAAAACGCCGCCAGGGACGCCCGCGCGTTCAGGAACCTGGCCCTCGCTGGCCTGTTGTTCGCACTCTGGTCCAGCCACGGAGGGCGCCCTTGGAAAGTACGATCATCGGAGAATTCGACACGCGCCGCGGCGCCGAGCTTGCGGTTGAGCATGTCGTGCAGGAATGCGGCGTGCCGCGAAGCGACGTCTTCGTCCAGGCCGCCGGTGGCGCGAACACGTCGGGGACACGCACCGCCGGTCCTGACGCCAAGGCCGCGCCTGCGCCGGAGGGGCACCAGAAGCTGGAAGGTCCAATCGAGGTCTCCGTGGACTTTCACGGCGATGCGCCCGAGAAGATTGCGGACGCCTTGAAAGGCGCAGGTGCAAAGACTGTCCGAACCAAGTAGCGGCGAGGGGAGACTGTGGCGCCGGAATCCGCACACGCCGAACGGTCAGCCTGGTTCTGGTTGGGGAACCCCTTCCGCGTTCAGCGCGTTTCAACGCGAACGCAAATTGCGAGGCCTCCCTGCTTCAGAGCTCATCGACCCTGATCCCCGGCGACACCGTCTGGCGGCGGTGCGAGGCGCGGCGTGTGGCGGTTCTCAACGATGCTGCCGCTTATTTCGCGGCCCTGCGGGAGGCCCTGCTGCAGGCGCAGGACCTCGTTTATATCGTCGGTTGGGATATCCATAGTGAGACCATGCTGGTCGGCGAGTCCGGGCGAGCGGACGACGGCTTGCCGGAACAGCTCGGCCCGTTCCTGCGCGCGCTGGTCCAGCGACGTCCCACCTTGCGCATCAACATTCTCATCTGGGACTTTGTCTCGTTCTACGCTTCCGAGAGGGAATGGAATTCCGCGGCGAAATTCACCGCCGAGACCGATGGCCGCGTCCGGTTTTATCTTGATTCCACACTTCCATTTGGGTCGGCCCAACACCAGAAGATCGTCTGTGTCGACGGTTCGCTGGCGTTCGTCGGCGGGCTCGATCTGACGATCAGGCGCTGGGACACGAGTGACCATCGCGCCGATCACGCGTCGCGCTGTGATCCCCAGGGCAAGCCATACCTGCCGTTTCATGATGTTCAATGCCTGGTCGACGGGGATGCGGCGGCGTGGCTGTTCGACCTCGCGGAGGAACGCTGGCGCGCGGCAGGCCAACAGATTGACGACCGGCGCCCGCTGAAAAGCTTGCGCTGGCCGGCGAATGTTCCGGTCGAGGCTGAGCATATGCCGGTGGGCATTGCCAGGACCGAGGTGGTTTGTCCGACAGGTTCGACGCTCCGGGAGGTCGAACGCTCGTTGATCGCAGCGATCCGGTCCGCGACGAACTTCGTGTACATCGAGAACCAGTTCACCAGCGCCACCAAGATCGCGCGCGAATTGGTGGAGCAGATGCAGCGCGTGCCTTCGCTTCGGATTCTGGTCGTCACTCCGAAACTGCATTCCTCGTGGCTGGAATCCCAGGCCATGCAGAACGGCCGCGGCGCCTTCATCGACTGCTTCAGTTCGGCCGGCGTCGCCGATCGCATCCGCTTCGTCTACCCGGTGTCGGGGAACGGGGATACGGAAGCGGCCGTGATGGTGCACAGCAAGCTCATGATCGTCGACGATCGGATCTTGAGGATCGGTTCGGCCAATCTAAACAATCGATCGATGGGCGCCGACAGCGAATGTGACCTGATCTTTGAAGCCGCCTCAGACGAGCATCGGAATTTCATCGGCTCGGTCCGCCGTCGCCTGATCGCCCATTTCTGCGGTCTCGATGAACAGACCGTCGCGCAAAACGACGATCGTCTTTTTGCGCTCCTGGACGACGTCTCAAGAGAAAGTGCGACGAAGGCGCTGCGGGACGTGGAATCTTCGGTGCTGACCAGCGCTCTGGCGACGATGGTTCAGCCCGTGGCGGACCCCGAGCGGCCTCTACATCTGGAGCGCGCGGCATCGCGCATGTGGAGCACGAAGACAATCATCGGGATCGTCTCGATAGCCGTGGCGCTTTTTGGACTGGCGATGGCCTGGTCGTACACGTCGTTGAGCGATTTCGCCGACGCGGGTCGGATGTCGACGCTTCTGTCTGCCTATTCGCAGTCCGTCTGGGGGCCGCCATTCGCGATAGCGGCTTTCGTCGTCGGCGGGTTGGTCGTGTTTCCGGTTCTCGTGCTCATCGCGGCAACTGCAGCCGCACTCGGACCATGGCTCGGCTTCGTCACCGCCATGACGGGCGTCGTGCTCAGCGCCTTTGTCCTGTTTGCGATCGGGCGGGCACTCGGCCGCGAGCGCCTCCAGCGTTTGCTCGGACGACGTACCGCGCGCATCCAGGAGCGTGTTGTCGGCAAGGGCATTCTGGCCGTCGTCGTCATCCGGATGATTCCGATCGCACCGTTCTCGGTGGTGAATGTCGTGGCTGGCGCCAGCACGCTGCCTCTGCGTGACTTCCTGGTCGGAACGCTGCTCGGAATGACGCCCGGCATTCTCGCCATGGCAGTTTTGGGGGCTCAGATCGCTGATCTCGCCAGGAATGCGTCCTGGACCAACATATTGCTGCTCGCACTGGCGTTCCTGGGCTGGCTCGCGATCTGCGCAGGCGCGCAATTCGTCGCGACGTGGCTCGCCGGGAGGCGCTGATGCGCTTCATGACGTGGAATGTGCATGGCACCTTCAATCTCAATCCGAAATTCGATCTCGAGGGGATCTGTTCCATCATTCGCAAATGGGCTCCCGATGTCGTCGCGCTTCAGGAGGTGGATTCGCGATCGCGATCTGACGATCCGTTTGCGAAGCTGGCGAGTGTCGTCGGCGATCACCGTGTTCACGCCAAGTCGATCGTCACGGCGGATGGCGAATACGGCCAGACGCTCCTGAGCCGCTTCCCATTCTCCGGCCCGCCCGAGATCGTCGACGTGTCGTATCGTGAGCGCGAGCCGCGCCGGGCGATCGCGGCGGGACTGCTGACGCCGGTCGGCGATGTCCGCGTGGTGGCCACGCATCTCGGCTTGAGCATCCACGAGCGCCATGCGCAGGCTCACGCGCTGGTGAGCCTGATGAAGCCCGGAAGGACCGTCGTCCTCGGGGATTTCAACGATTGGTTCTGGATCAAATCGGTGCGGCGCGTGCTCGCGCAGGCCTGCCCGAACCGTACGCGGCTGCGAACTTTCCCGTCGCATTTGCCCCTGCTGCGGCTTGACCGGATCTATGCGACCTCCGACAGCCCGATCGGGAAGGTTTGGACCGACCAAGGGGCGCGGGCTTACTCAGACCATTTGCCCGTTATTGCAGACATCGAGATCGCCGGCGGGTCAAACGCGTCTTAAGCGCGATAAAAAAGTTCTTTCTGCAGAAGGACTTGGCTACTGTGCATGGGGTTGTTTTCGCACATTTATGCAGTCGGCCCACGCTGCCGCCCGGCGGGACCAAGGGGAACCCTTTCCCGACCCCTGCGTTATCTGGCCATGACGGAAGACATTTCCTACCGGCGCAAGCCCTTGACCCCCGAACAGCGGCAGGCGCGCGATGCGACACGCCGTATCGAAGCCGAAAAAGCCATGCGCGATCATGAAGCGGCGCAGAAGGCGTTTTATGCCAACAAGGAGCGGCTGAGGGCCGAACGGTTGGCACGTGAACAGACGGAAGCCAAGGGCTGAGCGCACGCGGTCGCCCCGTCGAAAATGTCTTTGCCCGCGAGCGCCGGCCTCAGTGCCGGTGAGGGACGCGCGTCACGCTCAACGCCTGCTTGAGCGCCTGAACGGCGGTTGCGAAAGATCTGCGAGGCGATTGCGCCTCGATCGCTTCGGCTGCGACGCGACAATCGTCGGCGACCTTGAGCAACCCGCTTCGCGCCAGGTCCATGGTGGAGAGGGCTGCCTGCTCAAGGCAGACCCGTTCAAGCCGTCGAAACTCCCGCAGTTCTTTGTTCATGCGTCAGCTCTCGATGTCTCCGGGCCATGGGGCGCTGAGTCTGCTTAATCAATGGTAAACATCTCTGCCTAGCCGGGTTGGCTGGCGTAGAGCTGGTGGGTGACCTGCACACCCCCGGTCTGGGCACGCCCAGCGGGCTTGACGGCGTTTGGCTTCCGCCGGAAGCTTCCAACGATCCAGATTTGAACCACGGAGACGTTCGCTTCCAGCCAGTCCGACCCCGATCAGCGAAAACCGAAATGGAGCTGACCATGACCACGTTCGACAAGCGCGAGCAGGGCTTCGAGGCCCAATTCGTCCACGACGAGGAACTCATGTTCAAGGCCACGGCCCGGTCCAACAAGCTGCTCGGGCTCTGGGCCGCCACTCAGCTCGGCCTCAGCGGCGATGCCGCGGCCAGCTACGCGACGGCGTTGGTGACGGACCATCTGGAGAACCAGTCGATGGACGACGTCGTGGGCAAAGTCTCGGCCGATCTTGCCGCCAGGGGCGTATCGCGCGAACAGGTCGCAGCCAAGCTTCAGGAATGCTTGCACCAGGCGTTGCAGCAACTCGAAGCGGACAAGTAAAAGCAAGGCGGCCGTCGACGGCCAGGATCGGGAGGCGGGTGGTGGCTTGCGGACTATCTTGCGGAGTATCTAGCAGCAGCTTCGGCAAATGGCCCGGCGCGATCGCGCTCGCTGCTGCAATCCTGGTCGGCTGCGGCGGCGCTGAGGTATCGGCCACACCGCTGACGCCATTTCGCTACGAGGCGCAGGCGCAGCGTCATTGCCCGCACGACCGGGTCGTCTGGCTCGATTTCAGCAAAGGTGTCTACTACGGCAAAAGCCAGAAGCGGTACGGCCAGGGTTTTACCGGCAGCTTCGTCTGCTTGAGCGAAGCCCGCGACAGCCTCTATCGGCGTTCGCTGCTTGGACTGCGGTAAGCGTATTTTTCGTGCTGGGTGCTCAGGCGAAGGCCAATGCCACGAGGCTGGAGCACAGCAAGACCAAACCGCCGGCGGTCAATGCCAGGAAGCCATCGGATACGAGGTCATGGTTGCGCATGGGACACCTGCCGCTCTCGTCTGCGATGCTCGATCGGATCGACTAAAAATGTCCGAACGCGCCGTCTTGAAAGGGTGATGCTTGCCGTCCGCGCGAGTGCCTCAGGCCCTCGTGCGGTAACCTTCAAACGCATGGGCCAGGAAGATCCCCGCGCTTACCAAACCCATCAGTGCCGAAACCGTCTCGATCATCGTCTCATTCCATTCCGCCCTGCACGCGAGAAAACGCGGGCGGCCTTGCACAGTCAAAAGAATTCCAGTGAGCGGCGCGACAATGGGGGTGGAGTGAGGATTTGGCGCAACAGAATGTCCATGCCGGGCACAGAGCAGGGCGCCCGCGCCCCGTAGTTCAACGGGGCGAAAGCAAACGCCCCGTTTACCATCCCGGCGGGATCGCTGTGGGCTCCCCATTTCCGCCGTGTTCGGGTTGCGTTATCGTTACCACTTCCGACGCGGTGGTGGGCCGCCTCGGAGCAAAGGACCGGACAGCGCTGCCCGTAGTCAAAGCGGGTTAGGTACGCCTCCGGCAAAGTGGTATTTGGGGCGAATGGGGATCCGACGGTCAGATTCGGTTTTGCGGGCCGCGCGCGCTGTTGCGGCGGTCGCGACCTGCCTTGCGCTCGCCAATTGCGCATCCTCCAACAAATTCGCCAGCCGGGTCGATCCGAAATACGGCGTGTCCTCGAGCCCCCGGGTCGTGGCTTTGGGTGATCCTGTCCCGAAGGGCGGCGGCGCCTACCGCGTCGGCAAGCCCTATGTGGTGGGTGGCCGGACCTATGTGCCCGAAGAGGACGTCAACTACCGCGCCGAGGGAATGGCGTCCTGGTACGGCGACGATTTCCACGGCCGCCTGACCGCCAATGGCGAAGTGTTCGACATGGGGTCGCTGACCGCGGCGCATCCGACCCTGCCGATGCCGTCCTATGCGCGGGTGACCAACGTCTCGAACGGCAAGTCGCTGATCGTCCGCGTCAATGACCGCGGGCCCTATCACGGCAACCGGCTCATCGACGTCTCGAACAAGGCCGCCGAACTGCTTGAATTCAAAGGCAATGGCATCGCCAAGGTCCGCGTCGAATATGTCGGCCGGGCGCCGCTGGAAGGCTCCGACGACCGCCAGCTGATGGCGACCTTGCGCACCGGAACCCCGGCGCCGTCGCCCTCGATGATCCGTGTCGCCTCGGCGAGGCCGTTCGTGCCGGAGCTGCCATCGTCGAACCGCGGTGCCATGCGCGGCGAAGTTCCGACGCCGGAGGGACGGCCCTACAATCTCGGCAACACCTCCGCCGACATGGCTTCACTCAATGCGACCTCGGAAATGTCGGCCTCGAGCCGCAACCGGGGCCGGGCGCTCCAGAACGCGCGCGCCGTGTCCTATGACGGGGACGGCCGCTACGCGACCGAGAGCGCTCCGTCCGGCGCCTACGCCTCCGACGGCGCTGCCGAGGCCCGCGGCATCCTGAGCGGCCGCGGCCTCTACTAGGCCGCGCTTTCCTTCAAGAACCCCACCAGCGCCGCATTCACCTCGTCGGGCCGCTCCTGCTGGACCCAATGGCCGGCGCCCTCGATGATCAGCTTTCGCTTCAGATTGGGCAGCACGCGCTCGAGCTCGTTGACGCGCTTGGCTCCGATCAGGCCGGTGATGACGGCGTCTTTCGAACCGGCGATGAAGAGCGAGGGCTGGTGGATCTGCGCATCCTGCCAGGGCGCCGTCAGCTCCCAATTGCGGTCGAGGTTGCGATACCAGTTCAACCCGCCACGAAAACCGGACTTGCGGAAGGTTTCGGTGAAATAGGCAAGGTCAGTCTCGCTGAGCCACGCCGGCAGAGGCTCCTCCGGGTTGCCGTGGCCGAGGAATCCCTTGCCCTCCTGCACGAACATGGCTGCGGAGGGATCGGCAAGGCCGCGCCCGCCGAGCACGATGCGCATGGTGCGCGCGACGTCACGCTCGAACTCGGCTTCGGCAACGCCGGGCGCCTCGAAATACTGCCAATAGAAATTGGTGATGCCGCCCTGGCGCAGGAGGTCAAGCGGCTTGCCGCGGCCGCGGAACGGCGGCGGCACGCTCAGGCCGGCGACCGCCGTGAAGATGTCGGGCCGGAACAGCGCCGCGTGCCAGGCCACCGGTGCCCCCCAGTCGTGGCCGACCACCATGGCCTTGGTCTCGCCAAGCGCCTGCACGAGGCCGACGATATCGCCGACCGTGTCGAAGATCGAATAGGCCGTCGCGTCCGGCGGCGCTGAGCTCTGGCCATAGCCGCGCATGTCGGGAGCGACGACGCGAAATCCGGCCTGCGCCAGCGCCGGGATCTGGTGGCGCCAGGAATAGGAGAGTTCCGGCCAGCCGTGGCACAGCACCACCAGCGGACCCTGACCGGCTTCACGGATGAACAGATCGATGCCGTTGGCCTTGATCACGCGGGTGGAGGACATCGCTTTTCCGCCTTGTTTCAGGGGTTTGGTCAGAAAATCTGAGGTGCCACGATAGGGGCGGGACGAGAATCGTGCAATCTCGGGACAAGCGGCCACCCCGTGTTGTTCGCACCGGTCCCAACTGTTAGAACGCCGCTCTCAGGGCTTGGCCATGGAATTTCGTCTTTCCTCGTTTGGGCGCACCCGGTTCACCGCCGGAGCGCTGGCGCGTGGGTTGATCGCGACGGCGGTGGTCGCGACCATCGGCTGGGGCGGGGCGCTCTACGCGGCCAACCAGAGCGTCCAGGGCGCCAAGAAAACAGATGATTCCGGCTTCGACGGCGACGCCCCGACTGCGATCCTGATCGAGGCCTCCAGCGGCAGCGTGCTGTTCGAGAAGAACGCCGACGAACTGCGCGCGCCCTCCAGCATGATGAAGCTGATGACCGCGGAGGTCGTCTTCAACGCCATCAAGAAGGGCGACATCAAGCTGACCGACGAATACCGGATTAGCGAGAACGCCTGGCGCAGGGGCGGCGCACCCTCCGGCGGCTCGACCATGTTCGCCGCGATCAATAGCAAGGTCACGGTCGACGATCTCCTGCACGGGGCGATCATCCAGAGCGGCAACGACGCCTGCATTGCGCTGGCCGAAGCCATGGCGGGCAACGAACGGATTTTCGCCGCCGACTTCATGACCAAGCGCGCCCGTGAGCTTGGCCTGACGAAATCGACCTTCGGCAATTCCAACGGCCTGCCGGACCCCGCCAACAAGATGACGGTGCGCGAGCTCGGCGTCCTCGCCCGGCACATCATTCTCGACTTCCCCGAATTCTACAAACTGTTCGGCGAGAAGGAATACACCTGGAACAAGATCCGCCAGCCCAACCGCAATCCGCTGCTCAATTCCATGGAAGGCGCCGACGGTCTGAAGACCGGTTACACCAAGGAAGGTGGCTACGGCATGGTCGGCTCGGCGGTGCAGAACGGCACGCGGCTGATCGTCGTCGTCAACGGGCTGGAAGACCCCGAAGATCGCGCCACCGAAGCCAAGAAGATGCTGGAATGGGGTTTTCGCAATTTCGAGACCCGCACCCTGATCGCGGCCGATCAGCCCGTCGGCTACGCCAAGGTGTTCGGCGGCGAGAGCCGCTCGGTGAAACTGGTCGCCAAGACGCCCGTGAAGGTGATGGTGCACAAGAACGGCACCGACAAGCTGATTGCGCGCGTCGTCTATAGCGGTCCCGTGCGCGCGCCGGTCGAGGCGGGGCAGAAGGTCGGGCTGGTCAGGGTCTGGCGCAGCGGCAACATCGCGGTGGAGACGCCGGTCTATGCCGCTGACGCGATCGGCACCGGCTCGACCGTACGGCGTGCAATCGACGGCGCCAGCGAGCTCGTGATCGGCATGTTCCGTGCGGGCGCCGAGAAGCTCTGATCATGACTGAAAGCGCGGTCAAGTGGCCGTCCGGACGCGGGCGTTTCGTCACCTTTGAAGGCGGCGAGGGCACGGGCAAGTCGACCCAGATCAAGAAGCTCGCCGACCGTCTCAAGGCGGCCAGGATGCGCATCCTTGTCACGCGCGAGCCGGGCGGCTCGCCGGGCGCCGAGATCATGCGGCATCTGGTGCTGTCAGGCATGGGCAAGCTGCTCGGACCCGAGGCCGAGACGCTGCTGTTCGCGGCGGCCCGCGACGACCATGTCCGCACCGTGATCCAGCCTGCGCTCAACCAGGGCACCTGGGTGCTCTGCGACCGCTTCGCCGATTCGACGCGGGCCTATCAGGGCAGCCTCGGCCAGGTGCCGGCGGCGCTGATCAACGCGATGCAGCGGGTCACGATCGGCGATCTCAAACCGGACCTCACCATCATTCTGGACCTGCCGGTCGAGATCGGCTTGCAGCGCGCGGCCGCTCGCCGCGGCAGCGGCACGCCAGACAGGTTCGAGGCCGAGAAGCTCGGTTTCCATCAGGGCCTGCGCGAGGCCTATCGCAAGATCGCAGCGGACGATCCTGCGCGCTGCGTGCTGATCGACGCCAATTCTGACCCCGACACGGTTGCCGGGCGCGTCTGGACCGCGCTGCGCGATCGCCTGCTTCCGACGCCGGCATCGGTGGTGTCCATATGAGCCCGCGTCAGACCGAGCGCGAAACTGCCATGTCTCATCCGCGCGAGACGAGCGTTCTGTTCGGCCATCGCGAGGCCGAGGCCGCGCTGCTCGCCGCCTATCGCAGCGGGCGCATCCCGCATGCCTGGCTGATTGGCGGGCCGCAAGGCATCGGCAAGGCGACGCTGGCATATCGGATGGCGCGCTTCGTGCTCGCTCACGGCCAGCCGCTGGCGCCCTCCGTGCAACGCGCCGAAGACATCGCCATCAATCCTGACGACGCCGTGGCGCGGCAGGTTGCGGCAAGCTCGCATGGTGGCCTGCTGACGCTGGAGCGCACCGCCAATGATCGCGGCGTGATGCGCACCGTGATCACCGTGGACGAGACGCGCGAGACGATCGGATTCTTCGGCTCGACCGCAGCGGCCGAAGGCTGGCGTGTCTGCATCGTCGACACCGTCGACGAGCTCAATCCGAATGCCGCCAACGCGCTGCTGAAAATTCTCGAGGAGCCGCCGCAGCAATCGCTGTTCCTGCTGGTGAGCCACGCGCCGGCGCGTGTGCTCGCCACAATCCAGTCGCGCTGCCGCAAGCTGCGCCTGCGCGCGCTCGCAACCGACGACGTGATTGCTGCAGCCGCAACAGCTGCCGATCTCGACCCGAATGATCCGGCGTTGCGCGAGGCGGCGGAGGCGTCCGAGGGCAGCGTCGCGCGGGCGCTGACGCTGCTCGGCGGTGACGCCCTGAAGCTCCAGCAGCGCACGGCCGCGCTGCTGGCGCGACTGCCGCAGGTCGATCCGCGCGAATTGCACACGCTCGGCGAATCGCTCGGCACCAGTGACCGCGTTGCGCTTGCCGCCTTCATCGATGGCATCGATCGCTGGATCGCGGAACGCCTGCACGCCGACGAGGCCAATGCCAACCAGAATCTGCCGCGCCTTGCGCGCCTAGCTGAGGTATGGGAAAAGATCGTCCGCGCCGCGCGTGACACCGAAACCTACAATCTGGAGCGAAAGCCCTTGGTTTTCTCGGTGTTCGGCTGGCTGGCGGACGCAACGCGCTAGAGCATGATCCGGGAAAGTGTGCAGCGGTTTTCCGATGGGATCATGCTCAAGACAATAAACTAACGCAGGTTGGTTTCCAGATTTCGAGAAGCCGGTAAAGGAATTCGTCGTGGCAGCGCGAGCTAAGAAAACCGCTAAGGGCAAGAGCAGCAAGAGGAAGGCTGCGAAGAAGGCCGACAAGAGAGCCGCGAAGAAGGCTGTGAAGGCGCGCGCGCGCAAAGCTGCCAAGAAGGTCAAGAAAGCTACGAAAACCAAAAAGACGGCCGCCAAGAAAACCGGGAAGAAGAGCGCCGCGAAGACGGCAAAGAAGGCAGCGAAGAAGCAGGTCGTTGCCAAGAAGACGGTGAAGACAGCGACCAAAAAGCCAGCCAAGGCTTCGGCGAAGAAAGCGGTCAAGAACGCAAGGGTGGCTGCGCCCGCCGTGACATCCACACCAGCTCCTGTCGCCATGCCGGCGAAGGCTGTGAAGGCCGATGTATCGAAGGCCAAAGCCCCGCGCGCACCGAAGTCCGTCGCAGCCCCGCAGGCCACCACGCCCGTGGCCGTCCCCGCGCGCGACAACGTCTTCTACATCACGACCGCGATCGCCTATCCCAATGGCAGCCCGCATATCGGCCACGCCTACGAGGCGATCGCGACCGATACGTTGGCGCGGTTCGCGCGACTCGACGGCAAGGATGTGTTCTTCCTCACCGGCACCGACGAGCACGGCCAGAAGATGGTTCAGACCGCGGCCAGCGAAAAAATGTCCGTCTCGGAGCTCGCGGCCCGCAATGCCGGCCGTTTCAAGCAAATGGACGAGCGCCTGAACGTCTCGTTCGACCGCTTCATCCGCACCACCGAGGAGCAGCATCACCGCTCCAGTCAGGAGATATGGCGGCGCATGGAAGCGAACGGGGATATCTATGCCGACATCTATGCCGGCTGGTATTCCGTGCGCGATGAAGCCTATTACGCGGAGGACGAGACGCGCCTGAACGACGACGGCGTGCGGCTCGGGCCGCAGGGCACGCCGGTCGAATGGGTCGAGGAGAAGAGCTACTTCTTCCGCCTGTCGGCCTATCAGGACAGGCTGCTCAAGCTGTACGAGACGCAGCCCAATTTCATCGGCCCCGACTCCCGCAAGAACGAGGTGGTGAGCTTCGTCAAGGGCGGCCTGCGCGATCTGTCGATCTCGCGCACGACGTTCGACTGGGGCGTCAAGGTGCCCGGCGACGAAGAGCACGTGATGTATGTCTGGGTCGACGCGCTCACCAACTACATCACTGGCGTCGGTTTCCCCGACGAGAGCGACAAGAACTGGCGTTATTGGCCTGCCGACGTGCACATCATCGGCAAGGACATCATCCGCTTCCATGCGGTGTACTGGCCGGCTTTCCTGCTGTCGGCCGGGATCCCGCTTCCGAAGCGGGTCTATGCCCACGGCTTCCTGTTCAGCAGGGGCGAGAAGATGTCGAAGTCCGTCGGCAACGTGGTCGATCCCTTCAACCTCGCCGACCAGTACGGCGTCGACCAGATGCGCTATTTCTTTCTGCGTGAGGTGCCGTTCGGCCAGGACGGCAACTACAATCACGAGGCCATCGTCGCGCGCATCAATGCGGATCTCGCCAACGATCTCGGCAACCTCGCGCAGCGCTCGCTGTCGATGATCGCCAAGCAGCTCGGCGGCGTGCTGCCGGAGCCCGGCGAACTCAGCGACAACGACAAGGCGATCCTGTCACAAGCTGACGGCATGCTCGCGGCGTCTCGCGAAGCGATGGCGACGCAGCAAATCCATCACTGGCTCAATGCTGTGTGGGCCGTGGTCGCCGAAGCCAACCGCTATTTCGCGGGCGAAGCGCCGTGGGCGCTCGCCAAGACCGATCCTGTCAGGCAGAGGACGGTGCTCTATGTCACCGCCGAAGTCGTGCGCCAGATCGCAATCCTGGCCCAGCCGGCGATGCCGACGGCCTCGGGATTGCTGCTGAACAGCCTTGGTATCCCCGAAGGGGAGCGCAACTTCGCCGCGCTCGGCGGTGCAACGCGCATCGCGCCCGGTACGACGCTGCCCGCGCCGACGCCGGCCTTCCCGCGCTACATCGAGCCCGCGGCGTAAGGCGCTCACACCATGCTGGTCGACAGCCACTGCCACCTGGATTTTCCGGACTTTGCGGAAGATCTCGACGGGATCGTGTCGCGCGCGCGAGCGGCCGGCATCGGCCGCATGGTTACGATCTCGACGCGGGTGAAAAAATTGAACCAGCTTTTGGCCATCGCCGAGCGCTATGACGACGTCTATTGCTCGGTCGGCACCCATCCGCATAACGCGGATGAGGAAGACGGCATCGCGCCGGACGAGCTGATCGCACTGACGCAGCACCCCAAGGTCGTCGCGCTCGGCGAAGCCGGGCTCGATTATTTCTACGACAACGGCTCGCCGGAGGCGCAGGCGAGGGGCTTTCGTGCCCACATCGCCGCCGCCCGCGCCACCGGCCTGCCGTTGGTGATCCACACCCGCGAGGCGGACCAGGATTGCGGCCGGATCCTGGAAGAGGAGACGGCAAAGGGATCGTTTCGCGCCGTGTTGCATTGTTACACCGGCGGGCGCGAACTGGCGCTGAAGGCGGTCTCGCTCGGGCTCTATATCGGCTTCACGGGCATCCTGACCTTCAAGAAGTCCGAAGCCTTGCGCGCGCTTGCGGCCGAACTGCCGTCCGACCGTATTCTGGTTGAAACGGACTCGCCCTACCTTGCGCCGGGCAAGTTCCGGGGCAAGCGCAACGAACCGGCCTATGTGGTCGAAGTCGCAAAAGTGCTGGCCGAAACACGTGGCGTGTCGTTTGACGAGATCTCGCGCCAGACAAGCGATAACTTCTTTCGCCTGTTCTCCAGGGTGAAAGTTTAGAACTGGGGGCCGCATGACGCTGACGCTGACGATCCTGGGCTGCGGCTCTTCCGCCGGTGTACCGCGCCCGGCACTCGGCTGGGGTGCCTGCGATCCCAACAACACCAAGAACCGCCGCCGCCGCTGTTCGCTGCTGGTCGAGCAGACGTCGGGCGAGGGCACCACGCGTATCGTGATCGACACCTCGCCGGACCTGCGCGAGCAATTGCTCTCGACCAATGTCGACCACATCGATGCAGTGTTCCTGACCCACGAGCACGCCGATCAGACCCATGGCATGGACGATCTGCGTTCGGTGGTGATGCACATGCGCCGGCGGATTCCGACGTATCTCAACCAGACGACTGCGAACGACATCATGTCGCGGTTCTCCTATTGCTTCGTCTCGCCGGCGGGCAGCGATTACCCGCCGATCCTGACGGCGCAGTCGATCGAGGCTGGTGAAAGCCAGACCATCCAGGGGAAGGGCGGCCCGGTGACGATGACCGCCTTCCTGGTGCAGCATGGCAACATTCCTGCGCTGGGCTATCGCATCGGCGATGCCGCCTACACACCCGACCTCAACGACATCCCGCGCGAGAGCTGGGGCGCCCTGGAAAATCTGGATCTCTGGATCGTCGATGGCCTGCGCTACACCAGCCATGTCAGCCATTTCAGCATCAACGACGCGTTGTCCTGGATCGAGCGCTTCAAGCCGAAGCGCGCCGTCATCACCAACATGACGGCCGACGTCGATTATGAGGTGATCCGGCAGTCGCTGCCGGCGGGAGTGGTGCCCGCGTATGACGGGCTGCGGCTCGAGACCCGCTGAACCTGCGGTGGAAATTCCGGCGAGAGCCGGCATACTCCTTGCTTGCGCTGGCCCCATCATGTTGATCTAACGTCTGAAAGACAGGGCGCTGGGCAGGGGCGATATTCATGCAGGACCGGCGCGCGACGTGCGATCGCCGGGACCGTCTGAATCGCCTCGTGTGAGGATGGGGATCGCGTTGGCAGGGGACGATGTCACGAGCCGGGGACCGGTGCGACGCGCGCTGGATCTCCTTTATCTCGGTGCGGGCTACGCCGCCGGCGCCTTCATGGTTGCGATCTTTGCAATCATGATGATCATGTCGATCGGGCGCCAGTTTGCGGTCAACATTCCCGCCGGCGATGATTTCGCCTCCTGGTGCATGGCCGCGATGGCATTCCTCGGCCTCGCTCACACCTTCAAGCGCGGCGAGATGATCCGGGTCGGCCTGCTGCTGGAGCGTTTGCATGGGCGCTCCAAACAGGTTGCGGAGGTCGTGGCCCTCGGCATTGCCGCTGCTTTCATCCTCTATTTCACCCGGCATGCCGTGCAGATGACCTACGATTCCTGGCGCTTCAACGACGTGGCGCAGGGCGTCGTCGCGCTTCCGCTCTGGATTCCGCAGCTCGGGTTTTCCGGCGGACTCGTGATCCTGTCGATCGCGCTCATTGATGAAATGGTCAGTGTCGTCAGCGGCAACCGGCCGAGCTACGAGAAGGGCTCGCCGGACGAGACCCCGGACGAATTCATCGAACGGATCTCGCAGGGCGGCGGAGGTTGACGATGGCCAATCTCGGCATGATCGAACTGTCGTTTATTCTGCTCGGCGTCATGATCGTGCTGCTGGGAAGCGGGATCTGGATCGCGGTCTCGCTCGGGCTCGTAGGCTTCGTAGCGATGGCGCTGACCACGAGCCTGCCGCTCGGCTCGGTGCTTGCGACCACGACATGGAGCGCAAGCTCGTCATGGACGCTCGCCGCGCTGCCGCTGTTCATCTGGATGGGCGAGATCCTCTTCCGCACTAAATTATCCGAGGAGATGTTTCGAGGCCTGTCGCCCTGGGTGCAGTGGCTGCCGGGGCGTCTGACCCATGTCAACGTGATCGGCTGCGGCATCTTCGCGGCGGTGTCGGGCTCATCGGCGGCGACCTGTGCAACCATCGGCAAGATCGCGCTGCCCGAACTGGACAAGCGCGGTTACGACAAGGGCCTCAGTCTCGGCTCGCTCGCTGGCTCCGGCACGCTCGGCCTGCTGATCCCGCCGTCGATCCCGATGGTGGTCTATGCGGTCACGGCGAATGTCTCCGTGCTTCAGGTCTTCCTCGGCGGCTTTCTGCCCGGCGTGCTCGTGATGGTGCTCTATTCCGGCTACATCATCATCTGGTCGCTGCTGAATCCGAAGAAGATTCCGCCGCGCGATCCCCCGATGCCGTTCCGCCAGAAGCTGCAAGAATCCGCCAAGCTCGCCCCATGTCTGCTTCTGATCCTGGCGGTCTTCCTCTCGCTCGTGCTCGGCTTTGCGACGGCGACCGAATGCGCCGCCTGGGGCGTTTCGGGCGCGCTGCTGCTGGCGTGGTGGAGCCGCACGCTCACGCGCAAGAACTTCCTCGAGAGCATCATGAGCGCGACGCGCCTGACCTGCATGATCATGCTGATCCTTGCGGGCGCTGCCTACACGACCGCAGCGATGGCCTATACGGGCATTCCCGCAGCGCTCGCCACCTGGGTCCAGGGCCAGCAGCTCACGCCGGGCATGCTCGCGCTGTATCTGAGCATCATGTACATCATCCTGGGATGCCTGATCGACGGCATCTCGATGATCGTTCTGACCGCCGTGATCGTGTTGCCGATGGTCAAGCAGGCCGGTCTCGACCTGGTCTGGTTCGGCGTCTATCTCATCATCCACGTCGAGATGGCGCAGATCACGCCGCCGGTCGGTTTCAATCTGTTCGTGCTCCAGAACATGAGCGGGCGTGATACCTTGACCGTCGCGCGGGCGGCGTTCCCGTTCTTCGTGCTGCTGCTCGCGGCCGTGTTCATCATCACGGAATATCCGCAGATCGTGATGTTCTTGCCCAAGCTCGCTTTCCCAGACTGAGCGTACCGTTTGAATTGACTGTGAGGAGAAGCCCGATGATGTCTCGTTTATTCCGCGCATCCCTGATCGCCGGCGCCGTGCTGGCCGCGACACCCGCTTTGGCTCAGACCAAATGGAATCTGCCGGCGGCATATCCGGCCGACAATCCGCACTCCGAGAATCTCGTTGCTTTCGCCAAGGACGTCGAAGCCGCCACGTCCGGCAAGCTCCAGATCACGGTTCATCCGGGCGCCTCACTGTTCAAGGCGCCCGACATCAAGCGCGCGGTGATGACCGGGCAGGCGCAGATGGGCGAAGTCTTGCTGTCGATCCACGAGAACGAGGATCCGGTATTCGGGGTCGACGTCGTGCCGTTTCTGGCGACCAGCTTCCCGGATGCCATGAAGCTGTACCAGGCGTCGAAGCCCCTGATTACCAAGAAGCTGGAGGCGCAGGGGCTCAAGCTCCTGTTTGTCGTGCCGTGGGCGCCGCAGGGCGTCTATGTCAACAAGCCGCTTGCGACCATCGAAGACATGAAGGGCCTGAAATGGCGGGCTTATAACGTTGGAACTGCGCGCATCGGCGAGCTGGTCGGCGCGCAGTCCGTCACCATCCAGGCCGCCGAGCTGCCGCAGGCACTTGCGACCGGCGTCGTGAACTCCTTCATGTCGTCAGGCGGCACGGGCTACGATGCGAAGGCATGGGAGTCGCTGAAGTACTTCTATGACGTGCAAGCCTGGATCCCGAAGGACTACACCTTCGTCAACAAGGCTGCGTTCGAGGCGCTCGACAAACCCACCCAGGAGGCCATCCTCAAGGCCGCCGCGACCGCGGAAACCCGCGGCTGGAAGGCTTGGCAGGACAAGAGCACCTGGTACATCGATCAGCTCAAGGCCAAGGGCATGACGGTCGAGCCGCCGAGCCCGGCCCTGAAGGCCGGCTTCCAGAAGATCGGCGAACAGCTCACCGCCGACTGGCTCAAGAAGGCGGGAGCCGACGGCCAGGCCTTGGTTGACGCCTACAAGAAGATGTGAGGGCAGGAATATCTTCCGTTCGCTTTCGTGACGCGAGCGGAAGGCCTCTCCCGTATCAGCGGCCATTGACCACCAGGCAAGATCACCAGCCGTAACGCAGCACGGCCTTGCTGGTGGGAGCGCACCGGGGAGCCGAGCCGAAAACCTCGCACCGGCGACACGGCCGCTGCGTTCCTGGATATGGTCATCCGGGATTAAGCTTTGCGGACCAGTCGCCAGCGTCCTGGCGTGGCACCCGTTGCTGCTGAGAACGCTCTGGTAAAATGGCTCTGATCCGCGAAGCCGCATTTGATGGCGATTTCCGTGAGCGATAGCGGCGAGCTTGCCAGCAGGCTCTTGCTTTGCTCGATACGCTGATTCATCAACCATCGATGCGGCGGTGTTCCCGTGCTGACTCTGAATGCTCGGGCGAAGTGGGCGGCTGACACGCCACACTCAGCGGCAATTCGGGCCAACGCGATCTCGCCATCGAGATTTGCGCGAAGGAGTGCCTTCGCCGTCCGAAGTTGCCATGGCGCCAATCCGCTGCGGTGAGAGCGATTGCGAGGTTGGCCGACGGCATAGGTCTTGAGAAAATGCGTGTTGAGCGCCATCGCGACGTGGCCCACGAAAAGCTCGTTGGCCTCATGCGGTCTTTCGAGCGCCGGCAGAAGGCAAGCACCCAGATGAGCCATGACTGGATCCAGAAAGTTCGCGCCCGCGACAACGTCATATTCGACGCGACCAAGATCAAGCTGGCTCGCCAATTCATTTAGCGTGCCGTGCGGTAGATACAGGTAGAGAAAGTCAAAGGGATCGCGGAAGTGAACGACCGTTTCACATCGCAGATCGTAGATGCTCGTCTCGTCTTTCAAGGCGCCCTTGAGCGCATATCGGCCATCCAGCCACGACTCCGCTCTCTGATGCTGCAGCCGAAGGCAAAGTGCGAAGGCCTCGTCCGGAGGCGAGGGCAGCGTCGGATCGCCGACCGGTCCGGAATACGCCATCCGCACCGCGGCGAACGTTCCTTTTTGTAGCGACTTGACGAGGCCCGAGCTCGGCTCGCTGATCATTGGAAATAGCTTCGCAAGCCGGTCGCCGTAGAGGCCATCATCGGTCATGATGTGTCTCCACTGCGCGGCCGAACACGACCGACCCACTCTGCGTTCGGTTTTGAGGCCCTTGCCTGATTTCCTTCCAGGCCGGTTTCGATCAATCGTGGCTCAGGACGTTCAAGCACCTCGGGTCGGATGACCTTAGATCTAGGCAACACTTCAACTTTCACGTTGGTTGCCTCCGGGAGCATTGATGTATTTTAAAACGATCAAACCGCACGTCGTGTCGGGGTCGGCGCAGACCAATCTGTCTTTCCTGGAAGATATCGTCCGCGCGGCCCGTTCTCGGTTCGCCGCGCTTGTGGACAAACTCGCCGGATTGCAGGCCAGGCCATTATCGAGGGCCTCGATCGAGCGGAGTTCACATGACGACAATCCGGGCAGCCGCGCGCTCGGTCTGGCGACCGTGACCGATGATCTGCTCGCGATCGTCACAGTGATGGATCGGATGGCAGGCGAGCTCCTGCTGGAATCCGAGCAATTATGGGCCTCGGTCGGATATGTTTCCGGGAACGTCCACAAGATCGCCTTTGGACGATGGCGATTGCTCGGTAGCCGGAAGCGGAACGATCTGTTCGCCGCCGCGATCGACGACAGGCTGAGGCGCACGCCGCGCTTGGTGATCTCGCTGCTGGAGGTTGCTACCATCCTGGAGGAAGCGGTTGCAGACCTGCATCCAGTCCAGACTGGCGAAGGGGCTCGCAGCAGGTAGCGATATCGCCACCGATCATCGCGACGTCGTATCTGGGTAGCATGCGCGTTCGACCGAACGCGCATGCCAAGAGTATTGCGGGGCCGCCGCCCACATGGCGATGGATCCGCAACTTCGAACGTCATTCGCCCGCCCCGACAATGACGGAAACCGGCCTTTGCTCCTTCGAGAGGGCTCGGTAGATCAGTCCGCCGGCAGTGGCTCCGATGAGCCAACCCCAGTCGCCGACGTTGAAAATCAGTCCATAGGCGCCTGCCAGCGAGAGTCCGATCGACAGAGTGCCGGACACCGCAAGTGCAATCAGCGCCTTGTAGTTCCAGCCGCCGTCGTAATGGAATTCACCGGCTGGTGACATTGTATAGAGGTCCTCCAGCACGACGATTTCCTTTTTCACGAGATAGTAGTCGGCGATCATGATGCCGAACATGGGCCCGAGCGCAGAGCCGAAGATGCTGACGAACAGCGTGATGGCCGACGGGCTGGCCACGAACAGCCAGGGGCAGACGAGTACCGACAGGATCGACGTGATGAGGCCTCCCAGCCTGAAATTGATGCGCTGGGGATTCAGGTTGGAGATGTCGTAAGCCGGCGAAACGAAGTTCGCGACGATGTTGATGCCCATCGTCGCGACGATGAACGTGATCGATCCGATAACGACGACGAACGGATTGCCGATCTTCTCCACGATCAGCACTGGATCCATGATCGCCTCGCCAAACACCTTCAGCGTACCGGCCGTCACGATCACTGTGATGATCGAGAAGACCAGGAAATTGACGGGAAGCCCGAGCAGATTGCCGGTTTTCATGGCTCGCTCATCCTTGCCGAACCGGGCGAAGTCGCCGAAATTGAGCAGGAGCGCCGAGAAGTAGGCCACGATCAGCATCGCGGCATTCGCCATCACGCCAATCGTCGCCGCGGTTGTGGCGGCCGGCGGGCTGAGTTGAAGAGACAGGCTTGAGAAACCGGCCTGCCATAACATCCAGATCGCCAACGCGAACATGACGACGTAGACCACGGGTCCGCAGAAATCGATGAAGCGGCGGATGCGCTCCATCCCGCTGAGGAAGATGAGAAGTTGGAACAGCCACATGAAAAGGAAGCTGAACCATGCGAGCGTCGACAGGCCGGCGATGCTGTTGTGCGTGAGATCGGCGGCCGACGGCATCAGAGTGACGATCAGGACTTGCACCGCCTTCGAGGCGAAGTAGGTCTGCACGCCGTACCAGACAATGCCGACGACGCCCCGCACCATGGCGGCGAGATTGGCGCCCATCACCCCGAACGAGTGCGGGCCACGACCGGGAACGGAATGCCGTAGCGCAGCGAGGGCCGTCCGATCAGGTTCATCAGGAAGTAGACCGCCGTGATACCCACCAGCATCGAGATCAGCACCTGCCAGCCTGTCAGGCCGAGAAAGAACAGGCTCGCCGCGAATGTGTAGCCGCCCACGGAATGGACGTCCGACATCCACATCGCAAACAGGCTGAAGACACCCCAGGTTCGGCCCTCAGGTGCGGTTGGAGCAAGGTCGTGATTGTAAAGCTTTGGATGGGCGCCGGTGATGATCAGCGTGGGAACGTCGCCGCTGTTGGATGACATGTCCTCTACCTCGGATTTGCTGGCGCAGGGCAACGGCGTTGGAAGCCGCAGTCCCTGCTATGGGTGCTCGCACTTTGCGGAAGATCGGGTCGAAGCAAGCGACATGCCATTTTATAACGATCGATAAAATCATTTTACGATCGATAAAATATTTTTACAAACACGAATTTCGGATCTGGCGCCGGCTACCGGCGCAAAACGCCTCGCTGCAACCGGAAATCCAGTGCGGTTCTGGCTAGGATGTCCCGCACGTGAGCGTAATGGCGGAGAGGGGGAAACAGGGCCGCTGGCGAAAAACGAACGGCCGAACAAAGGGCTAGGCGCCAGCCTCGGCAGGGCCCGAAAGACCAAGTCCGCCGAGAACGAGCTGGACGATCGTCGCCTTGGCCGCGGTGTAGTCGGCCTCTTCGAGCTGTCGCTTACCTTTCATGATGATCATCTGGCTGGAATAATCGGCATAGGCCTGGGTCATCGCCCAGATGCAGAAGAAAAGGTCGACGGCGCTGATCGGCCGAATCGCCCCGCTGGCGGTCCATTGGTCGAGCGTCTTGACCTTGTCGAGCAGCAACGGGGTCGAGACTTTTTCAATGAAGCTGCCGATGAATTGAGCGCCGCTGATGATTTCGTTGGCATAGATGCGCGACAGATGCGGGTGATCTCGCGAGAAATCGATCTTCCTGCTGATGTAGCGCACGAGGATGGTCTCGACATCGGACGTCATGTCGAGACTGTCCATGTCTCGTGCCCACATGTTCATCGCACGTTCCAGCACCGCGCGATACAGATCCTCCTTGTCTTCGAAATAATAGTAAATGTGGGGTTTCGCGATCGATGCTTTTTTAGCGATCAGTGCCGTCGTCGCTCCGCGAAAGCCGAAATGCCCAAAGACGAACTCTGCCGCATCGAGGATTTTTCCCTCGATGTCCGGGCCCGGCGCTGCCTTGCGGCCACCTTTTGGCGCGCGGCGGATGCGAAAGAGCTTCAACTTGTCGGCGGGGATGGCTGCCATAAAGCCTCGATAGGGAGCTTTGCCTTCACCGGCGAAGGCTGAGCGGGATCGGTCGCCGAATTGATGTCGGCGATTCCGGCTGGACGTTGCCTTGCCTGTCCAGCTTTATCAAGCAATTAGGACGGCAGGGACCTCTCAATGCGTTGGCAGACTCATGGAATCGGCTCAGGCCGAGATCGCCTTCGCCGATCCCGCTTCGTTGCGCAGCAGGAATTTCTGGATCTTTCCCGTCGACGTTTTCGGGATCGGCCCGAACACCACGGCCTTCGGCGTCTTGAAGCCGCTCATATGCGAGCGGCAGAAGGCGATGATGTCGGCTTCGCTCGCGCTCGCGCCGTCCTTCAACTCGACGAAGGCGCAAGGCACTTCGCCCCATTTCGGATCGGGCTTTGCGACCACGGCGGCGAACAGCACGGCGGGATGCTTGTAGAGGATGTCCTCGACCTCGACGGAGGAAATGTTCTCGCCGCCGGAGATGATGATGTCCTTGGAGCGATCCTTGATGATGACGTAACCATGCGCATCGAGCACGCCGAGATCGCCGGTGTGAAACCAGCCGCCCTCGAAGGCTTCCTTGGTCGCCTTGTCGTTCTTGAGATAGCCTTTCATCACGATGTTGCCGCGGAACATGACCTCGCCGATGGTCTCGCCGTCGCGCGGCACTTGCCTCATGGTCTGGGGATCGATGACGGTGACGGCTTCCTCGAGCGGGTAGGGCACGCCCTGCCGTCGCTTCAGGCTGGCGCGCTCGGCGGCGGGCAGATCATCCCAGCCAGGCTGCTCGGCGCAGACGGAGGCGGGGCCGTAGACCTCGGTCAGGCCATAGACGTGCGTCAGCTTGATGCCGATGCTCTCGGCGCCCTCGAGCACCGCGACCGGCGGCGCCGCACCGGCGATCAGGCCGACGACGTGGCGGGCGGCGCCGCCCTTCGGGGCATCGGGCGCGTTGATCAGGGTGTTGTAGACGATCGGCGCGCCGCACATGTGGGTGACGCCGTGCTGCTTGATCAGCTCGAAGATCTTCGTCGGCTCGACCTTGCGCAGGCAGACATTGATGCCGGCAGCCGCCGCAATGGTCCAGGGGAAACACCAGCCGTTGCAGTGGAACATCGGCAGTGTCCAGAGATAGACCGGATGCTGGCCAAGTTGGCCTGCGAGGATGTTGCTGACGGCATTCAGATAGGCGCCGCGATGATGGGTGACGACGCCCTTGGGATTTCCCGTGGTGCCCGAGGTGTAGCTCAGTGCGATCGCGTCCCATTCATCGCCCGGCAGGATCGCTGCGAAGTCAGGATCGCCCTGCACGAGCGCGGCCTCATACTCGATCTCGCCGATGCGCCCGCCGCCCTTGAAGGCAGCATCGTCGACGTCGATCACGAACGGTTTTGGGCCACTCATCTGTGACAGCGCATCGGTGATGACGCCGGAAAACTCGGGGTCGACCAGAATGATCTTTGCGCCGCCATGGTCGAGCTGAAATGCAATCGAAGGCGCATCGAGCCGAATGTTCAGCGCGTTGAGCACGGCACCCGTCATGGGGACGGCGAAATGCACCTCGTTCATCGCCGGAATGTTCGGCAGCATCGCCGCGACGGTGTCGCCGACGCCGATGCCCTGGCCGGCAAGGTACGAAGCAAAGCGCTTGCAGCGCTCATGCGTCTCGCGCCAGGTGAAGCTGCGCCCCTCGTAGACCGTGCTGACATGATCGGGATAGACCGCGGCGCTGCGTGCGAGGAAGCTCAACGGGCTCAGCGGCACGTAGTTGGCGGGCGTCTTGTCGAGGCCGATATTGTACTGGTTCTGCCGCTCGCTCATCGACACCTCCCTCATGCGCCGGCCTACAGGAATCCGATGGAGATCCACGGAAAGACGGCGACGACGATCAATCCTACCAGCAGCGCCAGCAGATAGCCCCAGATCGGCCTGATGCCTTCGGCCGGATCGACGCGTCCAATGGCGCAGGCGGCATAATAGCCGACACCGAAGGGCGGGGCGAATAGCCCGATACCCATGGCGAGAATGATCACCATGGCATAGTGCACCTCGTGCACGCCGACCGCACGCGCAATCGGAAACAACAGCGGCCCGAACAGCACGATCGCGGGGATGCCCTCCAGCACACTGCCGAGGATGGTGAAGGCCAGGATCGAGACGGCGATGAAGGTCGCCGCGCCGCCCGGCAATCCGGTCATGGCGGACGCCAGCGAGCGCGAGAAGCCTGATTGCGTCAGGCCCCAGGCCATGCCGGTGGCCGTGCCGATGATCAGCAGGATCGCGCCCGACAGCGCAGCGGTCTCGACCAGCATCGGAAACAGCCGCCGCCAGTCGAAGCGGCGGTAGACGAGCAGGCCGACCAGGGCGCCATAGACGATGCCGATGGTGGAGACTTCGGTGGCGGTCGCGATGCCTTCGACCACGGCGTAGCGGATCACGAAGGGCAGCGCGAGCGCGGGCAGGGCGATGACGAAGGTCTTGCCGATCTCGCCGCCTGTGGCGCGGCGGACATGGCTCATGTCCTCGTGGCGGTAGCGCCACCACACCAGCATGCACAGCGTGATCGCGAGCACCACGCCGGGCAAGAGGCCGCCGGTGAACAAAGCGGCGATCGAGACGCCGGTGACCGAACCGATCGTGATCAGCACGAGGCTCGGCGGAATGGTCTCGGTCTGCGCGCCGGTCGCCGCCAGAAGCGCGACGAGATCGCCGGGCTTGGCGCCGCGCTGTTTCATCTCCGGGAACAGCACGGGCGCGACCGCGGCCATGTCGGCCGCCTTGGCGCCGGAGATGCCGGAGACCAGGTACATCGCGCCGACCAGGACGTAATGCAGTCCGCCGCGGACATGGCCGAGCAGGCTGGCTAGGAACGCCACCATGGCCCGTGCCATGCCGGTCATTTCAATCAGGAGCCCCAGGAATACGAACAGCGGCACCGAGAGCAAAATGAGGTGGCTCATGCCCTCGTCCATCCGTCCGACCAGCACCATGACCGGCGTGCGCGTGGTCAGTGCCAGATAGCCGAAGATGGCGAGCCCGAAGCCGAACGCGATGGGAACGCCGGCAAAGACGCAGAAGCCGGCGACGCCCACGAAGAAGATGACGAGGTTGAGATTGCCGAGCGGTCGCAGATAAGGCTGCGCCAGCCAGAACAAGCTGACGACGATGGCAACGGCGACCGCGGCCGTCAGCACCATGCGGTAGTCGGCTGCGCGCAGCAGCCGCAACAGCGCGAACGCCGCCATCAGGCAGATACCGGCCGGAAGCGCCGCGGCGCGCCACATATTGGAGATCTGCAGCGCCGGCGTGGTGATGAAGCTTTCCTCGTAGGCGTAGTCCCAGGACGGCCAGACGATCAGCGCCAGAAAGGCCAGCGCCGCGCAGGTCGCGACGAGATCGAGCCAGGCCCGCGTGGCCGGCGTGGCGCTGCCGACGACCGCGGTCATGCGCATGTGCTCGGAACGGCGGAACGCGACCGCCGCGCCCAGCATGGCGAGCCACAGGAACAGGATCGAGGCGAGCTCGTCCGACCAGATCAGCGGCCGGTGCAGGCCGTAGCGCGCGACCACGCCGGCAAACAGGATCGCGATCTCGGCGACCACCAAAATGGCCGCAGGGATTTCGACGAGGAGGCCGAGTGCGCGCTCCGTCGAGGCCAGCAAGGGAGATCGGCGAGGGGACCGAACAGTCGCCTCGCCCGCCACTCCGCTCACTTCGACCTCAACATGAGCCATGACGGCTCCAACGCGTTACGACAGCTTGCCGACGGCCTTTTCCAGCAGGTCCCAGGCCTGGTCGCCATATTTGCCTTTCCACTCGGCATAGAAGCCGGCGGACCGCAGCTTGTCGCGGAACGGCGCAACGGCGGGCTGGTTGAAGGTCAGGCCCTTGCCCGCGAGCTCCTGCTGCAGATTGGCATTGAGCTTGGCGGTGTCCTCACGCTCCTTGACCGCGGCCGCATTGATGTTCTTGGCGACGACCGTGCGAATATCCTCCGGCAGCGCGCTCCAGGCCTTGCGATTGGCCAGGAACCAGAATCCGTCCCACATGTGGTTGGTCAGCGAGCAGTATTTCTGGACTTCGTAGAGCTTGGCGGTCGAGATGATCGCCAGCGGGTTCTCCTGGCCCTCGACGATCCTGGTCTGCAGCGCGGAATAGACCTCGGCGAAATTGATCGAGGCGGGCGCCGCATCGAACGCCTTGAACATCGAGGTCCACAACGGCGACACCGGCACGCGGATCTTGAAGCCCTTGAGATCGTCCGGACCGGTGATCGGCTTGCTCGACGACGTGGTCTGGCGGAAGCCGTTGTCCCAGATCTTGTCCATGACCTCGAGCCCGGCCTTCTTGATCTCGCCGCGGACAAAGGCGCCGAGATCGCCGTCCATGGCCTTCCAGACCGTGCCGTAGTCCGGGAACGCGAAGCCGATGCCGTTGACGGACGCCGCCGGCACCAGGGTCGACAAGATCAGCCCCGACAGCGTGAAGAACTCGACGCCGCCGGACCGGATCTGGCTCAGCATGTCGGTGTCGGACCCGAGCTGGTTGTTCGGAAAGATCTGGAGGTCGAACTTGCCACTGGTCTCGGCCTTGATCGCCGCCGCCATCTCCTTGGCGCGCACGTTCAGCGGATGGGTGTCCGGCAGGTTGTTGGCGTATTTGTAGGTGAACTCGGCGCTCTGGGCGCGGGCCACATGGGGCGCACTGAGGCCGCCCAGGACCGCGGTCGCGGCGGAGGCCTTGAGAAGCGTGCGGCGGGAAAAGCTCATGGGTCTGCTTCCTCGGAAAGTTTGTTGTTGTTCTGAGATGCAAACCTATACGGACGGACGGTCAGAAGGTCATCTGCGATCTCACGAAGCTTCGCTTATTGCAGCCGGACATCCTCACGGCAATATCGGCTTTCGGAGGCATGGGCCGGATTCAAAAACGCGAAAACAACCCCATGCACAGTAGCGGTCGAAAGTCGGGGCGAGGTGCGACGGCCGACCTGGAAGAGACGAGGAACGAAGGTCCGATGCGAGGAATTCTAGCTAAACAACTGATCTGATTATCTATAAAGATATTCCATAATATACCTTATGCGAATCATGCATATAGCTGTGCAGGTCAGGCCAGTTGTGCCCTCAAGCAGAATCGAGTCGATTTAAGCGAGCTTCGAGTCAGGCCGCGCACTTCCCCCGGCAGTCCATTTGCTAGTGCGGCGCCGGGTTCGCCAGCGCAGCCTTTCATGCCGGAACCTACCGAGGTCAGCGCCGCCAAAATCCTGCGCAGAGCGGCAGAGACGCCGCGCAAGCCAGCAACAAGGACTCTCAATGCCCTCCTCACAGGGCTGTGCCGGCCTTCGGCGCGCGCAGCAGCAGCACGACCGGGATGATCGCAATCAGGCAGATGCCGAGCAGCCAGAAACAATCATCGTAGGTCATCACCTGCGCCTGCTTCTCGATCAAGCCCGAGAGCTGCGCGATGGCGCGCAGCCGCGCAGTCACTGCATCGATGCCTTGGGCGAGGCCGTCCGACGCAAGCCGTGCCTGCCCCAGCAGCGAATTGGCGGTGATGGCCTCACGGATGGTGACGGAATGCAACGCGCTGCGCTGGTCGATGAAAACGCCGCATAGCGCCAGCCCGATCGAGCCGCCGAGATTGCGGGCCATGTTGTAGATACCGGCGCCGTCAGCCGCGTTCTCGCGCCCGATCGCCGCCATCGAAGCTTGGTTGAGCGGCATCATGGTCAGTATCTGGCCGACACCGCGCATCAGCTGCGACAGCGTGAAATCGCTGCCATCGCTGTCCGGGCCGAGATGGATATCGGTGAAGCAGCTTGCGGCGAAGCATGCCAGGCCAAGCGCCACCATCAGACGGGTATTCTGCCGGCCCAGGATGCGTGGCAGAACCGGTATCAGCACGAAGACCGGGATCGCCGCCAGCGCCATGATGCCCCCGGCCTGGCGCGGATTGTAGCCGGCGATGCTGGCGAGGAACTGCGGCACGACGAACGTCGTGCCGTACACAGCCGCGCCAACCACCAGCGTGATGAAGGTGGCGCTGGCGAAGGCGCTGCTCCGCAGCAGGGCCAGCTTGATGACCGGATCGGGGCTGGTCTTTTGCGCAGCCGCCATAGCGATGAAGCCGGCCAGCGCCACGAGGCTGAGATCGATGATCATGGACGATTCGAACCAGCGCTCGCGCTGCCCCTCCTCCAGCACAACAGTCAGGCAGCCGAAGGCGATCGCCATGCCGATGATGCCGAGCCAATCGGCCTTCGCCACAAGGCTAAGATCTGCCTTTTGCGCCGGAAGCCCGAGGGTCAGCAGCGTGACCAGCGCGATGCCGACGGGCAGGTTGAGGAAGAAGCACCAGCGCCAGGATATCTCTTCGGCGAGATAGCCGCCGATCACGGGACCGATCACCGGGCCGAGCAGCACAATGACGCCGAAGATGCTCATGCCGATCGGCGTCTGCCGCGGCGGCAGCCGGGTGCGAACGATGACCTGCGCCGTCGGTATCAGCGCGCCGCCGAAGAAGCCCTGGCCGGCGCGGCCAAGGATCATCGCGAGCAGCCCGTGGCTGAGCCCGCACAGCATCGAGAAGAGCACGAAGGCGATCGTAGTGGTGAGCAGCAGGCGCCGCAGGCCGAGCACGCGTGTCAGCCACGCCGTCAGCGGGATCATGACGACCTCGGCCACCAGATAGCCGGTGCCAATCCATGTGCCTTCGGTGCCGCTGGCGCCGACCTCACCCTGTATCTGCGGCAGCGCCGTGTTGGTGATGGAAATGTCGAGGGTCGCCATTAGGGCGCCGAGGGCGCCGGCGACCACTGCGACCCAGTCGACCAGGGCTGCGCTGTCGTCGACCGGCTTCGCTCCGGCGACGCTGCCACCCGGATCCCAGCTGTCCCCGGCTGCGCTCATCGGGCGACCTCGGCGGAACGCAGCACCGGCGCGGCCTTTGTGTCGACGGAAACCTCGATCGACAGGCCCGGCACGAACGCCGGCGCGGCATGTTCCGGCGCGTTCACGAGGATGCGGACCGGCACGCGTTGCACGATCTTGGTGAAGTTGCCGGTGGCATTCTCGGGCGGCAGCAGCGCGAACTGGGCGCCGGTGCCGGGCGCAAAGCTCTCGACCGTCCCGGTCAGCGCGAGGTCCGGATAGGCATCGATGCTGATGTGCGCCGGCTGGCCAGGACGCATGCGCTGCACTTGGGTCTCCTTGAAATTGGCCACCAGGTACATCTGCTGCGTCGGAACGACGGTGAGCAGCCGCGTGCCCGGCTGCGCAAACTGGCCGAGCTGGACGGTGCGGTCGCCGACCCGGCCGGCAATCGGGCTGCGCAGCAGGGTATCCTTGAGCTCGATTTCGGCCTGGCTGAGACTCTCCTTTGCCGCGTCGAGTTGCGCCCTGGCCTGCGCCAGTTGCGCCTTCAACGTCGCGACCTTCTGGCGAGCGGCATCGAGAACGGCCTGCTTGAGGCTCACGGTCGACCGCGCCTGCGTCAGCGCGCTCTCGGTCTGCTCGCTCTTCTGCTGGGTGGCGAACCCCCGAACCGCCAGCGCGGCCGCGCGCTCGAACTCCTTGTCGGCGAGATTGGAGTTCGCCTGCGCCGCCGTCACGTCGGCCTGCGCCTGTGCGATCACGGCGTCCTGCTGGCGCAGATCGGCCTCGCTCTTGGCGACATCGGCCTCGCGCGCATCGACCGTCGCCTCGGCCTGCCGCACCATCATCTCGTAGCGGCGCGCATCGATCTTCAGGAGCGGCTGCCCGACCGCGACGTCCTCATTGTCCTTCACATAGATCTCGGCGACCTGGCCGGACACGCGGGGCGCCATCGCGACCTGGTCGGCTCGCAGATAGGCGTTGTTGGTGCTCTCGATATAGCGCCCGACCGTGTACCAATAACGCCCGTAAGCGCCGCCACTGGCCACTGCCACGGCCGCGAGCACGCTCAACAGGATGCGCGAGCGGCTGCGCTTGCGCGGCGCTGCCGGGGTTTCGACGCCACCCCGCTGCCCGCTGTCGGCGTTCTTCAGGACCGCCACGCTCATGCGTTCATCTCCAATTTATTCCACTTGTAATATTTATTCCATTTGGTAAAAATATGTCAACTGGAATATTTTTACTGCCGTGCTATGAGGGAGAAGCTTGGAGAGAGGGGCAATGACAGGCGCCAGACGGAAGACGGAAAGCGGCTACGCACGCGGCGAGGAAACGCGGACGCGGATCATCCAGGTCGCATTGGCGCTGTTCGGGGAGCACGGCTTCGACGGTGTCTCGACCCGCGACATTGCAGCCCAGGCCGGCGTGCCCGCGCCGTCGTTGCAGTATTATTTCGTTAACAAGGAAGGCCTCTACGCGGCTTGCATCGCCGACATCCAGGCCTCGGCCATGAACGCCGTGGGCCCCGCGCTGGACAACCTCGAATGGCTGCTCGAGTCCAAGGCGAGCGACAGTCAACTAATCGACGGCTATTGCGCGGTGCTGGAGAGTTTTGCCGACTTCCTATTCGCCTCCCCCGACGCGGCCCGGCGCGCACTTTTCATCAAGCGCCGAATCATGCCAATGAAATCCGCGCTGATGCCCAAGGAGCAATGGGCGAAGGGCCCGGGAGCCCGCCTGCACAATTGCTGCATCGGCGTCATCGCCCGCCTGTCCGGCGGGTCGACGTCGGACGAAGAAAGCCGGATGACGGCAGTGGCCATCAACGGCCAATTGCTGACTTTCCATTTCTCACGCGACCACCTGGACTATATCCTGGGCTACAACGAGATCACGGGTGACCGGCTCGCCATGCTCAAACGGATCGTTCGCCGACAGACCACGCTGGTATTCAAGGGGCTCAAGCGGCCCTCCAAGCCTCAACGGTAGGCCCAGGCAGACAAAAGCTCGTCCGGCGGTGGGATGGAAGAGACTGCGGTCAACAATCGCCCCAGCATCCGCACCAAGCCGGCTAGAACGGGCGAGCAGACTCAAAATTCATTTGAGGGCACAGCCAGCCCAATCCAGGGCTAGCCGGAACCCTGCTCCGGGCGCACAATCAACGGCAGACAACGGACGCGGCCGCTTGAGCCGCGCCGCCATTGGGAGGTTTCGTCATGCAGGAGAACGCCACTCGCGCGAGCGCCGCGCGTGCCATTCCATTCGACGCCGCCAAGCTCGACCGCCTGATGGAGGCGGCCGGCCTCGACATCCTGATCGCGACCTCCAAGCACAATGTGCAGTACTTGCTAGGGGCCGAGCGCGCGATTTTCTTCGACTACATGGATGCCCTGGGCGTGAGCCGATATCTGCCGGTCCTAGCCTATCCCAAGGGCGCGCCGGAGAAGGCCGTCTATATCGGCCATCGGCTGGAGACCCATCAGCGCGCCGTGGCGCCGCCATGGGTGCCGCAGGTCCGGACCGAGTCCAATGGCTCGGTGGACGCGGTGACGCGGGCCGTGAGCGCCTTGAAGGACGCCGGCGTGCCGTTGAAGCGGATTGGCGTCGAGATGGCGTTCCTGCCGATGGATGCGGGCCGGGCGCTGGCCGACGCCCTGCCCGGTGCCGAGCTCAAGGACGCGCTGCTGGTGCTGGAGCGGCTGCGTGCGGTCAAGTCGGCGGAGGAGCTGGCAAAACTCAAGACGGCGTCCGAACTGGTGATCGCCTCGATGCTGGCGGTGATCGCCGGGCACGGGCCGGGCACGACCAAGCAGCAATTGTCGGACGCCCTGCGGATCGCCGAAGCCAATCGAGGGCTGACCTTCGAATACTGCCTGCTCGCCTGCGGCAACAGCCACAACCGGGCGCCGTCGGCGCAGCGCTGGGACCAAGGTGACGTGCTGTCGCTCGATTCCGGCGGTAATTATCACGGCTATATCGGCGACCTCGCGCGCATGGCCGTGCTCGGTGATCCCGATACCGAGCTGAAGGACTGTCTGGCCGAGATCGAAGCGGTCCAGCGCGCGGCCTTCGCCGCGGTGCGGCCCGGCGCCATGGGCGGCGACATCTACGTCGCGGCCGAGCGGCAGCTGGCGAAAATCACCCAGCGCGACTGCACGGAGTTTCTGGCCCACGGCATGGGCCTCGTCAGCCACGAGGCCCCTCGCCTGACCGCCAAGGGTCCGGTTCCCTACGACGACACCGACGCCCGGCTGCCGCTCGAAACAGGCATGGTGGTGTCGATCGAGACCACGATGAAGCATCCGAAGCGTGGGTTCATCAAGCTCGAGGACACGGTCGCGGTGACGGCGACGGGATATGAGATTTTTGGCGAGGGTGGCCGCGGCTGGAATTTGGGTGGAAGCACACGTTGATCTGAGACCCTCATGGTGAGGAGCGCGGAACGCGCGTCTCGAACCATGAATGGCCCAGCTCTCGCCAGTGGCCATCCTTCGAGACGCCCGCGTTGCGGGCTCCTCAGGATGAGGTGCGGAGTATCCTGAAGCTGCGCAGCTACCGCGCCATCAGCAGCTCCAACTGGCTCTGCGCCTTCTTCACGGCCGTCGCGTACCAGCCCTGGCTCGGTGCTTCCTTGGCGAAGCACGCCGTGTACGCGGACATCGCATTGTCTTCGCGGGTGATGTCGCCGCGCGGGTCCTTCTTGTCGATGGGCCTCGCCATCATTTGCTTCCAGACTTTCTCGCAGGCCGGCATCTCAGCGGTCTTCACCGCGTCGCTGACGGCGAGAAAGAAGACCTTGTCGCCCTGGATCGCGACGACGTCGATTTCATGCGGCGGTCCCTTCAAATCGCCATTGCCGCGCACGCCCAGTACAGCAACCGCCGCGCTTGCGCCCGCGGGCTTCGTGATCGGCAGCTCGGCATATTTGGCGAAGGCGGAGTCCTGGATCGCCTGATAGTAGAAGCGGTCCGACTTGAACGCGGCGCCAATCTCCTGCGGCATGCCGTCCTCGCGGTGCTCGCGAAGCCAGTGCTTGAGTAAGCCGGACGTGGTCGCCACCGCTTGCATCTTGTCGCCTTCGGAGGCGAAGCCGAGCCCGTCGAGATGGCCGAATCCTGAGTCACCCTTGAAGAGCGTGTCGGCGTTCGACGTGCCGTCCGCCGGCAGCCCTTTGATGACGACCGGTCCCACCAGGCCGCGCAGGACGCCCGTCAACTCCTTGAGCGCCGCGTCATGCTGCTTGGTGGTCTCGTCGTTTTCCTCAGCCTTCGAGAATTTCACGATGTAGCGATCGCGCAGGTCGAGATAGTGCTGCTCGGGCGTCGCCGCATGAGCGGGCGTCGCCAGGACGAGCAGGCAGAGCAAGGCAAGCGATCTCATTCGAAGTCCGAAAGGCTGGGGGTGATCTCCTGTCTTTGTGCCGATGCCGGACGGGAAGGTTCATCCGGCAAGCCGGGTGCCCTACTCCGCCGGTGTGAGCTGTCGGTTCAGCCGCATCGCAGCCGTTTCCCGCACGCGCACACGCGCGCGGCGCTTGCGCCACCAGATCACGATTCCGGTGACCGAGAGTGCCGCCACCACCAGCCCCATTATCGAGATCAGGATGCGGCCGAACAGCCCGACGATGCGGCCCGAATGCAGCGGGAATTGCGCCTGCACGAAGATGTCGGCGGCGGTGCCGACCCAGGGCAGCCGTTCGCCGATCGGACGGCCGTCCTCGCTGTCGTAATAGAGCTGCGCCGGACCGACGCCGCCGGCGCCGTGATCGTCGCCCGGATGGAAGAAGGCCGCGGCATAGACACCATGAGCCGGGCCGTAATTCACCGAGCCGACCGGAACGGTCCACCCTCGCCCCTTGCCGTCGGCCGCCGCGCGCGCGGCGATGTCGGCGAAGCCGACCTTGGGCTCGATGGGATCGTCGAGATCGCGATACGGCCGCTGCTCATAGGGCGTCGGCGTGTAGTTCGACACCATCTTCATCAGCGGCGAGAACACCTCGAAATAGAGGTTCAGCGAGAACGCCGTGAAGGCGATGACGAACAGCACGCCCCAGGTCCACAGGCTGAAAGCGCGATGGATGTCGAAATTGATCCGGTAGGCGCTGCCTGACGTCTTGATGGTCCACGCCGGCGCCCAGCGCGCCCAGAAGCCGCGTTCGAGCTGGCGCGTGACCTGGGGCGCCCGTGCAGCCCTGGCGCGCCGCCGCGAGGGCAGCGTCAGGTAGAAGCCGACGAAGCAGTCGATGGTCCAGATGATCGCGATGATCCCGAGCAGGCGCATACCCCAGCGGTCGCTGCCCCAGAATTCCGGGATGTGCATGGTGTAGTGCAGCTTGTAGAGGAACGAGACGAAGTTTTCGCGCGTCACCGGCCACACTGCGCCCCAGTAGCGGCGGCCGAGCTCGACGCCGGTGTTGGGATCGAGGAAGATCTGATTGTAGTCGAGCGCGTAGCGCTTGCCGGTCGCGGGATCGATCCGCGGCATGACAAAGAACCACAGCGAGCCGCCCTCCTCCGGTGTCATGAACAGGTAGACGACGCGCGCACGGGGATCGCGCTGCTCGATCATCTTCGCGAGATCGATCGAGGGAATGGCTGGGCCCTTGCTGCTGACGTCGAACAGATGACTGTTCAGGACCTCGTCGATCTCATGATCCCAGGAGATGATCGCCCCGGTGATGCCGGAGAAGAACAGGAATCCGGCCATGAGCAGTCCCGCCCAGCGATGCAGCTTGCCGAATATCGCTCTCATCGTTCACCCTCGTCCCAACTCACCAGCGGTAGGTCAGCTTGCCGATGGCCTTGCGACCCTCCGCGTAGAAGCAGCCGGACAGGCTGTAGCAGGCGGCGACATAGCGCGTGTCCGCGAGGTTCGTGACGTTCAGCGAGAGGCGCCAATTGTCCCTTGTGTAGGCGAGCAGCGCGTCCAGCACGGTCGAGGATCCGACCTTGAACGTGTTGGCGTCATCGCCCCAGGTCGCGCCGACATAGCGGAGGCCGCCACCGAACTGCAGGCCCGCGAGCGGCCCGGTCTGAAGCGTGTAGTCGTTCCACAGCGAGGCGCGGTTGAGCGGCACGGTGACCGGCGCCTTGCCGACATTGACGGGATCCTGCGTGACCGTGGCATCGATATAGGCGTAGGCCGCGCGCAGGTTCCAGCCGTCGGCGAGCGACATCGAGCCTTCGAGCTCGAGGCCGCGCGATTTTACCTGGCCGGTCTGTTCGGCAATGTTGAGCGGAGGCGCAAAGGTGACGACGTTGTCGCGCGTCAGGTCGAAGGCGGCGAAGGTGAACAGCGCGTTCCAGCCGGGCGGCTGGTATTTGACGCCCACTTCGTACTGCACGCCGGTCTCGGGATTGAGCAGCTGTCCGCTCGGGCCGGTCGCAAGGACCGGCAGGAACGATTCCGAATAGCTGAAATAGGGCGCGATGCCGTTGTCGAAATTGTACATCAATGCGGCACGGCCGGTGAAGGCCGACGCATCCTTCGAGACCGACGTATTGAAGATTCCGCTGGCGACCTGCGTCGTCACGAAATCCTGGCGGCCACCGAGCTGGAACGAGAGCCGGCCGAGCTTGATCTGGTCCTGCGCATAGAGACCGACCTGCGACTGCTTGACGCCGGTGTCGTCGCTCATGGCGCCCATGGTCCAGTCGTAGCTGTACACCGGGTTGAAGACGTTGATCTCCGGCAACGACGTCGAGACGGCAAAGGCGGTGTCGCGGAACGCAGTATTGCGATAGTCGATGCCGACCAGCGTGGTGTGACTGAGGAAGCCCGTGGTGAACTTGCCCTGCAGCTGATTGTCCACCGCGAATGAGTTGATGTACGAATTGCTGTAGCTGCCGAAACGCGCGAGCCGCCCAGCGGCCTCGTCGGTATAGCCTCCGCCAAAAAACACCTTCTCCTCATTGTGCTGATAGGCGTAACGCAAATTCTGCCGGAACGTGATGTTGTCGGTGAAATTGTGCGAGAGCTGGTAGCCGGCGGTCGCGATTTCGGTGTTGAAGGCGTTGAAGCTCGGTACGCCCGCGAAGAACGAGACAGGGATGGTGCGGCCGTTGTTCGGCCACACCGTGCCCGAGGCCGGCAGGAACTGAAGGCCCCACCCTGCCCGGTCGCGCTGGTAGTTGGCGAGGATCGTGATGGTGGTGTCCTCGTTCGGCTTGAACGTGACAGCAGGCGCGATGAAGACGCGGTTGTCCTTGGTGAAGTCGACCTGGGTCTCGCCGTCGCGCACCACGCCGGTCAGGCGCCACAGCACGGTGCCGTCCTTGTTGGCGGGGCCGCCCACGTCGAACTGGCCCTGGTAGCGGTTGAAGCTGCCGCCGGAGATCGAGACTTCGCCGAACTGCTGCGCCGTCGGCAGCTTGGTCACGTAGTTGAGGATGCCGCCGGTGCCGCTGCCGCCATACATCGCCGATGACGGGCCCTTGAGGATCTCGAGACGCTCGGCGCCGTAGGGATCGAGGCCGTTGAAATGCACGTAATTGCTGGAGGGGATCCGCAATCCGTCGACATAGAGGCCCGACATGGTGGTGTCGAAGCCGCGGATCTGGAGGGCGCCGAAGCGGGTGTCGGAGCCGCCATTGACGTCGCCGCTGACGCCGGCGGTGTAGCGCAACGCCTCGCCGATCGAGACCGCACCCTGATTCCTGACCTGGTCGGTCGTGACGACGGAGACGGACTGCGGAGTTTCGATCAGCGGCGTATCCGTCTTGGTCGCGGTGCCGCTGCGCGTCGCAACGAAACCGCGCACCGGACCGTTGGCGCGTTCACCCGTGACGCCGTTCGAGGATGCCGATTGGGTTGGCGCGGCTTGCTGCGCGGGAGAGCGACGATCGGCGCGCGCGGTGCGTGTCGCGCCTGACCTTCGCGATGAAGCGACCGCCGCAGGCCGGGCGCGCTGAGCCGGAGCGTCGACGGTGACGGCGGGGATCTGCGTCTGCGCCTCCACGGCACCGAAGGGAATGACGAGAGCAAATGTGCTGGCCGCTCCGAGGAAGAGAATCTGTATCTGTCGACGACGCGTGTCAGAACGCGAAACAAGTTGGAAGTCGGTCACGTCGAGGCCCCACGCACTGCCGGCTTCGCCGGTACCGTTTTTGATGCCTCGCCCTAACGCAGGCGATTTCGGAGTGCGATAGGAACTGCGTTAGAATTTCTCCAGACGCGTGCGCAACGCGTGCGACGAATGCGCTCAGTCGTGTCTCGAAGTTTGGAATGCTTCCAGACCGACAAGAACCTGCTTGTTCGAAATGTCTAAAACGGCGTCAGTGATGTCGCAGACGGCGATTGACCCGGCGCGCGAGATAATCGCCGGCGCTCTGCACGAGCTGCACCAGCGCGATCAGCACCACGACGACGGCCAGCATCATCTCCGGCATGAAGCGCTGATAGCCGTAGCGGATGCCGAGATCGCCCAGGCCCCCGCCTCCGACGGCGCCGACCATGGCGGAATAGCCGAGCAGGCTGACCACCGCGAGCGTCAGCGCCAGCAGAAGACCTGGCAGCGCTTCGGGGATCAGCACCTTGAACACGATCTGCATCGGCGAGGCCCCGAACGAGGATGCCGTCTCGATCAGGCCGCCATCGACCTCGCGGATCGCGGCCTCGACCAGGCGCGCGATGAACGGCGCCGATGCGATCGTCAACGGCACGATCGCGGCCGTCGATCCGATCGAGGTGCCGGCCACCAGCCGCGTGAACGGGATGATGGCGACGACCAGGATGATGAAAGGCGTGGACCGCGTCGCGTTGACGACGATGCCGAGTACGCGATTGACGACGGGCGCCGCGAACAGCTCGCCTTTCCGGCTGGTCGCGAGAAAGACGCCGAGCGGCAGGCCGAAGGCGGTGCCGATCAGCGCCGCGAGCCCGACCATGTACAGGCTCTCGCCGGTCGCCTGGACGATCAGGTTGATGAGTTCAGGCGACATAGCCGAGACGCTCCGCGGGAAATTGAAATTGTGAGAGCCAGGCCAGCGTGCGCGTCGTCGCGTCCTCGCCGCTGGACATGCCGAGAGGGATACCAAGCGTCAGCGAGCCCACATGCTGGCCGCCGATCTCGTCGATGCGGGCCGACAGCAGCGACACGTCGAGGCCGAGTTCGCGCGCGAGCCGCGCCACCAGCGTGTCGCCGGCCCCTGCCCCGCGCACCTGGACGCGGATCACGGCCTGTCCGCCCGCAGGCGGCTCCGAAACGATCCGGCTCGCCAGCGACACCGGCAGGCTGTCGCCGATCGCTTCGGCCAGGAAGGATTGCGTGATCGGATGCCTGGGATGGGTAAAGATGTCGGCGACATGGCCGCTCTCGACGACGCGGCCGGCATCGAGCACCACGACATTCCCCGCGAGCTGGCGCACCACGGACATCTCGTGGGTGATCAGCACGATGGTCACGCCCAGCTCGCGATTGATGTTAACGAGCAGATCGAGGATCGCCCGCGTGGTCTGCGGATCGAGCGCCGAGGTCGCCTCGTCCGACAGCAGCACGCTCGGCCGCGTCGCGAGCGCGCGGGCAATGCCGACGCGCTGCTTCTGGCCGCCGGAGAGTTCGGACGGGTAGCGGTCGTGCTTGTCGGCGATGCCGACCAGCGCGAGCAGCTCGGCCACGCGCGCGCGGATATCGGCCTTGGCCCAGCCGGCGATCTCCAGCGGCAGCGCGATGTTGGCGGCTGCGGTACGTGAGGACAGCAGGTTGAAGTGCTGGAAGATCATGCCGATCGAGCGCTGCGCCAGTCGCAAGTCGCGGCCCGTGAGCGCCGAGATGTCTCTGTTATCGACGACGACGCGGCCGGTGGTCGGCCTCTCCAAGCCGTTGATGAGCCGGACCAGGCTCGATTTGCCGGCGCCGGAGCGACCGATAACGCCGGTGATCGAACCGCGCGGGATTGCGAAGTCGATGTTTTGCAGGGCATTGACGCCGGGCTTGCCGCGATAGGCCGGATAGGTTTTCGAGATGCCTTCGAAGCGGACCATCGCGTCGGGCGCAGTCGCGGCAAGTGAAATCGCGGGACGTGAGATCGCGCGACCTGAGATCGCATCAAGCTGTTCGATCGGCTGTCCGATCGCGAGCGACGGGTGGACGTTCATGGAGGCGGCCTTCATGCACAATAGTTCCGCTTGCCCCTAGGGCATCCGGGAACCGGTCGCATCAAGCGACGGAGAGTGAAACTGCGACGAGGACTCGGCTGGAGCGCGCTGCACCGCAGCAGGCACCATCGCCCTTTCAGGTCACTCTTGCAATGTCAGATATTTGTGGGGAGTTGGACGAAGTTTTCCAAATGTCTCCCCGCTGAAGAAAATTCATCTGCCGCCGTATTGGCCTCGCGCCCGGCTCAGTGGACCCGCAGCCAGGGCCATACGATCAGCAGGAGCCCTGCGAAATAGAGCATCCCGAAGATCAGCCCATAGCCCCAGAACTGACCCTTGCCGATATAACCGCTACCGAAATACATCGGCGCCGGCCCCGTGGCGTAAGGCGAGATCACGCCCATCAGGCCGAGCGAATACATGCAGAGCATGGCGAGCGTCGTGACCGGCAGGTCGGGGATGCCGGATCCGACCGCGAGCACCACGGGCAGCACGGCGGCGGCATGCGAGGTGATGCTCGAGAAGAAGTAGTGGATCCAGAAGAACAGCGCGACCAGCAGGAGCATCGCGGTCGACGGCGACAGCCCGGCGAGCGGCTTTGCATATTCGGTGGCGAACCATTTGATGAAGCCGATCTCGTTGAGACCCGAGGCCAGCGTCAGCAGCGAGGTGAAGTAGAAGAACACCTCCCAGGCGCTCTTCTCCGCGACGATGTCGGCAAACTCGATCACGCCCGTCACCAGCATCAGCGAGATCACGATGAACACGACGGTGGTGGCGTTGACGAAATTCGAGCCCAGAAGCGGCACGCGGATGTCCGGGCTCGAGCCCGCGATCCACAGGAACATCGCGAGCAAGATCAGCGTCAGCATGATCCATTCGTTGCGCGACATCGGGCCCATCTCCGCGAGCTCCTTCGATGCCCATTCGGAAATTTCCGGGCTGCTCTTCACCTCGGGGCGGCAGACCGCGTAGCTGAGCAGTGGGACCAGCGCCATCAGGAGGAGGCCGAGCGGCGCAAAGCCCAAGAACCATTGCGCCCAGCTGACGTCGATTCCGACGGTCTTCTTGGCGATGGCCAGCGCCGCCGCATTGGGTGCGAGCGCGGTGAAAAACAATGAGCTGGTGACGGCAGTCGACGCGAACGCGGTCCACATCACGTAGGTGCCGATCTTGCCGGCGGTCGGTCCAGGCTCGGAGCCGTAGATGCGCGGGATGTTGCTGATGATGGGATAGACGATGCCGCCGCTGCGCGCGGTGTTGGACGGTGTCGCCGGCGCCAGCAAGAAGTCCGATATCGCCACCGCATAGCCGAGGCCGAGCGTGTTGCTGCCGAGCTTTTGCACCAGCACGAGTGCAATACGCCGGCCCAGCTGGCTTTTGCGATAGCCGATCGAGAACACGAAGGCGCCGACGATCAGCCACACCGTGCTCTCGGCAAAGCCCGCCAGCATCCAGCGCAGCGACTTGGTCGGATCGGGATCGATATAACCGCCGACGCCGGCAACCGTCAGCCCGATCAGGCCGACCGCGCCCACCGGCATCGATTCCAGGATGAGCCCGGTGATGACGGCCGCGAAGACGGCAAAATAGTGCCACTGATTGACGTTGAGCCCTGCCGGCACCGGAAACAGATAGATCACCAGCCACACCGCGAGCGGCGCGACCAGCTTCCAGCGAAACCCTTTCGCCTCAGGCGCCTGCGAGCTAGTGGTCATTGGCCCTCCCCCTCGATCGTCATTGTCGTTTGCCGGCCCGTTGATCGGGCCTATTTTGTCCCAGCGCCGCGTATACGGATAGTCCGCGGCGCAATCAATGGCCCCAGCCTGTTTCTACCGCCCTCTGAACTTCGGTTTGCGTCGCGTCAGGAACGCCTCGACGCCCTCCTTGTGGTCCTCGCTGAGGCTTGCCAGGGCGAACTGGTCGACGTCCATGTGGCTGGCGAGATTATCCAGCGCGTGCGCCAGCCGGTTGACCGTGAGTTTCGTCATGGCAACGGAGAGCGGCGGCTGCGCTGCCACCTTGCGCGCAAGCTCCATCGCGGCATCGAACGCATGGCCGGGATCGACCACCTGCTCGACCAGGCCCCACTCATAGGCCTCATCCGCGCTGATGCGCTGATCGGCCAGGATCACCGCCTGCTTGGTGCGAGCCGGGCCGATCAGATGCAGCATGCGCGGAATGCTTTGCCAGCTCATGTTCATGCCGAGCCCGATCTCGGGCACGCGCAGATGGGCATCGCGTCCCATGACGCGAAAGTCGAGCGCGACGGCCAGCGCCACGCCACCGCCGACGCAAAAGCCCTCGATGGCGGCGATCGTGATCTGCTCCATCTCCTGCCAGGCGTGGGTCAGGCGCGGTCCGAGCTTGAGATGCCGCCGCAGCGTGCCGAGATCCATGTCCTTGCGCGAGCGGCCTTCAGCATCCTTGAGGTCGAAGCCGGCGCTGAACGCGTCCGCGCTGCCTGTCAGCACCACGACGGAGGTCGCGGCGTCATCCTCAAAACTGCGCGCGGCCGCGGTGAGCTGGCGCAGCGCCTCCGGCGACAGCGCGTTGATGCCGTCGCCGCGGTCGAACCGCACCACCGCAATCCGCCCCTCCGGCCCGAGGCCCTTCTCGATCTTGACATAGTCAGGCAACGCAAACTCCCCTGGTCTTGGTCTTCCTGGCGCTCACAGATGCCCGGTACGCCGATGTTCGGGTTCGCTTCCATGGACCGGAAACCGGATCGTGGTGCCGATGGTGATCCAGTTGGCATTTTCGCCGGTGATGTTGCGGCCGTAGATCACATCGACGGAGAATATCTCGTTCGGTCGGTAGCGGACACCGGTCTGGAAACGCGGCTGCACGGCGCTTGCGACCTCGGAGGCGCCGGCTTGCCCGTAAGCCTCGATCGTCCATTGCAAGGTGTCGGTGAATTTCCAGTCGAAGCCGATGCCGTAGGTCAGGTAGTGGCGATCCACCGTGCGATCCCAGAGCCAGCCGCCATTGACGTTGATGCGCATGGTCTCCGACAGGCGGAAGGTCGCGGGGACGACGGCAAAGGCGGATAGCGCATCGCCGGTCGCCGCGTCGAACGATCCGCCGCCATAGGCCGACAATCCCCACCGGCCAATTCCGGTCGGGACGAAATTCGTCTTGGCTTTCGGAGCAATTGTCGTGCTCCAGTCGCCATCGCTGCGGGCCCGGATGGTCTGCAGGCTCAGCTCGACCGGCCTGAAGGGATCGACGACACAGGAGGGATTGGCGACCGCCGAGAAATCCGTGTTGGAAGCCGTCGACATCCAGCTCTCCACCTTGCAGGAGCCGACCTCGGAAATGTCGGCGGCATCGACCGCATAGGCGCCATTCGCGGCGCGCGCATCCTGCGCCGCGAATGCACCAAGAGCCGCGATTGCGGCGGTTATCCCAGTTCTTGCAGCCCAGCCCATGCCGCGATGTTAGCAGAGTCTTCGCCTCGACAACGCCCGGATTCTGGGACTATCTTCGGCCTATGAGCGACCATCATCATCACCACGATCACGACCATTCCGAGCTGTCGGAGACCGAGCTGCGCGTGCGCGCGCTCGAGACGATCCTGACCGAAAAAGGCTATGTCGAGCCGGCCGCGCTCGATGCCATCATCCAGGCCTATGAGACCCGGATCGGCCCCCATAACGGCGCGCGCGTCGTCGCCAAGGCCTGGAGCGATCCGGCGTTCAAGACGGCACTGCTGGAGGACGGCTCGAAGGCGATCGGCACGCTCGGCCATGTCAGCCGCGTCGGCGACCACCTCGTCGTGGTCGAGAACACGCCGCAGCGTCACAACATGGTCGTGTGCACGCTGTGCTCCTGCTACCCCTGGGAAATGCTGGGGCTGCCGCCGGTCTGGTACAAGGCCGCGCCCTATCGCTCACGCGCGGTGAAGGACCCGCGCGGCGTGCTCGCCGATTTCGGCGTGCAGGTCGCCAAGGACGTTGAAATCCGGGTGTGGGATTCGACCGCCGAAACGCGCTTTCTTGTGTTGCCGATGCGCCCCGCGGGCACAGACGGCTGGAGCGAGGAGCAGCTCGCCGAGCTGGTCACGCGCGATTCCATGATCGGCACCGGTTTTCCCAAGGCGCCCGGGGCGCCGTCATGAACGGCGTGCACGACATGGGCGGCATGGATGGGTTCGGCAAGGTCGAGCCCGAGCCGAACGAGCCGGTGTTCCACGAGGAATGGGAGTCGCGTGTTCTCGCCATGGTGCGTGCGATGGGCGCGGCCGGCGCCTTCAACATCGACACCTCGCGCTTCTATCGCGAGACGATCCCGCCGCATGTCTATCTCTCGAGCTCCTATTACAAGAAATGGTTTCTCGGGCTCGAGGAGATGCTGATCGAGAAAGGCTATCTCACCCGGGAGGAAGTCGCCGCCGGCCATGCGGTGCAGCCGGCCAAGGCGCTCAAGCACGGCAAGTTCGATCTCGGCCAGGTCGAGCGCATCATGGTGCGCGGCAAGTTCGCCCGCCCTGCTCCGGCGCCGGCGAAATTCAAGATCGGCGACAAGGTTCGTACGAAGAACATTCATCCCGCAACCCACACCCGCCTGCCGCGCTATGTGCGTGGCCATGTCGGAATCGTCGAGCTGAACCATGGCTGCCACGTGTTTCCGGACTCGGCGGCGATGGAGCTTGGCGAGAATCCGCAATGGCTCTACACGGTCGTGTTCGAGGGCCGCGATCTCTGGGGTGCGGATGGCGATCCAACCTCGAAAGTCTCGATCGATGCGTTCGAGCCGTATCTGGACCCAGCCTGATGAGCAGCACCGCTGCTGCTGCCGCGACGGCAGCGATCCCGAGCATTCCGCGCGATGATGACGGTCCGGTGTTCCGCGCACCGTGGGAGGCGCACGCCTTCGCGATGGCGCTGACGCTGCACGAGCGCGGCGTGTTCACCTGGCCCGAATGGGCGGCAGCCCTGGCGTCCGAGATCAAGCGCGCGCAGGCGGCCGGCGATCCCGATACGGGCGAGACCTACTATCTCCATTGGCTCGCCACGCTGGAAGGTCTCGTCGCGCGCAAGGGCGTTGCGTCTGCCGAGACGTTGCATCGCTACCGCGACGCGTGGGATCACGCGGCGGATCGTACGCCGCACGGCAAGCCGATCGAGCTGAAGGCGGAGGATTTTGCGCAATAGTCGCTTTGCGCGTTGCCGGGGTAGGCTCTCACCCCAACCAACACTGTCATTCCCCGCGAAGGCGGGGAATCCAGTACGCCGCGGCCTCGCGATTATCACTATCGTCTCGGAGTACTGGATCACCCGCTTTCGCGGGGAATGACACCGAGTCTATGGCGTCACCGCCCCGCAACATACTCCCGCCACCCCTTCGCCCGCAGGCTGCAGGCCGGGCACTCGCCGCAACCGTAGCCCCAATCATGCTGCGCGCCGCGTTCGCCGAGATAGCAGGTGTGCGACTGCTCGCGGATGAGGTCCACCAGCCCGTCGCCGCCGAGGTCATGGGCGAGCCTCCACGTCGCGGCCTTGTCGATCCACATCAGCGGGGTATGCAGCTCGAACTTGCGGGCCATGCCGAGCGACAGCGCGGCCTGCATGGCGCGGATGGTGTCGTCGCGGCAATCGGGATAGCCGGAATAGTCGGTCTCGCACATGCCGCCGACGATGTGACTGATGCCGCGCCGGTAAGCCAGCGCCGCGGCGAATGTCAAGAACACCAGGTTGCGCCCGGGCACGAACGTGTTCGGCAGGCCGTCGGCGCCCATCGCAATCGCGACGTCGCGCGTCAGCGCCGTCTCGGACACGACCGCCAGCGTCGGGATCGACAGCGTGTGGCTCTCGCCGAGCCTGGAAGCCCAATCCGCGCGCAGGCCCTTGAGGCCGTCGAACAGCCGGTCGCGGCAGGCCAGCTCGATGGCGTGGCGCTGGCCGTAATCGAACCCCAGCGTCTCCACGCGCGCAAAACGATTCAGCGCCCAGGCGAGGCAGGTGGTGGAATCCTGGCCGCCGGAGAACAGCACCAGCGCGGTTTCGGATGAAGATGCGTCACTCATGGCCCGCGCTTTAGCATTGCCCACGCGGCTCGCCAATCCGGCCCGCCAACCGGTGGAAATCACCCTGTTCCGCCGCGCTACGCTGGGAACGGGGGCTCGCTTTTGGCATAAGGCTTGAGAGCCAGGAGACTGCCCCGCAATGACCCCTTCCCGCGACATTTCCCGCCTGATCGAGATCATGGCGGCGCTGCGCACGCCGGTGACCGGCTGCCCCTGGGACCTCGAGCAGAATTTTGCGACCATCGCGCCCTATACGATTGAGGAAGCCTATGAGGTAGTCGAGGCCATCAGCCGCGGCGATCTCGACGATCTCTGCGAGGAGCTCGGCGACCTGCTGCTCCAGGTCGTCTTCCACGCCCAGATGGCGTCGGAGCAGAACGCCTTTGCTTTTGGCGATGTCGTCGAGGCCATCACGCGAAAAATGATCCGGCGCCATCCTCACGTTTTCGCCGACAAGGACGGCAACCTCGCCTCCTCCCACGTCAAGGAAGTCTGGGATCGCATCAAGGCCGAGGAGAAAGCCGAGCGCGCCGCGCGCCGGCCGCCGGAACAAATGCCGCCGCACAAATCATTGCTCTCGGGCGTCAAGGCCGGCCAGCCCGCCCTGACGCGCGCCATGGAGCTGCAGCGCAAGGCCTCCACCGTCGGCTTCGACTGGAACGATCCGCGCGCGGTGCTGGCAAAAATCCGCGAGGAAGCCGATGAGATCGAGGCAGCACTCGACCGCAACGACAGCGAGGGCTTGGCGGAAGAGACCGGCGACCTGATGTTCGCGCTGGTCAATCTCGCCCGCCATGTCGATGCAGATCCGGAAGCCGCGCTCCGCGCGACCAACGCGAAGTTCGAGCGGCGTTTTGCCTATATCGAGCGGGCGCTGGAGGCGCAGGGGCGGACGCTGGAGCAGGCATCGCTCGCGGAGATGGACGCGCTGTGGAATGAGGCGAAAGGTGAGGCGAAAAGCGCTGCGCCGGCGGAGAAAAGCAACCAAGCCCGCTCCTAGCTCGAGCGTCGTCCTGGCGAAAGCCAGGACCCATTACCCCGAATGCACATTGTTGAACCACGCTGGAGCTACCAGCGTGCCAATTCCAGCCGCTTGTGGTTATGGGTCCCGGATCTGCGCTTACGCTTGTCCGGGACGACAGCGTTGCTTGAGGCAGCAGTTAGCTCAACTCACTGGCGGGCGACGGCGTCTACGCGGACAGTCGCGGCACGGCGTCGAACCTGTTCACCACGATGTCCCGCTTGGTCTCGTCCACCCGTACCGTCATGTCGAAGCGGCCGTCGTGCAGCTCTTTCGCCAGCACCTCGGAATTCCGATGCAGCCAGCTGATGCCGGCGCCGTCGGAGGCATCGATCGAGAGATCGAGCGTGATGCGCTTGGCCGCCAAGCGCTCCTCGATTGCGGCGAGCAGTGCGTCGACCCCCTCGCCCGACACAGCGGACACCAGCATCGCCGGATGATCCTCCGGCCTGCGCGCGGCGATGTTCAAAAGTTCTTCGCGCTGTTCGGGACCATAACGGTCGATCTTGTTCCAGACCTCGATGATGCGGCCTGAATCATCGGGATTGATGCCGAGCTGGCGCAGCACGGCGTCGACGTCGCTCTGCTGCGCCTCGGCGTCGTCGTGCGAGATGTCGCGCACGTGCAGGATGACGTCGGCTTCCAGCACCTCCTCCAGCGTGGCGCGGAAGGCGGCGACGAGCTGCGTCGGCAAATTGGAGATGAAACCGACGGTGTCCGACAGCATCGCCTTGCCGCCATGCGGCAGGGTGAGCGCGCGCAGGGTCGGATCGAGCGTGGCGAACAGCATGTCGGCGGCCTGCACGTCGGCGCGGGTCAGGCGGTTGAACAGCGTCGACTTGCCGGCGTTGGTGTAGCCGACCAGTGCGACCACGCGATACGGGACGCGCTGGCGGCCTGCGCGATGCAGGCGGCGTGTGGCCTGCACCTTCTTCAGTTCGCCCTCGAGCTTGGAGATGCGCTCCTGGATCAGGCGGCGGTCGGCTTCGATCTGGGTCTCGCCGGGACCCCCCATGAATCCAAAGCCGCCGCGCTGGCGTTCGAGATGGGTCCATGAGCGCACCAGGCGCGAACGTTGGTAGTTGAGGTGCGCGAGCTCGACCTGGAGCGAGCCTTCCTTGGTCTTGGCGCGGCGGCCGAAGATTTCCAGGATGAGGCCGGTGCGGTCGAGCACCTTTGCCTGCAGCTCCTTCTCGAGATTGCGCTGCTGGATTGGCGCAAGCGCGCAATCCATCACCACGAGCTCGACATCGAGGCCCTTGGCGAGCGCGGCGATCTCCTCGACCTTGCCCTTGCCGATATAGGTCGCGGGGCGGATCTGGCTGATCGGCGCGATGATTGCGTCGGCAACGACGAGATCAATCGCGCGTGCGAGGCCGGCGGCTTCGTCGAGCCGGGCTTCCGCGTCACGCAGGACATGAGCTTCCGATTGCGCGTCGGCATTGCCTGCGCGCACCCGCAAATAGGGACCGATGACAAGCACCCGCCCCGTCTGCTTATCCCCTGCCGACCGCGGACGGTCGACATCCCCGTCGAAATTCCGGGGTTCCAATCAGATCACTCTCAAGCCGGCTGGTCCTCGCCGCCTTCGAACAACTGGATCGGAGCGCCCGGCATGATGGTCGAGATCGCATGCTTGTAGACGAGCTGCGAGTGACCGTCGCGCCGAAGCAGCAAACAGAAATTGTCGAACCAGGTCACGATGCCCTGGAGCTTCACTCCGTTGACCAGAAAGATCGTCAGTGGCGTTTTGGTTTTGCGAACGTGATTAAGGAAGGTGTCCTGCAGGTTTTGTGCGCGGTCTGCCGCCATTGTTTTTTTCTCGCTTTGAGTTTCTTTTTATTGCGCCGGTTGCGGCCCTCTTTTGATAATTCGGGGTCCTCGTCCGGTTGCCGTCCCTCATGAGATCCCCCTCGGAGGGACAGCGGTTCAATTAGAGGACAGGTAGGCTTATTAGGCAAGCCGCTTCACGCGGCAGCCCACGCCGTATGGCCCCGAAAAACTACGGAAATCGATGATTTTCCTCGCCTATTCCAATGACGTTGCAGCGTTAGCCGACACCGAGCGCCTTCAACTTCCGGTGCAGTGCCGAGCGTTCCATGCCAACAAACTCGGCCGTGCGAGAAATATTTCCTGAAAAACGGCTGATCTGTGCAATCAAATAGTCGCGCTCGAACACTTCGCGCGCTTCGCGCAGCGGCAGGCCCATGATGTGCTCGCCATTGTTGCTGGTCGGCATCGCCGGCACCATGGAGCCGACGTCCTGCGGCAGCATGTCGGCGGTGATGATGACCTCCGGCCCGCCCGCGGCCAGAATCATGACTCTCTCAACGTTGTTGCGGAGCTGGCGCACATTGCCCGGCCAGACATGCGACTGCAGCACCGCCATCGCGTCCTGGCCGATCTGCCGCTTGGGCAGGCCGCTGCCTGCCGAGATCTGCTCCATGAAGTAGTCGATCAATTCCGGAATGTCCTCACGCCGCTCCGACAGCGCGGGCACGCGGATCGGCACCACCGAGAGCCGGTGATAGAGGTCTTCGCGGAAATGCCCGGCCGCGATTTCCTCTTCGAGGTTGCGCGCGGTGGAGGAAATGATGCGGACGTCGACCTGCACCTTGCCGTTGCCGCCGACGCGCTGGAACGACTGCTCGACCAGCACGCGCAAGATCTTGTTCTGGGTCTCGCGCGGCATGTCCGCGATCTCGTCGATGAACAGCGTGCCGCCGTGGGCCTCTTCGAGCGCGCCGGGCTTGCGCGCGTGCTCGCCGTTGGACTGCTCGATGCCGAACAGCTCGTGCTCCATCCGCTCGGGCGTGATCGCAGCGGCGTTGATGACGACGAAGGGGCCGTCGGCGCGGCCCGAGGCCGTGTGCAACGTGCGGGCGGTTAGTTCCTTGCCGGCGCCGGCGGGGCCAACGATCAGGATGCGGCTGTTGGCCTTGGCCGCACGCTCGATGGTCTGGCGCAGCTGGTTCATGCTGGGCGAGCGGCCGACCAGCGAGCTTGCGCTCGGCGCGAGCTGCTTCAGCTCCTTGACCTCGCGCTTGAGCCGCGAGTTCTCAAGTGCACGGTTGGCGACCAGGATCAGCCGGTCGGTCTTGAACGGCTTCTCGATGAAGTCGTAGGCGCCACGCTTGATCGCGGCGACCGCGGTCTCGATGTTGCCGTGGCCGGAAATCATCACGACCGGCAGATCGGGGTTGTCCTTCTTGACCTGCTCCAAGAGCTGCAAGCCGTCGAGCTTGGAGCCCTGCAGCCAGATGTCGAGGAACACCAGATGCGGCCTGCGGTTGGCGATCTCGGCGAGCGCCGTATCGCTGTCGCGCGCGGTCCGGGTCACGAAGCCCTCGTCTTCGAGGATGCCCGCAACGAGATCCCGAATATCGGCCTCATCATCGACAATCAGAATTTCACTTGCCATGTGTCGCCTGTTTTCTCAGCTGCCTGTTGAGGCTTCGATCTTCGTTGAATCATTGGTCTTTTCAGCCGGCTCTTTGGTTTCGGCGGCCGCCTGTTTTGTTTCCGGATCCTTGACGGATTGCGTGGCCGTTTCGCCGATGTCCGGCTTGGCCGTTGCCTCGGCTGCCGGTTCGGCCCCCTCGCTTTTCGCGGGAGCGCCGGAGATCGCAAAACGCATCCGCATCCAGGCGCCACGCTGGCCCTCGCGGAAATCCGAGGCATCCTTCAGCTCGATGCGGCCGCCATGGTCTTCCAGCACGCGCCCGACGATCGCGAGCCCAAGGCCGGTGCCCTTGGCGCGTGTCGTCACATAGGGCTCGAGCAGGCGCGAGCGCGCCACCTTGGGCAGGCCAATACCGTTGTCGACGACGTCGATCAGAACGTCCTCGCCCTCGCGCGAGACTACGACGTCGATCCGGCCTTTGCCGAGCTCCTCCAGGGGGACCTGCTCGATCGCCTCGGTGGCGTTCTTGACAATGTTGGTGACCGCCTGCGAGATCAGCCGCCGGTCGAACTGGGCGCGCAGCGGATCTTCCTTGAACTCGGCCTCGATATCGATCTCGGGGTGGGCGACCTTCATCAGGAACACCGCCTGCCGCACTGCGTCGGCGACATCCTCACCCTCCATCACCGGCTTCGGCATCCGCGCAAAGCGCGAGAACTCGTCGACCATGCGGCGGATATCGTCGACCTGACGCACGATGGTGTCGGTGCACTGTTCGAAGATCTGCTTGTCCTTGCCCTCGGTGATGTCCTTGCCGAATTTGCGGCGAATGCGCTCGGCGGAGAGCTGGATCGGGGTCAGCGGGTTCTTGATCTCGTGCGCGATGCGGCGCGCGACGTCGCCCCAGGCCGAGGTGCGTTGCGCCGAGACCAGCTCGGTGATGTCGTCGAGCGTGATGATGTAGCTGTCGTGCGGCTGGCTGGTCTTCTCGGCGCTGACGCGAACCGACAGATTGCGTTCCTGCCCGTCCCGCGTGATCGTGATCTGCCCCTGCACCAGGCGCTGGGTCCCTTCCCGCGCGCTCTTCATCATCTCTTCGAGCTCGGGCAGCACGTCGGAGAGCGGATGGCCGAGCGTCTCGGCTTCGGAGTGCCCGATCAGCTTTTCGGCGGAACGGTTGAGAATGCCGACGCTGCCTGAATTATCTACGCCGATGATGCCGGCGCTCGCGGACGACAGCACCGCCTCGATGAAGCGGCGGCGGCTGTCGATGAGGTCGCTGGCGTTGACGAGCTCGTCGCGCTGGCTGCGCAACTCCTCCGTCATCTTGTTGAAGGTCTCACCCAGCTGGGCGAGGTCGCCTTCCGACTGGTGCACCGGCACTTTCACGTGGAGATCGCCCGTCGACACCGTCTGGGCCGCGTTCATCAGCCGCCGGATCGGCGAGACCAGCGAGTTGGCGAAGTTGAGGCCGATCAGCACCGAGGCCATCAGGATGGTCAGCGCGATCACCGCGAACATCAGTGCGAACGCGACCTGGATGCCGAGCCGGCGCGACTCGATCTGGGCGTATTCGGCGACGCTGACCTCGGTCTGCTTGAGCTGGTTGACGACATTCGGATCGAGCGGCCGCGCGACGTAGAGGAAGGTGTCGCTGAAGGCGCGCAAGCGGACCACCGCGGCGACGAAGCTCGCATCGGGCAGCACCGCGATTTCGGGCTCGGATTCGTTGACGTTGCTGAGGAAGTCCGGTGCCGGCGGCGAATAGGCCAGCCGCATGCCGGTGTCGGCGGATTCGAGAATGTTGGTGTTCTTGTCGATGATCATCGCGCCCGGCAGGTTGCGCGAGGCGGCGCTGGACGTCAGCAATTCGCGAAACGAGCGGCGATCCTGGTCGTAGAGCGGCCGGGCGTGGGCGATGTCGTTGGCCATGCCGAGAATGTCGCCCCGGATCAGCTGCGCGTGGTCCTGCATGTAGGCGCGCGCGATCGTCAGCGAATTCTGGATCACCTCCTTGGTCGGGCCGGAGAACAGGCGGTCGAGGCCGCGCTCGATGGTGACGTTGGCGACGACGGCGACCAGCACCGCCGGCAGCACCGCCACGATCGAGAACAGGCTGACGATCTGGACATGGAGGCGCGCCGCCGCCCTACCCCGCCGTCGCGCCAGGATCAGCTGCCAGAGTTCGCGGATGATGATGCCGACCAGCAGCAGGATCGTGGCCGCATTGATCAGATAGAACGAGCGGACAACCGCAGGGGTCGGTTCGATCGACGTGAGGCCGGTCAGGACCAGGAACGTCAGGCAGGCCGACAGCAGGGCCAACGCCACGGCGAACGGCGCCAGCCAGCGTCGCGCCGACCAACGCCGGGGCTCTTCCGCTGGGGCCGTGTCAAAGGATGCGGCCGAGGTGTCTGCGCTGGTCATTCCGGCAATGGGTGCTGAAAACGGGGTCCGCGGCGGGCGGATACTGATGTATTCGTACCACATTGTTGCCGAATTGCGACAATTCCGCGGCGCCCACGCCGCGACTGACCCGCGCATCCACAGCGACATGCCGGAGGGCGGGAACGCATCCCGGCCCCAGCGGCTTGACGGGGATGCACAGGTTCTTTCTCGCAATGATGGTGTCGGCCGTGCTGCTGCTGATCGTGGCGGCCGACCTGCTGGTCAATGGTGTCGGGGTGCAGGAGCCCAATGCGAACGTCGCCAGCGCGATACAGGTATCAGGCCGATTTGTCAGATAGGTGTGAGGCCGCGTCCCGCGGCTGAATGACCATTTGAATGTTCCGGCGGAACATTTCAGTCCGATCAGGACTTCTGCTCACCGCGTCAGCCACAACGGCCAGCGCGATCCGGACAGGCTCAGCTCCGCTTGGTAGGGGGAGCTGAGCCACCGTCCGTTGCGGAAAGGCTAGCCCCCGCTCCGATACACCTGGATATCGAGATCCCGAATCTTCTTCCGCAGCGTGTTGCGGTTGAGGCCGAGCAGATCGGCGGCGCGGATCTGGTTGCCGCGGGTCGCCGCGAGCGCGGCCGTGAGCAGCGGCACCTCGATCTCTTTCAAGATGCGGTGATACAGGCCCGGCGGCGGCACGCCGTTCGGGAAGCCCTGGAAGTGCGAGGAGAGATACGCTTCCACGGCGCCGCCGAGATTGTCGACGCCATGCTGGACTGCGGCACCCGGGCTGACCGTAGGTGGCGCCAGCTCGCCGTCGATGACGGAGCCCGTGATCACGTCCTGCGGATAGAGCGCCGCAAGGCGACGGGCGAGGTTCTCGAGCTCGCGTACGTTGCCCGGCCAGCGGTGCTGCTTCATCCGCTCCAGCGCCAGCGCGTCGAGCTTCTTCGGCGGCAGTCCGTCCTTCTCGGCCAGCGCGAAGAAATGACGGATGAGATCGGGCAGATCCTCGATGCGTTCGCGCAACGGCGGCAGCCGCAGCGGCACGACGTTGAGGCGGAAGAACAGATCTTCGCGGAACAGGCCCTGCTGGATCAGGACGCGCAGATCCTTGTTGGAGGCCGCGACGATGCGCACGTCGGTCTTGATCGGGGTGCGGCCGCCGACCGTGGTGTATTCGCCCTGCTGAAGCACGCGCAGCAGGCGGGTCTGCGCCTCCATCGGCATGTCGCCGATCTCGTCCAGGAACAGCGTGCCGCCCTCGGCCTGCTCGAAGCGGCCGGAGGCGCGGGTGTTGGCGCCGGTGAAGGCGCCGCGCTCGTGGCCGAACAGTTCGGACTCGATCAGGTCGCGCGGGATTGCCGCCATGTTGACCGCGACGAACGGGCCGTTGCGGCGTTTGCCGTAGTCGTGCAGCGCGCGCGCCACCAGTTCCTTGCCGGTACCGGACTCGCCCGTGATCATCACCGTGAGGTCGGTCTGCATCAACCGCGCCAGCACGCGATAGATTTCCTGCATCGCCGGCGAGCGGCCGACCAGCGGGATCGCCTCCATCTCGGCGTCTTCGTTCGGCGTCGAGACCCGTTCCTTCGGCTCGGCCAGCGCGCGGCCGACGATGGCGATCAGCTCCTTCAGGTCGAAGGGCTTCGGCAGATATTCATAGGCGCCGCGCTCGGAGGCCCGGATCGCCGTCATGAAGGTATTTTGCGCGCTCATGACGATGACCGGCAAATTCGGCCGCATCTTCTTGATCCGCGGCAGCAGGTCGAACGCGTTCTCGTCGGGCATCACCACGTCGGTGATGACGAGATCGCCCTCCCCCTGGCTGACCCAGCGCCACAGCGTCGCGGCATTGCCGGTCAGCCGCACTTCGTAGCCGGCGCGGGATAGTGCCTGATTGAGAACGGTGCGGATGGCGGTGTCGTCATCAGCAACGAGAATACTACCTGCGGGCATCGTTAATCCTCATTTTGCCCCCTGTGACGCAGACGACGACTTCCCGGCAGAGCCGTCGCGACTGCTTTGATCGGCATGTTTCACCGATGTGGAATACATCGGCATCAGCACGCGGAAGGTGGTCTTCCGCGGCTGAGATTCGCATTCGATGATGCCCCCGTGGTCCCCGATGATCTTTGCGACCAGCGCGAGGCCCAGACCCGAGCCGGTCTGCTTGGTGGTGACGAAGGGATCGAACAGATTTGGCAGGAGATCGTCCGGCACGCCTGGTCCGTTGTCCTTCACGCAGAATTCGAGCGGCAGGGATACACGGGATTTTTGACCGGGGACTGACAGGCGCACGCCGGGACGAAACGCGGTGGTGAGCTGGATTTCGCCGTCGGGAACGTCGATCAGCGCTTCGGCGGCGTTCTTCACGAGGTTGAGGAACACCTGGATGAGCTGGTCCTGGTTCGCCAGCACCGGCGGCAGCGAGGGATCGTAGTCCTCGACGAAGCGGATGTTGCGGGCAAAGCCGGACTGCGCCAGCCGTTTGACGTGATCGAGCACCGAATGAATGTTGACGGGGCCGCGCACCACGGGGCGCTCGTCGCCGAACACCTCCATGCGGTCGACCAGAGTCACGATACGGTCGGCCTCGTCGCAGATCAGCCGCGTCAGCATGCGGTCTTCCGAGGAGGCCTGCTGCTCCAGGAGCTGCGCGGCGCCGCGGATGCCGGAGAGCGGGTTCTTGATTTCATGCGCCAGCATCGCGGCGAGCGCGATCACCGAGCGCGCGGCGCTGCGATGCGTGAGCTGGCGGTCCATCTTGTCGGCGATGGAGCGCTCCTGGAGCATCACCACGATATGGCCGGGTCGTTCCGTGACCGGGGCGACGTGCAGATCGACCTGGCGGTCTCCGCCCATGCGCGGCGTACCCAGATCGACCTTGTATTCGTTGACCGGTGCGTTCGACGAACGCACCTGGTCGATCAGCGCCAGCAAGGGGCTGCCGAACGGCACCAGCTCTTTCAGCGATTGCCGCTTCAAGAACTGCGTCGAGATATCGAAGAAGGCTTCGGTTGCGATGTTGGCGGCGACGATCTTGCCGTCCGGCCCGATCATCAGCATCGGATTGGGCAGTGCGTCCAGGATGGCATCGCTGTCGGACGGAAACGGCCGACGATGTTCAGCGGCTGAGCTCATGCAGCGGCGCTCCATGCGAAGTCGTCGAAGGCATCTTGCAGTGACCGATGGACAAGGCGCGGATCCTCCGAGGTGAGGATTTTCTGGCGCCAGGATTTCAGCTTCTCGGCCGGCGCACGGCTCACATCGGCCGCGACGTCGAGGGCCCAGCCGAGATGTTTTCGTGCGTGCCGCAGACCGACGCGCAGGCCGTAGAGCGCGCAGACGCCTTCATAGAGCGTGCGGACATAATGCAGCTGCGTCTCGAGCGACGGCGTGGCTTCCGCCGCCCCGCCCTTCAGGCGCCGGCCGATCTCACCGGGCAGCCAGGGCTGTCCCTGCGCACCGCGGCCGATCATCACGGCATCGGCGCCGGAGGCCTCTAACGCCGCGAGCGCCTTCTCGTAAGTCGTGATATCGCCATTGACGACGAGCGGAATGGAGATGGCGTCGCGCACGGCACGGATCGCATCCCAATCGGCCTCGCCCTTGTAGAACTGGCAGCGGGTGCGGCCGTGCACGGTGACGAGCTTGACGCCTGATGCCTGTGCGCGCCGCGCCAGTTCCGGTGCGTTGCGGGTGCGGTCGTCCCAGCCGAGCCGCATCTTCAACGTCACCGGCACCTTCACCGCCGTGATCGTCGCTTCGATCAGGCTCACGGCGTGGTCGAGGTCGCGCATCAAGGCGGAACCGGACTGGCCGCCGGTGACGTGACGGGCCGGACAGCCCATGTTGATGTCGATGATGTCGGCGCCTTCGGCTTCAGCGATGCGGGCGCCCTCCGCCATCCAATGCGTCTCGCAACCGGCAAGCTGGACCACGTGCGGACCGATCCCGGTGGCTTCGCAGCGCAACCGGGACATATGATGGCCATTGGCGAGTTCGTCGCTGGCCGTCATTTCGGAGACGACGAGACCGGCGCCGAGCTCCGCGGCTAGCCGGCGGACGGGCGAGTCAGTCACCCCCGACATCGGCGCCAGGAAGACCGGGGTGGCGACATCAATATCGCCTATCTTCAATGGCTTAAAGCCAGATACTGCCGAGCCGGTCACAGGGGTCTCGTTGCGTTGGCAGCGCCTCATCGCGCCTGCCATGACCTATCTTGCGCACAATTCTTGTGCAGTCAAGCGTCATGCCTACAGTTTAGACAGTTCTGCCGATCTTTCAAGTGCAGTGCAGCAAAATGCTGTTTCCCACAATCCGGGGAAACCCCCTTTTTTTGCGGGCCTGCCGTGCTAGAGGCATGCGGCAATCACCCCACCCCCGACTCTCTTCATCATCAAATGAGTATTTGAGTCCTATGGCGAAATCACAGCGCACCGCGGTCGTTCTCGTCGCGGCCGGACGCGGCCTGCGCGCAGGCGCCGGTGGCCCCAAGCAATATCGCGAGATCGGCGGCGTACCGGTGATCTATCGCGCCATGGAGGCCTTCAGCCGTCATGCGGACGTGTTTGCGGTTCAGCCGGTCGTGAACCCCGACGACAGCGCCATGTTCACGGCAGCGGTCGCAGGGCTCAGCCACGAGGCGCCGGTCAATGGCGGCGCGACCCGGCAAGCCTCGGTGCTCGCCGGGCTCGAAGCGCTCGCCAGGCACAAGCCCGACATCGTCCTGATCCACGACGCCGCCCGCCCCTTCGTTTCGGAAGGCGTGATCACCCGCGCGATCGATGCGGCCAGCCGCACCGGCGCCGCGATCCCCGTCGTTCCCGTCACCGACACCATCAAGGTCACCGGCGAGAACGGCAATGTCGAGGACACGCCGGACCGGGCGCGGTTGCGGATCGCGCAGACGCCGCAATCCTTTCGTTTCGACGTCATCCTCGAAGCGCATCGTCGCGCGGCCAAGGACGGCCGCAGCGATTTCACCGATGATGCCGCGATTGCCGAATGGGCGGGATTGACGGTTGCAACCTTTGAAGGCGATGTTGCCAATATGAAGCTCACCACTCCCGAGGATTTCGTGCGCGAGGAAGCGCGGCTGGCCAGCCTGCTCGGCGACATCAGGACCGGCACGGGCTATGACGTGCACGCCTTCGGCGAGGGCGACCATCTCATGATCTGCGGCGTGCGCGTGCCGCACACCAAGGGCTTCCTGGCCCATTCCGACGGCGATGTCGGCCTGCATGCGCTGGTCGACGCCATCCTCGGCGCGCTCGCTGACGGCGACATCGGATCGCACTTTCCGCCCAGCGACGCGAAGTGGAAAGGCGCCTCCTCCGACCAGTTTTTGCAATACGCCATCGAGCGCGTCACCCAGCGCGGCGGCCGCATCGCCAATCTCGAGGTCACCATGATCTGCGAGCGGCCGAAGATCGGGCCCTTGCGCGACACCATGCGCGCGCGCATCGCCGAGATTTCCGGCGTCGACATCTCCCGCGTCGCGGTCAAGGCGACCACCAGCGAGCGGCTCGGCTTCACCGGTCGCGAGGAAGGCATCGCGGCCACCGCGAGCGCCACCATCCGTCTGCCCTGGAGTGTCTAGGCCATGGCCGGCAGCGACGCACGCGCCCTCTCCCGCTCGCTGCTCGATTTGTGCCGGATGCGCAAGCTGACGATCGCGACCGCGGAGTCCTGCACCGGCGGTCTCGTCGCGGGCGCGCTGACCGACATCCCAGGTTCGTCCGACGTCATCGATCGCGGCTTCGTCACCTATTCCAACGACGCCAAGCGCGCGATGCTCGGGGTCGAGGCGAGCACGCTCACAAATTTCGGCGCCGTCAGCAAGGAGACCGCAACAGCTATGGCGGTCGGCGCGCTGGAGCGTGCCGGCGTCGATCTTGCGGTCGCCATCACCGGCATTGCCGGACCCGGCGGCGCCACGCCTGGCAAGCCGGTTGGCCTCGTCCACTTCGCCGCCGCCGCGCGCGACGGACGCATCGTTCACCGCGAGCATCGCTTTGGCGCCATCGGCCGTTCCGCCGTGCGCCAGCGCTCGGTGGTCGAGGCGCTGCGCATGCTGATGGATCTCGCCCGCGGCCCGGCGCAGGCCAAGCCGAAACGCGCCGCCGCCGCAACGCGCCTCCGTCCCCGCGTCACCCGCTCGCCACGCCGGCACGCCGTGAAGCGCAGGACTCCGCGGTCGCCGCGAGGGTGAGCCAGGCAACTGCCGCCGTCAGTCAGCCGGAATGAAGCGGAGAGTGCCGGCCCGCCGCGTCGGCTGACCAGTGTCGTTAGTGTGATTGATGCGATCCATGACCAGCACCTCGGTGAAATCGAACGGGCTTACCCCGTCCAGGCAGGCGAGTTGACGGCATAGAGAGATTGGTCGGATCGTCGCTGATGCTTCCGAGGGCGTTCGTGCGGCTTGGGTCCCGACTCTGCGGAGCATCGCTACGCGCCGCACCGCGTCCGGGACACTGGAGTAACGACCCTTACGACGACGCCAGCTTCCGCCGTCCGTAGATCGCATCCGCTCGCTTCTCGAACGCGATGGAAAATCGCGCGAACGCGGCGTCGAACATCGAGCCCATCAGGAGCGCCAGCATGCGGCTCTTGAACTCGTAGGCAAGGAAGAAGCCGACATCGCAAACGCTCTCGCCTTTGGGCTCGAACGTCCAACGGTTTTCCAGATTGCTGAAGGGACCTTGCAGATATTCGACCAGGATCTTCAGATTGGCACGGTCGAGCGTCACGCGGCTGGTGAAGGATTCCCTGACCAGCTTGAACGACACTGTCATGTCCGCGACCAGCACCTCGGTGCCGTCGGGTTTCGCCATACGCTGACGGACCTTCAGCGCGCTGCACAGCGGCACGAATTCCGGGTAGCGCTCGACGTCGGCGACCAGATCAAACATCTCGGACGCGCTGTGATCGACACGGCGCTTGCTCGAAAAATTGGGCATGGCGATTCAGCGGGCGCTTGCTGCCCGCGCGGCCTTCAGTTTCGCAAAATCCTCGCCGGCATGATGCGACGAGCGGGTGAGCGGGCTCGCCGACACCATCAGGAAGCCCTTGGTGTAGGCGACCTTCTCGTAGGACGAAAACTCGTCCGGCGGCACGTAGCGCATCACGGCGTGATGCTTGCGGGTCGGCTGGAGATATTGCCCGATGGTCAGGAAATCGACGTCGGCCGAACGCAGATCGTCCATCACCTGCTGCACCTCGTGGCGCTCCTCGCCGAGGCCGACCATGATGCCGGACTTGGTGAAGATGGTGGGATCGAGCTCCTTGACCCGCTGCAGCAGCCGGATCGAATGGAAATAGCGCGCGCCCGGCCGCACCGTGAGATAGCACGACGGCACGGTCTCGAGATTGTGGTTGAACACGTCGGGCTTCGCCGCGACGACAACCTCCAGCGCCCCCTCCTTGCGCAGGAAATCGGGCGTCAGGATCTCGATCGTGGTCGAGGGGCACGCGGCGCGGATCGCGCGGATGGTCTGGGCGAAATGCTCGGCGCCGCCGTCGGTGAGATCGTCGCGGTCGACGGAGGTGATGACGACATGGGCAAGCCCGAGCTTGGCCACGGCCTCGCCGACGTTCTGCGGCTCGGCCGCGTCGAGCGCGTTCGGCATGCCGGTCTTGACGTTGCAGAATGCACAGGCGCGGGTGCAGGTGTCGCCCATGATCATGAAGGTCGCGTGCTTCTTGTCCCAGCACTCGCCGATATTCGGGCAGCCTGCCTCCTCGCACACCGTATGCAGGCCGTTGGCGCGCACGATGTTGCGGGTGTCGGCATAGCCGCGGGTGTTGGGCGCGCGTACGCGGATCCAGTCCGGCTTCGGCGGCGAAGCGGAATCGGGCCGATTCACCTTTTCGGGGTGACGTGGGCGCAGCGGGTTCGAGATGGTATCGACAATAACGACCATGGGGTGTCCGGTCTGACCAAGTCCTACCTAGTCGGTCTCGCCGGGCATCGCAACCCGGCTCGCCCCGCTTCAGGGAACATGGCAGATATGGGCAATATCCTGCTCTGTTCTCTGGCGATTCTCACCTCGAATGGCTCCAGTCTCGAAACCTTCCACACCCCGGCTCGGCAAAGCGCTGAAGCGTGCCTTTTTCGCACGCAGCGTGCACGAGGTCGCGCCCGACTTGATCGGTGCAACCATGCTGGTCGACGGCGTCGGCGGGATCATCGTCGAGGTCGAGGCCTATCATCATACCGACCCGGCGGCGCACTCCTACAATGGCCTCACGCCGCGGAACCAGGTGATGTTCGGCCCGCCCGGCTTTGCCTATGTCTACCGCTCGTACGGCATCCACTGGTGCGTGAACTTCGTCTGCGAGGAAGAAGGCTCGGCCAGCGCCGTGCTGATCCGCGCGTTGGAGCCGACCCATGGTATCGCCGCGATGCGTCGGCGGCGCCATCTCCAGGATTTGCACGCGTTGTGCTCGGGCCCGGGCAAGCTGACCGAAGCGCTCGGCATCACCATCGCGCACAATGCCTTGCCGCTGGACCGTCCGCCGATCGCGCTGCATGCGCGGACGGAGGACGTCGAGGTGGTGGCCGGCATCCGGATCGGCATCACAAAGGCGGCCGAGCTGCCCTGGCGCTATGGCGTCACGGGTTCGAAGTTTTTGAGCAAGCCGTTTCCGAAATAAGCCTACGACGCCTGCTTGAGCCGCTCCAGCGCCTCAAGCAGCTTGGCTTTGCGGGCCAGCGCGGCCTCGCGCTTCTCGCGCTCCTCCTCGACGACCTCCTCGGCTGCGTTGGCGACGAATTTCTCATTGGCCAGCTTGGACTCGGCGCGCTTGATGTCGGAATCGGCCTTCCCGATCTCCTTGTCGAGACGCGTGCGCTCGGCGGCGACGTCGATCACGCCCTTCAGCGGCAGCGCGGCCACCTCGCCGCGCACCAGGAGCTGGACCGCGCCGTCGGGCGCACGGTCGGCGAAGGAGATATCCGACAGCCGCGCCATGCGCTTGATGACGTCGCTCCAGCGCGGCGCGCGCTCCTTCGTCTCGGCCGAGGCGCCTGCGAGCACCAGCGCCGTGAGGGTCGCCGGCGGGATGTTCATCTCGGCGCGCACCGAACGGATCTGCGTGACGAGATCGATGACCCAGCCGATCTCGGCCTCGGCCGCGGGATCGGTGAAGTCGGCATGATCGAAAATCGGCAGCACCCAAACCGGCGAGACGAGCGCATCGGTCGGCCCCGTCGTCGCCGCGAGCATCGCAAGCTGCTCCGGCGTCGGCCCGGCCGGCTTCAGCGGCCACGGCGCCAGCGCGAGCAGACCGTCGCGCTTGGCCGTCACCTCCCACAGCTCCTCGGTGATGAAGGGCATGAAGGGGTGCAGCAGTTTCAGGATCTCGTCGCGCGCCCATGCCACCATGGCGCGGGTCTCGGCCTTGGCAGGGCTATCGGGACCGAGCAGCACGGGTTTTGCGAGCTCGAGATACCAATCGCAATAGACGTTCCAGACGAAGCGGTAGATGCTGCCGGCGGCGTCATTGAAGCGATAGGCCTCGATCGCCTCGGTCACCTCGCGCGTGGTGTGCGCGCTCTCATGCGCGATCCAGCGGTTCAGCGTCTCCTTGACCTTGGCCGGCTCGAAACCCTCGGGCACGGCGCAATGGTTCATTTCGGCGAAGCGCGACGCATTCCAGAGCTTGGTCGCGAAATTGCGATAGCCCTCGACGCGGCTGGTGGCGAGCTTGATGTCGCGCCCCTGCGCGGCCATCGCCGCAAGCGTGAAGCGCAGCGCATCCGCACCATATTGATCGATCAAGCTGAGCGGATCGATAACGTTGCCCTTCGACTTCGACATCTTGGCGCCCTTCTCGTCGCGGACGAGGGCGTGGATGTAGATCGTCGAGAACGGCACCTCCTTCATGAAGTGAAGGCCCATCATCATCATGCGGGCGACCCAGAAGAAGATGATGTCGAAGCCGGTCACCAGCGCGTTGGTGGGGTAGTAACGCTGCACTTCCGGCGCGTCCGCGGGCCAGCCGAGGGTCGAGAACGGCCACAGCGCCGAGGAGAACCAGGTGTCGAGCACATCCTCGTCGCGCGTGATGAAGCCATCACGCTTGTTGCGGTCGAGCGCCATCTCGCGGCCCTGCTCGACCGTGATGACTTCCTGCTCGACGTAATAGCCAAGCGCGTGGCTGACGGCCTCCTCCTCGGTCTCGGCGACAAACACCTTGCCGTCGGGACCGTACCAGGCCGGGATCTGGTGACCCCACCAGAGCTGGCGCGAGATGCACCACGGCTGGATGTTCTCCATCCACTCGAAATAGGTTTTTTCCCAGTTCTTCGGCACGAACGTGGTTTCGCCGGAACGCACTGCCGCCATCGCGGGCTTCGCCAGCGTCTTGGCGTCGACATACCATTGGTCGGTCAGATAGGGCTCGATCACCGTGCCGGAGCGGTCGCCATGCGGCACCATGTGGGTGTGGGGCTCGATCCGCTCGACGAAGCCGAACGATTCCAACCGCTCGACAATGCGCTTGCGCGCAGCAAAGCGATCGAGCTTGTTGAACTCCTCGGCGAACTGCGAGGCACCTTCCGGCAGGTCGCGCAGATAATCCTCGTTGTCGAGGAGATCGAGGCAACCTTCCTTGTCGATGACACTGATCCGGGCGAGGCCATGGCGATTGCCGACTTCGAAATCGTTGAAGTCGTGCGCCGGTGTCACCTTGACCGCGCCCGAGCCCTTCTCCGGATCGGAATAATCGTCGGCGACAATCTGGATCTTGCGGCCGACCAGCGGCAGGATCACGTTCTTGCCGACCAGCTTCTGATAGCGCTCGTCGTCGGGATGCACGGCGACGCCGCTATCGCCGAGCATGGTCTCCGGGCGCGTGGTGGCAACGACGATGAAGCTCGAGGGATCCTCGGGGCTGAAAGACTTGCCCTCGATCGGATAGCGCAGGTACCAGAGGCTGCCCTTGACCTCGGTCTGCTGCACTTCGAGATCGGAGATCGCGGTAAGCAGCTTGGTGTCCCAGTTGACCAGCCGCTTGTCCTTGTAGATCAGGCCGTCGCGGTGCAGCTCGACGAAGACCTTGACCACGGCCTTGGAGAGGCCCTCGTCCATGGTGAAGCGTTCGCGCGACCAATCGCAGGAGGCGCCGAGCCGCTTGAGTTGGTTGATGATGGTGTCGCCGCTCTCGGCCTTCCACTGCCAGACCCGCTCCAGAAACTTCTCGCGGCCCATCTCGCGACGGCTGGGCTGCTGGCGCTCCATCAGTTGCCGCTCGACAACCATCTGGGTGGCGATGCCGGCATGGTCGGTGCCGGGCTGCCACAGCACGTCGCGGCCGCGCATGCGCTCGAAGCGGCACAGGATGTCCTGGAGGGTGTTGTTGAGGGCGTGGCCCATGTGCAGCGAGCCCGTCACGTTCGGCGGCGGAATCACGATGGTAAAGGGCACTGCGTCGCGGCGGTCCGGGCGGCCGGCCTTGAACGCAAGGCTGTCCTCCCACACGACGGACATGCGGGCTTCGATATCGGCGGGCTGGTAATTTTTCTCGATCATGGCGCTGTTAGAAAGCCGCGCACGGGGTCCAAGTCAACGGACAAGTCAACGGAAAGGTCAAAGGAAAGAAAGGCGGCAACAGGGCTTTCCGGTCCGGTCGGGAAGCAGAATATGACCCACAAGCAGGGCTTTATGAGGGCTCTGCGGCCCGTTCTACCGGCCGCCGCGGGATACCCGCTCGATTTCGGCCTTCACGATGCGTTCGACGAGGCCCGGCAAATTGTCGTCGAGCCAGGATTTCAGCATCGGACGCAGCATCTCCTTGACCAGATCCTCCAGCGTTCGCGCATTGCTGCTGAGCACCGTGTGGGCCAGGGAATTGAAGGCGGATTCGACCGCGGAGACCGTCGATTGCGCCAGGATCGGCTGTTGGGGCGGTAGTGGCGGCGCATCGAAGTCCACGGGCGCATAGGATGCCGGGGCCGGCGTCGGACGCGGCGGCGGCGATTCGGCGAATTCGAGATCGTCGCGCGGCTCGACCTTGCGGAAGCTCGGCGGCGGCGGAGGCGGTGTCGGCTCCATCGCCAGCGCCATATCGTCGGTCAATTCCAGCACGTCGGGCTCAGGTTCGGGCTCCGGCTCCGGAGCACGGATTTCCGGCGCAGCCGTGGCCGTGTCGAGGCCCGCCAGCAGCGCGTCGATATCGTCCTGATTGTTGGACGCATCCGCCTCGGGTGCGGGGGCCGGCGCCGGTGCCGGCTTTGCGGCCGGAGCAGGTGCAGGCTTCTCGGCGGCCGGTTTGGGCGGCGCGACCTTGGATGGCGGAATATCGCTGATCGGCTGCGGCTTCGCTGGCGCGGCGGGGGCGGCAGCCTTCTCGGGCTTGGCAGCATCCGCCGGCGGCGGCTTGGCCTCATCGTCGGCAATGATGCGCCGGATCGAGGCCAGAATCTCCTCCATCGAGGGTTCTGTGACCTTTGCAGGCTGCGTCATCTCCGACTCCACATCATCAACGCCCTCGCATGCGTTGTTTTACACCAAGCACGACAGGATTGGCCGGTTCCGGATGGCTGGCCCGACATTTTCGTCACGGCAGCCCGACTTGTCCCCAGATGACGGCTCAACGTGCAGCGGTGCGCCCCTGCCCTCGGCACCTCATGCTTTACGCACACGGCATCGGATGCAGAGCGAATCGACCCGCATCTTCTTGGCAAGGCTATGTCAGGGATTTTGATGATTGCAAGCAAAGCACCGGTCGGCTTCGGCTATTCGCGAGGCCGACCGGATGACTACGGGACTCTAGCGTCCGTCTGGCGTGCGTACGCCGGCCCAGCTGTCGCGGACCTGCTGGTAGTGCACGCTGGGATCGTAGACCGTGGTGTTGAGACCAAGCACCTGCGGCGCCAGACGACCGACCGCGTTGAGCACCGAATAGGACGCCACCACGCGGTCATGCTGGGCAGTGACGAGCGCAACGCGCGCGTTCACCAGCGCTTGCTGCGCATTGAGCACGTCGAGGGTGGTGCGCTGCCCGGCCTTGGCCTCTTCGCGCACGCCGTTCAGCGCGATCTCGGACGCAGTGACCTGCGCCTGCGCGGACTGCACCTGCGCCTTGCCGGCTTCCAACTGGCCCCAGGCCTGCACGACGTTGGCGCGGGTCTGATCGCGGGTGGTTTCGAGATTCAGGCGCTGCTGCGCCAGGTTCTCTTTCGATTGGCGGATCAGCGCATATTCTGTGCCACCCTGATAGATCGGCACAGCGACTGTCGCGAGGGCGGACGCGGAACTCGTTCGGAAGATCGTCAGCTGCTGCTGGTAGGCTGTGCTGGCAGTAGCCGCGACCGTGACCGTCGGCAGCAAAGCGCCTTCGTTGATCTTGACCTGGAGGTAGTTGACGTCGATGCCATACATGGCAGCCGTAACGTTGGGATTCTCGACTAGGCTGAGACCAACGGCGGAGGCGATCGTGGCAGGAAGGAAGCGATCGACCGGCGAGCCGGGGGCGAGGGCCGCCGGCTCGTTGCCGATGATCCGGCGGAAGTTCGCGCGCGTCGTCGTGAGATTCGATTCGGCGGTCAGGGCCTGGGTCCTGCCGGCAGCCAGCTGCGCTTCGGATTGCGCGACGTCCGTGCGCGTCACCTCGCCGACATTGAAGCGATCGCGCGTTTGCTTGAGCGTCTGTTCGAGCACGCGCACGTTGCTGCGCTGAACCTCGAGCGTGGCCGAGTCGCGCAGAAAATCCATATAGGCCGTGGCAGCCTGCAGCAGGACCGTCTGCTCGAGCACACGCAATGCCTCGCGGGAACCCGACACCTGGCTCTCCGCAACGCGCGTCCTGTTGGCGGTCTGATTGCCGTTGTAGAGTGTCTGACTGACGCTCACGCTGGCGCTGTTGGGCTGAAGCAAGCCGGAGATCGACTTGGGGGTGCGGGGGACGACATTCTGCGTCGCCTGGACGTCCTGATATTGATACCCGCTGCCGAGGGTCACATTGACCTTGGGCCGATAGCCCGACAGCGCCTGCGGCACGTTCTCGTCGGTCGAGCGCACCTGGGCGCGCTGCGCGTTCAGCTGCGGATTGTTCTGATAGGCGCGCACCAGCGCAGCCTCGATCGTATCCGCCAAGGCAGGCGTCGGCCCGGCAAGCGCCAGCAGCAGGACCGAAACCGCTGCTCCGGTGAAGAACTTCACCCCATGCATCCAAAAATTCCGTTCATTCTAACGCCCGGCTCGTGCCCGCGAGCTGGGTTACCGTCTACGAGTGGAGTCGTTGCCCCGCCGCAACATAGGACGCGGTCAAGCGCGACGGAACTACCTGAGGGTGGTTCTCGGTGGAAACTCTTCACGTGCAGCATCCCGGCCACACTTCTGATTCAGAACGGGATTTTAAGGGCCAAAGCCGCTATCGGGCCGTCAGAACACGAAGGCGGCGGCTCGTTCCAGCCCAGGAAGGACCGGGGCCGCGGCATCGAACAGCGCCCGATGGCCGAATTCGCCGTGAGTATGGGTGACGATCATGGCTCGCGGCGGCCTGGATTCGGCCGAGACCCCCAACAGGCGCCCACCCTCCTTGAGCTGCCCGAGCAGCCCTGCCGGCGTCACCTCGGTGGCGCCGTTGAGGACGATCACATCATAGGGGCCGGCAGCGGCATCACCCTCGGTGCAGGCCGCGGCCTTGCAGGCCACGTTGGCGAGCCCGAGGGCGGCGAAGGCGTCCTTGGCCTTCGCGGCCAAGGCCGGATCGCATTCCGTCGCGGTGACCTGACGCGCAAGCTTGGCGGTCAGCGCAGCGAGATAGCCCGTGGCGCAGCCGACGACGAGCACGTTGTCATCCTCGCCGATCTCGGCGGCCTGGAGCAACTTGCCGGTCAGTTGCGGCTTGATCAGGAACCGCTTGGCGCCGCCCTCGCTGACGTCGAGATCGAGGTCGAGATACGCCAATGCCTGCCGGCTGGCCGGCACGAAGGCCTCGCGCGGAACCGTGAGCATGGCATCAAGAACACGACGGTCGGTGACGTCACTGGTGCGCACCTGGCCATCGACCATTTTTAGGCGCGCCGTCGAGAAAACGGACATTTGCGGACCCTGCAAGGCGGACGATGCCGCGGACGAAAGTTGGCGGCATCTTTGGAACAGGCCCTGCGAAAACGCAACATGGCTTTGGCCCGCGAAACGGGCCCTTCCGCAACTCGCAACGTCGAGGGTGAGCCGCCTATTCGATCGTGACTGCGAGGCGGCCGATCAATGCGGCGACTTCATCCAGCCGTGCCGAATCGTGGGTCTCGACCGCCCGCGCGAGACAGGCGAGGCATTCGTCATCGCTGAGTTCGGGGATGTCCGCCGGCAGAATGGAGGGAGCCAGCGGGGAACGGTCGACCTGGATGTCTCGCATGGGAATCAGCTCCGTAAAGGACCGGCGCCTGGAAGCTCGATTTCAATTGAGTCGTTTTGGCGTCGCGGCGGAGGATGCGGGCCCGCCACGGTACACATCTAATTGAGAATTTGCCGCAACGAGATCGCATCCCAGATCAGAGTCTGGACGCAAACCATTGACGATGAAGCGGAATTTGGCTCCCCGGGCTGGATTCGAACCAGCGACCATCCGATTAACAGTCGGATGCTCTACCGCTGAGCTACCGAGGAAAAGGGCGAACCCGTCGTTCGCGCGCGGCTGCGTATAACAAAGCCGCTTGCGCTTGCAAAGGACGAATTCGCCATCTCGCACATTGCGGCGAGGAAGGGCGCGTGGCCCCTCCTCCGCCTGGCCTCAGGCCAAGTTACTCGGCGACGAACGAGGTGGTCTTGGTGCCGGAATCGTAGCGCAGCCGAAGGGCGGTGAACTTGCAGAGGTTGACGTTCTTCCAGAGCACGGTCTCGTCATAGTTCTGCCAGTCGACGCGGACGTTCCAGACGCATCCTTCGTCGTCATCGTCGAACTCGACATAGGTGCTCGCCTGGTTCTGCAAAACCTTGTCCAGCTCGTTGTCCCATTCGTCCACGCCATCGTCCGGGGCGTTGAAGCCCAGGAATTTGATGGCATAGCCGGTCTCGTTGACGACAGTGACGTTGCGCGCGTCAGCCGCGAACGACGGCGCGGCGGCAATCGATAGACCGATCGCGATCAGTGCAGACAGAAAATACTTCATATGAAATTCCCCCGATCGAAACGGGCTTTCGGTGCCTGACGTCGATCGGCGCAGGCGCCGCGGCAACCAATGGTGTTGCCTTGGAGGATTCGTCGGAGGCGCAATCGAAAGGTTCAAGACGCGATCGATCCGCCTCCGGCTCTCTGCGCGACGCGAGACGCGCAGCGAGCCAATTCTTATCGATTCGAATTCTCCGCAGCAATGAACCGGCATTCATAGATCGGCGCGGCTTGTGGTCTCCGGCGCGGGCGCCGGCACCGTGCGGAATGTGATTTTTGTCGCAGGCACAACTTCGCGTCCTCGCGACGTATCTCGCCCGAGTTTGCTTTGTCTCATCGCCCTCCTCCGTCAGAGGGCGCAGGGAACACCGGGTGCCGGCTGGCACCCACGGTCCACTGTGCGAAGGTTGCGCTACGAGAGGCTGCACAGCGGCATACAGGTGAAGCCCAACACACGGCCTTCCCTGCGCAGTGGTTTGACGGCTTATGCCGTGCTCTCCCCGGGGAGCGATGCATTATTGCCCCCGTCGCCTTGCGGATGGCTGATGCGGATGCCCGGTCGGGCCGCCCACATCACCACAAGACTTGACGCACAGACCCCGGGCGTCAGGACGACACGGTTTTGCCGTACGCTGTCAGCACCGGTCGTGTGCGCGACGCCTTCGCTCACGGTTTTGCCGCCCTGCGAAGCCCTTCGCGCCGATGCTGCCCGCGTCCACCGCAGCTCACCCCACGTTTCGTGACGATCGCGATACGCCCCTCTGACCGGGGGATGAGGTGGCGGCTGAATACGCCAAAGCCGAATTTCGGTAAAGCGGAATATTTTTGCGCGAGCGGATTGACCCGTCGTTTGGGTGTTTTGCCCGTCGGGCAACGCAAGGGATTGAAGCCCGGATTGCTTCGCGAATCCGGGCTATCGGCTGTCGCCTCACGGCCGCCGACACACCGGGTCGATCTCGATCAGTGCGTCCTAGCAGCCGGCTGCCAAAAACTGCTCGTGAGGAACCCTCGCGGCATCAATTTCCGAATTCGGAGAAACAACATGATCTTGCGCGACGCAGCGATCTGCCCGATTAGGGAATCATTCGGTGAGGTCATTTGACACAGATATGACAATCGAAGGACGCATCTGCGGCCGGCATCCGAAGCACATCACCCCCGCCCACAGTCTTTCCGCAGCATACCCACAGGCATATCCACAGGCCGACTATGCCGGATTCGCGAGCCCGCGCGAGCCACTTGCTGCGCACAAACCCACAGGCCCGGTATGTCAGCCGCCGCCCTGATCGAACACAGTGCGGCAAGCCTCACTCAAGCTTGACCTGTTACGGCGCAGGCACGCCGTGATGGCCCGGACGTTGGGGATCTCGCCGGCGCAGAGCCGGTAGACGTCGGGGGTGCAGGCCCGGCGCTGCTCGGGCGTTCCCTGCTGCGCATGGGCGGCGGAGGCAAACAGCGTGAGGAACAGCCCGACCGTCGAGGCGCGACGCGCCCGGCTTTTCACACCCGCAAACCGCAAGAACCTCGCCTTCATGACCAGTCTCCCGTCTGCCTTGCCCGCCGGCCTGTGTTGGCCGGTGTGCGAAGGGGTAGGAGAAATAAACAGCGGAAGATGTGACCTCCTTCACACTGCGGGCACCGGCAGGAACCTAAGTTTCCCAACGGGATTTCATCAATCGCTAACCAATCGGGACCCGATTGGCCGATCGTTAAAATACGAACGATCGGCTCAACCGGGAAGCAAACCGGCTTTGCGACATTGCGCCATCCGCGGGCCGGAGGGTGTGATGAGCGAAGCCGAATTCAACTTGCTGCTGGACGCCGTCCAGGACGCCATGGTCCATGAAGATCTGGCGTTCGTGCCGGGGGAGGATTTCGTGCCGCGCTCGTGGACCTATTACGCGAAGCCCAAAGCTGCCAATGACAACGAGGGCGCGTGGCCCCTGCTACCTTTCCCGGACGGCTGGTACGCGGCCTGCTGAAGCCAATTTCATCGTGAGCCGATGCGCCCGCGCTCTGCGGGCATTTTGCTGTGGCGACTACGCTGCGAATCCCGCGTGACCGCGATCAGGTCTTGACGCGCTCCCCGTCGTCCTGCGGCGCCTGGTCGGGTACGGCCGGCGGAAAGATGCTGTCGTAGATCGCGCGGGCCTCGCGAATGAGGCGAGCCCGCTCCAGCTCGGATTTGGGGACAAATCGGACGATTTCGCTCACGTGCTCTCCAGCGCTCGATCGTTGGGATGCATCACTTCGCAGATGCGAAGACTATGCCAGCGGGCTGAATGGCGGGTTTCCGCGGGCCCCCAGGCAAACCCGGTGTGCGCAGCCGGCACGTATCGCCCCCGCAGGCTGATGGCAGCCGCGACACGATCGGATATTCGCTGAGATATCAGGAGGTTGTGATGGAGGCCACGTCGGGACTCGAACCCGAGTAAACGGTTTTGCAGACCGGCGCGTAACCACTCCGCCACGTGGCCCCAACGAGGGCGGAGCAATATAGGGGATCACGGGTTTAGGCAACCCCGACCGGGCAGCTACGCCTTCGCGCCGCCGAGATATTGGCCGAGAATCTCATCGGTCGCACCGGCCGCCACGATCCGCCCCTCCTCCAGCAGGATCGCGCGGTTGCAGGTGCTCTTGATCAGCTCGACGTCGTGCGAGGCGAGCACCAGAATGCCGGCGCGCACGACGATCTCGTCGAGCCGCTGCCGCGCCTTCTTGCGGAACTGCTGGTCGCCGACGCCGATCCATTCGTCGAGCAGCACGATCTCGCCCTCGACGGCGGTTGCGACCGCAAAGATCAGGCGCAGCATCATGCCGCTGGAATAGGTGCGCAGCGGCAAGTCGAGCCGTTCGCCGAGCTCGGTGAATGCGGCGATCTCCGCGCGCCGGGCGTCGATCTCGGAGCGCCGCGCGCCGATCACGAGCCCGCGCCGCATGATGTTCTCGTAGCCGGTCGCTTCCTCGTCGAATCCGGCCGAGAGATCGAACAGCGGCTGGCAGCGGCCCAGCACGTCCACGCTGCCGGACGTCGGATGGTAGATGCCGGCGAGCACCCGCAGCAGCGTGGTCTTGCCGGCGCCATTGGCGCCGATGATGGCGACGCGGTCGCCGGCACGGATGTCGAGACTGACATCGTTCAACGCGGAGACGATGTGCGGGGTCGCCATGGTCTGCCGCAGTGTCACCGCGTTGACGAACCGGCTGCGCAGCGAGCGGTCGCGGAACGACAACACCGGAAATCTCACCGAGACGTTGCGAAGCGCGATATGAGCTGCGGGGGTCATATCTCGCGCCTCACAGCCAATACGCCACGCGATGGCGGTATTTCGCGTAGCAGCCGAGGCCGATGACGGCCACGACGGTCGCATAGATGACCCCGAGCAGCCATTGCTCCGCATCGGTCGGCTGTGAGAGCAGTGGCCTGCGCACCAGATCGAGCAGCGTCGCGAACGGATTGGCGCGGATCAGCCAATAAAACGCGGTGCCGCGCACGGTGTCCTCGGTCCAGATGATCGGCGTCAGGAAGAACACGAATTGCAGGCCGCTGACGATCGCCGAGCCGATGTCACGAAACCGCGCGCAGAGCATGCCGAGCGCGACCGAGCCGCCCAGCAGCACGACGAGCAGGATCGCAAAGCCCGGCACCGCGAGCAGCATGCTCCCATGCAGCGGCCACGGCATTACCAGATAGAGCAGTACGACGATCACCAGATGATGCGCGAAGATGAGGACGTTGCGCGCCATCATCTGGAGAACATGCACGATCAGCGGCGCCGGCACCGCCTTGATCAAATGGTTTGATGCCACGAAGATGTTGGAACCTTCCTGGAGCGTCGTCGCGATCAGCGTCCAGACGATCAGGCCAATGGCAAAGGGCGGCAGAAAGCTCGCAATGTCCTGCTTGAACAGTGCCGCATAGACCGTGCCGACGCTGGCAATCGTCGCGGCGAGCGTCAGCGTGATCCAGAGCGGGCCGATCACGGTGCGCCGGTAGCGCAGCGAAATGTCCATCAGGGCGAGCGTGCCCCAACGATCGAACCGCGCCGCCTGGGCAAGGATCTCCTTGGCTGCAAGCTGAATGCGACGGTCCCTTCCGTTTCCGGCGTTCCGATGATCAGGATAGCAGATCGCGGCCTGTTGGCCGATGGTCTCTATCCGCCCGCCTCTCGCGGGACAATCGGCCGTACGGATGATCCGGACCGGACTCAGGCTCGCTTGCCCCGCCGGACACCGCGCCGGCGGTCCTTCACCGGCGGCTTCGGCGCCAATTCGGGCATCTCGGTCTGGACCTCGCGGTAGCGGGTTAACATCCGTTCAAAGCTGGCATTCAGCGTCTCGGCGATGTCCGGGCGCTTCTCCAGAACGGAGAGGATCGTCGCTGCCGCTTCGATGGTCGACAGGCCGTCCTTCCGAGGCTCCTTGCGCAGGCGGCCGTAACGCGATGGCGCGGCCGGGTTGAGGATGACGCGCTGGCATTTCAGCATCCAGGGGTTGCGCCACCACAGGGCCTTGGCCTGGCTCCAGGTGCCGTCGAGCAGCACCACACCTTCGAGCTTGCCGAGGCGAGCGCGCTGGTTGTCCGCGACCTCGCCCTTGCGGTTGAGCGCCAGGATTTCGTCCTCGGCCTCGAGATCGGCGGCGTGGGCTGAGCCGAGATAGAGCACGGCCCAGTGCGAGGCGTTCTCGATTGGTTGCCCCAGCGCCTTCGACAGGCTCGGCCAGGACAGGCCGACCCGCAGCGTGGCACCGGCAAAATGCTTCGCAAGCAGCCGGGCGGTGCCGAGCGCCCTGTCCTGCTCCTGCGGATGCTGAAGGACCAGGAGCGAGAGCCGGTTCTTGATGGGCGTGACGCTGTCGCAGATGCACAGCGGCATCGGCTTCTGGCAGTGCGGGCATTCGGGGATCGGATCGGCCGGCGCGGCGGCGGTGGGGTTCGACATGGTCGCCGCTATACGCTTTGCAGGGCTGTTCAACAACCCGCCTATTCCGCCGGCGCAGGCACCGGGCGCGGCTCGCGGCGCCGGCGCAGGCGGTCGATCAGCAGGTAGATCACGGGCGTGGTGTAGAGCGTCAGGATCTGCGAGACGAACAGCCCGCCGATGATGGTGATGCCGAGCGGGCGGCGCAGTTCCGTGCCGGGCCCGGTCGCGACCACCAGCGGAATGCCGGCGAACAATGCCGCCATGGTCGTCATCAGGATCGGACGGAAGCGTGCCTGGCATGCCTCGAAGATCGCCTCCGCCGAAGACAGGCCGCGCTGGCGCTCGGCATCGAGCGCGAAATCCACCATCATGATGCCGTTCTTCTTGACGATGCCGATCAACAGGATGATGCCGACGAAGGCGATCACCGTCAGCGGCGTGTTGGTGATCTGCAAGGCCAGCAGCGCGCCGAGGCCCGCCGAGGGCAGCGTCGAGATGATCGTGAGCGGATGCGCGAGACTCTCATAGAGCACGCCGAGCACGATATACATCGCCACCAGCGCGCCGAGGATCAGGAGCGGCTGGCGGCCGCTGGTCTTGGCGAAATCGCCGGCGTTGCCGTCAAAACTGCCGCGGATGCCTTCCGGCATGTGCAATTCCTCGACCGCGCGCTGGATGTTCTGCGTTGCGGCCTGGATCTGCACGTCCGGCAATAGGTTGAACGACACCGTGGTCGATGGGAACGATTGCGAATGATAGACCGCGAGGGCGGCGAGCCCGCGCGTCGCATGTACCACGGCCGACAGCGGCACCTGCGCGTCGCCCGCGCCGGCGACATAGATGCGATCGAGGTTGGACGGATCGACCTGGAATTTCGGGTCGATCTCCAGCACGGTCATGTACTGGTTGCGTTGGGTGTAGATGATCCCGATCTGCCGCTGCGAGAACGCGTTGTTAAGTGCGTTGTCGATGTCCTGGACGCGCACGCCGAGCGCCGAGGCCTTCTGACGGTCGATCGACAAGGTCAGTTGAAGCCCGCCGGGATCGCGGTCGCTGGAGATGTCGGTGATACCCTCGACGCTCTCCATGCGCTTGGCCACGATCGGCGCCCACTTTTGGAGCAAACCGAGATCGGTGCTGGTCAGCGTGTACTGGTAGTCGGAATCGCTCTGCCGTCCGCCGGCGCGCACGTCCTGGGCGGCGAACATGAACAGGCGGATGCCGGGCACCGGGTATAACGCCCGCCTGAGACGGTCGATCACCACCTGGGTTGAGACGTGGTCGCGCTCCTCCGGCGGCTTCAGGCTGATGAACATGGTGCCGCGATTGGAGGTCGCGCCACCCGGCCCGCCGCCGCTGCCGACGGTGGAGCCGATGCCGGCCACGGCCGGATCCTGCATCACGATGTCGGCGAGCCGCTGCTGCAGGCTGAGCATGGACTGGAACGAGATGTCGGCCGAGGCGCGTGTCGCCCCGATGACGAAGCCGGAATCGTCGGTCGGGAAATAGCCCTTGGGAATCTTGATGTAGAGCGTAATTGTGAGGCCGATGGTGGCGAAAAACACCAGCAGCGTCAGCAGCGGATATTCCAGCACGGTGCGCAAGGTGCGGGTGTAGAAGGCGACGATGCGCGACAGCGAGCCCTCGATGATCCGGTCGAACAGCGTCGCCGTGCCGGACGTGGTCTGCCGGATGTAATGGGCGCAGATCATCGGCGTCACCGTGAGCGACACCAGGGTCGAGACCAGGATCGCGAAGGTCAGCGTCAGCGAGAACTCGCGCAGCAGCCGGCCGACGATGCCGTCCATGAAGATCAGCGGCGTGAAGGCCGCGATCAGCGACAGGCTGATCGACACCACGGTGAAGCCGATCTGCCGGGCGCCGTCCAATGCCGCCTGGAGCGGCCGCATGCCGTGCTCAAGATTGCGGTACATGTTCTCGATCATGACGATGGCGTCGTCGACCACGAAGCCGACGGAGATCGCCAACGCCATCAGCGACAGATTGTCGATCGAGAAGCCCGCGACCCACATGCCGGCGCAGGTTCCGGCCAACGCCAGTGGCACGGAGATTCCGGCCGCGATCGTCGGCGTGAGCCGTCGCAGGAATACGAATACGACGACCATCACGAGAATGGCGGTCGCGAACAAGGTCCACTGCATGTCGAGTACGCTGGCGCGGATCGTACTGGTGCGATCGACCAAGGTGGAGACGTCGACGCCGGCCGGGATCCACTGCTTCAGCGCGGGGATCAGCTCCTTCACCCGGTCGACGGTCTCGATGACGTTGGCGTCGCCCTGCTTGGTGATCTGGATCAGCACCGCCGGCTGCTTGTTGAACCAGGCGATGGAACGGGCGTTACGGACGGAGTCCTCGATGTCGGCAACATCGGAGAGCCGGACGAAATTGCCGTTCGCGCTTTTGATGACGATGTCGCGGAACTCTTTCGCCGTCCGCATCTGCCTGTTGAGCGACAGCGTTTCGCTCTGGCGCTCGCCGTTGAAGATGCCGACCGGACCGAGCGGGTTGGCGTTGATAATCGCAGTTCGCACGTCATCGGTGGCGATGCCGGCGTTCGACAGCGCGACGGGATTGAGCTGAATCCTGACCGCCGGCTGGTCGGCACCCGAGATCGTCACATTGCCCACCCCCGGCACCTGCGAGATGCGCTGCGCCAGCACGGTATCGGCGACGTCGTAGACCGCGCTGGCGGACAGCGTCTTCGAGGTCAGCGCCAGCACGAACACGGGCGCGCCTGCGGTATTGGCCTTGCGGAAGCGCGGCAGCGTCGGCAGATCGCTGGGCAGGTCGACCAGCGCGGCGTTGATCGCGGCCTGCACGTCGCGCGCGGCCTTGTCGATGTTGCGGCCGATGTCGAACTGGAGCTGGATGCTGGTCGTGCCGAGTGACGAGGTCGAGGTGATCTGGTTGATGCCCGCGATCTCGCCGAGCCGCCGCTCCAGCGGCGAAGCAACGGTCGCGGCCATCACGGACGGATCGGCGCCGGGACGGCTGGCGGAAACGAAGATGGCGGGGAAATCGATGTTCGGAACCGAGGCGACGGGGAGGAACTCGTAAGCCACGATACCCAGCAAGAACAACCCGATCGACAGCAGCGTGGTCGCGACCGGGCGGCGGATGAAGGGCTCCGAGATCGATGCCATCACTGCATCCCCTCGGTCGCGCCCGCGACGGGCGGCCCGCCGGACTCCGCCGGCGGCAGCGCCTGCTCGAGGCGGCGGTTGATGCGGTCGAGGGCGAGGTAGATCACCGGCGTGGTGTAGAGCGTGAGCAATTGGCTGAGCAGCAGGCCGCCGATGATGGAGATGCCGAGCGGAAAGCGCAGCTCGGCGCCGGTGCCGCTCTCGATCGCCAGCGGCAGCGCGCCGAACAACGCGGCCAGCGTCGTCATCATGATGGGACGGAAGCGCAGCAGACAAGCCTGCACGATCGCCTCGTTGGGCGACATCCCCTGCCTGCGCTCGGCCTCGAGCGCGAAGTCGATCATCATGATCGCGTTCTTCTTGACGATGCCCATCAACAGGATGATGCCGATCAGCCCGATCACGGAGAGATCCTGCCCGCACAGCATCAGCGCCAGGATCGCGCCGACGCCGGCCGACGGCAGCGTCGAGAGGATCGTGATCGGATGGATGTAGCTCTCGTAGAGCACGCCGAGCACGATATAGATCGTGATCACCGCGGCCAGCAGCAGCCAGGGCTGGCCGGCGAGTGCCTTGGCGAATTCGGCGGCGTCGCCGGCATAGACGCCGACGATGCTGTTGGGCATCTCAATCCGGGTCTCGATGGTCTTCACGGCCTCGACGGCATCGCCGAGCGCAGCGCCCGGGGCGAGGTTGAAGCTGAGCGAGATCGACGGGAACTGGGCCTGGTGCGAAATCGCGAGCGGCGCGGTGGTGCGGGTCAGCGTCGCCACGGCGGAGAGCGGCACCTGTGCGTTGGGCGCGCCGGCGGTCGCGCTCGCCCCGCCCGGCAGATGGAGCTTCGACAGGATCGAGGGATCGCGCTGGTACATCGGCAGCGCTTCCAGCACCACGCGGTACTGGTTGGCCTGGCCGTAGATGGTCGAGATCTGGCGCTGCGCGAAGGCGTCGTTGAGCGTGTCGGTGATGCCCTGGAGGCTGACGCCGAGCTGGCCGGCGCGGGTGCGGTCGACCGTGAGCTGCGCCCGCAGACCGCCTTCCTGCGCCTCCGAGGAGACGTCGCGGAACAGCGGATCGCGCCGCATCTCGGCAACCAGCTTGCGCGCCCATTCCGACACCAGCGCGGCGTCGGTGCCGGTCAGCGTGTACTGGTATTGCGAGCGGCTCGACTGGGTCGAGATTTGCACATCCTGCACCGGCTGGAAGTAGACGGTCATGCCGGGGATGGCTGCCACCCGCTCCTTCAGCCGCGTGATGACGACGCTGACATCGTCGCGCCGCTCGCCGCGGGGTTTCAGCGTCATGACCAGACGGCCGACATTGGTGGTCGGATTGACCGAGCCTGCCCCGATCACCGAGACCACGCCTGTTACATCGGGGTCGGCCTTGATGGCGTCGGCCGCGTCGGCCTGCCGCTTCTGCATCTCTGCGAACGACACGTCGGGACCCGCTTCCGTCACCGCCGTGATCGAGGCGGTGTCCTGCAGCGGCAGGAAGCCCTTTGGTGCGACGACATAAAGCGCCAGGGTCGCGATCAGCGTGGCGAAGGTCACGACCAGCGTCGCGCGCTGGCGCTCCAGCACCCAGAGCAGCGTGCGGTGATAGAACTCGACGGTGCGGTCGATGAAGCGGCTGACCGCGGCAAGACCCGGCACTGCCAGCTCTTCATGGGCATGCTTCAGCAGGCGCGAGCACATCATCGGCGTCAGCGTCAGCGAGACCACGGCGGACGTGACGACCGCGATCGTCAGCGTCAGCGCGAATTCGCGGAACATGCGGCCGACAAGGCCCGACATGAACAACAGCGGGATAAACACCGCGATCAGCGACACCGTCAGCGAGATCACGGTGAAGCCGATCTCGCTGGCGCCCTTCAGCGAAGCCTCCATCGCGCTGTCGCCGTTTTCCATGTGGCGGACGATGTTCTCGATCATCACGATGGCGTCGTCGACGACAAAGCCGGTGCCGATGGTGAGCGCCATCAGCGACAGATTGTCGAGGCTGAAGCCGGCGAAATACATGATGCCGAAGCTGGTGATCAGCGAGAGTGGTAGCGCCACCCCGGCGATCAGCGTGGCCCTGAGCGAACGCAGGAACAGCAGCACCACCAGCGTCACCAGCACCACGCTGAGGATCAGCGTGAACTGCACGTCGCGGACCGAGGCACGGATGGTGACGGTACGGTCGGAGACGATGGTGAGATTCACGCCGGCCGGAATAGCGCGCTGGACCTTTGGGATTTCCGCGCGGATCTGGCTGACGACGTCGATCACATTGGCGCCGGGCTGACGCTGGATGTCGATGATGACGGCGGGCGAGCCTTGATACCAGCCGCCGGTGCGGTCGTTCTCGAGGCCATCGACGATCTGAGCGACGTCGGCAATCGTGACCGGCGAGCCGTTGCGGTAGGCGATGATGACAGGCTTGTAGGCGTCGGCGGCGGCGATCTGGTCATTGGCGGCGATGATGTAGGATTGCTGCGCGCCGTCGAGCGAGCCTTTCGGCCCGGAGACGTTGGCATTGGCAATCGCGGTGCGCAGGTCTTCCATGGCGATGCCATAGGCAGCTAACCGCGCCAAATCCGCCTGGATGCGGACGGCCGGCTTCAACCCGCCCAGGACCGAGACGCGTCCGACGCCGGAAATCTGGCTCAGCCGCTGCGCGAGAAGCGTGTCGGCGATGTCGCTCATCGCCCGCAACGAGATGGTGTCGGAGCGCAGCGCCAACGTCATCACCGGCGCATCGGCCGGGTTCACCTTGGCGTAGGTCGGCGGATAAGGCAGCGTCTTGGGCAGCACGCCGGCCGCGGCATTGATCGCGGCCTGGACGTCCTGGGTCGCGCCGTCGATATCGCGGTTGAGATCGAACTGGAGCGAGATCTGGCTGACGCCGAACGAGCTCGTCGAGTTCATCGCCGACAGCGACGGGATCTGGCCGAGTTGCCGCTCCAGCGGCGCGGTAATCAGCGAGGCGATCACGTCGGGGCTCGCGCCGGGCAATTGCGTCGTCACCTGCACGGTCGGGAAATCGACCTGCGGCAGCGCAGACACCGGCAGCGCGAAATAGCCGAGCAGCCCGCCGATCAGAAGCGCGATGCCGAGCAACGAGGTCGCGATCGGCCGTCGGATGAAGGGTTCGGAGACGCCCATGGGATGCGCCTGCCGCTCAGGCGGCTGTCGTCGGGATCATGGCTGCTTGGCTCCACTTCCCGATGCACCCGGCCCTGGTGCCGGTCCGGTCTGGCCCTTCTGGTCGCCCTCGCTGCTCTTGCGCTTGGTGCGGAACTCGCCGTCCTTATCTTGTCCGTCCCTCTGGCCGTCTTTGGCGCCGTCCTTCTTCTGACCATCCGGTCCGCGCGAGCGCTTGCGTGGCGCGAGATCGGCCGACGGGGTCTGGTCGTCGCGGCCGATGACCACCTTGGAGCCATCGGACAGATTGGCAAAGCCTGTGGTGACGACCTTGTCTGTCGCCGACAGGCCGCTGGCGATGACGGCGTCATGCTCGTTCTGCTGCGTCACCGTCACGGGCTTGGCCGCAACCAAATTGTCCTCGCCGATGACATAGCTGAACGTGCCGATCGGTCCGCGCTGCACGGCCGAGGTCGGCACCACCAGTGCCTGCGTCAAGGTCTCGATCTTGAGGCGGACATTGACGAACTGGCCGGGCCAGAGCTGGTAATTGGCGTTCGGGAATTCGGCCTTGAGCCTGAGCGTGCCGGTGGTCTGGTCGACCTGGTTGTCGATGCCGGTGAGCTTGCCGGTGTCGATCACGGTGAGGCCGTCATTGCCGAACACGTCGACGGCGAGCGCGCCCTTCGACGCGGCGGCGTTGACCCGCATGATCTGCTGCTGGGGCAGGCTGAACCACACCGCGATCGGCTGCAATTGCGTGATCACCACGAGGCCGGTGGTGTCGGAGGCATGGATGATGTTGCCCTGGTCGACCTGGCGCAGGCCAGCGCGGCCCGAGATCGGCGCCACGATCTTGGTGTAGCTCAGCGTCGCCGCCGCATTGTCGATCGCGGCCTGGTCGGCCTTGACCAGCGCCTCGGTCTGCGCGACCAGCGCGCGCTGGGTGTCGGCCTGCTGCTTGGAGCCGGCATTGGACGCCGCGAGCTGCTCGTAGCGTGTGAGGTCGATACGCTGGTTGGCGAGCTGGGCCTGGTCCTGCGCCTTCTTGGCGACAGCCTGATCGTACGTCGCCTGGTAGAGCGCCGGGTCGATCTCGCCGACCACGTCGCCTTTCTTGACGTCCTGTCCCTCGGTGAAATTGACCGCGATCAGCTTGCCGTCGACCTGAGAGCGGACGGTCACGGTGTTGAGTGCGCGGATCGCGCCGACGCCGTCGAGATAGACGGGAACGTCCTGGATGCGGGGCGTCGCCGCCAGCACCGGTACCGGCAGATCCGGCCGTTGATTGCGGCCGTTCGCCTGCTGCGGCTGCTGATGCCAGGTGGTCCAGCCGTAGTAGCCGAGCCCGCCGAGGATCGCCAGCGTGATCAGGGTCATGACGAATCCGCGCCGGCGCGACTTCTTCGCCGTTCCCTCCTTCGCGCCCTGCTTCGTATCCGGCTTAAAGAGCATTGACCGGTTTCTCCATCCTCGGCTCCCAGCCGCCGCCGAGCGCCTGATACAGGCTGACGATAGCAAGAAGGCGGGCAAGTTGCGCCTGCGACAGCGCGTCTTCCGCCTGGAACAGGGTCAGTTGGGTGTTGAGCACGGTGACGATGTCGGCGGTGCCGGCGCGCAATTGCTGCTCGGAGAGATCGAAGGCGCGGCGGGAGGCGTCGAGGACGTCACGCTGCAATTGCAGCCTGATCGTGGTCTGCTTGATCGAGAACAGCGCATTGTCGACATCGGCAAAAGACTGGATGATGGTCTTGCGGTAGGTCTGGAGCAGTTCGTCCTGCCGCGCCTTGGCAAACTCGAAATTGCCGAGGATCTTGCCGCCGTCGAAGATCGGTTGCGTCGCGCTGCCGACGAGCTGGAAGAACGCCGCATGCGGCTGGAATAGCGAGACCAGGGCCGAGCTCTGATAGCCGCCATTGCCGGTGAGCTGGATGGTCGGAAAGAACTGCGCGCGGGCATTGCCGACGTTCGCGGTCGCCGAGGCAAGTTGCGCCTCCTGCCGGCGAATGTCGGGCCGCTGCGTCAGGAGCTCCGACGGCAGTCCCGGCGTCACGCGGGGAATCGCGATCCGGTTCAGCGAGCCGCCGAGCACGCGCACGCTCTCCGGCGGCCGCGACACCAGGACTGCAAGCGCATTGACGTTCTGGTCGAGCGTCTGGCGCAGCGGCGGCACCAGGGCCTTCTGGTTTGCGAGCACGCTCTCCTGCTGGGCGACGTCGAGATCGGTGCCGGTGCCGGCTTTGCGCCGTTCCCTGACGGCATCGAGGATGCGCTGCGCGCTCGCGATGTTGCGCTGTGAGGTCCGGATGCGATCCTGCGAGGCCAGCACCTGGAAATAGGCGTTAGCCACACCCGCAAGCGTCGTCAGCGCAACGACGTCGCGATCGAAACGGTTGGCATGCGCCGTTTCTTCCGCGGTCTGGAGTGCGTCCCGATTCTGACCCCAGAAATCGAGCTGGTAGCTCGCGCTCAGCGAAGCCTGGTAGTTGACGACCTCACGGCCGCCATTGGTGAGCCCCGAGGCGGAGGAGCCGGAGGTGCGCGAATAGGCCTCCTGCCCGGTGCCGGAAAGGCTCGGCAGCAGCGCCGCACCCGCTTGCCGCGCCTGCGCGTCGGCCTCGACGATGCGCGAAACGGCGGCGGCAATGTCGAGGTTGACGGTCTGCGCCTCTTCCATCAGCTGTGTCAGCTCCGCCGAGCGGAAGCTGCGCCACCAGTCCAGAGACGGCGGCGCATCGCCCTTGCCGGCGTATTTGTACTGCGTGGGAACGTCGAGCGCGGGATCGGGAAGATCCTGCGTCAGCACGCAAGCGCCCGAACCGGCGGCGAGGCAAGCGACCGCAAGCCAGCGCGCCGCACGTCGTGTCCGGGACGCGGAACCTAGAGACCGCCGCACCGCGATCGCAGGATCATCCTGTGTCAAATCCACCCCCCGCCGGGCAGATCGAGCCGCCGCCGCGAAGCCGGATTAACCGATTCGCGGCTGGACAGTCGGCGGGCGTTGGATAACTCGTTCACAGCGATGATGCTTTCTGCGGAACCGGACACCCATACTAGCCGGGTGCGGAACAGCGGGACAGTCCCGCAGGTGCGAAATGACCGCCAAAGCGCACCGCCATCAACACGAAGAAAGCACGAAATAGTGCTGTGTTGCAGCGCTTTTTCGCATTCCTATGCGGCCGTGGAGCCTGCTCAAGCTTACCAAGATTTCATGTGATAATGCCGCCACACCGACGCCAGTCCCTTCAATCCGCCTGCACCGCTCGCGATGCGGCTTCAGTCCGGTCTCGAAACCGAGGTGGGCCACTCTCGCGAGGCCGTCCATTGTCGAAACGAATGGGCATTCGTCGTGCCGATATGCGGACCGCCTCCCGCGTACCAGCCGCACTCTTCGAGGGCGACGCCTCAGATCCAATGGCGAAGGTGTGCTGGCGACGACCCTTATCTTCCATGTTTTGGCAGGTGCCGGCCACATCCTCCTACCGATATCCCGCGGCGTAGCACAGCAGCAGCATCGGCGATCTCTCCTCCCAAAAATTCACTGCTTCCGGGCACTTCCGCCGGTTTCGCCGCAGCGCAAAAGCCTTCCCCTTTGACCGCCCAAGCACTAGGTTCTGGCCAACCTGATCAACCCTTTGCCAGTGATTTCCCCTGACATGACCATCAAAAATGACGTTGTCGAAGCCATCGGCAACACCCCGCTGATCAAGCTCAAGCGCGCTTCCGAACTGACCGGCTGCACCATTCTGGGCAAGGCCGAGTTCATGAATCCCGGCCAGTCGGTGAAGGATCGCGCCGGCAAATGGATGATCCTCGAGGCCGAGAAGCGCGGCGAGCTCAAGCCCGGCGGTCTCGTCGTGGAATCGACCGCCGGCAATACCGGCATCGGCCTTGCGGTCGTGGCCAGCGCGCGCGGCTACCGCACGCTGATCGTGATCCCGGAAACGCAGAGCCAGGAGAAGAAGGATTTTCTGAAGCTGTGCGGCGCCGAGCTGCTGGAATCACCGGCACTGCCCTATTCCAATCCGAACAGCTACCAGCATGTCGGCCGTCGTCTTGCCGACGAGCTGCGCAAGACGGAGCCGAACGGCGTGCTGTTCGCCGACCAGTGGAACAACCTCGACAATGCGAAGGCGCATTACGAGTCCACAGGTCCTGAGATCTGGGAGCAGACCGGCGGCAAGGTCGACGGTTTCGTCTGCTCCGTCGGCAGCGGCGGCACGCTGGCCGGCACCAGCCGCTTCCTGAAAGAGAAGAGCAAGGACGTCAGGATCGCCTGCGCCGACCCGCACGGCGCCGGCATGTATGAATATTTCAGAACGGGCGACGCCAAGGCGACGCCGGGCGGCTCGATCACCGAGGGCATCGGCCTCAACCGGGCGACCGCAATCGTCGAGAGCGCAAAGGTCGACGACGCCTATCTCATTCCCGATGCCGAAGCGGTGACGGTGATCTACGAACTCCTCCAGCACGAAGGCCTGTGCCTCGGCGGCTCGACCGGCATCAACGTCGCCGGCGCGATGCGTCTCGCAAAACAGCTCGGGCCCGGCAAGACGATCGTCACCGTGCTCTGCGATTCCGGCAGCCGTTACCAGTCGAAGCTGTTCAACGCCGACTTCATGCGCGCCAAGAACCTGCCGGTGCCGGAATGGCTGGAGAAGCGCAGCAATATCAAGCTGCCCTTCGTCTAGAACGTTCCGGAAGCCGGCCGTCTAACTCCAGGTCGGCCGCGACGATCCCTGCGACACCCGCGTGAGGCGCTCGTTCGATAGCGAAGGCTTGATCGCGCGCGTGCGCGGCGGGAGGGGAGTGCCGTAGGAGCCTTCGCTGTCGCCGCTCGGCCAGAACACGAGCGCGAGCATCAGCGCGAGGTTGACGAGCGCGCCGACCGCCGTTGCCTGATGCTCCTGCCCGATCGCCCAGGCCGGAAACCGGCCCGCGACGAAATGGTCGACGATCACCAGCGCGAACCAGGCAGGCACCACGCAGACCGGATCCCAGCCGATGTCGCGGATGCGCATCGATTGCAGCGTGAAGGTGGCAACTCCGAAGAAGACGATCGCAGCGATCATCGCCCAGCTGCTGGTGAGATCTTCAGGCCGGTTCGCGCCGGGCGAGGTGTTGCGCAGCACGGCCATTGCGATTGCAAAGCAGATCGCCGTCATCACGATCGCAAGCGCGACCGTGGCGAGGACGAAATGCAATCGCCCGAGCCGGGCGTTCAAGCCGAAGACGAAACCGAGCATTGGCGTACCCTTTTGGCGCCATATGCCCAGAAATAGCTTTCGGAGCCATGAACCGGCACTATCGCGCGCCGGCGCATGGTTTCCGGACGACTAAGCTGGCCAGCGCAATTCGAGGCTTCGCCCCACTCGAGAGGGTCAGGCGCCCTCGCTGCCTTCGGCAGCCGCGGCACAATAGTCGCGCCAGAACTGGCGGTAAGCCGCCTCGACCCTGGCCGTGTAGATTTCGACATTGCCGGCCGGGGACGCTGCGATCCGAGCCGGCAAGTCCGCCCGCAATTTCGCCAGATGCGCCGGCTGCGCCGCATATTTGCAGGCGATCGCGGCATAGCCCTCGTCATTCTCGGCGACCCAGTCGTCGAGACCGACCGCAACCACGATCGAACCGCCGGCACGCGAGGAGGCGCCGTTGCCGAGCTTGGCCACGACCGGAACGCCCGCATAGAGCGATTCCCAGGTGCTGACGCCGCCGTTTTGCGGGAACGTGTCGAGCGATATGTCGACGTTTGCAAACGCCCGCAGGTGCTCGTGGCGCGGCGTCGAACCCAGGCAGGTGACATTCTCCTCGGCAACGCCCTGTGCCACGAACCGCGCGATCAGATTATCGCGCAGCATGGGATCGTCGAGCAGGGTATGCTTGATGACGATCTTCGATCCCGTCACCTCCCGCATCACTTTCGACCACACCCGGATGGCCTCGTCCGAGATCTTGTAGATGCGGTTGAACACGCCGAAGGTGACATGACCGTTGCGGAGCATGGGCGGCTCCGATGCAGGTACATCCAAAATGGGATCGATCGTGATCAGGCACGGCAGGTCGTAGACCTTTTCAGCCAGCAGATGGCGCGCCGATTGCGGAATGAAGATGGGATCCGCGAGCACGTAGTCCATGGTCTGCAGGCCCGTGCCCGTGGCGTGACCAAACCCGGTGACTTGGATCGGAGCCGGCTTGCGGGCGAAGACGTGGAGCCTGTTGCCGGTGGTGTGCCCGGACACGTCGATCAGGATATCGACCTTGTCCGCCTGGATGCGATCGGCCAACTCGTCATCCGACATCTGCCAGGCGTCGACCCAGATGTCCGCCGAGGACCTGAATGCGGCGGTCATCTCATCTCTTACCGGCGAACACGAATAGCAGACGATCTCGAACCTGGCGTGGTCATGGTGGCGCAGCACCGGCAACAGAGCGAACGCTGCCGAGTGGTTCCTGAATTCGGACGCGACATATCCGATCAAGATCCGCTTGTCCGGATCGCGCTTGCGGGGGGACAACGCCCTTTGCGGCAATTTGGCGCCGATCGCATCCCACCACTGCTTTCGTGCGGCCTGCTGGACCGCAAAATCCGCGTCGGGGAGATAGTCCAGCAAGAATATCTTTGCGCCCGATCAAGTCCGCATAATCAGGCGCGATTGCCAGCCCCGCATCGAGATGTTCGAGCGCCGTCGCGATGTCTCCCTGGCTCGCATAGCAGGAAGCCAGGAGCGCAATTCCGATGTCGGATCGCGGATTTTCCTCCAGCAACGTCTTGACCGCCGCAATCGCCCCGGCCGTGTTGCCCTTGAGAATGTTGACTTGCGCCTTTCCCTGCAAGGCGACTTCGAGCCTTGGCGAAAGCGCCAGCGCCGCATCGAAGTCCGCGGTCGCCTGCTCCAACCGCAACAGATCGAGATTGAGCCGTCCGCGCTGCGCCAGAATCTTCGGCGAATCCGGCTTGATCGCGAGCCCTGCCGCGATCGCCGCGGCCGCCTCTTCGTAGTGCCGGAGCTCGATGCACACCATGCCCTTGCCCGCGATCGCTTCCGCGTGACGTGGCTGAAACGCGAGGGCGCGATCGAAACTCTCCTTGGCGCGCTGGAACTGGCCTTCGATCAGCTCCGCCATGCCACGATTGCAAAATGCATCGGCATAGTCCGGCTTCAGCCTGATAGCGCGATCGTGCAGCTCGATAGCCTGCTCGGCGAGGCCCATGTGCAGCAGCGTATTGCCGAGATTGGTCAAGGCGATCGGAGAATTCGGCTTCAGCGCAATGGCCCTCTCCTGGCATGCGCGAGCGTCCTGAAATTTCTGGAGATTGAAATACACTGCCCCCAGATTACCATGGGCATCGGGCGAACGCGGATCGAGCACGGTCGCGCGCTCGAGCAATTGTTGCGCCTCCTCGAGCCGCCCGCCATCATACGCGCGCAGGCCGAGCAGGTGCGCGGCGTCGAAATGATCCGGAACCTCCGTCAAAATCCGACGGCAGAGTGTCTCGACCTCCGCGTATCTGCCCTGCCCGAGTGCCTGAACCGCGGCGGACATGAGCGCGTCCGCCTGCTTCTTCAATTTCTTTTGCAATCGCGCGTTCTGGAATGCGCGCGCGCCGGCGCTGCTCTGCAAAGTCTCTCTCCGGAGTATGGCCCGAAAAGACGATGGCCGATTCGCATGGTGCCAAGCTGGCGGATCGGTTAGACCAGCGACGCCACCGGATTGCAGGTGCTCAGCGCAGGATCTGGCTCAGGAACAGTTTTGTGCGGGCGTGCTGCGGGGCCGCGAAGAACTCGTTGGGCGTGTTGGCTTCGATGATCTGGCCCGCGTCCATGAACACCACGCGGTTGGCGACCTCGCGGGCAAAGCCCATCTCGTGGGTGACGACCAGCATGGTCATGCCCTCCTCGGCAAGGTCGACCATGGTGTCCAGCACCTCCTTGACCATTTCGGGGTCGAGCGCCGAGGTCGGCTCGTCGAACAGCATCACCTTCGGGTTCATCGTCAGCGCGCGGGCGATCGCAACGCGCTGCTGCTGACCGCCGGACATCTGCCCCGGAAACTTGTTGGCCTGGTGCGGGATCTTGACCCGCTCCAGAAACTTCATCGCCGCCGCCTCGGCGTCCTTCTTGGGGATGTTGCGCACCCAGATCGGCGCCAGCGTGCAATTGTCCAGCACGGACAGGTGAGGAAACAGGTTGAAGCTCTGGAACACCATGCCGACTTCGCGCCGCACCGCATCGACATGCTTCAGATTCGGCCCGAGCTCGATGCCGTCAACCACGATCTCGCCTTCCTGGAATTCCTCCAGCGCATTAATGCAGCGGATCAGCGTCGACTTGCCCGAGCCGGAGGGGCCGCAGATCACGATGCGCTCGCCCTTCTCGACCGCAAGGTCGATGTCGCGCAGCACGTGAAATTCGCCGTACCATTTGTTCAGGCCGGATATTTTAACGATGGGGTCGGACATGATGACCTCGATCAGTTGCGGCGGTGAGCGTTGAGGCGGTGCTCGACGAAGAGCGAGTAGCGTGACATTCCAAAGCAGAAGATGAAGTAGATGATCCCGGCGAAGGCGAACCCGGTGAACGCGGTCGACGGCGACGACCATTTCGGATCCGAGAACGACGCCCGCAGCGAGCCCAGCAGATCGAACAGCGCCACGATCGAGACCAGCGACGTGTCCTTGAACAGGGAGATGAAGCTGTTGACGAGGTTCGGAATGACGTGGCGCAGCGCCTGCGGCAGCACGATCAGCGAGGTCGTCTTCCACCAGGACAGCCCCAATGCCGCGGCCGCCTCGCCCTGCCCGCGCGGGATAGCAGCCAGCCCGCCACGGACGTTCTCAGCCTGATAGGCGCCCGTGAACAGCGAAATTCCAATCAGCGCACGCACCAACCCGTCGACTGTGAAATTGCCCGGCAGAAACAGCGGCAGCATGTAGGTGGCGAAGAACAGCACGGTGATCAGCGGCACGCCGCGCCAGAACTCGATGAAGGCGATCGAGAAGATCCGGATCAGCGGAATGGTCGAGCGGCGGCCAAGCGCCAGCGCAATGCCGATCGGCAGCGAGGTGACGATGCCCGTGACGGAGACCACCAGCGTCACCAGAAGTCCGCCCCACAGGTTCGTCTGCACGATCGGCAGTCCGCCGTGATCGAGCCCCATCAGCTTGATCACGATTGCGATGGCGGCGAAGGTGACGACGCTGGACGTCAGGGCCCGCCCCCCGGTGCGGAGGCCGCCGCCGAGAACGAAGGCGATCAGCGAGACGATCGCGGCGGTGATGGCGAAATCGGCCCAGACCGACTGGCCCGTCCCCTGCATCTGGTCACGCAGCCAGGTCAGCGGAAAGATCAGCCAGTAGATCGCGGTCCCCACGAGCATGATGACATTGCCGACGACCCACAACAGCGGTGCGGCAGAGGATGTCTTGCCGAGACCGAGCAGAGCCTTGCCGGCGCCGATGATGCTGTCGTCGAACAGTTGCAGCAGGTCAGCGGTCCAGCTCAGGCCAAATCCCTTGATGCCGCCGCCATGCAGCAGAAAGAATGCGACCACTGGAAACGCAAAGAAGAACAGGCCTGCGTTCAATCCTTTCGACGGCAGTCGCGGAATGAGCAACGGCACCAACAGGACCACCGACAGGACGAGCGTGAGGTTGACCCGCCAGCGTTCGGCTTCGGGGTAGAAGCCGTAGATCAGTTGCGGCAGCTTGGCCTGGATGTAGGGCCAGCAGGCGCCGACCGTAAAGCCGGCGTTCTCGGCGAGGCAGGCCGTGCGATCCTTACCGGTCCAGACTGCATCGACCATCAGGAATCTGACGGAAGGAATGATGGTGAACCATAGCAGCAAGGCGCCGACGATCGTGAGCAGGATGTTGGTCGGCGAGTTGAACAGGCGCGTCCGCACCAGGCCGACGAAGCCCGTGGTCTTCACCGGCGCGGGACGTTCATCGAGAAGATCCTGGCGGACGAAGCTGGACGAGGTGATATCGCTCATGCGCCGAGACTCCGGCTGATGCGCCAACCGTAGACGCTCATGACGGCGCTGGTGATCAGCGAGATCAGGAGATAGACGCCCATCGTCATAGCGATGATCTCGATGGCCTGCCCGGTCTGGCTCAGCGACGTGCCGGCGAACACGGAGACAAGGTCAGGATAGCCGATCGCGACGGCCAGCGACGAATTCTTGGTGAGATTGAGGTACTGGTTGGTCAGCGGCGGAACGATGACGCGCATCGCCTGCGGCACGACCACCAGGCGGAGCGTGGTGCCGCGGCTCAGGCCCAGCGACGATCCCGCCTCCATCTGCCCGCTGTGGACGGAGAGGATGCCCGCGCGCACGATCTCGGCGATGAAGGCAGCCGTATAGGTCGACAAGGCCAATGTGAGCGCCACGAACTCCGGGATGATCCGCGAGCCGCCGGCGAAATTGAAGCCCTTGAGCTGCGGCAGCTCGAAGCTGAAGGGCAGACCCGCTACCAGAATGGTGACGAGCGGCAGTCCGAACAGCAGGCCCAGCACATAGGGCCAGATCCGGATCATCTGCCCCCGCTGGAACAGCGCCCGGCGCGCGTGGATGCGCAGCACCGCCGAAGCCACGATGCCGAGCGCCAGCACCACAAGAAACGCCTCGAAGCCGCTCTCGCCGATCGGCCGGGGAATGACGAGACCGCGATTGCTGACGAAAGCGATGCCGAGCAGCGAAATGCTCTGTCGTGGATTAGGCAAGGCAGCAAGCACCGCCAGGTACCAGAACAGGATCTGGAACAGCACCGGCAGGTTGCGGATGATCTCGACATAGATTTCGCCAATGCGCGCGAGCAACCAGTTGGGTGACAGCCGGCACAGCGCGACAATGAAGCCGATCACGGTGGCAAACACGATGCCCACCACCGAGACCACGAGCGTATTGAGGAGCCCGACCAGGAACACGCGCAGGAACGTGTCCGAGCCGGTATACGAGATTAGCGTCTGATTGACGTCGAAACCGGCGTTGTTCGCGAGGAAGCCGAAGCCGGCCGCAATGTGCTGGTTCTCGAGGTTGGCGCGGGCGTTGGAGACGATTTCATAGGCAATCCAGCCCAGGACCGCAGCGAAGGCAAACTGGACGGCGATGCCGTTCCAGCCTGTCTTGCCCCCCAGGACGCGCCTGATCTTCAGCGCGATCTGGGGCGGGGGTTTGCGGGCCTCGATGCTCATCGCCGCGAGCGCGGGTCAGGCGGGGTCAGCGGATCGGCGGCGCGTATTGGAGACCGCCCTTATTCCAGAGATTGTTGAGTCCCCGATTGATACCAAGCGGCGAGCCTGCGCCGACGTTGCGGTCGAACACTTCGCCGTAATTGCCGACGGCTTTCACGATGCGCACCACCCAATCCTTGCTCAGGCCGAGCTGTTCACCGAAATTGCCGTCGGTGCCGAGGACGCGCTTCAGCTCCGGATTTTCCTGCTTCGCCTTCTCGTCGACGTTCTTCGCGGTCACGCCGAGCTCTTCGGCGGTGATCATGGCAAACAGCGTCCATTTCACGATGTCGAACCACTGGTCGTCGCCGTGGCGCACCATCGGTCCGAGCGGCTCCTTCGAGATGATTTCCGGGAGCACCATGTGATCGCCGGGATTGGCAAGCTTCAGGCGGTTGGCGTAAAGGCCCGACTGGTCGGTGGTGAAGACGTCGCAGCGCCCGGCCTCGTAGGCCTTGACCGTTTCGTCGTTGGTGCCGAACGCGATCACCTCGTACTTCATGTTGTTGGCCTTGAAGTAGTCGGCGAGATTCTGCTCCGTGGTGGTGCCGGTCTGGACGCAGACCGAGGCGCTGTTGAGCTCGAGCGCCGAGTTCACCTTGAGCGACTTCTTCACCATGAAGCCCTGCCCGTCATAATAGGTCACGCCGGTGAAGTTTGCGCCGAGCGAGGTGTCGCGCGAGATGGTCCAGGTGGTGTTGCGCGACAGCACGTCGACTTCGCCGGATTGCAGCGCCGTGAAGCGGTCCTTGGCGGAGAGCGGCACGTACTTGACCTTGGTCGGATCGTTGAAGATCGCCCCGGCGATCGCGCGGCAGACGTCGACATCAAGCCCGGTCCAGTTGCCCTTGTCGTCCGGCGAGGAGAAGCCGGGCAGGCCCTGACTGACGCCGCAGGACAGCATGCCGCGGTCCTTGACGGTCTTGAGCGTTTGCGCCTCGGCGGCTTGGGCCGTCAGGCCGGCGGCGAGGGCGAGAGTGAGAGCCAGGATTACGCGTTTCATGGGCTTGGGGCCTTTCAAAGTCGTCTCAAGGTCAGGAACGTTGTCTTTGCGATCGTCTCTGCCAGGGCTAGCCGTATCAGGACCAGCCCTGCAAGAGTCATGCTGGAAAACCTTGCCGATCACCCGCCGATCCCGGGAGGCCCTACCTTAATCCCCGCCGAAAGGCGCCCGCCGTTACGGCTGTGGCGCGTGGTCCGGTCAGGCGATGGATCGAAGGTCGCGGCAGGCCCCTCAACATGCGGCGACTGAATAGCACCTGCGATAACAGAACGGCTGGCGTGCCGGGTCAAGGGGTTGACGGGACTCTTCTGTGTTCTGTTATTAACGACAGCGGCCTTTCGGCCTGCCCGCGGGCGCAGCGCGCCTGGTGGAAACGCGCTTTTGAAAGCAGACGCATGGATTCCTCACACCCCTCCGAACAGCACGCCGAGACCCGGCTGGTCACCTCCGGCCGCGACACCAAGGCGCAGAAGGGGTTTGTCAATCCTCCGGTGTTCCACGGCTCGACCGTGCTCTATCCGACCGCCGAGGACCTGCACGCCCATCGCGGCGAGTTCACCTATGGTCGCCATGGTTCCCCCACCACCAAGGCGTTCCAGGAGACGCTGATGGCGCTGGAGGGGCCACAATGCGCCGGCGTCGGCATCGTGCCGTCGGGCCTGTCGGCGATCTCCACCACCCTGCTCTCGGTGCTGAACGCCGGCGACCACATCCTGGTCTGCGACAACGTCTACCGGCCCTCGCGCAATTTCTGCAATGGCATGCTCACCCGCTACGGCATCGAGACCACCTACTTCGATCCGATGATCGGCGCCGGCATCGACAAGCTGTTCAGATCCAACACAAGCGCCGTCCTGGTCGAGGCGCCCGGCTCGCAGTCGTTCGAGATGCCCGACATCCGCGCCATCGCCGATGTCGCACATGCACGCGGCGCGCTCGTCATCGACGACAACACCTGGGCGACGCCGCTGTATCACCGCTCGCTCGAACAGGGCGTCGACATCAGCATGCAGGCCGCCACCAAATATATCGGCGGCCATTCCGACATCATGTTCGGCACCATCTCGGCCAATGCCAGGGCATGGCCGCAGATCGCCGAAGGCATCCGCCTGCTCGGCGTCTGCGCCGGTCCCGATGACGTCTTCCTGGCGCTGCGCGGCCTGCGTACGCTGTCGGTGCGGCTGGCGCAGCATCATCGCTCCGGCCTCGACATGGCGCGCTGGCTCGCCAACCGGCCAGAGGTCGCGCGCGTGTTGCATCCGGCACTCGAGACCGATCCGGGCCATGCGATCTGGAAGCGCGACTTCACGGGCGCGTCGGGCCTATTCAGCATCGTGCTGAAGCCGGCGCCGCAGAAGGCGGTCGACACAATGCTCAACACGCTCAAGCTGTTCGGCATGGGCTTTTCCTGGGGCGGCTTCGAGAGCCTTGCGATTCCTTTCGACTGCGACGGCTATCGCACGGCGACCAAGTGGGCGCCGGGCGGCCCTACCCTGCGTCTGCACATCGGGCTGGAGAGCACTGACGACCTCAAGGCCGACCTCGATCGCGGCTTCGCTGCCCTCAAAGCAGCAATGTGAGCCTGTTCACAAGGCACTGCGCCTGCGGACGCGCCAACGCGCGCCGCAGGAACGTGTAGCCGCTGCAAACGTTGACGCCCCCTGCGCCAACAAATGGTTTGAACCTCAAGCATTTGGCGCTAGCCTCACCAATCGACTCCAATCCGGACTCGGAGCATGGGAACGTTGGTACTGCTCGATCTGATGGGCGGCGTGGCGCTGTTGCTGTGGGGCCTGCACATGGTCCACAGCGGGATTCTGCGTGCCTTTGGCCCGGACCTGCGACGGCTGCTCGGCAAGGCTCTTGGTAACCGCTTCAACGCGTTTGCTGCCGGTCTCGGGCTGACGGCGCTGCTCCAGAGCAGCACCGCGACTGCGCTGCTCACGAGCTCGTTCGCAGCCGAGGGCCTGCTCAGCCTTGTCACCGCGCTTGCCATCATGCTCGGCGCCAATGTCGGCACGACGTTGATCGTGCAGGTGCTGTCGTTCAACATCGCGGCCGTCGCGCCGGTCCTGTTCGTGCTCGGACTGGTCGCCTTCCGCGTGGGTCCGCGCTCGCGGATCAAGGATGTCGGCCGTGTCTCGATCGGTCTCGGACTGATGCTGCTGTCGCTGCACATCCTGCTCGACACGCTGGCCCCGGCCGAGAACGCACCGGGCGTCCGCGTCATGATGTCCTCCATCACGGGCGATCCCGTTCTGTGCATCGTGACCGCGGCGCTCGCCACCTGGGCGGTGCATTCGAGCGTCGCAAGCGTGCTGCTGATCATGTCACTGGCCTATTCGCAGTTCATCTCGCCTTACGCCGCGCTCGCACTGGTGCTTGGCGCCAATCTCGGCAGCGCCATCAATCCCGTATTCGAAGGCGCCAAGCGTGACGATCCCGCCAGCTATCGCCTGCCAGTGGGCAATCTCGTCAACCGGGTGATCGGGATCGCGCTCGTCCTGCCCTTCCTGGGCCCGATCGCCGAGCACTTCCACGCTTGGCAGCCTGATCTTGCCAGGATGACGGCGGCGTTTCATATCGCCTTCAACGTCGGCACGGCCATGATCTTCATCGGCCTGCTCGATACCATGTCGCGCCTGTTGACCCGGCTCCTGCCCGATCGTGTTCAGGAGGCCGATCCGGCCCGGCCGCGCTATCTCGACGAGACCGCGCTGGAATCGCCGTCGCTGGCGCTGGCCGATGCCGGCCGCGAAACCCTGCGCATGGGCGATCTCGTGGAAGTCATGCTGCGCAAGGTGATGGCGGCGATGATGAGCGGCGACCGCGCATTGGTCGACCAGGTCTCGAAGATGGACAACATCGTCGACGGCCTCGACGAAGCCATCAAGCTCTACGTGACGAAACTCATGCGCGGCAGCCTCGACGAGAGCGAGGGCCGGCGCGCCATGGAGATCATCTCCTTCGCCATCAATCTGGAACATATCGGCGACATCATCGACAAGAGCCTGAGCGAGCTGGCGACCAAGAAGATCAAGCGCCGCTTCCAGTTCTCGCCCGAGGGCGCCGAGGAGCTCGCCGCCTTCCACAAGCGCACGATGGATTCGCTGCGCATCGCCTTCGGTGTCTTCATGTCGGGCGACGCCAACGAGGCGCGCAAGCTGCTGGTGGAGAAGACGGCGCTGCGCAACACCGAGCTTGCCGCCGTCGAGCGCCACCTCGATCGCCTGCGCGAGGGCCGTCCCGAGACCATCGAAACCACGTCGCTGCATCTCGACGTGCTGCGGGACTTGCGCCGCATCCACTCGCACATCTGCTCGGTCGCCTATCCCGTGCTCGACGCAGCCGGCGAGCCCCATCGCAGGACCGAGACGGAGACAGCCGCCCTGCCCGCAACGGGCGCGGCGTCGGCCTTGCCGCGCTAGTCGCGTCGGATCAGCGCTCCAGCGTCTTTGACGCGCGGCCGCGGTTCTTCACGATCAGCATGATGTTGCGGATATAGATGATGGTCGCGAGCGCCTGGCCGAGGATAATGACGGGCTCGCGCTTGACGACGCCGTAGACCAGCGTCATCAGCCCGCCGCCCATGGAGCAGAACCAGAACGCCATCGGCACCACGCTGTTGCCGGCGCGCTCGCTCGCGATCCACTGCACCAGGAAGCGTGCCGTGAAGAACAGTTGCGCGACGAGGCCGAACGCGAGCCAGAAGTCGAACTTGGCCACGAAGACGTCGTAGAAATAATTGCTCAGCGCCTGACCGTATTGGATGATCATGCCGTCACCTCAGTCACATCCGGCGTCGGCTTCTTGCGGCGGATCAGCCACCACACGCCCCCGAGATCCATGATGCCGATCCACAGCCGGTCGAAGAAACCGTAGTTCGAAACGCCGGAGCGGCGCGGCCGGTCGATCACGTCGACATAGGCGATCTCGTAGCCCTCGCGGCGCACCAGCGCCGGCAGGAAGCGATGCAGCCCGTCGAAATAGGGCATCATCAGGAACACCTCGCGCCGGAACGCCTTCAGGCCGCAGCCGGTATCGCGCGTCCCGTCCTTCAGGATCGCGTTGCGGACGCCGTTGGCGATGCGCGACTGGAATTTCTTGAAGCCGGTATCCTTGCGGCCGACGCGTTGTCCGGCGGCAAGTCCAACCTTGCTTCCGTTCTCGACCGCCGCGATCAGGTCGGGCAGGAAAGCCGGATTGTTCTGGCCGTCGCCGTCGAGCGTCGCCACGATCGCTCCGCGTGCCGCACGCACGCCGCTGCGCACGGCCGCGGACTGGCCGCCTGATCTGGCATGGCGCAGCTGGCGCAGATTGTCCCGCTGCTTCATGACCGCGCCGAGCCGTTCGCCGGTCGCGTCGCTCGAACCGTCGTTGACGTAGATGATCTCATAGGCCCAGCGGCCGTCGAGCGCCGCGCCGATCTCCTCGATCAGCGGCACGATGTTGTCGGCTTCGTTGCGCACGGGAACGACGATGGAAACCGAGGGCTGGAAAACCGAAGGCTGGGACGACAAATCGAAGCTCGTGGTTGGAATTGGCTTGGCTCGGGAACCGGCGGTCCCGGCAGGCAGCCGCTTTTATGGGGCGGATGCCCCGTGGGCAACCCTTTTGAAGCGGCCCGAGACCGCCCCTGAAAGAGGCACAATGGTGCCGTCGGCCCGGATGGCAAAGCCGAGCCTGCGCGCCGCGAACCAGTAGCGCACCGCCATGGCGCCGACCATGCCGACCAGGGCGCCGGCCACCACGTCACTCGGGTGGTGCGCGAGCAGCACCAGACGCGTCAGCAGGATCACGATCGCGTAAGTGAACATGAACACGCGCAGGCGCGGCCATAGCGCCGAGACCGCAAACGCCAGCGCGAACGCCGTCACCGCATGCCCCGACGGCAGGCTGGCATAGGAGCCCGTCCCATCGAACGGCACGAAGTTGAACGGATTGGCCTTGCCGCCGACGAACGGACGTCCTCGACCGATGAGATATTTCAGGATCTCGGCGACGAATACGGACACGGCAACAGACAGGAACATGAACTGCAGCCGCGTGCCGAGGCCGAGCAGCAACGCGCGGCTTGTGCCGTGCAATCCCGCCGCAACCAGCGCCAGCACCACCAGCAGGCCCCCGAGCACCGAGAGCACATACTCGTCCTTGCCGAAATCGGTGAGGATGCGGATCGGCCACAGGCCCGGCGTGCCACGCGCCGGCATCAGCTGGATCTCGGTCAGGTCGAAAACGACCATCAGCGCGATGACCAGGGCTGCACCTGCCGCACTCAGCCACAGCGAATGCCGCGCCAGCTTTCGCGCGGCCTCGGCGCGGCGCGAATGCGAGGGCGTGCGCACGAGCTGTGCCAGGGCGCGCCCCGAGAGCGTGAGCAATTGCGCGGGATAGCTCGCGCGCGGCGCGATGTCGGTTGGTGCCGACACCCTACTCGGTGCCTTCCGAGCGGAAGATCGAGATCGAGATCGCACGCCCTTGCGAGAAATTGTAGCCGTCGATGCGCGTGCCGACCTTATAGCGCAACCCGATCGCCTCGGCGCGCTGCACGAAGCCGCGCTCCGAACGCTGCTCGATCAGCGCGAAACGGCAGCTTCCTTGCCGCAGGAAATCCGCCGCGCCCGAACCGTCGGTGAGCAGCGTCTGCGTACCGGTCAGGAAGACGAGGCTCGGCTCGTGATAGCCGGCCGCGGCCGCCTTCGGGCCGACGCAGGTGACGTTGCGAAGCGCGCGTGCGATCTCGATGCTCGGAAACAGCGGCGTCAGCGACGGCAGCACGATGCCGTAGACTGTTACCGCGAGCATCAGGGCTGCGACCAGCGCGTTGAGCAGCGAGCGCTCGGCGTGATTGTTGTCGTGAAGCCACCAGGCGAACAGGCCGAAGATCAGCGAGGCCGCGATGAACGGCCAGGCCACGAAAGCAGGCTGTCGAGTCAGCATCACCGCGCCGACGACCGCGATGATCGAGCCGCCAACAGGGATCGCGAACCACCAGGCCGAGCCGCGCATCAGCCAGGACCAGGACAGCACGCGCCGCTCGAGCGCGCCCGCGGTGAGGATCGCGATTGCAGGATACAGCGGCAGCACGTAATGGGGCAGCTTGGTCAGCACCACCTCGAACACGATCCAGGATGGGATCAGCCAGGCCAGCAGGAACTGCGCGCCGGGCTCGCGCCGCGCGCGCCAGACCGCGGGCGCCGCCATCGCCGCGAGCGGCGCGCCGGGCCAGAACGTGATCCAGAACAGCGCCAGATACAGTCCGGGCGGAGCGCCGTGAGATTCCTGAGCGCCCAACTTGCTCAGCATGTCGCCGCCGACGGAATCGGCGAAGAAGGCATCGCCCGCGCGCCAGAAGATCGCGACGAACCAGGGCAGCACCAGCACCAGCATCCACATCAGGCCCCAGAGCGGGCGCAACTTCCATAGCCAGGAGGCGTCGCGGTCCTGGATCGCGAGCGCGACGATGGTCAGGCCCGCGAACATCAGGATCAGCGGACCCTTGATCAGGATGCCGACAGCGAGCGCGGTCCAGAAGATTGCGGGCCAGCTCCAGGGCGGACGCGTCTCGTCCTCGGCGCGCTGCCACGACAGATAGGCCCGCCCCATCGCGCCCATCGCGGCGACCACGCAGAACAGCAGCATGGCGTCGGTCTTCGCAAGCCGCGCCTCGACCCCGAGCAGCACGGAGGCGCACATTAGAAGGGCTGCAAGCACCGCGGCGCGTCGCGTGACGAAGCCGAGCGCCGTCCAGTAGGTCATCAGCACGGCACCGATCGCGCCGATCAGCGACGGCAGCCGGTAGACCCAGATCCGCAACTCGGCCTTCGGCAGACCGAGCGCCGACGCCGTCTCGACCGCAGCCGATTGCAGCCAGTAGATCCCGACCGGCTTCTTGTAGCGGACGTCCTCCTGGAAGCGGATATCGACATAATCGCCACTCTCGACCATCTGCTTGGTCGCCTGCGCAAAGCGCGCCTCGTCGCGGTCAACCGGCGGAATCGTGAAGAAGCCTGGCAGGAACAGCAGCAGCGCGCACAGCAGCAGGAAGGCGACCGCGCGGACGTGGCTGGCGGTGGCGATGTCGAACATGAACACGAGCCGGCTGCCCGGATTCACCGGGGATTTCGGCCCGCGGGGAGCTCCAAAACGGGGTGCTGGGTAGGTTTCAGCCATCGGTTCCGCTTACGCTGAAACCGCCATCGCCACAACCGCTTGAGGCAGGGTCATTGAATTCGAATGACAACTGTGTCCGCGGCGCCCGCGGCATCGATGACGGTCAGCCGCGCAAAGCCCGGACCAGGCGGATCGATCAGCCGCTGGCGCCGTCCGTCGATCTCGCCCTGCGCCGTTCCGTTAACCATGACGGTCATAGGCAGAACGCCTCCGGCGACCTTGACCGGCATGGCTGCGCCCCCCTCGCCACCTGAGCGATCGACGTCGATCCGCGAACCGTTCAGCGGAAACTGGATGTGCAGAGCCTGCTCGCCCCCGGTCCGCACCAGATCCCCGACCGGACGGAACCGCCTCAAGGGCAACGGCAGCTTGGCGTTGCTGGCAACGAGAGTTCCTTTCGGTGGCTTCGGCAACGGCAGGAGCGTCTTGCCGGTTCGGGCGAAGGCGTCGAATAGGATCGGCGCGGCGGCGACGCGCCCGATCAGGCCCGGAACCGGCGCGCCGTCGGGCCGGCCGACCCACACGCCGATGGTCATGCGCCCGTCGAAGCCCATCGACCAGGCGTCGCGGTAGCCGTAGGAGGTGCCGGTCTTGAAGGCGATGCGGTTGTGAGCCGCGTTCTCCGGCGGCGGGGTGCCGAGCAGCACATTGCCGACTTGCCAGGCCGCGACCTGATCGAGCAGTCGCAGCGGCTCGCGCACGTCCCTGTCGCTCATGATCTCGCGCAGCGGCTTGGTGGTGCCGAGCCGGGCGAAGCCCGCATAGAGCTGGGCGAGGTCCTGCAGCGTCACACCGACGCCGCCAAGGCCCATGGCAAGTCCCGGCGCCTCGTCTTTGGGCAGCACCAGATTGCCGCCCGCCTGATGCAGCCGCGAGGCCAGCCGGCTCGCGCCGACGCGGTCGAGCAGGACGATCGCGGGCACGTTCAGCGACAGCTGCAGCGCCTTCTTCACCGGCACGGTGCCCTGGAACGTCATGTCGAAATTTTCCGGCGCGTAGGAGCCGAAGCGCACGGGCCGATCGTCGATCAGACTGTCGGGGTGAACAAAACCGTCCTCGAAAGCGAGCCCATAGATGAACGGCTTCAGCGTCGAGCCCGGCGAGCGGACCGCGCGGGTCATGTCGACCTGCCCTGCCCGGCGCTCGTCGAAATAATCCGCCGAGCCGACGCGTGCGAGCACGTCGCCGCTCTCATTGTCGACGACGATGATGCCGACCGAGATGTTCGGTCCCAGCGCAATGGCACGGTCGCGCGCCAGCGGCTCAAGCACCTTTTGCAGGTTGGCATCCAGCGTCAGCTTGATGACGGGCGCGTCCTTGACCGTCGCAAGCGCCGCATCGGAGGCATGCGGCGCCAGGATCGGCATTGGCCTGCGCAGCTTCGGCACGGGAACGGCCTTGGCCTGCTTGGCATCGTCGAGGCTGATCTGTTGCTCCTCGACCATGCGGTCGAGCACGCGGTCACGCGCTTTGCGCGCCGCATCGGGATAGCGGTCGAGCCGGCGCGTCTCCGGCGATTGCGGCAGCGCGACCAGCAATGCCGCTTCAGCCAGCGACAGCCGCTTCGGTTCCTTGCCGAGATAGGCGGTCGAGGCAGCGCGGATGCCTTCGAGATTGCCGCCGTAGGGCGCGAGCGCGAGATAGAGGTCGAGGATCTGCTGCTTGCTCAAGCTGCGCTCGATCTCGATCGCACGCACCATCTGCCGCAGCTTTGCATGGAGCGAACGCTGCCGCCGCGGCTCCATCAGCCGCGCGAGCTGCATCGAGATGGTCGAGCCGCCCGAGACGATGTGGCCGCGGGTCGCAAGCTGAAACGCAGCGCGCCCTAGTGCCAGCGGGTCGATACCGTCATGCGCGTAAAAGCGCTGGTCCTCATAGGCGAGCAGCAGCTTCAGATAGGTCGGATCGACGTTCGTATTTGTCTCAACCGGCAGTCGCCAGCGCCCGTCCGCCATCGCATAGGCGCGCAGCAGCTTGCCGTTGCGATCGACAATGGTGGTGGAAACTTGGCGGGCTTCGTCGAAAGGCAGCGGACCGAGGGCGTAGACCCAGGCGACGAAACCGACGATGGTGAGAATGAGCGAGAATGCCAGCGCGGAGAGGACATGCAGGTCCCAGCTCCGCGCTCGGTCATGGCCGGGCTCGTCCCGGCCATCCACGTCCTTGCCCCTCGCACAAAAGTCCGTGGATGCCCGGGACAAGCCCGGGCATGACGGCGGAGCATGTGGCTCCTTGTCGCTCATCCCCTCACCACTCACTTCGCCGCCCGCACCTCGACGGTGCCCGTCCCGGTGCGGCCGTAGCGCGAGGGATTGTACATGTCCTCGACATAGGCCTGCGGCAGCACGTATTTGCCGGGCGAGACCACACGGACGACATAGGCCACCGTGAAGACCGCCTTGGAATCCGAGGCCCGGTCGACGGCCGCCGTGAAGCGGTCGTCGCGGAACTCGGTATCCTTGGGCTCCTGGCCGTCCTCGATCCAGCCCAGCGTGCCGCTGTCGCCCGACGACACCAGTTTCGGATTGTCGATCTCGAGGCCGGCCGGAAGATAATCGGACACCATGATGTGGCCGTATTCGGGCTTGGCCTCGGTGATCTTCAGCACCACGGCGAAGCGGTCGTTCTGCTTCACCTTGCTGATATCGGCGGGCTTGCCGTCGAGCGTGAAGAAACTGCGCTCGATCTTGAAGCCGTTCGATGCCGCGGGCTCCGGCGTCACCGGCGAACCCGACACAGAGACCACGGCCTGCACCGGCGCATCGCCGGTGTTGGTGATCTTCAGCGGCTTGCCCTCCAGGGTCGCCGCCTTGTAGCTGCGGTACAGCGCGGTCTTGACCGGCTGGCCGTCGACCTCCATCGACAGGTTCTCCTTGGCGAGCGCGCGTGCCGCCAGCACCAGCCACGCATTCTCCTGCGTGGAGGTATAGGGTGTCAGCCCGCGCGCAGTCTCGACTCGCGACACTGCCTGCGTCAGCGTCGCCTTCGGGGCATTGCCTTCACTGGCAAGCGACACCAGCGCTGCGGCATCGCGAAGCTGCGAGCCGTAGTCGGTGCGGCCGAACTCCAGCACGGGTTTTGGCGCGAGACTGTCGAGCGCGGCTCCGTAAACGCGCTCCGCGCGGTTGCGGTCACCGACCAGCGCGAGTGCCGCGGCGAGCTGCGATTTCGCGATGGGAGTTGCGAGGTTGGAGAGCTTGGTGTCGGCGAGATAGCGGAGGTCGCCGATCGGCGCCGCGCCGTTCCGCGCGAGCACATAGAGGCCGTAAGCGAGATCGCGGCCGCCGTCCTTCTCCGGCTCGTTGCCGTTGACGACCGAGTTGCGGATACGATCCAGCGCGGTCTTGAACAGCACATCCGGGACCACAAAGCCCTTTTCGCGGGCGCGGGTCAGGAAGTCGGTCACGTACGCGTCGAGCCACGCATCGTCGCCGCCCGCCGACCACAGTCCGAACGAGCCATTGGAGCCCTGGCGGGCCAAAAGCCGCTCGATCGCGTCGCGGATGCGCTGGTCGACTTCGGTGTCCATGGCGAGATGCGCGCCCGCGGCGAGATCGTTGACATAGAGCAACGGCATCGCACGGCTCGTGATCTGCTCCGAGCAGCCATAGGGATAGCGGTCGAGCGCTTTCAGGATCGTCGCCGCATCGAGCGCGGTCGACAGGCTCGCCGAGACCGAGACGCTGCCGGTGCCCGGCACGAGGTCGGCGAACATATCAGACGTCAGCGTCAGGCTCTCGCCCTTCGCCAGCGTCCGGATCGAGCGCCGCGCCAGCACCTGCGTCGCCGCCTTGACGTCGAGCGCATAGTGGCGCGCGAGTGCAAGCCCGTTCGGCCCCTTGATGTCGACGTCGAGCGTCGCCTGCCCCGCCGCCGTCGCGTCGATGGCGAGCGAGAAGGAGTTCCGCTGCTTGGCGGCGAGCTTCACCGTGGTTGCGGGATTGCCGGTCATCTTCACCGGTCCGCCCGTCTTCACGTTGATGACGTAATCGCCGGCCTGCCCTTCAACATTGTCGATCTCGAGATTGACCGTACCGTGGTCGCCGTTGAGCAGGAAGCGCGGCAGGGTCGTGGTGAGCACGACAGGATCGCGGATCACCACGTCCGTGTTGGCGCGACCGAGCTTGGTCGCGGTCCACGCCACCGCCATGACGCGCGCGGTGCCGGCGAACTCCGGAATGTCGAAGCTGATTTCCGCGGTGCCGTCAGCGGCAACCGTGACGATGCCCGAATAGAGCGCGAGCGGCTTCTGCGCAGGCGGCGAGCCCTGCAATTCGGCCGCGCCGGCGTCACCGCCGGACTTAATCTGACCGCGCGTGCCCGACATGCCGTCGATCAGTTGCCCATAGAGATCGCGGATCTCCGCGCTCAGGCGGCGCTGGCCGAGATAATAGTCGTCCGGCGCCGGCGGTTTGTAATTGGTGAGGTTGAGGATGCCGACGTCGACCGCGGCGATGACGATCTTGGCGTCCTCGCCCGGATTGAGCCCGTCGAGCTTGAGGGGGATCTTCAGCAACCCATTCGGCCGGATCAGCGCCGGCGGGGTCAGCTTCACCTGGAGCGTGCGGGTCTGTTTGTCGATACCGAACCATTTGAGTCCGATCGCCCGGCCTGGCATGCGTTGCGCGGCTGCATCGAGCGGACGGCGCAGCGTCGCCACCACATAGGCGCCAGTGCCCCAGTCCTTTCCGACCGGGAGCTTCACCTGGGCGGTGCCTTCCTTGACGTCGATGGTCTGCGCCGTCAGCAGCCGATCGCCGAGCACGTTGACCGTCAGCTTGCCGGCGCTGCGGACGTTGACCGACACGGTCATCGTATCGCCCGAGGCGTATTGCGGCTTGTCGATCGAGGTCTCCAGGAGGTCCGGCGTGTCGGCGCTGCCGTCGGAATACCAGCCGACGTCGAACTGTACCGAGGTCACCGGGCCGTCGGCATCGTTCGACTTCACGTCCAGCCGGTAGCGGCCGGGCTTTGGGGTCAGCGAAATCCGCGACGGCTTGTCCGCGGCGACGGTCACGTCGCCGTCAGAGACGCGCGAGGTCGATTTGACCGGCTCGTACTCCCAGTAATTGCTCTGGCGATACCATTGGTAGCGCGACTCCATCTTCAGGAGCTCGTAGCGCAGGCCGTCGCGGCGTAGCCTCTCGCCCTCGGGCGAGACGAACACGACGTCGAACTCGGCCTTGTCGCCCTCGGCGACGTTCTTGTCGCCAAAGAGCGGCTTGATGCCGATCATGGCGGCAGCAGGCGCGACCGGCAGCACGATCTTGCGTTCAACGGCGCGGCCGCCGGTCTCGACCATGCGGACGAAGATCTGCGCCTCCTGCGGCCGCGTCGAGGCCGGCTGCTTGTCGAGCGTGACCGGGAAGGTCGCAACGCCGTTGGCGTCAGCTTCGGGCAGGTTTTCCAGCGGCGTGCGCTCGTTCGAGGTGGTCTCCTCGTCGGCGACGCCGAACTGGTAACCGGCGAAGCCCGGCCGCTCGGACGCGGGCGCGACCAGCATGTCGCCTTCGAGCGCCAGCCCCGAGGCCGGCGCGCCGTAGAGGAAATGACCGTCCGCCTTAAGCTCCACTGGAGCGTTAGCTTTGATCAGCTTGTCCTTGGCAGACAAGTCGAATTCGATCCGATCAGGGACGTAGTCCTCGACCATGAAAGTGGTCTCACCGACCGAAGAGCCCTTTGGATCGGTGAAGGCGCGCACCCGCCAGGTCCCGGTCGGGACGGCCGAGTTGAGCGGCACGGACAAGGTGCGCCCGCCGGCGCCCTGGTCGGACAGCACGGCGCGGCGATATTCGACGCCGTCGGGGCGCTCGATCACCAGGGTCATCGGCCCGCCGGTAACGGCGTTGCCCTGCCCGTCCCGCAACAGCGCGGTGAGATAGACGGTCTCGCTGGAGCGGTAGACGCCGCGCTCGGCATAGACGAAGGCGTCGGCGCCCACAGGCACGGCCCTGCCCGAAACGCCGCGGTCCGACAGGTCGAAGGCAGAGGATTTGAGGCTGAGGAAAGCATAGTCGGCCTTCTCACCGGTCACGGTGAGCATCGCCGGCGACAGGCCGCCCTCGCCGCGCGCAAGCCCCGCCTCGAACAGCAAATGGCCGCTCTCATCGGTCTTGCGGGTGGCCAGGATCTCGTTGTTGCGCGCGACCAGTCGCACCTCGGCTTTGCCGACGGGATCGGTCGAGGCCAGCGAATTCACGAAGACATGGATGCCGTCATTGCCGGAATAGGCCGTGACGCCGAGATCGGAGACGATGAACCATTGGGTGGCGAGCTGGTAGTCGTCGTCCGAGCCCGGCCCCTTGGCTGCGGCCGTCATCACATAGACGCCGGGCTGGAGCTCGCCCAGCGCCTGGTCGACCGGGAACGCCGTGGTGACGTCCTGGTTGAGCGTCATCGCGGTCGCGAGCTCGCCGGTCCAGACTTTGACGCCGCGCTCGCCACCGAGATCGCTGAGCTGGTATTTCGACAGAGTCTTCTGGAAATCGCTGTCGACCACCGTGTTGATCAGATTGCGGTCGCCGATCCGGAACACGTTGATGTTGACGGCTGGCGTGTTGACGCTGACGACGGGAATGCCGCGCTGGCCCGTCCTCGGCAGCACATAGGCGCGGCTGGTGAAGCGCACGAAGGGCTTGCGGTCGCGCACATAGACGTTGAACTCGGCCGATTTCGGCAGGCCTTCCTTCACGGTGGACGGCAGGCCGGCGCGCAGATTGATGTTGTAGCGCTCGCCGTGCTTGAGCCCATCGACGCAGAGCTGCTTGCCCTCGGCCGACAAAGCCGGCTTGTCCTGGCCCGCCAGCGCGAGGTACGGCGCGAAATCGGTGCGTTTTGCCAGCTCCTCCGAGAACTGGAAGCAGGCGCGCGGACTGGCGGAGTCCGAGTCCACGGTGTAGTCGAGCAACCGAAACCCGTGCTCGTCGCGCATCTTCTCGTACTGGCCCCGGACGTCGGCGACCTCGCGCATGTCGAGCGACAGCCGCAGTGCATCCAGCGCTGGCCGCCACAGCTTGCGTTCGGACAGCGACTTGCCGAGCACCGCGAGCGAATCGGCCTCCTCGCCCGCATTGCCGGCGCGCTGGTAGGCGATGTAGGCGGCAGTCGAGGCGCGCTCCACCAGAAACGTCTGCTCGCTCGAGCTCTTGGGCGTGATCTGGAAGATGACTTTCGCCAGGCGCAGCCAGTTGCCGGCGTCCTCCGGCGTGGTCGCCGCGATCTGGCCGAGCACCGACAGGCCGGTGCGATAGTCGTTGCGCCGGAAGGCAGCATCGGCGTCGGTGCGTAAGCTCGCGCCGCTCTTGGCGACCGGCCCCGCCTCGCCCTTGATCTGCGCCTCCAGTTTGATCGCGGAATCGGCGAGGTCGTCCCGCTTGAAGGCTTTGTCGGCGGCCTGCGCTACGCTAAGGCCGAACGCCAGCGTGGCGCAGAGTGTGACGGCGCGAACAAGACCGATCATGGATGGACTCCCGGAAATCGCGGACGAACGCCGCTTGTCGCATGAAATGCGCGGAAAGGTGACCGACTCAAGGCGATGGAACCAAAGGTGCAAACCGTCGCATTCGCCATGACAAGGCACGCCCAGAGGAGACCGATCAAGCTACCGCCGCGCACGCCGTCCTGATGGCGCAGCAATACCCGACCAGTCGTCCGGCGGCCGTGTCCCGGAAGCTGGCCAGCGTTCCCGGCGATGTGATCCATCGTCCAGTCCGCTGCCGCTCAACCCGGCACCCTGACACCCCACCGTTCCGCTTTGTCGCGGCTTCGAGGAAAACGGTTCGGTTCAGGCTTGGCGAAAGACGATATTTTTCATAATGGCATGGTAGATGAACAGCCGGCCCCAACCAGGGCGGCTCAAGACGGTCCCGTAGCTCAACTGGATAGAGCATCAGATTTCTACTCTGAGGGTTGCAGGTTCGATTCCTGCCGGGATCGCCATATTCAGTCTCATCGGACGGGGACATCGTCCGGCGCACGCTGACTCGATACACCGGCGCTCATCGTTAGCCCGGTCTACGACGCGCGCCTGCAGAATCCACCGTCCTTCACGAACGCGTGGGACGCCTCGGTCCGGGCTTTGATCCAGGCAAACGAGCCCTATCTATCCGCCGAGCGACGTACGCCCGATAAGGACTTTGATGCCACTATCCGACTTGACGAGAATGGCCATCGCATCTGCGGTGGCGGTTGTGGCAATATCGTTCCTGGCAGTTGACGCGGGAGTCGTGAACTCCGGGGTGATCACAAAGCCCATCGCGACGGCGCGGGCCTCCATCGCGGACGCGGCGGCGAGTCAGCACCAACTCGCCTTCGCCGTTCAGGCGTGGGCACGTCGCGGCCACCAGAAGCCGGCCGTGGAAGAATGCCTGGCGATCGATTGAAACAGCGCAGTTTGTCGCCGCTCGTCTCGCGGATGTATGCGCAATGTAACAATCATGTTTGTTACAGGCCATTATTCCCCCGGATGAAGATCGTCCAAATCCAGCCGAACAGTGCGCTCAAGGCGGCGACCGATGCGGCGATTGCCGCGGTCCGAGTCCACCAGATCTGCCGCTCGTGCCGTTCGATATCCGCCTCGGATTTTTGATTTTCTTTCCAGTTCAGCCATTCCTGGGCGAACCCGATCGTCATGACGGGCGCGGTTCCGATCGCAGTCGCTCCTGCGGATGCCGCGTCGGTCTGGGCTAGGCGCGCTCGGACGTTGGCTGCACCCGTCTTTTCAAGCACCGCAAGCCATTGCTGGGACTGTTCGTCTGAAACATGCCACGTGCATTCCCTGTAAGGAAACGCTTTCGGTCGCTCTGTCATGGCCTTGCACCGCACTCACTCTTCAGTGTCGCCCTGATGTCGCGCCCACCACCCGGCAATTGCCGCCGCGAGATCCTTCCACGACTCGGTCGGCAGATCCGGCACCGCCACCCGGACGCTGTACCGATCCGTAGTCGCGTCGTGAAACCACTCGGTCGCCGCGAAATCAAAACCAAAGCTGCCGGCGTGACGAATGGGGAAGCCTTTGCCGCTGAGGTCGCGGCTCATGTCTTCGGCGGCCTGCCGCGCGGTCGCCTCATCGAGGGCGCGCCTGCCGCGAAGCGTGACATAGAGGCCGTGGGTGAAATGCAGCTCGGCCGAGAGCGAACCGAGCTCGGCGGCGAAATATCGCGCCGTGTGGCGACCGTTGCGCAGGATCGCCGCGACGCGTTTTTTCGTCAGGGCCCAATAGCCCGCTGAGCCCACGAATGGCGGGAAGTGTGCCGGCAACGCCGCGCCACCGAGAAGCCGGACGGCATTGCCGGTTTCCGCCGCCAGGCTCTCGGACAGCAGCTGGCCTGCATTCAGGTCTTTCCGGCTCCAATGCACGAATACGGCAGAGCCGAGCCGGCCGTATTCCACCCCGAGCGAATCCAGCTTGTTGTGGCTTCGCACCAACACGACCGGAATGTCCCATCGCGCGGCCCATCTCAGAACGCGCCGGATGCGCCCCGATCTACCGGCGAAGCATGTCGTGTCGAAAATCAACAGATCGAGCCCCGAACCGTCGCAACACAAAGCCGCCTCGAACGCCCCGGCAGGGGCGCACGAATCCAGCAGGAGAAACCGTGGCGAGGCTGCCGCAGCGAACGCTTCGCCCAGCGGGAGTCTGGCGGTGACAAGCCGCAAATGGGGGACGAGGCTCTCGATCAGCTCCAGTGTCTCGCCGTAGGTGCCCGGCAGCACCACGACGTCTGCCTTGCCGATGATTCGTGCGGACGCGAGCAGCAGCGCGGAGATCGCGGCCATGCCGGATGCGGTATAGATCGCCTCGCTCCCGCAGCTCCGCTCGAGTTCGTAGAACGAGGGACCACGCACCTTGAGGTCCGCGCGCTGATAATCGTAGCTGAACACGAACGGACCGCTCCTGGGAGACGCCGCGTGCGACCAGGCGGTCTCCGTCGCCTTCCAGTCCTGGAGCGCATGCTCCGCGCGTAGCGCGGCGGCGAGCTGAAACTTGGAGACCACGACCTCGTCGACCGATTGCGGCCGAGCCAAATGCAGCGGGCTCCTCAGGCAATCGTTCAGCAGCCCGATTTCCCTGTGCTTTCGTTCGAGATAGGCCTCGGAGGTCTCCATGCGGATCTTGACGAAGGTGGTCTTGGCAATTGCGACGGCCTTTCAACGTTCGGCGAACGCATTGGCTCCAAACAGTCGGCCGCGCTCATCCTTGCAACGAAGACCGGTCCTCGCCGTTGACACTGCACAAGGAGAACATCATGAGCGAGATCAGAGAGCACATGAAGATCATCGGCAAGGACGGCGCACATGTCGGCACCGTCGACCGCGTCGAGGGCAACCGCATCAAGCTGACGCGGAAGGACAGCCCGGAAGGTCACAAGGACCATCATCATTACATCGACACGAAATATGTGGGTGCCGTCGAAGGCGGTGTCGTCAAGCTTTCGGTCAATGCCGACGCGGTGCCGAAGTCGGAAGCAGCCTGAGCCAGCAAGTCCCCTCGGGGACTTTTTGTTTGTTCACGGTCCTGCTCCGCTTCGTTCTCCGAAACGAATCGCGATCGGAAAATCGTCGCCCGAACGAGTCTTAACGTCGCGTTTCGACGGCTCGCGTCAGGCCTCGAGCGGCACGAGCACGGGCCGGAAGCGGTAGGCATCGATCGCGGCGTTGGACAGCAGCAATCGTCGCCTCTCGCCACCCAACATCATGCGGTCGATCCTGTTCAGGATGAACCGGGCCGCGTCCCTGCGCTCGCCGGTAAGCAGGCCGGATTGGTCGAGATACTTCCAGGCAATCTCGAAGGACTGTGCGCGCAACTCGGGATCGGTCATAGCGGCTCAACGTCGGCGGGGAACCGACGTTCCATCGGCAAGACGCCCTCCCCCGGTCGCCCTTCATGATCTTCGCGCGAAAAGAATTGAGGGGGCGCGGAACGAACCTGCGATCAGCGCGTTCGCTATCGAGTGGCGCCGATTTGCCAGCCCCGATCGGCTCTCGAGAACCCCGTGCTCGTCCCCCCGAGCACGGGGTTTTTCTTTGAATACGGATATTGTCGTAAGAGCGTGGGCTCAGTCCGTCCGCTCTTCGCGCCGGTCGCGGGCGAGTTGATGCCAGGCCAGGGCTAGCTCGATGAGACGTTGCCGGTCGGGGCCATCGGCCGCCACGGCGCGCTTCATCGCCGCCTCAGCTTCGTGCTGTGGATCGTACTTGGTACACATGAAGCAATTCTAGCCGGACGATCTGGACAAGCGCGTGGCAATTTCGTCCGTATGATTGCGGGGTTAATGCCTCCCGACACGGATTTGCGACGCGATCCAGCTCACGCATCTGTCGAACGATCCGCCCCGATTGTGGGCTTGGTGCGTACCGATCTGTGAAGTGCGTCACAGCCGGCGCCCGGCGCATCCGCTAAACAGTTCTCAGCGCTCCCAGAGAGGGAGAAGGCATGGGAGATATTCCCGTCATGACGCAAGAAGCCGCAGCCGAAATTGCCGTCCCGACGCGACGCGAAAGATCCGACCCGCTCGGCATCGCTTATCTTGCGACCATCGGCATCGTGATGCTGGCCTGGATCGCAGGCCTGGTCTGGGCCGCGATCGCGTTCTTCAGCTGGCTGGTGTCCTGACGCGCGGGCGATCCCCCTTGAATCAATTCCCGGCCAGCTGACGGCCAGCGCAAAACGAAAAGAGGCGGACTTTTCGCCCGCCTCATCGCTTCAGGTCTCGCCTGGAGTGCTCAGTAACACGCCCGGGGATCGGCCTGCACATACTGGCCGCTCGGATAGCGGTAGTAGCAGTTGCCCTGGGCCAGATAGTAGCCGGGGCGCGAAGCAGCCGTCGCGCCGGCGATCGCCCCGGTGGCACCGCCGATCACGGCGCCTGCGGCCGCGCCCGAGGCGTTGCCCGAGATCAGGCCCCCCAGCACGCCGCCGACGATAGCGCCGCCAAGCGCGCTCGCACCAGGATCCGCCGGCGGCGGCGGAGGCGGCGGTTCGTAGGCGACCGGCGGCGGGGCGTAGGCCACAGGCACGTCATCGTAATAATCCTCCGAGATGTAGGCCGGAGGCCCTTCCATGCGCTGCGGATAATAATACCGCGCGCCGCCCACATCCCACCACCAGCCGGAGCGGCCGTCGTGGACTTCGTGGCGCCAGCGTCCGCCATCCCAGGCGAGATGGCCGCGATAGGTGTGTCCGCCCCAATCGCGCGCCGGTGCGGGACCCCTGGCGTAATTGCGTCCGGGCGGCGGACCGCCGGCATTGCGCGGACCAGAACCTGCATAGCCCGGACCGCCCGCGTGAGGCTGGCCGCCGGGCTGTAGCACGGGCCGGGCAGCCTGCTGCGACGGCGGCCCCTTGCGCATGTTCTGCGGCGGCGCACCTGCGCTCGGCCCGGGCGATGGCTGGGCGGCGTCTCTCGGCGGCCGGGCGTCCTGAGCCTGCGCCGGGACGGCGAGCAATGACATGGCCGAAACCAAGGGAATGATGATCTTGATGCGACTGGACGCACTCATGCGTGCTTGCCCCCTACTCTCTCGATTGCCGTCGATGGCCGTGATGCCTGGCGCGATAGACGATTCGGCTCGCGCTGAGCTGATGCCGGCTGACATGACTGACCTGCTTTGGTCGGCCAAGTCCCGTTACAAATGATTAAGATCACGACATTTTTTCGTCCGCGCGGGCCGCTCTGGAGTGCCTCTAGCGGGCCGGCTCGATCACATTGCAGTTGCTTCGCCCGGACATCAGGCAGTCCTGCATCTTGCTCGCGGAGGTGAGATCGCGGGCGAGCCACCAGCCGACGCCGAGGATGACAATCGCGATGATCAAGCCGGCGATGGCGCCGCGGCGGTTGTCACCGGATTGAGGTTTTGGAGGGGATTTGAGCTTCGCGCCCGGTTTGGGCTTAGGCTCGGGCTTGGCTTCGGACTTGGACATGGCTGACCGATCACGGGGCGAGCGGGCTTTATCACCTCTGCGGCGTGGCGTCACATCCCGCCCAGCTTCTCCCGGTTAGCCCCGCGTCGGCCGGATCGCTTCCTTGCGCGAGGTTTCGGCGGCCGGGATCGCCTGCTGGGCCCGCGGTGCGCAGGTCGTGAGCACAAACGCAGTCTGGGTGCATTCCCAATCTGCACCCAGGACGGCACTTTCGATCGGCTGCGGGCTGGCGAAGAGCAGCGTGACACCAGCCAGGGCTGCCACCGCGACGGCGATTGCGAGCGCCTTCAGGCTCAGTCTTGAGATCGTCATGCCCGTGCTCCGCGTCTCATACCAGGCGGGACGCTAGGCGCCGCCCTGGTGCCCCTTATGAGGGGCATCACAATTCGGCAGTTTTTCGGGGCTACGAGAGATCGTCGGGGGCGGCGATTTTCGTCTACCTGATCGGCTGCGATTATAGGTGGCATCACGGCGCGCGCCGATGTACACGCATCTGCGTCGCGCGGCGCCCGCTATGCCCAGCCGACGTACCAACAGGCAGTGATGTAGGATCGAAAGCGAGGATGACAAGGTTCGCCGATGAGTGGATTTAGGGAACCAGGCTTCTCCGACCGGCAAAAGGCGGCACAGGAAGCACGCAAAAACCTTTTGAACAAATTCAAGTCGCAGCCGGGGCCGGATGATCCCGCGGTTGTGGCGAAGCGTGCGGAGCGCGAGGCCCTTGCGGCCAAGCGCGCCGAGGCAAAGGCTGCGCGCGAGACGGAAAAGGCCGAGCAGAAGCGCCTTCAAGAAGAGGCTGCCGCGCTCGAGGCCGCGCGGATCGCCCGCGAAGCCGAAGAAGCCGTCGCGAAGGCGGCCGAAGCCGAGGCCGATCAAAAGGCCAAGCGAGACGCCCGCTACGCCGCCCGCAAGGCGAAGCGCAAGTAACGTTCGCAAGTCACGTTCAATTGAATTTGGACTGAAACAATACTCCGGGGGCGGTCTACGTGACCGCCCCCGGATTTTTGGCGCGCGTCTGGCTGTCGCAAGCGCCGCCTCGACGATGGAAGATCAGTGCTTCTTCATCATCCCGTCGTCTTTCTTCATCCCGTCCTTCGACATCGTGTCCTTCTTCATGCCGTCGTCCTTGGACATGGTGTCCTTCTTCATGCCGTCCTTGGACATCGTGTCCTTTTTCATCATGCCGTCATCCTTGCCCATCTTGTCCTGGGCAAAGGCGGCCGGCGACAGCGCGAGGCCGAGCGAGAGAACGGCCGCCGAAACGCCGAGCGCGATGCGGGTACGAATGGTCATGACTGGTCTTCCCTTCGAGATGATGTTTGTCAGCGACGGACGCCGCTATCTGATCTCGACGGATTGCCACGGGGCGTTGTTACGCGACCGCTGATAAATTTCTGCGCCCCCGCCGCCCCTTCGTTGGACGGATGCAGAAACCCAGTGGTGTGCAACGCAGCATGGTCGACACTTGCCGCGGCATTCGGTCTCGAACTATCAGACTAGAGAACATTGTCTGAAAGACCGGCTAGGATGGGCCTCAGCACGGTCTCAAAGACCCGCCCAAAATCACAGCAAGCAAGAACCGTCCAAGAAACGTCCAAAGGGAATCACACCATGCTCACGCGCCGCCACTTGATCGCGACCGCCGTCGCCGCACCCGCCATTCTCCGTTTCAGCACCGGCACCGCGCATGCCGCGACCACGCTGAAGATCTCGCATCAATTCCCGGGCGGCACCGTTGACAAGGGCGATTTCCGCGACCGGCTCTGCCGCATGTTCGCCGCCGAAGTCGCCAAGCGCAGCAACGGCGACATCGCCGCCGAAATCTATCCGAACTCCTCCCTGATCAAGACCAACGCGCAGTTCTCCGCGATGCGCAAGGGCGCGCTCGACATCAGCCTCTACCCGATGCCCTACGCCGGCGGCGAATTGCCGGAAACCAATATCGGCCTGATGCCGGGCCTCGTCACCACCTACGACCAGGGCATGCGCTGGAAGAAGGAGCCGGTCGGCAAGGCGTTGACCGACTTCCTCGCCGACAAGGGCATCATCCTGCTCAGCTGGGTGTGGCAGGCCGGCGGCGTCGCCAGCCGCTCCAAGCCGATCGTGGCCCCCGAAGATGCCAAGGGTCTCAAGGTGCGCGGCGGCTCGCGCGAGATGGACATGGTGCTGCAGACCGCCGGCGCATCCGTGCTGTCGGTGCCCTCGAACGAAATCTACGCAGCGATGCAGACGGGGGCCTGCGATGCCGGCATCACCTCCTCAACCAGCCTGATCTCGTTCCGCCTCGAAGAGGTCGCGAAATCGCTGACCTCGGGCGCAGGCGCGTCCTACTGGTTCATGCTCGAGCCGCTGATGATGTCGAAGGCGATCTTCGACAAGCTGCCGAAGAACCAGCAGGACGTCCTGCTCGCGGTCGGCACCGAGCTCGAAGCCTTCGGCCGCAAGGGCGCGCAGGACGACGACGTCGAGGTCGCCAAGGTCTACGAGAAGGCCGGCGCCAAGGTCTCGGCGCTCGATGCCGCGACCGTCGGCAAGTGGCGCGACATCGCCCGCGACACCGCATGGAAAGACTACGGCGCCAAGACCGCGACCTCGGCCAACCTGCTCAAGCTCGCGACCGACGTCGCCGCATGAGCCACGGTCCGCTTCCGGATCGTGACGACCAGGCCAACGCTGCCGCAAGGACTGGCCTTGCGGCGGCGATCGATCGCGGTCTCGCCATCCTCAACAACATCATCGTCGTGTTCGCCGCGATTGCGCTGATCGCCGCCTGCGCCATCCTGAGCTACAGCGTGCTCAGCCGCGCCTTGTTCAAGGCCGCCAATTACTGGCAGGACGAGGCTGCGGTGTTCCTGCTGGTCGGCGCCACCTTCATGACCGCCGCCTACGTACAGCAGAACCGCGGTCACATCGGCATCGAGGCCTTCGTCGGCCTGCTCTCGCCGCTGGCGAACCGGATCAGGCTGTGGCTGGTCGACGCCGTGACGCTTCTGTTCTGCGCTTTCTTCGCCTGGAAGTCGTGGACGCTGGCGCATGAAGCCTATGTCGACGGCCAGGTCTCGAACTCGATGTGGTCGCCGCCGCTGGCCATCCCCTATTCGCTGATGGCGTTCGGCATGAGCCTGCTCTGCGTCCAGATCTTCGTGCAGCTTGCGCTGCCTTTCGCTGGAGCCAGGCGTTCATGAGCGTTTTCGGTATCGGCCTCGCATACGGAATTGCGACGCTGGTCGTGATGTTTTCGGGCATGCCGATTGCGTTCGCGCTCGGCGCGGTCGCGGTCGTGTTCATGGGCATCTACATGCCCGCCGCCTCTCTCGATACGGTGACGCAGAACGTCTACGAGGAAATGGCCTCGATCACGCTGCTGTCGATCCCGCTCTTCATCCTGAAGGGCGCCGCGATCGGCAAGTCTCGCGCGGGCCAGGATCTCTATTCGGCTCTGCACGCCTGGCTGCACCGCGTCCCCGGCGGCCTCGGCGTCGCCAATGTGTTTGCCTGCGCGCTGTTTGCGGCGATGGCGGGCTCCTCGCCCGCGACCTGCTCGGCAATCGGCTCGGCTGGCATCCCCGAGATGCGCAAGCGCGGCTATTCCGGTGGTTTTGCCGCGGGCATCATCGCCGCCGGCGGCACGCTCGGCATTCTGCTCCCGCCGTCGATCACCATGATCCTGTTTGCGGTCGCCGCCGAAAAATCGCTGGGACGGCTGTTCCTCGCCGGCATCGGGCCCGGCCTGCTGCTGGTCTCGCTGTTCGGCGTCTACGCCGTGATCCGCTTCCGCCAGGAATACGCCGCGGCCGAAGCGATCTACAAGAACGGCGGGCCGGAAGCTGCGATCCTCGCCCGCGACGAGTACACGCTTGCGGAACGCTTCAGCGTGCTGCCACGCGTAATCCCCTTCGTGCTGCTGCTCACCGGCGTCATGATCGCGCTCTATGGCGGCTACGCCACGCCGTCGGAGACTGCCGGCCTCGGCGGTCTCCTGGCGCTGGCGCTGATCGCGGCGATCTACAGCGTGTGGCGGCCGAGCGACCTCGCCCCGATCCTGAAATCGACGATCCGGGAATCGACCATGCTGATGATGATCATCGGCATGTCGCTGCTCTATTCCTACGTGATGAGCTATCTGCACATCTCGCAATCGGCCGCCGAATCCGTCGTCGCGATGCATCTGCCGCGCTGGGGCCTCTTGTTCGCGATCCTCGTCATGGTCGTCGTGCTCGGCTTCTTCCTGCCGCCGGTCTCGATTATTCTCATGACCGCGCCGATCATCCTGCCGCCGCTCCGTGCCGCCAATTTCGACATCATCTGGTTCGGCGTCGTCATGACCATCGTGATGGAGATGGGACTGATCCATCCACCCGTCGGGCTCAACATCTTCGTCATCCGCAACGTCGCGCCGGACATTCCCCTGCGCGAGGTGATCTGGGGCACGCTTCCTTTCGTGCTCTTGATGATGCTCGCGGTGCTGCTGCTGTGCTTTGTGCCGGGCATCTCGACCGCACTGCCGGACCTGGTGATGGGGCCGGACGGGAGCAGGTAGCGGCAATCGCAAGTGCTGTAGGGTGGGCAAAGGCGCGCAGCGCCGTGCCCACCACCTCTCTGTGCTTCCGCGAAAAGTGGTGGGCACGCTTCGCTTTGCCCACCCTACCAGCGCGTCGATTACGACTCGCGCTTCCGCCGCGACTTCGGCGCGATCGCGCCGCCACCCACCACCTGCAACAGATCCTTGCGCACGGCTTCGATGTGACGCTCCAAAAACCGGCAGGCCTCCTCGACCTTCTGCGCGCGGCAGAGCGCGATCAGATGGGCATGCTCCTTCTCCGCCGTGCCCATCGCCTTGGTGTTGGAGAGCTGAAGCCGCGTGTAGCGGTCGCTGGTCTGGAGCAGTGACAGCACGATCGCCCGGGTGCGGGGCTGCGGCGCGTGGATGTAGAGCGCCATGTGGAAGTCGGCATTGAGCTGCCCCCATTCGCTGACGTTGCGGGCCTTGATCGCCTTCTCGAAGCTTTTGTGGATGTCGTCGAGCCCTGCGAAATCCTCCGCCGTGAACCGGGGAGCCGAGTGCGCCAGCAGCCGCGGCTCCAGGATCCGGCGCAGGTCGAAGACGTCGTTGATCTCGTCCAGTGACAGCTCGGAGACGATGGCGCCCTTCTGCGGAACGATCCGCACCAGGCCTTCCGCTTCGAGCTGAAACAGCGCCTCGCGCACGGGGATACGGCTGACGCCATAGGCCTCGCCGAGCGCATCCTGGCGCAGTTGCGATCCGGCCGGATAGGTCCCGTCGAGGATTGCTTGCCGGAGCTGGTCGACGATCGCAGCCGACAGGGTGCGATGCTTCAGAGGCAGTTTCATCCGATCTTCCGTTCCTCTCCGACTCGGCCGGCCGGAACGGTCCCTGTCTTGCATGTTGAGGTCATCGCGTCCCCGCAAAAAGCGCGTGCACGCCTTCGACGCAATCCGCGATTCCATTTGACAGCCAAAATGTATAAATTATACATTCGGCCATCGCACGACAAATCTTGCGGGCAATGGGGCCTCTTCATGATCGAGCAGACGATGCCGGCCACGCGCGCGTTCAGCGTTCGACGCATGGTCGTCCGCGCCTCCTGCGCCCTGCTCGCCGTCGAGCGGATCGCATTGATGGGCCTGATGTACCTGCTCACCGCCCTGATCCTGGTCAACGTCGTCACCCGCTACTCGCATTTCCCGATCTACTGGATCGACGAATCCGCGGTCTATTGCGTGGTCTGGCTGACCTTCGTCGGCGCCTCCGCGATGACGCGGCTGCGGCTCGATTTCGCGGTGACGATGCTGACGGAACGTCTCTCGCCCCGCGCCCAGAAGATCGCGAAGGTGATCTCGACCGGCCTCGTCGTCGTGTTCGGCCTCGCCCTGATTGTCACCTGCGCGCTCTGGATGGACCCGATTGGCCTTGCCCGCGCCGGTTTCGACGGGCGCAAGCTGGCAGCCGAGACCTTCAATTTCCTCTACACGGAGCATACCCAGACGCTGAACTGGCCGACCTGGGTGCTCTATCTGACGCTGCCTATTTTCGCGGTCTCGATGACCGTGCATGGTCTCGCCAATTTGCTGGAAGATCTCGAACTGGTCCCGCGCACGCCACCGAAGGGCTTTGCGCTCTCCGAGCTCGACGGGGTCAACTGATGATCACGTCGGCAGCCTTCCTCGCGATCATGCTGGTCGGCGTGCCGATCGGTCTCTGCCTGTGTCTCGCCGGCCTGGTCTACATCGCGGCGTCCGGCAATCCGGTGCTGTTCCAGTCCTATCCGCTGCAGCTGTTCGGCGGCGTCGACAGCTACGGCCTGATCGCGATCCCGCTCTTCATCCTGATCGGCGAGATCATGAACGGCGGCGGCATCACGCGGCGCATCGTCGACATGGCGATGGCCTTCGTCGGCTCGCTCAAGGGCGGGCTCGCCTATGTCAACATCCTCGCCAACATGTTCATCTCCTCGATCCTGGGGTCAGCGACCGCACAGGTCGCGATCATGGCCCAGATCATGGTGCCGGAGATGGAGAAGAAGGGCTACGACAAGACCTTCGCGGCAGGCTTGACCGCTTATGGCGGCATGCTCGGTCCGATCATTCCGCCCTCGGTGATGTTCGTGGTCTACAGCGTGCTCGCGCAGGTCTCGGTCAGCGACATGCTGATCGCCGGCATCGTGCCCGGCGTGATCCTCACGGTGATGTTTTGTGTCGTCATTGCGCTGATGGGATACGTCTACAACTATCCGCGCGCCGACTATCAGACGCCGCGGCAGCGCGTGGCGACGATCCTGCGGACCTCGCCCACCCTGCTGATCCCGATCGTCATCGTCGGCACCATCCTCGGCGGCCTCGCTAACGCCACGGAATCCGCCGCCGTCGGCGCCGTTGCCGCAGCCCTGGTCGGAAAGTTCTGGACCAGGGAGTTCGAATTCTCGCAGTTGCCGCAGATGATGCTGCGCAGCGCGATCTATTCGGCGATCGTGCTGTTCCTGGTGGCCGCCGCGGCGGTGTTCTCCTGGGTGCTGATCTTCGGCAAGGTGCCGCAGGAAACCGCCGCCTGGATCCAGACGGCCGCCAAGGACCCGATCAGCTTCATGCTGATCTGCAATGTCATCCTGCTGGTGATCGGCACCGTCATCGACGGCATTCCCGGCCTGATCATGACGGTGCCGATCTTGCTGCCTGTTGCAACCGACGTCTATCACATCGATCCCAGGCATTTCGGCGTCGTGGTGGTGATCAACCTCGTGCTCGGCCTGTTGTCGCCGCCGGTCGGGCTCTGCTTCTTCGTCGCGGCCGCTGTCACCGGCGCCAAGCCCGGCAAGATGTTCATGGTGACGCTGCCGTTCTTCGTCATCTCCTGCGTCCTGCTGGTGCTGCTCTCGCTCTATCCGTCACTCTCGCTGATCCTGATCAAATAGGCCCGTCCAAAAGGAAGCCCGACCATGCCGCTTTCACGCCGCCGCTTTCTCGCTGCCAGCGCCGCCGCATCGGTGTTTGCGCCGTCGCTGGCGCTCGCCCAAGCCAAGGAATTCCGTCTCGGCCTGATTACGCCGAACGGCCATTCCTGGAACAAGGCTGCGCTCAAATTCGGTGAAGATCTCAAGGCGGCGACCAACGGCCGCCTGACCCTGACCGTGTTTCACTCCGGCCAGCTCGGCAACGAGCCCGCGATGATGCAACAGTTGCAGTCCGGCGCGCTCGACATGGGCTTCATCCAGGCCGCAGAGCTCGGCTCGCGCGTGCCGCACGTTGCAGCGATCAATGCGCCCTACATCGTCCGCTCGACGCCCGCAGTGGCGAAATTCGTACGGCATCCGGCGGCGGTGAAGCTGTTCGAGGTGCTGCCGCAGGAGACCGGAACGATCGGGCTCGGCTGGGGCATCACCGGCATGCGGGCGGTATTCTCCTCGAAGGACCTGACTTCGCTCGCCGACATCAAGGGCATGAAGCTGCGCATCAATCCGACCCCCGTCTATCGCGACTTCTATTCCTCGCTCGGCGCCGCGCCAACGCCGATCCCGACGCCGCAGGTGTTCGACGCGATGGCGAACGGCCAGGTCGACGGCCTCGAGGCCGATCTCGAATTCTCCTGGAACCAGCGCTTCGACAAGGTGTCGAAGGTGATCCTGCAGATGAACGCCGTCTTCATGCCGATGGCCGCAGTGGTCTCGGGCCGGGTCTGGCAGTCGCTCCCCGCCGCCGACCGCGAGCTGATCGCCAAGACCGTCAAGTCGACCCTGGACGCGCAGATCGACGAATTGGCCTCCAACGAGCCCGCGCTGATCGAGAATTTCCGCAATGCCCCGATCCCGATCCGCCAGGTGCCGGCCGGCGATACCGAAGCCGTCATTGCCGAGTTCGACAAGATCTGGCTGCCGAAGGCGCCCGTCCTCACCGAGCTGCGCAAGGTCGGCGCCACGCTCTGACCCCAACCGCCATCCCCTTCCAAGAACCCCGGCGGATCCAGCCCCCCGCCGGCCAAATCCACTCGGAGTCAAATCATGAGCCGCCGCGTTTCCTGGGAGGGCGTCTTCCCGGCCGTCACCACGCAATTCCACGACGATCTCTCGCTCGACATCGACGCGACCGCGAAGGTGATGGACGGACTGATCCGTGATGGCGTCTCCGGCCTGATCGTCTGCGGCTCGGTCGGCGAGAACACCTCGCTGGAGCGCAAGGAGAAGGTCGCTATCATGGAGACGGCGAAATCCGTTGCGGCCGGCCGCGTGCCCGTGCTGTGCGGCATCGCCGAATTCACCACGGCCTTCGCAGTCGAAACCGCGAAGGAGGCCGCGCGCGTCGGCATCGACGGCGTGATGGTGATGCCGGCCCTGGTCTATTCGTCCAAGCCGCACGAGACCGCCGCGCATTTCCGCGCCGTCGCCACCGCGACGGACCTGCCGGTGATGCTCTACAACAATCCGCCGATCTACAAGAACGACGTCACCCCCGACATCCTGGCCACGCTCGCCGACGTCGAGACCGTCGTCTGCTTCAAGGATTCCTCCGGCGACACAAGACGCTTCATCGACACCAGGAACATGGTCGGCGATCGCTTCGTGCTGTTCGCCGGCCTCGACGACGTCATCGTCGAGAGCATCGCCATGGGTGCCGTGGGGTGGGTGTCCGGCATGTCGAACGCCTTTCCGCGCGAGGGCGAGACGCTGTTTCGCCTGGCCAAGGCCGGACGCTATGCCGAGGCGATGCCGCTCTACGAATGGTTCATGCCGCTCTTGCATCTCGACGCACGCCCGGACCTCGTCCAGTGCATCAAGCTGTGCGAGCACATCATGGGCCGCGGCACCGCGCTGACCCGCCCGCCCCGCCTCGCGCTGCTGCCGCAGGAGAAGGCCGAGGTCGAGGCGATGATGGCCAAGGCGCTCAAGAGCCGGCCGCGCCTGCCCGATGTTGGGTTGAAGGCAGCCTGAGCGCACGTAGGGTGGGCAAAGCGAAGCGTGCCCACCACTGAGATCGAAATCGTGGAAAGATGGTGGGCACGGCGCTATGCGCCTTTGCCCACCCTACGAAGCTGCCCGCTTCTTCCTTGCATTCAGTGCGGACGCCACGCGGCTCACGGGCGGTTTGCCGAGCACGCGACTCATCTCGTTCGTGACAGCCAGCAGCTTCTCCATATCAACGCCGGTCCTGATTCCCATGCCCTCGAGCATGTAGACGACGTCCTCGGTCGCGACGTTGCCGGTCGCGCCCGGCGCGTAGGGGCAGCCGCCGAGGCCGCCCGCGGCGGCGTCGATGACGCGGACGCCCTCCTCCAGGCCGGCATACAGATTGGCGAGCGCCTGGCCGTAGGTGTCGTGGAAATGCATCGCGAGATTGGCGGGCGGGATGTTGGCGCTGACCGCGCGCAGCATTTCTTTCGCCTTATCAGGCGTGCCGACCCCGATGGTGTCGCCGAGCGAGATCTCGTAGCAGCCGAGCTCCCACAGCGAGGTGGCGAGATCGGCGACGGCTTTCGGCTTGATCTCGCCGTCGAAGGGGCAGCCGAGCACGCAGGAGATATAGCCGCGCACCTTGACACCATCAGCCTTGGCGCGCGCCAGCACCGGCTTGAACCGTTCGATGGACTCCGCGACCGTGCAATTGATGTTGGCCCGCGAAAAGCCTTCGGAAGCCGCGGCGAACACCGAGACGATCTTGGCGCCCGCGGCGCACGCGGCGTCATAGCCCTTTTCGTTCGGCACCAGCACGTGGAATTCGGCACCGGTCAAATGGCTGACGCCGCGCAGCACGGCATCCGAGCTCGCCATCTGCGGGATCGCCTTGGGCGAGACGAAGGCGCCGACCTCGACCGTATTGAGGCCAGCCGCGACCAGCGCCTCGATGAAGGCGATCCGGGCCTCGACGCTGACCGCCGTCTTCTCGTTCTGCAGGCCGTCGCGTGGCCCCATTTCGATGATGCGGACGGGGTCGCTCATCTCATTCTCCGGAAGGCTCGACCACGGCGAGCTCGATGCCCTCCTGGACGATGTCGCCGACCTTGCATCTGATCGACTTCAGCACGCCGGCATAGGGCGCGCGCAGCGTCTGCTCCATCTTCATCACTTCCAGCGTCAGGATCGGCGCGCCCTTCTCGAGCTTGGCCCCCTCCTCCGCCAGCACGGCGACGACGGTGCCCGGCAAGGGCGCTGCGATCTTGTCCGCGCCGGCCTGCTCCTCGGTCTCACCGCCGAACGGATCGACCCAATGCAGGTCGAAGCGGCCGTTGCGCGTGCGCAAATACAGCTCATGGCCGTCGATCACGGCCGCGACCGACGATTTGACGCCGTCGAGGGTCAGATCGAAGCCGCCGTCCCGCGGCGCAATCGCAAACGCAAGCTCGCGTTCGCCGATCACCAGTGTGGACGGGCCGCTGCCGTAGTTCAGCACAACCTTCTGCTCGGGTCCGTGGCCAACGCGGAACGTAAAGTTGCGCTGGCGGCGGCCGACCGGCATCCAGCCAAAGGTTTGCCAGGGCGAATTCGCGTCCGCCTGCGCAGCCTGCCGGTCGTTGTTGATCACAGCGGCCACCGCGGCGCAGAGCTCGAGCTCGCCGGGCGCCGGCGGTGCCTGCGTCAGGACCGCCAGCTCGCGCTCGATGAAGCCGGTGTCGATCGCGTTCGCCCTCACCTTCGGATGCGTCATCAGCGCCGACAGGAACGGGATGTTGCTGACGATGCCGCGAACGTCTGAGTCCTCAAGCCCGCGGTTCAGCCGCTCGATCGCGACATCACGCGTCGGCGCCCAGGCGATCATCTTCGCTAGCATCGCATCGTAGTACGGCGAGACGGCGTCGCCCTCGCGATAGCCAGCGTCGATGCGCAGGCCGCCGGTTTCCGCGGGCAACCGCCAGGTCGAGATCTTGCCGACCGAGGGCATGAAGTTCTTGGTCGGGTTCTCCGCGTAGACCCGAGCCTCAACCGCATGTCCGTTGAGCTTGATCTGATCTTGTTTGAGCGGCAGCGCCTCGCCGAAGGCGACCCGCAACTGCCACTCGACCAGATCGATCCCGGTGATCAGCTCGGTCACGGGATGCTCGACCTGAAGGCGCGTGTTCATCTCGATGAAGAACACGTCCTTGCCGTCGGAGACGAACTCGATGGTGCCGGCGCCGACATAGTTGACGGCTCCGGCCGCCTTTCGCGCAGCGGCGCAGACCGTCTCGCGCTGGGCCGCATTGAGCGTCGGCGACGGCGCCTCCTCGATCACCTTCTGGTGCCGCCGCTGCAACGTGCATTCGCGCTCGAACAGCGAGAGCAGATTGCCATGGCTATCGCCGATGATCTGCACCTCGATATGGCGGGGGTTATCGACGTATTTTTCGATCAGCATGCGGTCGTCGCCGAACGCGGCTTTTGCTTCCCGCTTCGCGCTGACGATTGCAGGCGCAAGTTCATCCACGGAGCGAACGATGCGCATGCCACGGCCGCCGCCGCCGGCGGACGCCTTTACCAGAATGGGGAAACCGACTTTCTCGGCCGCCTTCGCCAGCGTCGCATCGTCCTGGGCCTCGCCGTGATAGCCGGGCACCAGCGGTACGCCGGCCTTCTCCATCAGCGTCTTGGAGCCGGACTTCGAGCCCATCGCGGTCATCATCGCGGCGGTCGGGCCGACGAAGACCAGGCCGGCGTCGAAGCACGCCTGCGCAAACTCGGCGTTCTCAGATAGGAAGCCGTAGCCGGGATGGACCGCCTCCGCGCCGGTCTTTCGCGCGGCCCCGATCAGCCGCTCGACATTGAGATAGCTGTCGCGAGCGCGTGCGGGTCCGAGCAGTACGGCCTCGTCGGCGAGCGCGACATGCATCGCGTCGCGGTCGGCCTCGGAATAGACCGCGACGGTGCGCAGGCCCATGGCGCGCGCGGTGCGGATCACGCGGCAGGCGATCTCGCCGCGGTTGGCGATCAGGAGGGTGCGAAAACGGCGGTAGAGCTTTGAGCGGTCCATCGCATCACATCCTGAACAGGCCGAATTTCGTCGGCTCGATCGGCGCATTCGACGCCGCCGAGAGGCCAAGACCGAGCACAAGGCGGGTGTCGGCCGGATCGATCACGCCGTCGTCCCAAAGACGCGCGGTCGCATAATATGGATGACCCTGGCTCTCATATTGCGCGCGGATCGGCTCGCGGAATTTATCTTCGTCTTCTTTCGACCAGCTGTCGCCCTTGGCCTCGATATTGTCGCGGCGGACCTGGCTCAGCACCATCGAGGCCTGCTCGCCGCCCATCACCGAGATGCGGGCGTTCGGCCACATCCAGAGGAAGCGCGGTGAGTAGGCGCGACCGCACATGCCGTAATTGCCGGCGCCATAGGAGCCGCCGATCACGACGGTGAATTTCGGCACCGACGCCGTCGCGACCGCCGTCACCAGCTTGGCGCCGTCACGCGCGATGCCGCCGGCCTCGTATTTCTTGCCGACCATGAAGCCGGTGATGTTCTGCAAAAACACCAGCGGAATGCCGCGCTGGCAGCACAGCTCGATGAAATGCGCCCCCTTCAGCGAACTTTCACTGAAGAGAATGCCGTTATTGGCGATGATGCCGACCGGAAAACCCCAGATGTGAGCGAAGCCGCACACCAGCGTCGTGCCGTAGAGCTTCTTGAACTCGTCGAATTCGGAGCCATCAACCACGCGCGCAATGATGTCGCGCACGTCGAACGGCTTGCGCCCGTCGACGGGCACCACGCCGTAGATCTCCTCCGCCGCAAACAAGGGATCACGCGCCGGATGCATGTTGAGGTTCGGTCGCACGGATGGCTTCAGCGTGCCGACGATGCGGCGGGCAATGCCGATCGCGTGCGCGTCGTTCTGAGCGTAGTGATCGGTCACACCCGACTGCCGCGAATGCACGTCGGCGCCGCCGAGCTCTTCCGCGGTCACCACTTCACCCGTGGCCGCTTTCACCAGCGGCGGCCCGCCGAGGAAGATGGTGCCTTGATTGCGCACGATGATGCTCTCGTCCGACATCGCGGGGACATAGGCGCCGCCCGCCGTGCAGGAGCCCATCACGATCGCAATCTGCGGGATGCCTTGCGACGACATCTGCGCCTGGTTGTAGAAGATGCGGCCAAAGTGCCGCTCGTCGGGAAAGATCTCGTCCTGCAGCGGCAGGAAGGCGCCGCCGGAATCGACCATATAGACGCAGGGAAGACTGTTCTGCCGCGCCACGTCCTGCGCGCGCAGATGCTTCTTCACGGTCATGGGATAATAGGTGCCGCCCTTGATGGTGGCATCGTTGGCAACGATCACGCATTCGCGACCCGCGATGCGCCCGACCCCGGTGACAACGCTGGCCGAATGCACGTCGCCGCCATAGAGGCCATAGGCCGCGAGCGGCGACAGCTCCATGAACGCGGTGCCGGGATCGACCAAGAGGTCGACGCGCTCCCGCGCCAGCATCTTGCCGCGTGACGTGTGGCGGTTGCGCGAGACCTCGCCGCCGCCGCCGGCGACCTGGCTCAGCTTTTCGCGCAGATCCGCGACGAGGGTGCGCATGGCCTCGGAATTGCGCGCAAAGTCCGACGAAGACGTATCGATGCTGGAATGGAGCGGCATGTTGATTCCAATTGCGTGAAGGTTTTAAGCCGTCTCAGCCATCAATTCGCGGCCGATCAGCATGCGGCGGACCTCGGAAGTCCCCGCGCCGATCTCGTAGAGCTTGGCGTCGCGCCAGAGCCGTCCGACCGGAAATTCGGAGGTGTAGCCGACCCCGCCAAGCGCCTGGATCGCCTCGCCCGCCATCCACGTCGCCTTCTCCGCGGAATAGAGGATCGCAGCCGCCGCATCCTTGCGCAAGCTGCGTGCGTGATCGGCGCGGTCGCAGGCACGCCCCACCGCATAGACATAGGCGCGCGTGGCCTGCCAGGTCGCGTACATGTCGGCGAGCTTGCCCTGCATGAGCTGGAAGTCGCCGATCGGCTGGCCGAACTGCTTGCGCTCGTGCATGTAGGGCACCACCGCGTCCATGCAGGCCGCCATGATCCCGAGCGGGCCGCCGGAGAGGACCGTGCGCTCATAGTCGAGGCCGGACATCAGCACCCTGACGCCCTCGCCGACCTTGCCAAGGACGTTCTCCTCCGGCACCTCGCATTCGTCGAAGAACAGTGGATAGGTGTTGGAGCCGCGCATGCCGAGCTTGTCGAGATGCTGGCCGTGGGTGAAGCCCTTGGCCCCCTTCTCGACCAGGAAGGCGGTCATGCCGCGCGGGCCCGCTTCCGGATCGGTCTTGGCATAGACCACCAGCACGTCGGCATCGCCGCCATTGGTGATCCACATCTTCGAGCCGTTGAGCACGTAGCGGTCGCCGCGCTTGTCGGCGCGCAGTTTCATGGACACAACGTCGGAGCCGGCGCCGGGCTCGGACATCGCGAGCGCGCCGACATACTCGCCGGAGATCAACTTCGGCAGATAACGCTCGCGCTGCGCATCACTGCCGTTACGGCGGATCTGGTTGACGCAGAGATTGGAATGGGCACCGTAGGAGAGACCGACCGCGGCCGAGCCGCGCGAAATCTCCTCCATCGCGACGATATGGGCGAGATAGCCCATGTTGGAGCCGCCATATTGCTCCGGCGCGGTCATGCCGAGCAGGCCGAGGTCGCCGAGGCGCTTCCAGAGGTCCGCCGGGAACAGATTGGCTTTCTCGATATCGGCGGCACGTGGGGCAATCTCCGCCTCCACGAAGGCGCGCAGCGTGTCGCGCAGCATGCCGATATCTTCGCCCAGATCGAAATCGATGCTCGGAATATTCAAGGCGATTCCTCCGTCTTTTGGGGACCGAACCTAGCGGCATCGGGGCCCTTCTGCGGTCGAAAAGGTTGCATTTTCCGCCAAACTTGGCGAGGATTTTCCCAGAGGATTTCCGATGCCTTTTCAAGTCGCAACCGCGATCCCGCGCCGCGCCGTGACCCCAGCCGCCTTCGTCCGCGGGGTCGTTGCCGCTTACGAACGTTACGGCCGCGATCCGACCGAGGCGCTGAGCCGGGGTCAGGTAACGCCAGACCTTGTCAATTCTCCGGGTGGACGGGTCACGGCCGGCCAGTTCGAGGCGCTGGCGGGCCATGCCATGCGCGAGCTCGATGACGAGGCGCTCGGCTGGTTCTCGCGCCGGCTGCCCTTCGGCACCTACGGCATGCTGTGCCGCGCCTCGATCACCGCCCCGACGCTGGAGGTCGCGCTCAAGCGCTGGTGCCGGCACCATCGTCTGCTCACCGAGGACGTGCTGCTCGATCTCGCGGTCGGCAAGGAGACCGCAGTCGTGTCCATCCGTGAACTGCGCGACCTTGGATCTCTACGCGAATTCTGCCTGGTCACCCTGCTTCGCTATGTTCTTGGCTTTTCCTGCTGGGCCGTGGATTCCAGGATCGCGCTCCGCGCCGCGGAATTCCCGTACGCCGAGCCCGGCCATGTCTCGGTCTATCCCACCATCTTTTGCCGAAACATCCGCTTCGATGCGGACCGTGCTTCCATCACCTTCGACAAGCATTATCTGTCGCTACCGCTCACCCGTAGCGCGGCGGACCTCGACAACATGCTCAAGGGCGCGCTGCGGCTGACCGTGCTGCCCTATCGGCGCGACCGGCTGCTGGTCGAGCGCGTTCGCCGCGTGCTCCGCAATGCGCGCGGACGCAGTCTCGGAGCCGAGGATGTCGCAAGCGAGCTCGCGCTCTCCACCCGCACCATGCATCGGCGCCTGCGCGAGGAGGCGACCTCATTGCGCGATCTCAAGGAAGAGGCAAAATTCGAGCTCGCCAAGCAGGAGCTGATGCGCGGTCGCAGCCCGATCAAGCGGATCGCGGAGATCGCCGGATTCAGCAACGAAAAGAGCTTTTCCCGCGCCTTCCGCAGCTGGACCGGTACCTCGCCGCGCGAGTTCCGCGGCCGGTATCGCTGACGCGCGGGCTGTCGTGCCGTTGCGGCCTCCGAGATCCAACTCGGAGGCCGCAACATTTCGAAACCGGTCTCGATCAGTTCGAGTTGGTCTGCCCGCCCGGGCGCAGCTTGGTGCGCGAGTGCGTCTGCTTCGGCTGGAAGGCCAGCGCGTCTGTCGACGTCTTCGCGCCGCCGCTCTGCGAGCACGAGCCGCCGATGCCGCCGGCCGCCGCCCGGCAGGCCTCCATCGTCGGATAGCCGCAGCCATGCGCGGCCTGGGCGCCATTGGTGATGCAGTAGTCTTCTGCCTGGGTAGCCGGCGCGGTCATCATGAGAAACGCAGATGCAAAAAGCGTCGCAGCGGATGCGACGAACGTCTTCGAGATCGAGGTCATGTTGTCTTTTCCTGCTTCAGGGTCCCACAAAAGAGGCCTCGGCATGCGATGCAGGCTGAGGTTCACACCTCGCATGTAGGCCGGCGCCAGGAACCGGCAATCACGGCTCGGCGCATTGCAGGACTTCCCAAATCACATGTCACAGTTAGGTGAGTTACTTATCTTTTTATCCGCCTTATCCGAACTTCTATCCCGGCAAGGGAATAACCCCCGCGCCTTCAGACGTTTGGATGTCGTTGTGCGAGCTACGTTCTGGGACAGTTGCCGCCGAACTATCCTGCCGCCGCGATCTCCTGCAACGGCAGCGGCACGTCCTTCGCTACGCCCAGCACCGGGAAGCTGCGGACGTTCTTCACGTTCGGCATCGCGGCGAAATGCAGGAGCTGCTGGCGCATGCTCTCGACGCTCGGCGCCACGCATTTGAGAAGATAGTCGGTGTCGCCCGAAATCCGCCAGCACTGCTGGATGCGCGGGATCGCGGCGATCGAGCTCTCGAACGCCGCCAGCACCGGCTGGGCCTGGCTGCCGAGCTGGATCGAGACGAACGACACCACCTCGTAGCCGAGCAGCCGCTCGTCGATGACGGCGCGCACCGCCCGGATCACGCCGCGGCTGAACAGCGATTTCAACCGCCTGACGCAGTTGGGCCCGGACACCCCGACGCGCAGCGCCAGCTCATTGTTGCGAACCCGCCCGTCCTGCTGCAACTCGGAGAGTATTTTCAGATCGACGCCGTCGAGCTGGTCACGCCCGGCCATACCCCCACCTCGCCATGAGCCTGTCTTGCGCGGCAGCGAAGCACGGAGCGGAATGGCTGCCAAGGGCAGGACGATGGGAAGAACCCGCGTGGTTGCCCGGGCTTATTCCGGCCAGCCGCGGGCTTTTACGCGGGGGCTAAAAGAAGGGTGCCCGGGGCAAACCCGGGCATGGCGAGAGTCTCGACGCGTGGCCCGCCTTCAATGCGTCCAAGGCTCGCCGCGGCGGAACGAGAAATTGTCCGCATAGGCGACCGGACGGCGCACCGATTCCTTTGGCTCGATCACCTGGTAGGCGATGCCCTTGCGCTCGCAATAGGCGACCGCCTCTTCCTTGCTGTGGAAGTGCAGCGTGATCTGCTGCTTCATGTCGCCGGACGAGGTCCAGCCCATCAGCGGCTCGACCGCGCGCGGCTGCTCGGGCTCATAGTCGAGCTGCCATTCCTTGGTCTTGGACCGGCCGGATTGCATCGCGTTCTTGGCGGGCTTGAAAATGCGTGCGGTCATGGATGGTCCAGGCCTCTTGTTCGTCTTTTCGTTCGATTTCGATGCGTCACGGTAGCAGTTGGTGGAAACCGCGGGCATAGTATAGAGACATCTTTTGGGAACTGATCGGTGATTCCGGCCCCCGGGATGCCTCGCCGACGGGTATAATCATTATGCTGCATCGTGACAATTGCGTACCCGCCTTCCGCGCCGGGATCTCGCCCAGCGGCCCTGCTTCGTTGACGCCCACCTGTCCGTCCCCTCCGAAAGCTCCCGTCGCATGTCCTTCCTGAACATCAACGCCACGCTCCCCGAAAAGGGCCGTGACCTCAGGCTCGACCTGTTTCGCGGTATTGCGAACTGGGCCATCTTCCTCGACCATATCCCCGACAACGTGGTGAACTGGATCACCACCCGCAATTACGGCTTTTCCGACGCCGCCGATCTGTTCGTCTTCATCTCCGGCTACACCGCCTCCTTCGTCTATGCACGGATGATGCTCGAGCGCGGCTTCCTGGTCGGCGCCACGAGGCTGACCAAGCGGGTCTGGCAGCTCTACGTCGCCCACATCATCCTGTTCGTGATCTACATCGCCTCGATCAGCTATCTGGCGCTGCGCTTCGGCGATTCCGAGATGATCAACGAGTTCAACGTCGCGGGCCTGGTCGACAACGCCACCGAGACGCTGCGCCAGGGCCTGTTCCTGCGCTTCAAGCCGCTCAATCTCGACGTGCTGCCACTCTACATTGTGCTGATGGGGCTGTTTCCGCCGGTGCTGTGGTTCATGCTGCGCAAGCCGGACCTGACGATGGCATTGTCCATCGTGCTTTGGCTGACCGCGCGCCATTTCGGCTTGAACCTGAATGCCTATCCGGCCGGACAGTGGTACTTCAACCCGTATTGCTGGCAGGTGCTGTTCGTGTTCGGCGCCTGGTGCGCCATGGGCGGCGCGCGGCGCTCGATGGCGCTGATCAATGCGCCGGTCACGCTCTGGCTCTGTCTCGGTTACATGCTGTTTGCGCTGGTCATGACCATGGCTGGCCGTTTCCCGACCCTCGGCGGCATGTTCCCGGAATGGCTGTTCTCGGCGTTCAACCCGAACGACAAGACCAACCTTGCGCCCTACCGCTTCATCCACTTCGTCGTGATCGTGATCCTGGTGATCCGCTTCGTGCCGAAGGACTGGCCGGGCCTTGAATGGAAAGGGTTCGATCCCATCATCGTGTGCGGCCAGCAGTCGCTCGCCGTGTTCTGCGTCGGCGTGTTCCTGTCCTTCGTCGGTCATTTCGAGCTGTCGATGAGCTCGGGCTCGCTGTTCGCGCAGATCTTCGTCAGCGTCGCCGGCATCGCGATCATGACGACAGTGGCCTATTACATCTCCTGGTCGAAGAGGCAGGACAAGCCGCTGAAGCCGCCGCCGCCCAAGCCTGCCGCGGCAAAGGCCGCTTGAGGGGGCAGCGATACCGCGCCGGACGACAGCGACGCCGCTTCAGGCTGCCGCTTCGCTGTCGTACTCGGTGAATTTCTTGTAGATCCAGTCGCGGCCGTCGTGGCGGCGCCAGACCTTGCCGTAAACCAGCTGCCCGTTGATCGAGCGGCGCGGCACGAACACGGTCCAGAGATGCCAGATCTCGGTCCAGCTCGCCTGCGCACCGATGGTTCGGACGTTGCGATCGAAAGACATGATGCAGAACTCACAGGATACGAGCACTGCGACGAACTGTGATATCATGTGAGCACGAATTTCAGGCAGCCGTCGCGAGCCGGACCGATCTGATAACAGTCACGAAGACGGCCGCAACAACCGCTCGTCCTTAACCTAACCGATCAACCTTACTTCCTGTGCGCGCGCGGCAAGACCGGTTGAAAGCGGTCGCCGATTTTCCTAGACTGTGTGCGATTTGAGAATGAGCGCGTCGTTTTGAGGACGTGCGGTTATTTCCAGGCTGACGCAAATTTTTGAAAACTATTAATGGGCGGGGGCCACCACGATGAATTTGCAATGTGCATGTCTGCGCTTGGCGCTGCGTTCGACGCCGCCTGCTCTGCCCGCGAAGACGCCGGAGCAAGACCCGCGGAAGGCCGCCAACGACAATCAGCTGGCCTGGCCGTTCCTGCCGTTTCCGTTCGGCTGGTACGCGACGAACTGATGGTCGGAAAAGCGTAACGCCGCGCAAGCGGAATATCATCGCTTGGCGGCGCCCGTTAGGCATTGGGCGCTGAAATCCCCCAACACCTATATGTGCATGGCGACGACAAAAGGTTCGACAAAGTTTTACGATTTCCGCACCGCCCGATCTGCCCAATGGCTTGAAAAATCGTGCAGAAGTCGCGTTGGGCAGGGAATGAGCGCCGAGGGTTTGGAGGGCTTTGGCAGCTCCGGGCATCGGCACTGAACGCGCACCATGCTCGGCTGCTGCGCTCTCGCCTGGATCGCCTGGCGCCTCGCCGACGGGCTGTTGTTCTCTGGTGCGGTTCCGACCCACCTCCGGACTGGTCGGGGCAGCTGGATTCGAACCAACGACCTGCAGTACCCAAAACTGCCGCGCTACCAGGCTGCGCTATACCCCGAATGTCCGGCGAGCCCCGTCGATACACGCTTCCCAAAGCGCCAGCAAGCCTTCCAACGGCACCAGCAAGCTTCCCAAAAGACCTCAGGACGGGGGCAATAGCCCTGCCAATAGCCCCTTACCCGCCTACTTGCTGCCGAACAGCGGGTGGCCGACGCGGTCGCCGGCGCGGATGCCATATTTCTGCGCCGTCCCTGCCACCACCTCCAGAACAGCCCGCGCGGGCCCCCTGGATGAGATGATTTTTGTCGACATCGGCTCGGTATTTTCGGCGATGCGCAGGATTCGGCCATCGGCGCGAATGAAGATCATGTCGAGCGAGACATAGGTGTTCTTCATCCACATCGACACCTCCTGCTCAGGATTGAAGTCGAACAGCATGCCTTTGCCGTCCGCCAGTTCCTTGCGGTACATCAGGCCGGTCTGCTTCTCCTCCTCGGTCGTCGCGATCTCGACCGAGAACACCTGCACGCCGTTTTTGGTGACGATCTCGAGCGGCTGGAAACTGGCGGCGCGGACGGGGGCGCTCGCGACGGCACAGCCGGCGATGACGAGGATGGCGGCGAGCCAGCCCTTCGCAACGGCGAAGACGGCCTTTCGATCGAAATTCATGGATGGCTCTCGAGGCGTGGGACTGGACCAGTCCTTACGTGGCGATCGCCGGAAAAGCCAGAGGCGCGCCGGTCAGCCAGCGCGCCTCTGCTCACGATCGCTGGAATGGAATTAGTGGGACGAGACCGGCGATCCCGTCTCGGGATGGATCTCTGCCGCCATCATGCCCTTGGAGCCGGGCCCGAAGCGGACCAGCACATACTGGCCGGGCCGCAACTCGGTCATGCCGAAGCGGCGCAGCGTCTCCATGTGCACGAAGATGTCGGGCGTGCCCTCGCCGCAGGTCAGGAAGCCGAAACCGCGCAGCCGGTTGAACCATTTGACCTGGGCCCGCTCCAGCCCGCTGGTCGCCGTCACCGTGACATGGGTGCGCGGCGGCAGCATCTGCGCCGGATGGATCGCAGTCGACTCGTCCATCGAGACGACGCGGAACGCCTGGTAGCCCTTGGCCCGCTGGATGCACTCGACGACGATGCGGGCGCCCTCGTAGGCGGTCTGGAAGCCATCGCGCCTAAGCACGGTAACGTGCAGGAGCACGTCGGGCCAGCCATTGTCGGGAACGATGAAGCCGTAGCCCTTCGAGGCGTCGAACCATTTGATGACGCCGTGAACCTCGACGAGGTTGGCGCTGCTCTCACCAAGTCCGGTGAATGGACTGAGAGCGCTGTCGCGACCGCCACCGCCACCGCCACCGCCGTGTTCACCCACCGCGGGAACTCCGACCTTCTTGGACTCAAATCCGTCGGACGACCCCATAACCCCGGACCCCACACATGCCATGCAACCCGCCTGAATGGCGGCGCCGAATCACGCGTCTTTAGAGAATCTTCTCAACTCGACGCGACGCGAATCTTTCGACTCAAAAGATAACACTCCCGGTTGCGACGCATAGACAAAAAAGAGATTCGCCGGAACCTATGAACAGCTTGCACAGCCGCGAATCAAATTGCTGCCTCAATTACCGACAAAGGGCCCGAGCGTTTCGCCGATGTCGTGGCGGATCACGAGATCGGCGACGTCGTCCTGCTCGGTGGACTCGCGATTGATGATTACCAGGCGTGCACCTGCTTCCTTCGCCATCATCGGAAAGCCCGCGGCCGGCCATACCACCAGCGAGGAACCGATCGCGATGAAGAGGTCGCAGTCTTGCGACAGCGCGGTGGCGCGCTGCATTTCATCCTCGGGCATCGTCTGGCCGAAGGAGATCGTGGCGGTCTTCACCGGCTCGTCGCACACGGGACAGTTGGGCGCGGCGCCCTCCTCGTCGAAGCGGCGCTTCACCCAATCAAGCGGATAGGCCTGCCCGCATCCGATGCAGCGCGCATACGTGGTGTTGCCGTGAAGTTCAATGACGTGGTCGCTCGCGACGCCGGAGGCCTGGTGCAGATTGTCGATGTTCTGGGTGATGATCGCGAGAACCTTGCCGGCGCGGTAGAGTGAGGCGAGCGCGCGATGGCCGCGGCCGGGCCTGGCCGCCGCAAAGACCTCCTCCATCGCGAAGCGCCGGCGCCAGGATTCGTCGCGCGCCTCCTGGCTGGCGACGAACTCGTCGAACGGGATCGGGCGGTTGCGCGTCCAAATTCCGCCCGGCGAGCGGAAGTCGGGGATGCCGCATTCGGTCGAGATGCCGGCGCCGGTGAACGGCACGATCCGTTTGGCTTCGGCGATCATGTCGCCGAGACGCTCGACGCCGCTGCGAAGATCCGATGCAATCAACGCGGCCTCCCGTTTTGCTTTGCCGATTGGTTTGGCCGATTGGTTCTGCTGATCGGTTGGTGATTTGTTTTTGCGCTAGCTGCAACATGCGCAAGCGACAAGATTATTGACGCTGTTATCCACTGCCGCGCAAGGCACGGTCGGCAATTTTTTCCGACCCTCGCTTATCACAATCCTGCAATGCCTCCTCCCCATTGACGCCCCAATCAGAAGCGCCAATGCATGTGTTGACGCGACTCAACGTGATTGCGGCGGCAGTGCTTGAGTTCAGTAGGACACATACTCACGTGCAGAGGGGATTTGACATGACCGAGGACGAACAACGCAAAATCCGCGAACGCGAAGAGATCGCCGCCCGTGTCGCCGCCTTCCGTGCCACGCAGGAAAAATTCAAGCGCGAACGTGAAGAATATTTCGTGTCGACGCTCGACAACGCGCGCAAGGTGGAACGGCCCTCGCTCTGGCCGTAACGACACCAGATCACCGAGCATGAAAAAAGCCCGGAGCATTGCTCCGGGCTTTTCATTTGTTCAGGCGTTACCAGTGACGGTAATAATGGTGGCGGCGGTAGTACGGTCCATCGCCGTAATAGGCGTACGGACCGGGGCCGTAAGCATAGGCCGGGCCGCCATAGTAGCCATAACCCGGGCCGTAGCCGTAGCCATAGCCGTAAGGATGCGACGCGGCGACGGCGCCCGCGGTGATGGCGCCGGCGGCGAGGCCGAATGCGAGGCCCGGACCGATACCGCGGCCGCGCGCCTCGGCGGGCGCAGGCGCCGCAACCGCGGTCAGGCCGACGGCTGCAACGGTAGCCAGAACTGCCAGTGTCTTCCTCATCATGAATCTCCTCCTTCGTATCTCGGATGGACAACGCCGGCGCGTTGCGATGGTTGCGCGCAAGCTTGTGGAACCGAGCTCGGAATAAATCCGGCCACGCATGGAACAGGCGCGCGTTCCGCGAATTGTTTGTGCAAGTGCGGATGCCTCTGCCATCCGGTTGAGGCAACAGCACGAAGACCCCGTCAGCATCACCAATGCTGGCGGGGTTTTCAGTTTCACGGACAGCAAATTGGCAACGCAGCCCAATTGCTGCCAGCGGGGAGCGCCTAGGAGGCTAAAGTGCCGATATCCACGCTGCTGGCCCGTATCCGGAGGCTCGTTCCCAAATCCGGCGATCAGCATTACGACGAGATCGTCCGCAGTTTCGGTGTCGGCACGCTGCGCCCGCCATCGACGCCGATGAGCGACGGCGAACTGGCGCGGGCTATTGCCGAGTTCCTTAAGGAGCAGCCGTCGAGCGAGTCCGTAGGCGTCCTCGGCCGGCGGCTCGACCCCACCACCCCGCTTTGAGGCGCGGCGCCTTCTTGTCCGGGAACATGCGCTTCGCGCGCACGTTGGCGTAGCCTTCAGGGAGAAAAGAGGCCGACATGCCCGTTTGGCTCGAAGTCCTGCTCAACCTGTCCGGCTATGCCGGCTTCGTGGCGCTCGCCTCGCGGGGCACCGCCTGCCCAGGCAATTGCGCCGACCATCAGATCTCCGGCGAGGACCGTTAATTCGTGTGCGGTGGCTGGCCCGCCGTCCGCATCAGCCTGTCGGCTTTGACCGCGACACGCGTCTCCTCGAGCTGTGGCCGCAGCGAGACGCTGATCACCACGAAAGCCAGACAGAAGAGCGTGCCGACGATGGCAACGCGCCGATAGGTGTGGCGGTCGCCCTGATAAAAGCTCGGTTCTGAAAAAGGTGTCATAAATTCGTTCTTGGCAAAATTGCTTGTTGGCAAAGTCGTTTCCAGACGTCGCCAGACACACCTATCCCAAGCAGCGGCAAGCGCAACGCGATCGCGCTTTTAACCTAACCGAATAGGGTTATCGGCTTCGCGGCAAGCTTCCGTTAGGAGTTCGCGAAGCGTCTCCAGAAGTCGGCGAGCCGCCTCAAGCCGCGCGAAAGCCGAGGCTGCGGAGCTTCTGGCGATCCGCCATCCGGCATTGTTCCAGCTTCGCCCGCCTTTCGTTCTCGAAGAACGAATCGGAATCGCAGAAATCGACGCTAAGCAAGTCTCAACATTTCGTTTGCACACAAACGAGCGCAGTCGCCAACGATCGCGCACTCACATCGCGTCTTCGGATTTCGACCGCGGCGACACCTGCGGCACCGACGGCCTGCCTTTGCGCAAGCGCGGATGCCGATCATACCAAAACACTTTCGCGATCTCGGCGAACATCTCAAGAAACCAGCACGCATCCATGTCGTGTCTCCCTCGCCTCATCTCATCTCGTAGCGAGGACACGCGGGAGGGACCGTGCGAAGCATCACGCTGGCTTGGTTAGGAAGCGCGTGTCCCGCATCGACACAGAAGGCACGGCTTGTTCTGCATCCGATTCCATTTCGTTCGCAAGGAACGAATCGGAGTCGAGAAATCAGCGCAAAACGATTCCTAACGATCGGTGAAGGTGGGGAAGATGGCCCGTTATCATCAACGTAGTGCGACGCTCATCACGCCGCTCGCTTCGCCGTGTCCTTCCCCGACAGATCCTTCTCCGAAAAGCATTCCAGGATCTGGATGCGGAGTTCTTCCGCGGCCGGGCCGTCGAGTTTCCTGAGTTGATTCCAGAGCCTGATCACTTCGCGTTGTTTCTCGACAGTCATGGACACCTCCAAATCAATGTCGCTGCCAAACCAAAAGAGATGCCCCACTAGAACAAAATAAGAACAAAAAGTCCAGCCCTCCCCCCGAAATTCATTGGGCACATCGCCTCGAGCCTTCCGCGCGCCGGCGCGGTTGCTTTTTGGGTTTTCAACCTTAAGTTCGAGAACGCGGCCGGCGGCCAGGCGCTGAAATCCCATTGCCGCCAGCCAAGAAGACCCCGCGCGAAAGCGCGGGGTTTTTCTTTTGGGGAACGCGCCATCGCCCTCCCCGTTAGTCATTCCGGAGCGAGGGACCGTGACCAGAAAATTCTACGCCGTCGAGGTGGTGCGTCAGATCGAGGAGACCGTGGAGATCATGGTCGAAGCGCCGGACCGGACCGCCGCACATGATGCAGCGCTCGCGCACCTGAAGGCGCGCGGCTCCGAATATCAGTGGCTCAATCCCAAATGCGATCTCGTCGTCTGGCGCGAGCGCCAGGTCGATACGCCGGCAATCATCGACGTGTCCGTGTCGCCGGACTAGCGGCCGGAACGAATTTTCCCGGTCTGCGTTGTCAGGTCGAATTCAGTGGTGCTGGCGGCGCGTCGCGACGCGGCCGGCCAGCTTGAAGAACCCCGGTCCCTAAGCCCGGGGTTTTTCTTTGAGAGCGGTGGCCCGAACAGCAAAGCAGCCACCCGGGCGTTACGCCGGGTGGCTGCTTTGAGAACTGTCGACGCTCGCCTCTTAGACCAGCGCAGTCAGACCGGCAGATTGTCGGTCATGCCGGGCGGCACTTCGCCTTGCTTGGTCCGCTCGGCGAGAAGCTCCTTTTCGGCCTCGTACCAGAAGGTGTCCATCGTGCCCGCAGGCTCGCCGGCCTCCTTCCAGAGGTGATAGGCCCGATTTCGAATCTCTACTTCGCTGAGACCGGTCATGTGATTTCTCCCTCTCGGAAGCAAAGCCTGACGATCGCCCAGAGTTCCTTATTGGTTCAGCACAAGCAAGCGGTCATTGCAGCGCTCCGCGGCAGCACTCCGCGAAAAGGAGCCGCCGCAACGAAAATGCGAACCCTTAGCGAGCCCTTAGACGGAGTCCTTGGCCACCTTCAGCGGCGAGGCCTTCACCGACTTGCTCGCCGGTTTCGCCGCGAACTGCATCGGCTCCTTGGTGAAGGGATTGACGCCCATGCGGGCTTCTGTCGCCGGCTTGTTCACCACCGACATCTTCACGAAGCCGGGAATGACGAACTCGCCGGACTCGTTGAGCTCCTTGTAGCCAACGGTCGCCATGTACTCGATGACCGACTTCACGTCGTTCTTCGACAGCTGCGTGCCCTCGGCAATTGCATCAATCAACTGAGTCTTGGTCATCTTCGCCATGTCTGAATTTCCTTCTGTGCGCGCGAGCAGGCTTTGCTCAGGACGCGGTCCAACCGCGCAACGCGCTTCTGATTCATGCCAACTTTCATGAAGTGACGGGGCTTAGAACCCATCGACGCCCAAAACGCAAGCAGGGGTTCTGCGGGGGGCCGGACGCCGTGGGAAAGATGCCGCAGCCTTCGCCGTTTTCGCGTTGAACCATTTTCTCCCGGAGGCGTCTAACTCTTTGAAGTCCCCAAGCTTCACCCCCATCAGAGAGCCCCGCTTCCCCCAGGCGGGGCTTTCGCCTTTTCGGGGACCTGGCCGCGCAAAGCCGATCAGGCTGGCCCCCGAGGTCTGCGCCCGGGCCACGCCGGTGACCGTCACAAGGCAGGTTCTCTTTTCCGGCCATCTCCTGCATAATGCGGCATGGCAAAAACAAAAGTGACCTTCAAAACCGTCCGCATTGCAGACAACGACTGGAAAATCCTGGCGGATTACCCGGACAGCGAACAGCGCGAAATCAAGGGCTTCACCAGCAAGGCAGACGCCGACGACTGGATCAACGGCGACCGCAAGATCGCGTGGCTCCGCTCCCAGGGATACGCCAAGTAAAGCGCGCATAAGTCACGCGTGTATCGCGTGACGCCCGTATGGGTACGAGGCGCGCTTCGTCCCTCCCCGCTCCAGATGTCCTTCCCGTGCCGGCGCATCGCCGAGCAGGCGGCAACGCCCGCGCGTCTATCGGCCTGACGGGGGCGCCTGGTCGATAAACCTGTGGCTGGGCATAGGCCGTTGAGACTTCAGTAACCTAACGCCTCCAAGCTCCTCTCAGTATCGTTGCGTTGGAGTACCCACAGTGCTGGATTTTAACGAGCTGCGTGAACTCGCGGCCGATGTTCGCGTGTTCGTCGAAATTGCCGAAGACAAGGCCGAAGCGCTTCGCGCCGTCATCACGGCTTATGACGTGGTGCTCGCGATCTTCCCGTCCGGAGAGGGCATGGGCCTCCACGTCATCAAGGGCGGCGAGATCCTGGACCAGATTGCAAAATCACGAACCCATGCGAGCTACAGCCACACGGCCATCGCGGTTCCCGATCTGGAGCATGCGGAAGTGCTCAAGCACCTGACGGGCCCGACCGACCAGCGGCTTGCGGCGTAGGGCGTTTTCAAGTTCGCGCGAAGAAAACGCGTCACAACAATCTGGAGCGGTTCTGAGTCAATCAGAACCGAAAGTATCCTCGTTGCAGACGAGAATTTTTGCACTCCGGAACACCTTGTTTTAGGAACACGGTTTCTGCGCTCCCGTTGGCCCACACAACCAACCAGGAGTTTGAGATGAAGAAGCTCATCATTGCGACCGCCGCCCTCGGCCTCATGTGCGGCTCCGCCTTTGCGCAGAACCAGACCGGCCCCGCCGCGCAGACCGACAACATTCAGAAGCCCGGTATGACCAACACGGACAAGGGCACGATGAGGAGCGGCACCACCGGCATGAGCCATGACGGCATGAGCAAGGGCGGAATGGTGAGGCCCGACGCCTCCGGCCAAGGCGGCTCCGGCCCCGGCAGCGACCAGGGCGGCACCAGGACCCGCAGCAACATGAAGTAAGCCGGTTTCCTGTACGGCTTGCTTCCCGGCCGCGTCGCTTCCCACAAGGCGGCGCGGCCATTTCATGACGCGGATCTTTTTGGAACCTGTCGCGAATGCACGCCTCACAATCGTGCGCGCACCGGAACGGTCAGGTCTCGCCGCGAGTTGCCCCATCTCCAGCAAGGGAGATCGTCATGAGCGTTGAAGGTAAAGTGAAGGAAGGCGCCGGATTCATCAAAGAGGAGATGAACGAACACGGCAAATCCCGCGAGAGCCAGAAGAAGGCTCAGGAAGGTCGTGACTTGCGCAACGAAGGCCGGATCGAAGACGGCAAGCCGCCAAAGACGACCAAGCCCGGCACCGGTCACTAGGGCGTTTCGCGCGAAGTGAATATCGGTTCGCGATAATTCCCTGGCCAGATTTTCGAGAACCGCCTCCGGCAATCGGGGGCGGTTTTTCGATTCACGCGCCGTCGCGTGCGGAGTATCGCATATGAACAAACATGTGGCTGGAAGCTCGACTGCGGCCATCCTTCGAGACGCCCGCCTGCGGCAGGCCCTCAGGACGAGGGATGAGTATGCGCCAGCATTTCAACGCGGATGGATGCAGCTGAGCCTCATCCTGAGGAGGCCGCGAAGCGGTCGCCTCGAAGGATGGGGCGCTCGCTCCAGCAGCCTTTCTATCGCATCAGCGCAACTGTTCCTTAATGGGTTTCTCGCCTAGATTGCGTATCAATAAGCGTGGCGGGGCTTTGTGCGGATCTTCGCGGGTGTACAGGCGATGCGCGGGGTCGCTGCGCTGTCGGTGGTCTGTGGACACGCAATCAGTGCGCGACCCGATATGGTCGGGCCGGAGCTCGCCGAGGGCGCGCTGACGATTCTCGCGAGCGGCGTCGACATCTTCTTCGTGATCTCCGGCTTCATCATCGCGACCACGGCGACGGCACAACACAACCCGCTGGATTTCGCTTTCAGACGGGCCCTCCGAATTTTTCCGCTCTATTGGCTGGTGTTGCTGGCGGCGTTTGTCAGCTCTTCCTGGATCGCGCTTGCGCCGGGCGACCGCCCCGCTCTCGACCTCGGAACCATCTTCGCATGGACATATCCGAATTGGTACCTCGGGCCGGCGTGGTCGCTGGCTTTCGAACTGCACTTCTATGTCGCCGTCGCGGTCGTCTTGGCGATCAAGCCGGACCGGCTGTTCGAGATCTTGTTCGCCGGATTCGGCCTGGTCATTCTTGCTCTCGTCTTCGGCCTTGAGTTCGGGATCTACTTTCATCCGCTGGTGCTGGAATTCGGTGCCGGCGTTGTCATCGCCTATCTCCAGAGAAGCGGACGATTGCGCTTTTCGCGCCACTTCCCAGCCGTTTCCGCGGGCCTGTTCGTGGCCGGCTGGTACTGGATTTTCGTGCACGGCGCGATCGACGCACAGTTCGCGCGCGTCCTGACCTATGGCGTAGGTGCGGGATTGCTGATCCATGCTGTGATCGCTGCCGAGACCGAAGGACGATCCTTCTCACCGGTCCTGCAATGGCTCGGCAAGATTTCGTACGCGCTGTATATCGTCCATTATCTGGTGGTGAAATGGATCGCCAGCTTTGACGGACTGTGGCGTCTGTCGATCGTCGGGACAATCATCGCCGGCATCCTGCTCTCCATCGGTCTCGCCGCCGCCTTGCACGTCGCCGTTGAGACACCGATCCTCGATTGGGGACGCAAGGCAAGTCGCAAGATAAGTGTGATGCGCAGACGCCGATCGCTGCCGGCCGTTCCTTGATCACTCCCGACGCTGAATCCGGGCAAGTGCGACCCTTGCTGCGTCATGAGCGAGTCACGAACAAATAAGGAACAAAAGGCGTCAGCCGGCATTGAACCTGAAAAGGAGAGATCGCCGTGACTGACAACAAGATGGCTGACAACACCGCGGACAACACCCAAAAGGATCCGAAGGATTGGGTCTCCGGCGACGACCCGATGACCGGTGCCCAGGAATCTTACCTCAAGACCCTCGCCGAGCAGGCCCACAAGGAGCTGCCCAAGAAGGATCTGACCAAGGCAGAGGCCTCAGAGCTAATCGATACGATGCGGCAGAAGGCCGGGCTCGAGAAGTAAATATCTGGCATCACCGTCATTGTCAGGTCACTTCGGCGAACCGCGAATTGCCAGCTTGAAGACCGTAAGGACGACGAAGGCGGGCGCCCCGTAAACGATGGCATTCACGGCCCAAGTGATGGCGACGCCCAGGAAAACGGAACTGCCGACAGCTCCCCAGAAAAGGTAAGCTGCGGATATGCCCGGCATCTCCCATGCCATCACGGCGATGGAGTAGTCGGTGAGCTGCTCCATGACGAGCAGCACCGTCGAAACGAGCGCCCCGATTGCCAAGGCGACGATGAGAACGGATTTCATGGTCTTCAAAGGCCCAACAGCCCAATCAGTATCGGAATCATGAAAAAGGCTGCCAGGCCGAGGAGACCTCCTACGGCAACCTTCACCCAACGCCGTTGGATCCTCGGCTCGAGCCATGTCGCCAGTTTGACCCAGAGCGCATACGCCCATCCAGCAACAATCGAGCGGATCAGTGCGAACAGAAGCTCGCCTAGAATATTGGCCATGGCGGTTAGTCGCGTCATCTCCGCGAGGAGTTCATCTGCCAACGGCTAAACAAGCCTGTCCACCCGTGAGTGAGGTGGCCAAATTCCGCGGTTTTGGATCACCGTTCTGAGGGCCCGGTTAGCGCTGTGGAGGTGCTTCGCGTGAAGGGGCTCGTCTTCTAGCGCTTGATCTTCTGCGCACTCCCGCTCTTGCACATAGCAAGACTATTCCAGCGGCGCGCAGTGGCATCGGCACCGTCACCGTTGAAACCGCCCTTCGCTTCCTCGGCTTTGCAGCAGGCTTGCGAGAAGCCAGCCTGCAGGCAGAGCGTCATGCTGCCCGCAGCCCTTGCCGTGTCCGGAGCCGCACACCACGGCGCCACGAGTGAAGCAACCAAAAGTGCCGTTCTAAAACGCATTGAATCCCCCAAGGTCGGACCGGGCGAGCAAAGAGGCCTCGCGCTCAGGTAATGCACAATCTTTGGGCGCGCCAAATTGAGCCGATTGTCACCGCAGTCTCCTCAAGCTCGCGTCTCCTCGCGTCCTTCGCCGCTTAGTCCTCATGTTGCGGAGCAAGGAAAGAGATTTAGAATCGCTTACGATTCTTGATGCCATGCGCCCGCCTCCGTGAAAGGCAGCCTAGCTTTTGCAAGCTGCCGTTCAATAGAGGTTCGAGGGCATGACAGGCGCTAGCGCTCCTACTTTGGCGGCGCTGCTACAGCCATGTCGTACCCAGCTGTATCTCCATAGGAGCCACTCGGTCCGAATTCCACTGGCCCCCAAACAGGGATCTTGGCACTACCACTGATCTTTTTCACTAGCGATATTTTATAGTGGCAGCCTACTGAGCCAGCCTTGTTTTCGAGCGCGTAGGCAAAGGTTGCGTATTTTTGCTCGCCGATACAATGATAGACGCCAACGCCTTCCGGAATAATCCGCTTCTTGAATCCTGTACATACAGCGTAGTTGTCGGGGTGAAGGTTAAACGTAATTCCATCAGAGCTGGTCTCGTTCAGCTCTTCTCTTGTCAGATCCCCCGAGAGGCCGATATCGAATATCGGAATTTTGAATCCCGCACCGAAAATACCGTTATTGGTCTGGCTGTCCTTCCAAGTGACAGCCATCTTTTTGTCGAGCGGCAGGTTCGCAGCTTGCAATTTCCTGCCGATCTTTCCTGCCTCACAACGCAGGGAATTGATCATGATGTCATCAGGAACGCCCTTGCCATTCTGCGCGAACACCGAACTGGCAAACGCAACCGAAAGCCCTCCTGAGAGTACCAAAATCCTCAAACCCATTGCCCCCTCCAATCAAAAAGAAGCACAATTTAGCGACACAGCCAACGGTTGTACAGAAGGTTTTAGACGTTCTTTTGAAGCAAATGCCTCTCGCTTCTGCTTCAGCGCCTTCATCTCCTCCCACATCCGACGAGGTACCGAGCCTCCAAAGCCTCTTGTATTACGGTGACAGTGTATTACGGTGACAGTGCACTCAAATAGCTGAGCTCATCCGTCCTCTGCCGCGGATGGCTTCGGCCCGCGCTTGGCTGGCTTGAGCACCCGCCCGGTCTGGCGCTCGACTCGGGCCATAAAGCGGTCGTCGCCGAGCGGGCGGCCGATGCTCTCCGCCGACCGCAGCGCGCCGAACAGATCCGCCTCCGGCTCGGCTGCCAGTAAATCGGCAAAGTTCGGGAAGCGATCGCGGACCGGCGCGAGCGCGGTGAGGCCATCGTCCCGCCCGCGCAAATGGGCGCGCGCACTCGACCACCGCCAATCCTGCGCCCGCTTCACCAGGCGCGCGCGCACAGGGTTGAGCGAGACATAGCGCAGCGCGGCCGCAAGATGATGCTCGTCCATCGCGACGGCGCCAAACCGGCCCTGCCAGAAATGGCCGGTGCGCTTGCGACGCGCCTGAACGGTGCCGGCATAGCTTCGATGCACGCGGGCCATCGCGCGGCGCAGACCGTCAGGATCGGACGGCACCAGCACCAGATGGACGTGGTTCGGCATCAGGCACCAGGCCCACACCTCGACATCGGCCGCCTGGCAATTCGCCGCGAGCAGATCGCGATAGAGCGCATAGTCGGCGTCGTCGAAGAACGTGCGCGCCCGGCCATTGCCGCGCTGGGTGACATGGTGGGGGTGACCGGGGATGACGACACGAGCAAGACGAGCCATGCCGCAATATGTGCTGAAAATCGCGCTACGTCAATTTAGTGCACTGTCACCGTAATTCCAAGGGAAATTCTCGCACAGCGATGATTTCTGGCATGACTGGAGACCGTATAGCCGCCAAACCCAAGAAATCTTAGCTTTTGCAACTCTGACTAAGTCGGCTAAAATCGGAAAGAGAGATAGCCCTCTTTGAAACCTGTAAGACTGCTCCAAAATGACTCGCTGGGAAGCTCTTGTTCGCTTCGACGACGAAATCCGAGATGCTGCGACGAAGCTCATGCCATTTGGCTCATTTTGGGTCGATAGACTCGGGCAGGCATTTTTTGCGTTGAACGAAGATCGAGCATATCTTGCCAACATCGTCAGCCGTTTGGTTGAAGAGGCCGCGTTTGAAGCGCGCGAAGCCGAAGAGGCAGCAGCGCTTAGTTGGCTAGCTGCCGTCACGCCGCTGCCCGACGGCCACGAGATCAGTAAGGATTGCCTCGCCGTTCTGATCGAACTGCGAGCTCGAGGCTACCAAATCGAGAGGCAGAGTATTGACATTGCGATTAGTCGCAGGGGCAGAGGCACGTCGTACGTTCGCTCGAACGACGAAATTCTTCGGCTCGGAGGCATTTTGCTCCGTGTGCCTCGAAACGGATGATCTGCTTGTTCTTTTTTCCCGGCGCCGTCCTTAACCGCCCTTTGAAGCTGGATGGCCTCTCGGACGTGCGCTCGCGTAGAACGCGTCGTCATACCGGCGTGGGGCTGCCATAGTGCATTGAATTTATTCGCCACCGTCGTCCTGCTAGCTGCGCTGGCTTCGGTTCACGCTCGGCTTGTTTTTACTTCAGAAACCGTTCCGCCCCTCACGCAGCCGTGCACCCGCCGGTGGCTTTGGCCCTGCCCCTCCCTCCACTTTCCTGCTATCCCCTCCCCGCCGTTCCGGCCCAAAGCAAAACCCCATCCGCCCAGGGAGCAACAACCATGCGATACCTCCACACCATGCTGCGCGTGCGCAATCTCGATGTCGCGTTGAAGTTTTACCAGGATGCGCTGGGGCTGAAGGAGGTGCGGCGGATCGAGAACGACAAGGGGCGTTTCACGCTGGTGTTCCTATGCTCGTCGGACGATCTCGAGGCGCTCAAGAAGCAGCCCTCGAGCCGCGGCGCGCCGCTGGTCGAGCTCACCTGGAATTGGGACGAGGAAAAATACGGCGAGGATCGCTTCTTCGGCCATCTCGCCTATGAGGTCGACGACATCTACGCCACCTGCGAGAAGCTGATGAAGGCCGGCGTCACCATCAACCGTCCGCCGCGCGACGGCAACATGGCCTTCGTCCGCTCGCCGGATCTGCACTCGATCGAGATCTTGCAGAAGGGCGACCCAAAGCCGCCGCAGGAGCCGTGGTCGTCGATGCCCAACACCGGCCATTGGTAGGCTCGCCGCTGGAACAAGCCCGTGCCGCCAGCGTTCTCTCTTCGACAATGCAATTGGAGGAGGACGCGATGGGACGCGGAATTTTGTTATGGATGCTCGGTGTGCCGATCCCGGTGATCATCTTGTTGTGGCTGTTCTTCGGCCGCTGATCGCCTGACCAGCTTGACCTTGCAATGAAAGCTCCGCCTCAGGCGGAGCTTTTTGCGTGCGGACCTTTTTGCATGAGAGGATCGGCGCAATCGCGCGTCGCTCGCCGCAGTGGATTCCGCTATCACCCGCGCTTGTCGGATGGAGCGCACGCGTCATCCGGGATTGATGCTGCCGAAGCACCCCGGATTGCGCTTCGCTCCATCCGGGCTACGACACCAAGAAAACCCCGGGGAGGATGATGTGCCGGACCAAAAGCTGACGATCTGGGGCCGCGCCAATTCGGTCAACGTGCAGAAAGTGCTGTGGTGCCTCACCGAGCTCGGCCTGGCTTACGAGCGCATCGACGCCGGCATGGCTTTCGGCAAGACCCGCGAGGCCGACTATCTCGCGATGAACCCCAATGCGCGGATCCCGACGCTGGTCGAGGGCGACTTCACGCTGTGGGAATCCAATTCGATCATGCGCTATCTCTGCCTTGCGCACGGGCGCTGCACGCAAATCTATCCCGAGGCGCCGAAGCTGCGCGCCAGCGTCGACCGCTGGCTCGACTGGACGCTGTCGATGGTGCAGCCGGTCGACCGTCCGGTGTTCTGGGGCCTCGTGCGCACGCCGCCCGCCGAGCGCGACATGATCCAGCTGCAGAAGAATGCCGATGCCGCCGCCGAGGTCTGGGCCATCGCCGACCGCCTGCTCTCCACGCGCCCGTTCATGGACGGCGATGCGTTCACGCTCGCCGACATCGCAGTTGGCGCCTATGCGCGGCGCTGGCTCGGCGTCGAAGGCATCACCCGGCCCGCGCAGCCGCATCTGACGCGCTGGCTCGCCGAACTCGGCAAACGGCCCGGTTTTGCGCAATTTGTGGCACCGCCGATGTCGTGAGCGGTGACGCGGCTTAAACTCCGTTGAGAGCACGATGAATCGGCACTTCGCCGCGCGCCGCCGGGAGGTGGCGGCTACTGTGCATGGGGTTGTTTTCGCGTTTTTTGTTAAGGCCAGCCGCGCTCGAACAGCAGCACGCAGAAAATCAGCACGAGCGTCACGGCCGCGGTGGCCAGCCGCGCGGTCCAACTCAGGCCGCGGCCGATCCACCACAGCAGCGCGCAATACATCACGAACGGGACGATGATCTCGGGCCGCATGATATCCGGCGGCATGAACGTCAGCGCCTGACCGTGGTCTCGATGCTGATCGAGCCGCCGATCTTCACGCAAGTGCCGGTGCTCTCGACCAGATGGAAGCCGCGGCCATAGGCGGCGCAGGAGCCCGCTTTCGCGCTCCCGCCGGCACCCTTGAGCGGCAAGGCCTTGCCGGCCTGTGGACGCTCCGCAGGCGGCAGACGCAAGGCTTCCGCCGCGGCCGCGGACATGGTCAGCAACGAGATCAGGATGAGGAGCGGCGCACGCATGCGGGCCGTTCTAGCCCGGACAGGCGCCGCGCGCCATCGGGGTCGATTCCCCGGGGATCAGATGAACTTGATGCCGGCCGATTTGCCGCGGCGCCACACCACCTGACAGCTCCGCCCGGTCCGCGCATCGCGTGCGAATGCCATCCGGATCACGCCCGGGAGCTGGCTCGCATCCTCGTCCAGCGTGATCTTGGCGCCCGTGGCGGAGATGTCCTGGACCAGGCATTGCCGCGCCGCGAACCCGCCGTCGAGTGTGATCCAGGCATGCTGCGACAGCGACTTGCGGGCTGCGCGCTTCTTGGGCGGTGGCATCGGCTCAAATTCTCCCAGTCCAGCGCTAGCTCAGGGAACCTAAGAAACCGTTGAATTCGCCCCCGACCGATCCGGGGTGGGAGGCTATCCACCGGTGCCAAAAGACCGTTCCCGAACGGCTTGCCCAGGGCGCCAAAGGCCATTATAGGTTCGCCCGCTGCAGCCGCAGGGCATGACTCGGGCGGCCAGCGGCCGTGCCGCGAAAAGCGGCGGGGCCCTGGGTTTGCTCCCTTCGTCTATCGGTTAGGACGCCACCCTTTCACGGTGGAGAGAGCGGTTCGATTCCGCTAGGGAGCGCCATCATCCGGCCGTTTGGATGACGCGGCGAAATCTGCCGCCCCGCATGAACCTGCCTGCCCCTCGCCTCCGACCAATGTCCTGACGGAACCGGATATGCAGGCCCATGGCGCAGCAGAAATCTCCCTCGGACGACCAGGCCGGGATTGCCTCGCCGGCGCCGCCGCCATGGATCCACCGCACGGCAGCCTACGCGCCGGAACGCCGCGCCAGAATGCTGGAGCACATGGCGCGCGCCAGATCGCTGCCTCGGGCCACGGCTGCGCCGTCGCATACGGCCGGCACGAACATTCTCGGTGACGCGTACGGCTACGCCGTGCTGTTCGGCATCATCGCGCTCCTGTTTCAATCGCGCGTTCCGCTCTACCTCGGCGCCTTCCTCTTCTTCAGCGATGGCGAGCGCATCGAACTCGCGCTTGGAAAGATCGGCATCCGCCTCGAGCCCGGCACGATCGGGCCCGACATCATCAAGGGCTTCGTGTCCCTGTTCGGATGGTTCGCGCTGCTGGCATCGTTGAAAGCGTCCGTCCCCGCGTCGCTCTCGACATGGATGCTGCCGGACGCATCATGGTCCTTCCTCGCCGGAATCGCTCTTTTGTTCGCCGTCATCGAAGCAGTCGCAACGCGCGCGATGCAGCATGCATTGCCGTGGTTCGGATTTGAGAGGAGACCGAGCAGCCTGGCCTGCGCGACGATCAAGCTCATCATGGCCATTGGCGTGCTGGCTCTGCTGGTGCTCCTCGGATGACGCGATCGTGAGGTCGCAGGCCTGATAATCGCGGCGCTATGCCGCCCGTTCCGATCGGCATGTTTACCAAAAATTTACCCCTGCTCGTGAGCGCCGGTATCATTTGCTTAGAATTTGATTGCTACCGTGGAACTACGGAAACCCTCCGAACCACGATTGGCGCCCATGTCCGTCGCAGAATTCCTCAGACAGCGTGCCGTGCAAGTCACCGTGAGTGGCAGCTACTCGCTGCCGCGTTGGTACGATTGCGAGGGCAAGCTCCGGACCTTCGCCTGCCGCACCAGCCGCGTCTCGCCGTTCCGCATGATGGTCGACGTTCCCGTGGTCGGCAAAGTCGGCGAGCGCGTGACCTCCTACTTCCAGGACTTTGGCGAATTCCAATGCACCATCAGCGCGACGCTGAAATCGGGCTTCCTGATGGAGCTCGACATGACGCGAGCCCGGCGCGCCTGGATGTCGGAAAAGCTGACCTGGCTCGAGAAGAAGCAGAAGGACGCCAGTGTCCAGGAGCTGCGGAATGACGCGCGCTTCGTTCCGCAGGTCGCGCACACCTTCCTGACGCTCGCCGACGGCAACACCCATGCCTGCTTCATCATCGACGTCTCCACGGCCGGAGTCGCCATATCCTGCGAATACGATCCGCCAGTGGGAACTCCGCTTGCGGTCGGCGCTTGTGTCGGGCGCGTGATTCGCAAATTCGAAAACGGCTTTGCTGTCAAATTCGCGGAAAAGCAGTCGCGGGACGACGTCGTCCGGCTGATCGTCCGCTCGCCCATGCTGCAATCGGCCTGATCCGCCGGCCTCGCCGCCCTATCGCAGCCCTATTTCGAGATAAGCTTTTGAAGGTCCGCGCCTCGTGCCGGGCATCATTTGCAGACTTGCGATCGGGGGACCGAATGGCAGTCGACAAGATCACGGTCGATAAGATCACCTGGGACAAGGTCGGCCGGGTCACCGAGCCGGGTCGCTACATGTACACCTTCGGCTGGCTCACCATCACCGCCGGCGATCTCGATATCTGGAAGCAATACCCGCAGGCAGCGTTCACGCTGATGGTGCAGCAATCCGAGCGGGACGCGTCCATCGGCGAGGAATTCCATCTCGGCGCCTTCGACGTGGCGCCCGACGCACCGCCGCCGTTCACCACGCATTGAGTCAAAGCGGGCTTGGGAGCGGCAGCCCTGCACGTGGTGCAGGCCGGGGAAGGAACGCGGTGGCATAGCGGTTGCTTTATCAATGCCATGACTCACATCCCCGCCGTCGACCAGGCCTTCCTGCTGTTGATCATCGTGCTCTGCCTTGGCACGTGCCTTATCCGCGCCTTCTGGGAGGTGGAGCAACTCCGGGCCCGCCGGACCGCGCCGCCATCCCGCGCGACCAGGCGTGACTAGGCCGTCGGCCGGACGTGCGTAGCCCGGACGGGGCAATCCCGGCTCTGGACTTGCCGCGGCGACACGTTCATCGTGAATCGAAGAAACCTGCACATTGCCTTGATCTGACTTACCAATCGCGATCCGATGACAGGCGCGCGACCGTTGTCAGGGATGACGAGGTGATTCTGTCATGCGATTGATTGCGCTCCATATTCTACACCTCGGCGACCGTCCTGATGAACGTAGGCTGTCACGCTTGTTAAGCGACGCGACAGCGAGCGCATGACACAAGGTCGCATCGGACAATGTGGATAAGCAGCTCAAGGGAACCTATTTTCGGCGCCGATGTACCTGATTGAAGCGTTACCCACCGTCATCGGAACGGCCGCCATCGCCCCGGCGCTGCTGATGCTGTGGCTTGTCATCGCCGCCGAGGAACGCCCGGGACCGCCGGCCCAGGTCTGGACCGCGTTCCTGCTCGGCGCGGCCAGCATTTCGCTGCTGGGCCTGGCCCGCGCCCCTTTCGCCAAAATGGTCGCGGCCCCGGACAACCCGTGGGCGGCGCTGGCCATGCATTCGATCTTCGGCGTCGCGCTGCCGGAGGAAGCGGTCAAGGTGATCGCCATCGTGCTGGTCGCCTCGACCAAGCGGCGGACATTCGCCAATCCGATGGACACCGTGGTCTATGGCGCCGCGGTCGGCCTGGGCTTCGCTGCCTACGAGAACCTCGCCTATCTCGTCCAGCACGCCGAGATGTGGCGCTCGCTGGCCGCCTTGCGCAGCGTGCTGACCGTGCCGTTCCACGGCGCACTCGGCATCATCGCCGGCGCCTATCTGACCATCGCGCGCGCCGGCACGGCGCTGGGTGCGAACCGCCATCATCGCGACTGGGCCCGTCTCTCCAGCCGGCTGCTGATCTTCGCAGGCCCGCTCGCCCTGCATTCGGCGTTCGACTTCCCGCTGCTCACACTCCAGCGCATGCCGGATCTCGATCCGACGCTGCGGATGTGGTTGGGCGGCGCGAGCCTGCTGATCGGCTTCAGCTCGATCGCCTTCGCCATCCGCCTGGTGCGGCGCGTCGCGCGCCATCACGCGCCCCGGACCGAGGTCGCGCGCGAGCGCCTCAGCCAGCTCCGCCGGATGTGGGCGCTGCTGCTCGCGGGCGGCGGCGTCGGCTTTCTCGGGCTCGCCTTCGTGCTGACCTCGATCCATCACTGGCTCATCAACCCCGAGCGCAATCTGACCCTGGCCCTGATCCCGATCGGCCTGGTCTCGATCCTGCTCGGCCTCGCACTTCTGATCGTCACGACCGCGATCTATGTTCTCGGGCGCAACCGCATCCGCACCAGCGGCGAAGGTTTTTCGTCGGCGCACGGCGGCGGCTGAGCCGCGGGATGGCAAGCGCGGTGTGCACGTACTAGACTGGATCGAGCACACACCTGTCGACCCGGAGCCCGCCCATGACATCGCCTGAGGATTTTTCCCGGCTGCAATCCGCCATGAGCCGGACGGTCAAGGCACATTGGAAGGCCTTCCTGTTCGAAGGCATCCTGCTTGCAGTGCTCGGCGTTGCCGCGTTGATCCTGCCGCCGCTCGCAAGCCTTGCGATTGCGATCTTCCTCGGCTGGATGTTCCTGATCAGCGGCATCGGCGGATTGATCGCCACCTATTGGGCGCGCAGCACGCCGGGCTTCTGGTGGTCGCTGATCTCGGCCGCGCTCGCGGTGCTCGCAGGCATGCTGCTGCTGGCGCGACCGGTGCAGGCCGTGCTGACGCTGACCATCGTGCTCGGCGCCTATTTCCTCGCCGAGGGCATCGCCACCATCATGTACGCGCTGGAGCATCGCCGCGAGCCGGGCGGCCGCTGGTCGTGGCTCCTGATCTCGGGCCTCGTCGACATCGCGATCTCGTTCATGGTGATCACGGGATTGCCGAGCTCGGCCGAATGGGCGATCGGCATCCTCGTCGGGATCAACTTGCTGTTCGGTGGCGCCACGCTGATCGGCATGGCGCTGGCGGCGCGCAAAAGCAACAGTTGAGGCGCCCCGTGACCCTCACCTCGCTTAGGGGGTGACAACCCGCCGATCGCGCGCTATATGACTGGCCATGATCACCGTCACCACCAGCTTTTATTGGTATTTTAGCTACGACAGCTCGCTGGCGGTGGGAGGATCACGCTCAATCTGACAAATTGCAGCATCTAGTCCGAACAGCCGCCAGACCTGGCGGCTTTTTTATTGGCCGGCAGGGTCTCAAAATGACAAGGAGCCCGCCGTGCTGAGCACGACCGACGATCTTCGTATCCGCGAACTGAAAGAACTGAGCACGCCTGAAGAGGTGATGCGGGAAGTCCCGCGTACGCTCACCGCGACGCGCGTGGTGATGGCGGCACGCAACGCCATCCACGCGATCCTCAATGGCCAGGACGACCGGCTTCTGGTCGTGGTCGGCCCCTGCTCGGTGCATGATCCCAGGGCCGCGCTCGAATACGCCGAGCGCCTCGCGAGCTTGCGCGAAGAGCTTGCCGATCAACTTGAAATCGTGATGCGGGTCTATTTCGAGAAGCCACGCACCACGGTCGGCTGGAAGGGCCTGATCAACGATCCTGATCTGGACGGCAGCTTCGACATCAACAAGGGCCTGCGGCTGGCGCGCAACGTGCTCTCGGCCGTGAATAATCTCGGCCTGCCCGCCGGCACCGAATTCCTCGACATGACGACGCCGCAATACATTGCGGACCTCGTGTCCTGGGCCGCGATCGGCGCGCGCACGACCGAAAGCCAGATCCATCGCGAGCTGGCCTCGGGGCTGTCCTGCCCTGTGGGGTTCAAGAACGGCACCGACGGCAATGTGCGCATCGCGGCGGACGCGGTGAAGTCGGCCTCGAATTCGCATCATTTCATGGCGGTGACCAAGCTCGGCCGCTCGGCGATCGCCTCAACCGCGGGCAACGAGGATTGTCACATCATCCTGCGCGGCGGCAGCACGCCGAATTACGATGCGGCAAGCGTCGCAGCGGCCTGCAACGATCTGGCGAAAGCGAGCGTCGCACCGCTCGTGATGGTCGATGCGAGCCACGCCAATTCGAGCAAGAAGCCGGAAAACCAGCCGCTCGTGACAGCCGACATCGCCGGCCAGATTTCCGGCGGCGAGAACCGCATCATGGGGGTGATGGTCGAGAGCAATCTCGTCGCCGGACGCCAGGACGTTGTGGCGGGGAAGCCGCTCACCTATGGCCAGAGCATCACGGACGGATGCATCGACTGGGCGACCACGGCAACCGTGCTCAAGCAGCTCGCTGACGCGGTCGAGATCCGGCGCAACACCAAACGCGCAGGGCTGCACGAGCGCTCCGCCTGACCGAACGATCGCGGGCGGGGTGAGGCTGTCGCACCCTGCCCGCTGCTCCGGCGCCTAGCAGCCGCGGCAGATGCTCTTGATCTTCTTGTCGAGCGCCTGATTTTCCTTGCTGAGGGGATCGTTCGGGTCGCTCAGGTTCTTCTCGCTGGGCACGTCGCCGACGCGCGGCTGGCGATGGCCCACGGGTGCCTGCGGCAGCGATCCGGACGCCGCGCCGCCCGATGTCGATCCCTTCGTGCCGCCGGTCTGCGCGACCGCCGCGCCGCCGAGCAAGACCGCGAGCGATACTGCCACCATGATCTTCTTCATGTCTCTCCCTCCATTCCTCGAGCCAGAATCTCCATCACGACCAATCAGGTCTCGGGCGGATAGAGGTGAACGTCGCCGCAATAATCCACGATACGATAGCGCGTTTCCGATGCCGCATCACCCGCATCAGGTGCGGTATTTTGCATCGGCAACACGTAATTCGGTCCCACCGGCGACTTGCCGGCGCCGCCGGGAATGTCGATGACATAGTCGGGCTGACACAGTCCCGACACCCGTCCGCGCAGCTGCCGCATCAAATCCTGCCCCTCGGCGAGCGTCGTTCGCAGATGCGCCGTGCCGGGCGCGAGATCGCCGTGATGCAGATAATAGGGCTTGATCCGGCATTCGACGAAAGCTCGCATCAAATCCGACAGAGCGGTCGGGTTGTCATTGACGCCGCGCAAAAGCACGGACTGGCTTACCATGGGAATTCCGGCATCGACCAGCCGCGCGCAGGCGGCACGCGCGGGCCCCGTCAGTTCGCGCGCATGGTTGGCATGCAGCGCCACCCAGGTGGTGGCGCCTTCGACCTTGAGCGCCCCGACCATCTCCTCGCTGATGCGCGCGGGCTCGGCCACGGGCACGCGGGTGTGAAGGCGGATGATCTTGACGTGATCGATTCCGGCAAGATCCGCCATGATCTCGCTCATCCGCCGCGGCGACAACATCAGGGGATCGCCCCCGGTCAGGATCACCTCCCAGATCTCGCTGTGCGATCGGATGTAGTCGATCGCGGCGCGATAGGCGCCGTCCGAGAGCGCGTTCTCCTTGCCGGGTCCAACCATCTCGCGGCGGAAGCAGAAGCGGCAATAGACCGCGCAGACGTGAACGAGCTTGAACAGCACACGGTCGGGATAGCGATGCACGATCCCGGGAACCGGCGAGTACGGATGATCGCCGATCGGATCTGCGTTCTCGCCCGGCTGCATCTCGAGCTCCGCGGCAGTCGGAACGAATTGCCGCGCGATGGGATCGTCGGGATCGGACCTGTCGATCAGATCGACCAGCGCCGGCGTGATCGCAACCGCATAGCGTGCGGCAACGCGATCGAGCACCGGCAGCGCTGTGGCTGATACCAGCTGCTCGGCAACAAGTTCGGCCGGCTCGCGCAATGTGCGCGCAAGATTGCTCTTCATCATGTCTCGCTTAACGTTTCATCTGCAGGTGGCGTCCAGACCACCTGATCAATTCGCGATGCGCCGCTCGCCAGCATCACCAGCCGGTCGAAACCGAGCGCGACGCCGCTCGCCTCCGGCATCGCCGCGACCGCGGCCAGAAAGTCCGCGTCCAGAGGATAGGCTTCGCCGTAGCGGCGTTGCTTCTCCACCATGGATTGCGTGAAGCGCTTGCGCTGCTCCTCGGCGTCGGTCAGTTCGCCAAAACCGTTGGCGAGCTCGACACCGCAGGCATAGACCTCGAACCGCTCGGCAACGCGGGGATCGCCTGCCTTCACGCGCGCCAGTGCCGCCTCTGGAGATGGGTATTCGAACAGAATGGTCAAACGGCCCTGCCCCAGATGCGGCTCGACATGCTCGACCAGAACCTTGCTGAAGATGTCGGACCAGGTGTCGTCCTCGGCCACACGGACCTTGCCGGCAGCGGCCCGGGCAAGCGCGGCGCGGTCGCCTTCGCCGCCGGAAATGGTCGCAAGCAGGTCGATTCCCGCAAACTGCTCGAAGGCGCCGGCCACCGTCACAAGTTCAGGCTCGGCGAAGGGATCGGCGGTCCGGCCGCGGAAGGCGAAGGTGCCAATCCCGGTCGCTTGGGCGGCGCGGCCGATGAGGACGACGCAGTCGGCCATGATGGCGTCATAGGGGGCGCCTGCCCGGTACCATTCTAGCATGGTGAATTCGGGCAAATGCAGGTCGCCGCGCTCGCGGTCCCGGAACACCCGGGCGAACTCGAAAATCCGGGTCTCCCCGGCCGCCAGCAGCTTCTTGCAGGCGAATTCCGGCGAAGTCCGCAAATATCGGCTCACACGGCTGCCGTCGGGTCGCACGATCTCGGTCCGGGGGGCGTGCAGGTGGGTCTCGTTGCCCGGGGAGACCTGGAGAACGGAGGTTTCGACCTCGACAAAGCCCTGCTCGGCGAAAAATCCCCGTAGAGCCCCGGTGATTGCTCCCCTGGCCTGCAGGAAGGGCCGGCGGTCGAGATGCCGCGAGGGGGACCAGAACGGCGACATCGGCTTGTCCCCAGCCATTAACCGGCCGTCCCGCAGGCCAGCAAAATGCTGGCATCCAACGGCAAAACCAGTATGTTGCGGCCCGAAACGGGTGCCGCGGTCTGATTTGGGGCCCCAGGTCCCCCATCAATTTGACCACGTCCTGGCCCGAGCCGGGCCAAGCAAGCAGGAAATACAGCTTTGAGAGTCATCGCCAGTTCTATTCGCAAGGGCAACGTGATCGAGCAAGACGGCAAGCTATATGTCGTCGTGACCGCCGAGAACATCCATCCCGGCAAGGGCACCCCGGTCAGCCAGATCGAAATGCGCCGAATCTCGGACGGGGTAAAGATCTCCGAGCGCTACAAGACCACGGATCAGGTCGAGAAGGCCACGATCGAAGAGCGCAACTACACCTTCCTGTATGAAGATGGTGACGGCTATCACTTCATGAACCCGGAGACCTATGATCAGGTCCAGGTCTCCAAGGACGTGATCGGCGACGCGGCGGCCTATCTTCAGGAGAGCATGACGGTCAAGCTGTCGCTGCACGGCGCCAATCCGGTATCGATCGCCCTGCCGCAGCGCGTGACGCTGGAAGTGGTCGAGACCGAGCCCGTGACCAAAGGCCAGACCGCCTCCTCGTCCTACAAGCCCGCCGTGCTCTCGAACGGCCTGCGCACCACGGTGCCGCCGCACATCGCCGTCGGCACCCGAATCGTCGTGATGACCGAAGACGGCTCCTACTCCGAGCGCGCCAAGGACTGACGGAACCAAAGCGAGCGCAACAGGTGCCGCCGGGGGGCGAGACAGTGGTTGGGAAAAATTTCCGCTTCGTCTCGCAACTTCTGGCGTCGCTTTCGCTCCTCATTGCCTCTCCGCTCACTGCGGATGAATTCCGCAGCCCCTCGCTCACGGCGCTGCGCGTCGATTGGCGCGCGGCGCTCGATCAGCTGCGCACCGAAATCAACGCCCATCCCCGGGTCGCGGACGATTTCATCTTCGCGCCCCGTCGTTCGGTGCCGCGCTATGATCCGCGCACGATGCCGGCGCTGGTGCAGCTCAACGCGATCTCCTCGCAATTCTTCACCGGCATCTCCCGCAGCTCCGTGCCCGTGCTGCTGCCGTTCGACGCTGCTGCGCATTTCGAAGCACGGCGCAATGGTGCGCCAGCGACCGTCGCGCTGTCGCGCTACCAGGCCGACTTCAATTCCGTCGACATGTTCGATGCCGGCCCCGCCGGCTACAGCGCGACCTTCTCGTTCGAGCCTGGTACCGGAGACGGCATGCCGAGCCGGGTCTTCGCAAGACCGGTCGAGGTGCAGATCACGGGTTCGGCGCTCGTCTATGACATTGCCGATCCCTCGGGCGGCAAGGGCGAGCCGGTCAAACCGCTCGCAGCGCTCTACCCGGACCTGCGCAAATTCATCCGGGAAGGCTATGTGCGCTACGCTTTCACCCGTTTCGGCGTCGCCTATGTGGTGTCGATCCAATGCCTCGACAGCGTCGCCAAGCCGCGGCGGCTTGCCTGCAAGGAGGCCTATCCGGTCGCCGAGCGCTTCCTGAAGGCGCTGCGCGTGGCGGGCGGCCAGCGCATGCGGCCGCTCACGGACATCGCTTCCAACATTCTCGATCGTCCCGCGGCGCGTTCCCCGGACTTCACCTATCGGCCGAGCGGCGACATCATCCCGAACACCGGTTATCGCAAGCAGGGCGGCCATCCCGACGTGATGGCCTACGCACAGATCCGCTTTCCTCTCGAGAAGGCGCCCGCTTTCGTACACTCGCAATCCTATGCCAAGCGCGACAAGATGGAGAGCACGACCGCTTACCCCTGGCGCGACAATTTCTGCGAATCCCGCAGTTTCGAGGTCTGGCAATGCGGCGGCGGTTATGGCCATCAGGGCGAGGACATCCGCGCGGCTGAGTGCCCATCGCCTGGTGAAGGCCGCCAAGCCTGTGATCCCAAGCAGCGCGCCATCGTCGCCGTGCGCGATGCGAGGGTCATACGCGCTTCCAAGGACCAGGCCGTGACGCTGCAAATCAACAGCCGGACCGAGCACATCCGTTTCCGCTACATGCATATGAACCCGCAGGCGCTGAACGCCGATGGCCTGCTCAATGGTCGCATCGTATCGGAGGGTGAGAAGATCGGCGTGGTCTCGAACTATCTCGATCATCCCGCCGGCACCTCGATGCACCTGCATTTCGACGTGCAGGTGTTCACCCGCGACGGCTGGATCTGGGTCAGTCCTTACGTCACGTTGGTCTCGGCGTACGAGCGTCTGATCCATGCCCGCGGCCGCGAGGTCGGCCCGGAGATCGCCGGCACGCCGCAGCCCGTGGCACATGCGCTGCCGGAGGACGTGCTCAAGCCGGACCTGCGCGAGGGATCGGGCGGCGACGAGAATTGACGCTGCTTGCGCCATCTAGACAGCCAACCAAACTGTCTGATGACGGTCCTATGACAGCGAATTGCACGCACACCGCCTGACCGGCCCGGCCTCCTTATGACGGAGCCTTCTCTGGCCTCGAAATTGTCTGGCCTCAGAATTGCTTTCCTCCCCACGGATAAACAGGATGAAGGGAAGCACATGCGTTGTCTCACAATAACGGCCATTCTGGCCGTCGGGCTCGGCGTGCCGGCTCATGCGCAGGAATTGAGCGGGACCTTGAAGAAGATCAAGGACACCGGCGCGATCACACTCGGCGTGCGCGACAGTGCGGTGCCCTTCAGCTATATCGACGAGAAGCAGAAGACCGTCGGCTACGCCATCGACATCTGCATGAAGATCGTCGAGGAGATCAAGGCCGAGCTGAAGCTGGACAAGCTCGCGGTCAACGAGAACCTGGTCACCTCGTCCAGCCGCATTCCGCTGATGGCGAACGGCACCGTCGATCTCGAATGCGGCTCGACGACCAACAACGCCGATCGCCAGAAACAAGTGTGGTTCACCAACACGCATTTCCTCACAGCGAGCCGCTTCGTGTCCAAGAAGACTTCGAGGCTCGACCAAATCGCCGATCTCAAGGGCAAGGCCGTCGTCTCCGTCTCGGGCACCACCAACATCACGCAGCTCAACAAGGCCAATGCGGCCCGCTCGCTCGACATCACCGTGATGAACGCGAAGGATGTCCCCGAAGGGTTCCTAATGGTCGAGACCGACCGGGCCGTGGCCTTCGTCATGGACGACATCCAGCTGGCGGCGATGATCGCCTCCTCGAAGGATCCGTCGCTGTACGCGATCAGCACCGGCGCGTTCTCCGATCCGGAGCCTTACGGCATCATGCTGCGCAAGGACGACGCGCCGTTCAAGGCGGTGGTCGATCGCGCGACCGCAAAACTCTACAAGAGCCCGGAGATCGAGAAGATCTACAACAAATGGTTCATGGAGCCGGTGCCGCCGCGCGGCCTGAACTTCCACGTGCCCATGCCGGTGTCGATGAAGAAGTCGTTCGAGCACCCGTCGGACAACCCTGATCCAGCATCCTACGGCGGCTGACGAGAGAGCACGCTGGTAACGTTGCCCGGATGAGCGAAGCGACATCCGGGACTCACGCGACGACTGCCCCGGGTGTCGCTTCGCTCACCCGGGCTACGGATCAATCCAGCAACGTCGTCAGCTGCGCGCCCTCGTCTGCCACAAACACGGCGATCAGTTCCGCCGGCTCCGTGGTGCTGGCATTGGCCGAGACCAGATGCGTCGAGCCGGGCGGCTCGAAGAAGGACTGGCCAACGCCGAACGTCTCGACCGGACCGCCGCCGAGCTGAGAGCGGATCTCGCCTTTGGTGATGTAGGCGGTGACGGATCCTGCGTGACGATGCGGCCGCGAGAACCCGCCGGGGCCGTAGAACACGCGCACGATCGTGACGCGCTTGCCCGGCACGTTCGGCAGCGCGTAGGAGCCGATCGGTTCGACCTTGTCGAGCGGCGAGCTTTCGGCGGCGGTGGCGCAGAGCGGCGAGAGTGCGCCGGAGATGGTGTCCATCGTCACCGGCAACGTCTTCCCGATCGCAAACGCGCAGGCAAGCCCGCCGACGACGGCGATCGCCATCGAACGCGATGGCGCCGGACGCAGTGTGGTGGAAACACTCATTGCTGTCATCGTGATCTCCCTTCGTTGCAGTCAGGATGCCGCCGCATTCGCTGCGACCGGCCGCGTCGCCGGCGTCCAGCGAAACGCCGCACCGAAACGGTTCCAGATGTTGATCGAGGCGACCGCCGAGGTCAGGTACGTCAGCTCGGTCTCGGAGAATTCACGGCTCGCCTCGGCGTACACGTCTTCGCCGACGCCGTCGGGCAGGCAGGTCAGCGCCTCGGCCCAGGCCAGCGCGGCACGCTCCCGCACCGAAAAGATCGGCGCCTCGCGCCAGACCACGAGCAAATTGAGCTTGTCGACGGGCACGCCGATCCGCTCCGAAAGCAGGATGTGATGCTGCAGGCAGAAGGCGCAGCCGTTGATCTGCGATGCCCGCAGCTTGACCAGTTCGAGAAGCTGCTTGTCGAGGCCGGCCTTGGCCGCGACCTGACCGAGCGCCAGCACCAGCTCATACGCGTCGGGCGCGATCCTCTTGAAATCCTCGTATTCGCTGCGGGCGTATGACATTGCCGTTCACCTCGTGGTATTGTAAGAGTGCTGACACATTATAAGAGCACTTACATGTTGCGCAAGCCGCCCGATATCACGAGATCGCAACCGCGGCGGAAGGCCCCCACGTCTGCCCCGGCGGTGCGCGTGCCAGCCCCAGGGGAAGGCAAGCGCGGCGAGCAGGGCTATCTCGGCTATCTGCTGCGCCAAGCCCACGCCGCGGTCCGTCTGACGATGGAGCGGTCGCTGGCCGATCTCGGTGTCACCTCACCGCAATTCGCGGTGCTGACCATGCTCAACGCCTATCCGGGCCTCTCGGGCGCCGACGTTGCCCGCCTCACCTTTCTGACGCCCCAGACCGTCGGCGTCATCATCCGCAATCTCGAACGCGACGGTGCGATTGTGATGACGCCGCATCCCGTCCACGGCCGCATCCAGCAATGGACACTGACGCCGCGCGGCGCGACGCTTTTGAAAGCGTGCCGGGAAAGGGTGATCGCGTTGGAGAAGCGGCTGGCCGCCGGGCTCGATGCCAAGGCCGAGGCAAGCATTCGCCGGTGGCTCGCAGGCATCGCGGCCGATTTGCAGGAGGACTAGGCGAAGCGCGCTTGCCGCTGGCGGGACCTAGTCGCCGCCTCCTCCGTCGCCGCAGCCGCCACCATCCGAATCCGAGAAGTCACTGACGGCGCCATCGCCTTGAATACCGCGCCCAAAGTTCTCCGCCAGGATCATCAGGATGACGACGAACAACCCGGCGCCGAACGGCCAGGGATTAGCGCGGATGATGTCGAACAGCTCCTGCATTCACGCATTGTGCACAGAGGGAAACAAACCGACCGTAAAGTTGCAGGCTCAAAATTCGGGACATCCGTTACGGGCGCGCGCCCTATTTCCCCTTCAACACTTTCTTAACCTCGCCATCAGGCCAGGTCTCGCCCGCGGCAATCACCCGGACGCGGCTTTGATCGGTGTCATTCACCAGCTCATGCGAACTCACCCGGTCGCAGCTTCGCTCCAGGCGCAGGTCGGTTTCGGGCTTCCAGCTCAGCGTGGTCGCGAGATCGCCGGGAAAGATCTGCCATTGCGATCCGTCGTCGAGTTCGACGACATGACTTTCCGCATGCGCGCGTATCTTCATTCCACCCCGAATTATCGATGAACGGACTGCGTGCGACGGCAGGCCCCGGCCATCGGCCGGGGCCCCACTCCATCAGTCGTTGTCGTGATGAATCACGGTCTTGCTGCGATTGCCGAATTCATCTTCCTTCTTGATCACCGTGGTGCGATCGGCAGGTTCACGCTCCTTGATGACGGTGGTGCGGTCGCGATCGCGGTCCCGCTCACGATATTCGTGAGACTGTCCGACCGTCACGCCGGCACCGACCGGACCGACGTGAACGCCGACTTCGTCGGCAAAAGCAGGCGCAGCGATGGCGGTGACCATGGCCGCGGCAAACAGATATTTCCTCATCTTCTTCTCCTCCAAATTGGTGCTGGGGGAATGCGGGAGTGCGACAGTTTGTTCCGGGGAACGCGGGGCCCGCGTCTGTTCCTCCAGTTCCAGGAACCGGTCACAGCCGCCATGTTTCCCGCTAGAATGCATCCATGAAACACGCTGATTCTATATCCTCTCGCAGCCGCCGCGCTCTGCTTCGATCGACGCTCGGCGCAGCCGCCCTCATCGCATTCCCAACGCGCATCCTGGCCGCACCTCCGGGCTTCGAGGAATGGCGTGAGGGTTTTCGCGGTCGTGCAATGGCCAAGGGCATCTCGGCTGCGACATGGCAGCGCGCGATGGCGCGGGTCGAGCCCGACATGAGCGTCTTCAAGCAAATGCGCAACCAGCCCGAATTCCACGAGCAGGTCTGGCAATACATCAATCGCCGCGTCTCCGACTGGCGCATCATCAACGGCAAGATCGCGCTGAAGAACAACGAGGCGCTGCTCGCGCGCATCGAGCGCGATTTCGGCGTCGAGCGCGGTACGCTGCTGGCGCTGTGGGGCGTCGAGTCCGCCTATGGCGATCCGCTGGTGCAGCAGAACCACATGACGCCGGTGTTTCCCTCTCTCGCCGCCCTCGCCTGGAACGAGCCGCGCCGAAAAGCCTATTGGGAAACTGAGCTGATCAACGCGCTGCGCATCGTCGACAACGGTTGGAGCACGCCTGAGCAGATGCAGGGATCCTGGGCCGGCGCAATGGGGCATTCGCAATGGATGCCGGAAGTCTGGCTCAATGTCGGCATCGACTATGACGGCGACGGCAAGGTCTCGCCGTTCGGCAAGCCCGACGATGCCCTGGGCTCGACCGCAAAATATCTCGTCAATCGCGGCAAATGGCACCGCGGCGAGCATTGGGGCTACGAGGTGCGCACGCCCGGTGAGATGAGCGGCAGCCGGACCTATGCGGCTTGGCAGGCGGCCGGCGTCACCCGCGCCGACGGCCAGCCGTTTCCGCAAGCCTCCGCATCCGCGCAGATGTGGACGCCGGTTGCAGGCGGGCCGACATTTCTGCTGGGACCGAATTTCAACGCGGTGAAGAGCTACAATCCCTCGATGAACTATGCGCTGGCGATCTGCCATCTCGGCGACCGCTGCCTCGGCGCCCCGCCTTTCATCCAGCCATTCCCCGGCTCCGAGCGCGCATTGACGCTCGCCGAGGTGCAGGAGATGCAGACGCGCCTGACCAAGGCGGGTTTCGATACCGGCGGCACCGATGGCCGTGTCGGCAACGACACCATGAAAGCGATCAAGGACTTTCAGCAGCGCGCGGGCATCACGCCTGCGGACGGCTATGGCGGGCTGAAGGTGCTGGCGAAGCTGCGCCAGGGGTCTTAGTTATGGCTCCATCCGGGCTACGACGCGATCGCTAGTGCCGGTACTGCGGCTCTTCCGCATCGAGCTGGCGGCGGATTGCGGCAAGATGCAGCCGCGCGGATTCGGAATCTCCCTCGCGCATCTGCCTGTAGGTTTCGGCCGCAATCGCGGGATCGACCGGCAGCACCTGTCGCCCGGTCGACATCGCCAACACCTGCACCTCGGCGGCGCGTTCGAGATAATAAAGATCGTCCCAGGCCTCCGCGATGGTCGGCGCCAGCACCATCACGCCGTGATGCTTCATGAAGATGATGTCGGCATCCCCCACGGCCGACGCGATGCGTGCGCCTTCGCGGTTGTCGAGTGCGAGGCCGTTGTAGTCGCGGTCCACGGCCGTTCGACCGTAGAATTTGAGCGCGGTCTGGCCGGCCCAGATCAGCGGATCCCCCTCGGTCATCGACAGCGCCGTGGCGTAGGGCATGTGGGTGTGGAAGGCGACCTTGGCGCGCGGCAGGCGCTTGTGCATCTCGGCATGGATGTAGAACGCGGTCGCCTCGGGCACGCCCTCGCCGTCGAGCACATTGCCGTGGAAGTCGCAGATCAGAAGTTTTGACGCGGTCAGCTCGCGGAAGGCGTAGCCGTAAGGGTTGACCAGGAAGAGATCGTCATGGCCCGGCACCACGGCCGAGAAGTGGTTGCAGATGCCCTCCTCAAAGCCGTTGCGCGCCGCCATCCTAAAGCAGGCGGCAAGATCCTCGCGCGCGCTGCGGATCGCGTCGCTCGCGAGATCCGGACGGTTCGATCGAAACGTTGCTGGCGTGGATGACGAAGAGTCAAGGCTGTGCGCCATGGCGGAAGGACACCTCTGTCGGTCGGAAGACGCCCGCGTTGTACAGGTCCGACGCCTGCGCGTCAGCCCCCGCGGGCGCCACCCTGCCCTTCGCAGCCCGCGCGGCGGGCTATTGCCGCCGCTGTACGCCGCCGGCATTCATGCCGCCGTCGATGACGAGCTCGCTGCCGGTGACGTAGCGCGAGGCATCGGAGGCCAGATACAGCACGCCAGAGGCAATTTCCGCAGCCTGACCGGCGCGGCCGAGCGGCGTTACGACGCGCGCACGCTCCTCGGGATCGATCGGCGCATTGCCCTGGTTGCCGGTCGCGCCGGTCGGGATCTTGCCCCAAATCGGTGTGTCGATGATGCCGGGATGGACGGAGTTGACGCGGATGCCGTCACAGGCCGCCGCGCACTCCATCGCGATCGATTTTGCGAACAGCCGCACGCCGCCCTTGGTCGCCGAATAGGCCGACAGCCCGGGCGCGCCGCGCAGGCCCGCGAGCGAGGACATCATGACGATCGAGCCGCCGCCGGTCTTGCGCATCAGGGGCAGGCAATGCTTGACCGAGAGGAAGACGCCGTCGAGGTTGATCGCGTTCTGCTTGCGCCAATCGCTGAGCGTCATGTCGACGATCGAGGGCACGGCAATGCCGATGCCGGCGTTGGAGACGAGAATATCGAGCCGGCCAAAGCGCTTCGCGATCTTGGCTGTGATCTCGATCCAGCGCTCTTCGCTGGTGACGTCCTGCTCCAGGAAAATCGCCTTGCCACCGGCCTTGGTGATGCGATTGGCGAGCTCGGGGCCGCGCAGCTCGTCGATGTCGGTGGCGATGACGGTGGCGCCCTCGCGCGCGAACATCTCGACGACGGCCTCGCCGATGCCGGAGGCGCCGCCGGTCACCAGCGCGACCTTGCCCTCAACCTGCCCTGCCATGTTCACTCCCTTTTTTGCTATTCGTTTTTTGTTGTTTGCCGGACCTATCTAATCATGGATGGTCCCTGGTCGGGTAGCGCGACGTCGACGACGCGGAATTGCACACGCTCGGCGCCTTGGTAGCGATCGAGCGACAATGATCCCGCGACATGCAATTGCTGGCCGCGATTGGCAACGAGCGCATTGCCGAGCTTCTGTCCGATCGAACGGAACGCGATGCCGTTGACGATGGCGCCGTCGCCCGACTTGAAGCGTAGCCTCAAATGTGCCTGTCCCACCTCGTCGGCATAGACGAGCTGGTGCGCCGGCAGCGCCAACACGACTTCCGGATTGCCGCTGCCGAAGGGACCGGCGCGGTTGAGCGTCGTTGCAAGCTCGGTCGTCACCGCGCGCGCGGAGACCGCGCCGTCGATGTAGAGCTCGTTGACGTGGCGCGCCTCGGCAACGTCGCGGGCCAACGCATGCTCGAGGTAGGCGCGAAATTCGGCGAGCTTTTCCTTGCGCAGCGTGACGCCCGCGGCCATGGCGTGGCCGCCGCCCTTGAGCAGAATGCCGTCGGCGACCGCCTGGCGCACGGCCTTGCCGAGATCGACTCCGGCAATCGAGCGGCCGGATCCGGTGCCGATGCCGCCGGGCTCCAGCGCGATCGCGAAGGCGGGCCGCGAGAACTTCTCCTTCAACCGGGACGCAACGAGACCGACCACGCCGGGATGCCAGCCTTCGGAGGCCGTCACGAGCACGCCGATCTTGTCCTCGAGCCCGATCGAGGCGAGCGCCTCGGCTTCGGCCTGCGCTTCGGCCGCCTGCTCGATGATCCGGCGCTCGCTGTTGAGGCGGTCGAGTTCGGCGGCGATCCGCGCGGCCTCGACGCTGTCACCCTCCAGAAGCAGCCGCACGCCGAGATCGGCGCGGCCGATGCGGCCGCCGGCATTGATGCGCGGCCCCAGCATGAATCCGAGATGCCAGGCCTCCGGCGGGCCGTTGAGCCGCGCCACGTCCATCAGCGCGGTGTGGCCGACATGGTCGCGCCGCCGCATCGCGATCAGGCCTTTGGCGACGAAAGCGCGGTTGAGACCGATCAGCGGCGCGACGTCGGCAACCGTGCCGAGCGCAACGTGATGCAGCATGCCGAGCAAATCCGGCTCGGGCATCTCCGCGGTCCAGAAGCCGCGCTGGCGTAATTCACGATTGACCGCGACCAACGTCACCAGCACGAGGCCGACGGCGGCGAGATGGCCGAGGCCGGAGAGATCATCGAGCCGGTTCGGATTGACCAGCGCATCGACCAGCGGCAGCTCCGTGCCGGCTTGGTGATGGTCGATCACGACGACGGACATGCCGAGACGTTTTGCTTCGGCGAGCGGCTCGATGCTGGTGGTGCCGCAATCGACGGTGACGAGCAGCGTGGCGCCCTTTTCGGCCAGCGCACGCACGGCTTCCGTGTTGGGCCCGTAGCCCTCGAAGATGCGGTCGGGAATGTGGATCAGCGGATCGAGCCCGCAATGGCGCAGATGCCAGGTCAGCAGCGCCGCCGAGGTCGCGCCGTCGACATCGTAATCGCCGAAGATCGCGACCTTCTCACCGTTCCCTGCGGCATCCGCGATCCGCTTCGCGGCGGCCTCCATCTCCGTCACCGTGAACGGGTCCGGTAGGAGCTTGCGGATGGTTGGATCGAGGAAATCTGCGACAGCGTCGCTGTCGACACCACGGCCCGCCAGCACCCGCGCCAGCAGCTCGGGCAGTTGGTGGCGCTGCACGATGGCAAGCGCCTTCGCCGCCCCGCGCCCATCCAGCCGGTCGCGCCAGAGCTTGTCGGTGAGCGAGCGCGCCACCCCCAGGAATGCCTGGGGCGCTTCGACGGGCAAGGCGGTGGCGGGCGGCGTCATGAACAGCGGTCGGTTTGAGGAACCTGGGAGCCGGAGGTATTGCATCGCCCGGCCGACGGAACGATTGGCCCGCAATCCCCCGGGATTTGCAATGTCTGCGCCGCACAAAGCGGTGGATTGCCGCTTTGCTGCGCGGACTGACTATCATTTGAGCATTCCGCAAAACAGCAAATTAAGCAGGCGTTAGGCGGAATCTTCGAAAAAGAATTGTATTCGATCTGTCAGTGATTGTTCCGGGTTCGTTGCAGATCAGACCTCATTGCCAAGGGAAGCCCCCGATGTCTGCTGCGCTGGGTCTCAAAGCCAAGCCGATCGCAAATGAATCCGCCGAGGATGATTCCGACATCTCCGCGCTGATCAACCGCCTCACGGCGGAGGTCAACCAGATCGCGGTCGACAAGACCAAGTCGATCCAGCAGATCACCAACCAGATGAAGATGCTGGCACTGAACGCGCTGATCGAAAGCTCGCGCGCCGGCGCGCAGGGCGCAGGCTTCGCCGTGGTGGCGCAGGAGGTCCGCGGCGTCGGCCAGCAGGTCGAGACCATCGCCCGCGAGCTCGAAAGCCAATTGACGAAACGGACCGGCGATCTCGTCTCCTCGATCGACCGGATGAGCCAGCGCTCGCGCGGCGAGCGCATGGTCGATTTGTCGCTCAACGCCATCGAGCTGATCGACCGCAACCTCTATGAACGGACCTGCGACGTGCGCTGGTGGGCGACCGATTCCGCGTTGGTCGATTGCGCGGCCTCGCCCGACGGCGCGGCCGTGTCCCATGCCTCGCAGCGTCTCGGCGTGATCTTGGGGGCCTACACCGTCTATCTCGACCTCTGGCTCTGCGACCTCGATGGCAACGTCATCGCCAACGGCCGCGCCGATCGGTTTCACGCCGTCGGCCAGAACGTCGCCCACACCAAATGGTTTCGCGAGGCCAAGACCCTGCGCTCCGGCGACGACTATGTCGCCGGCGACGTCGAGAACCAGCCGCTGCTCGGCAACGCCCAGGTCGCGACCTATTGCGCCAGCGTCCGCGCCGGTGGACAGGCCAACGGCACGCCGATCGGGGTGCTCGCCATCCATTTCGACTGGGAGGCACAGGCCCGCGCCATCGTGCAAGGCGTGCGTGTCGGCGACAGCGACAAGGCGCGCGTGCTGCTGGTCGATTCCAATCTTCGCGTGATCGCCGCTTCCGACGGACAAGGCATTCTCAGCGAACGCATCTCGCTGTCGCTCAATGGCCAGCGTTCCGGCTTCTATCAGGACAGCTCGGGCACGCTGGTCGCGTTCCATGCCACCCCGGGCTACGAGACCTATCGGGGTCTGGGCTGGTATGGCGTGATCGTCTGCGGGGCGTAAAGCTGAAGGCGGCCTGCCTATCCAACTCAAAACCGTGAAAACAACCCCATGCACAGTAGCCATCTGGTTGTTTTCATGACGGTTTTTTTCGCCGTTTCACGCCGGCAAAACACCGGCACGCATGCCATCATGGCGTCGTTCGCGGTCCAGACTCAGAGCGCTAGGCTCCGGTGATATCGTCTTCGACGGCCTGCATCGTCGCAATTCCAAGCGTTTGCGACGGACGCTCCCCGAACATTGCCAGGTAATATTGCGAAAACCGGCCGAGCTCGTAAAAGCCCTGTTGCATGGCGACGGCTGTCACGGTGGTCGAGCCAGGTGCGCTCTGGTGCAGGATCGAATGAACAGCGCAGAGACGCTTGTGCCTGAGGAAGGTGACCGGGCCGAGACCGAATACCTCCTGAAAGGCGCGGTGGAGGGTGCGCCGCGATACGCCGAGCGCCGCGCAAATTTCCGACACGTGCACCGGACGGGTGCCCGCGTCGTCGAGAAACTCCTCGACCTTGCGAATCAGCCGTCGCGCGGAAGGCAGCCAGCCGTTGCCATCGGGTGGCAGCGACGACGCGACGTTGGCAGCCATGCATTCGGCGATCGATCGTTTCCAGAAATCGGCCGTTGATGGCGTCAGCCCATATTTGTTGTCGCGTAGGTGCGACATGATCCGGACCAGGCGGCGCGAGGCGATCGCGCCGGTCTCGATGTGCGCGCGGAAATGACCGCGGCTGCGCCAAGTGTCGGGGTCGCTCAGCCGTGCTTCTCCGCCGAACAGCGTCGCGACCTCGTTGAGGTCGAACCGCATGGCGGCGTAGGCGGAGCCGCCGTGAAAAACACCGTCATGTTCGAGCCGCGGCGGAATGACGAGCACATCGTTGAGCTGCATGTCGAACGACCAGTGGGCGACGCGCTCTTCGGCCGCGAGCAGCATCCCGATGATCAGTCTGTCGTCGCTGGAAACCCGCTGCGTGCGCATGCCGACGTTGAAAGCACCAATGCTGAGCGAGAAGTCGCCGATTCCGACATGGGATAAAGTTCCGCGCAACCGACCGCGGCCGAGTTGCATCACATCGACATGCGAGCCGTGGACGGCCTGCTGAAGACCTTCGAAACCATCCAGCTTGCGCGAATCAACCAGAAGGAATTGCCCCATGGCTGTACCGTGTTACTGAAGCGCGACAATTCTGCGGCACGCGATAGCAAAGTACCACTACAACGCGAGGTGGGTACGACAAGCTGACTTCGCGTTTTCAGGCAAGTCATCGCCGAATTTGTCGCAAGATTTGCTCTCAAATGCCTCTGCACTGAAGGATCTGAGCCATGGGGCACTAGGTCTCACTGCCCGGGCAGACTGGCACAAATTGCACATCACAGCCGTCCAATCTTCGAGTATCATTTGCAACCTTAGCGATATTAAGCGGAAGCGTTCTGCGGGTGGCAGAGCGCACGCGGCATGGATTTGCCGCGTGTTCGAAGACGTGCGTGCAAAGGAAAGAGATGTGGACGCAATGCAGCGTCCTCCTCTGCCCGGAGCGCCAAAAAAGTGGGGGACCAGACAATGCGTCCAATGGGCCGGGCAAGGAGCCATCGTCGAAGTCTGCCAGAGGTAGCGCAGTAGCATCGGGTGGAATGCGGGTATCGGAGCTTCCACCATGTTGCGAGCGGATCTGGATCACTGCGAGTGGTTGCCGGATGATTTGAAGACCGGCGAGATGGTCTTCATTCCCGGCGGAACCTTTCGCATGGGGTCCGACCATCATTATCCGGAGGAAGCGCCGAGCCATCGCGTCGCTGTCGACGGCTTCTGGATGGACCGCACGCCGGTGACCAACCGACAGTTCAAGCAGTTCGTCAACGCAACCGGCCATGTCACCGAGGCGCAGATCGTTCCCGATCCGAACGATTATCCAGGCGCGCTGGCAGAGATGCTGTACGCGGGATCGCTGGTGTTCTCACCGCTGCCGCGCATCACCGATCTGACCGATTGGAGCCAGTGGTGGACATTCTTGCGCGGCGCCAACTGGCGTCATCCCTATGGTCCCGGCAGCAACATCAAGGACCTCGACGACCATCCCGTCGTTCACGTCTCCTTTAGCGATGCGGCAGCGTATGCCCACTGGGCCGGCAAGGACTTGCCGACGGAGGCGGAGTGGGAGTTCGCCGCGCGTGGCGGCCTCGAGGCGGAGGAATACGCCTGGGGCGATGCGCTGGTGCCGGGCGGCAAGCACATGGCCAATATCTGGCAGGGCAACTTCCCCGTCCAGAATCTCGGCGAGGATGGGTACGAGCGTACCTCGCCGGTCATGGCCTTCCCGCCGAACGGCTACGGTCTCTACGACATGATCGGCAACGTCTGGGAGTGGACCTCCGACTGGTGGTCGTCGAAGCACGCCGCCGACGCTGCAAAGCCCTGCTGCATCCCCAAAAATCCCCGCGGCGGCGGTGAGCACACAAGCTACGACCCTCGCCTCCCCGACATCCAGATTCCGCGCAAGGTCCTCAAGGGCGGCTCGCATCTTTGCGCGCCGAACTATTGCCGCCGATATCGCCCGGCTGCGCGGCACGCCGAGCCGGTCGATACCTCGACCGGCCATGTCGGGTTCCGCTGCGTGGTGCGAATGCCGTCTGTAACCGAACGCCAACGAGACGGACGTGCTGCAATCTAGCGAGCGCCGCTGGCGGATGCCGGCGTCAGCGGTGCGCTCCGTGCGTCGGACTATTTCGATACGCAACTTTATCTATCGGCGATTGGACAGACGTCTTCAGCATTTTTGGACAAGGCAGGCCGGTTACAGGCAAGAGCCTGCCCCATTTCCCCGGTAAGAGTCGCCTCATCGCTTTCGCGACGCGGGCGCCGTCGATCCTGAAAGGCTCGCGCTCGCAACGTGCCGAGGAGATAGGCCATGAAGATCGTCGTGATCGGCGGGACCGGATTGATCGGATCCAAGCTCGTAACGAAGCTCAAGCAACAAGGCCACGACGCTGTTGCGGCTTCGCCGAAGTCAGGCGTGAACGCCGTGACCGGGGAAGGCCTCGCAGCCGTGCTGGCGGGTGCGGATGTCGTGGTTGACGTTGCCAACGCGCCGTCCTGGGAGCCTGCCGCCGTGCTCGAATTCTTCGAGCGTTCGAGCAAAAACCTCGCTGCGACCGAGGCGGCTGCGGCCGTGAAGCATCATGTGGCGCTCTCGATCGTCGGGACCGAGCGCTCGCCCGACATCGCCTATTTTCGTGCCAAGCTGGCGCAGGAGACCATCGTCAAGGCATCTCCGGTCCCCTACTCGATCGTCCGCGCCACCCAGTTCTTCGAATTCCTCAGCGCCATCGGTGACATGGGTGCGGCCGAGGGCCGGATCGTCGTTCCATCGGCATTGTTTCAGCCGATCGCAGCCGAGGACGTCGCCGATCGCCTTGCGGAGGTCGCGATGGGCCAGCCGCTCAACGGCACGATCGATATCGCAGGACCTGAGAAGGCGCCCTTCAACGAATTCATCGCACGGCGCCTGAAGGCGTCCGGCGACGCTCGACCCGTGGTGGGAGACCCAAAGGCGCCGTACTACGGCGCTCCCATCGACGACACATCGCTGAACCCTCTCGGCGAGGCGCGGCTCGGCAAAACGTCGCTCGCAACATGGCTCGCGAGACTTTGAGGAGATTCCCATGCGCAGATTGCTGATCGCAACCGCTGTTTATGCCGCATCATTCCTGACGACCCATGCCGCCGAGACGGCGCCACCCACGGCCAAGGTGACGGTCGTGTTCGACCAGGCGCTGCCCAATGTTCCGGGCAAGAGCATGAAAGGCGTGCTGGTCGAGTATGGTCCCGGAGGGTCCTCACCGGCCCACATCCACGCGCCCTCGGCTTTCATCTACGCCACTGTCCTGGAAGGCGCGATCCGCAATCAGGTCAATGACGGCCCCGCCAAGGTCTTTCACAAGGGCGAGAACTTCTCTGAAAAGCCCGGCGACCGTCATGCCGTCAGCGCCAATGCCAGCGACACCGAACCCGCAAAATTGCTGGCTGTCTTCGTGGTGGATACGGCCGACAAGGAGCTGACGATGCCGATCCCGAAATAGCGCACAATCGGCGAGCGGCGTTGCCACCTCGAGGCGTTCGTTCATCCGGGGCTGCCCACGAATGCCACCGGCGTGCCTTTCGAGACACGGCCGGCGACGCGCTCGGCATCCCAATTGGTCAGACGCACGCAGCCGTGAGATTCCGCCTTGGAAATCTTCTCCGGCGAAGGCGTGCCGTGAATGCCGTAGCCCTCGGCAGACAGGTTGATCCAGACCGTGCCGACCGGATTGTTCGGGCCGGGCTTGATGGTGAAGGGCTTGCGGGAATGGACGCCCTTGAAACGATAAGCGGGATTGTAGCGATAGTACGGATTTCGGCTGACTTCCGTGACCTTGAGCGTGCCTGAAGGCGACGGCTTCTCTTCGCTGCCGACCGTCGCGGGATAAAATCCGATCAGCGCATTCGATTTGTCGAACAGTTTTACAGTCTGCCTGACCTTGTCGACCTCGATCCTGTCGGCCTTGGTGGAGATGCCCTCGCCTGCGCCTGATGTGTCCACCACGACGATGGTGTCGCCGGCGCGATCGAAATGGCGCCCGGAGTTGAGCGCGGCCAGAAGCTGCTCGCTCATGTGAAATTTCTCGGCCAGGGCCTCGCGCGCACTGGTGAAGCCTAGCTTTGTAAGCTCCATCATGTCCTCCATCTTCGACGGCAGCTTTTTCAGGAAAGGACCCGCCACGTCCTGCTCGGTGATGGCATAGGTCATCGTCACCGGCCGGTCGTCCGCCCGTAACGCGGTCCAGACATCGTCCGTCACGGTGTCCGAAACCGGCAGCTGCCGCGCTTCGGCATAGGCCCGCAACGCCTTTTTGGCGTTCTCGCCGAACCTGCCGTCGATCTCGCCGGGCGAGAAGTGCGCGCGGTCCAGCAGGACCTGCAACCGGACACCCGCCGCGGTCGGCTTATCGTTCGACAGGGTTTTCTTCGACGGCTCAGCGACCTTGATGGCAGCGGCGTCGATCTCCGCGGCGAACGCCGGCGGCGCAGCCAGAGCGAAGACCAGAAAGATGCAAATCTGCCCCGCTTTTCCGAGCGACATCGCCGGGTCCTTTCACGTTTCCGACGGTTCAGTGATCAACTCCCGAGCCGCGGCGGCAGCCAGTTTGCGGTACTGGTCTTCGTACTGCCTCGCCATTCGGCTCGCGGAAAAGCGCTCCTCGAAGCGGGCGCGCACCTTCCTTCGATCCAGCTTGCCCAATTCGCCGACTGCCCTGACGGCCTGCTCCTCGTTCTCGACGATGAAGCCTGTCAATCCGTGCTCGACGACTTCGGGGACAGAGCCGGAGCGATAGGCGATCACCGGGGTTCCGCATGCCATGGCTTCGATCATGACCAGCCCAAACGGCTCCGGCCAGTCGATCGGAAACAACAGCGCAGCGGCTTCGGCAAGGAAGGGCTGTTTCTTCGCGTCATCGACTTCACCAACAAGCTGGATGTTCTTACCGTCGATGTTGGGCTCGATGTGCTTCCTGAAGTAGGCTGTCTCGGCGCGGGGGACCTTCGCGGCGATGCGGAGGGGCATCTGGACCGCACGTGCGATGCGAATGGCGTCTTCCGGACCTTTGTCTGCGGTGAGACGCCCGAGAAACGCCAAATAGGACCCCTGTTCGTAGGACGGACGAAACAGGTTGGACGGCAGCCCGTGCTGGATGGTTCCGATCCATTTCGCATCGGGAAGCGGCAGGCGCTGATGATCGGAAATCGACACAAAGCATGCTTCAGGGAATTGCCTGGCTACGTCGGGTAGCCCAGGCAAGTCGAGGCGACCGTGCATGGTCGTGAGGAACGGCACGCCGAGACGGCTGAGCAACGGCAACGACAGCCAGTCGACATGCGCGTGGATCACGTCGAACTCCTTCGCACGCCTTGCAATCGCCTCCATCAGCATGGCGCTCGCGGCCGTCGGGTCCGCCCCCTTCCGCCCGAGACGCAGCGCGCGTGGCCAAACCGGATGAAGCGCACCATTCGTCCTGGAATCGCCGCTCGCAAACAGCGTGACCTCGTGGCCGAGCTCGACCAGCCCATCCACCAGCCAGGCCACTACCCGCTCGGTGCCGCCGTAAAGTTTCGGAGGGACGCTTTCGGCGAGGGGAGCAATCTGAGCGATGCGCATGAGAGGCTACCCGTTAAACCGCCGCACGCACGACCAGAATGATCGCGGCGGACAGAAGGTTCGAAATCGCGAGCAGCGTCCAATTCGGCCTGGCACTTGCGGCCGCGACCCGGCAGACGAGCCCTTCCATGAGCCTCAACATTCGTCGTCAGGAAGCCGATCGAGGAAGGCAATCCCGAATTGCGTGAGTTCTTCGGCATCGCTCCCGCGCGCTTTCCATCTCCCTTGCAGATGACGCTCAAGCAGGCAGCGACGACTATCCGCGGCATCGACGTGGCGATGCCGGGCGCGGTAAACGGACCAAGCAATATCCACCGCCGTTCGTAGCGGGTCGTCGTCGACCATGTTCCAACTCCGAGATTGGAGACGTTCATGCGACGGCAACTCGTTACGAGGACGGAAGTTTCCACTTCTTCCCGGAAAGTCCGAAACTGCGCGGCCACCGCAGACACAAGCAGGCGCCCACCTCCCCGTCGGAGAAATCAGGCGACGCGACGCACGGCCATCTCCGCGGCGAGCAACACCGCGGCACGACTGGCACCGACTGATGCAATGCCTTGGCCGGCGATGTCGTAGGCAGTGCCGTGCGCCGGCGTGCAGATCGGAAATGGAAAGCCGCCGAGCAACGTCACGCCGCGATCAAAGCCCATCAGCTTCATCGCGATCTGGCCCTGGTCGTGATACATCGTCAGCACTGCATCGAAGGCGCCGCTTTTGGCGCGCAGGAACACGGTGTCGGCCGGGAACGGCCCTTCGGCGGCAATGCCCTCGCGCTGGCCGGCCGCGACCACGGGTGCGATGACATCGATCTCCTCGCGGCCGAAATTACCGCCGTCGCCGGCATGCGGATTGAGACCGGCGACCGCGATGCGCGGCCGGGCGAAGCCGGCATTGCGCATGCAGGCATCAGTCAGCTTGAGCGCGCGATGGATACGTTCGCCGGACAGTCGCGCGGCGACGTCCTTGAGCGGGATGTGGGACGTCACGCGGGCGTTCCAGAGCCGGTCCAGCACATTGAACTCGCTTGCGGGAGTTTTGAGTCCGACCACTTCGGCGGAGAACGCGATCTCATCGTCATACTCGGCGCGGGCCAGCCGCATCGCCTGCTTGTTGAACGGCGTAAAGCAGGCGGCATCGACCCGGCCGTCGCGGCCGAGTTCGAGCGCGTGCTTGTAGTTGGCAAGCGCGAACTTGCCGCCGGCGAGGCTCGCGATCCCCTGCTGGACCTCGCCGGGATCGAGGTGGCCGAGATCGACGAACAGCGTCTCGCCCACCGCCTCGCGCAGATCGGCCCCCTGCTCCACCATGGTCAGCTCCGGCTTGACGCCGGCAACGCGCGCGCCATCGTCGAAGATGCGGCGGTCGCCGATCACGACGATCCGGCAGCGGGCGCGGATGTCGTCCTGCACCACGAGCTTTGCTGTCAATTCCGGGCTGATGCCAGCGGGATCTCCCATTGCTAGCGCAATGAGCGGCTTTGCGGTCATATGATCACCTTCTCTCGAGCGGTCTCTCGAGCTGTGTTCTGGACTGTCGTCTCGTGGATCGACGGCGCAGGCTTGCGCAGCAAGCGCGCAAGCTGCAGCACGAGCGGAAGCAGCAACAGCACGATGCCCGCCACGATCAGGCATGTCACCAGCTTGTTGGCGAAGAATATCCCGAGCGATCCCTTGGACATCAGCATCGACTGCCGGAACGCGTCCTCAGCCTTGTCGCCGATGACGATCGCGAGCACGAGTGGCGCCAGCGGATAGAACAGCTTCTTGAAGAGATAGCCGACGATTCCGAAGCCGAGCATCATGACGACATCGAGATAGGAGTTCGACACCGAATAGGCGCCGACAACGCAGATGATCACGATCAGCGGCGCGATGATCACGAAGGGAATCCGCATCAGCGCCGCAAAGACCGGCACGGTCAGCAGCACCAGCACAACGGCGACGATGTTGCCGACATACATCGACGCAATCAGGCCCCAGACAAAGTCCTTTTGGTCGACGAACAGCATCGGCCCGGGATTGAGGCCCCAGATCATGAGCCCGCCCATCATGACGGCCGCGGTGGCCGAGCCGGGAATGCCGAGCGAGAGCATGGGCAAAAGCGCGCTGGTGCCGGCGGCATGATCGGCCGTCTCCGGCGAGATGATGCCTTCGACCTCCCCCGTGCCGAAATATCGGCCGCGGCGCGAGAAGCGTCGGGCGATGCCGTAGCTCATGAACGACGCCGCAGTCGGACCGCCCGGCGTGATCCCCATCCAGCATCCGATGGCCGCGCTCCGCAGCAGCGCAACGCTATGGCGCGGCAGGCGGACGACGGCACGAAACACCTCGCGCCACTCTATCTTCGACGAGACTGCGCGGGCATGAAACTCTTCTTCGACGGCGACGAGCAGCTCGCCGATGCCGAACAGGCCCATCACCGCGACGACGAAGTTCACGCCTTTGACGAGCTCGTCGACACCCATGGTGAGGCGCACGCTGCCGGAGACCGTGTCGATGCCGATGGCGGCGATCGCAAAGCCGATCGCCAGCGCGACGACGGTCTTGATCGGGGCCGCCCCGCCCATGCCGACGAAGCTGGCGAAGGCCAGGAAATAGACTGCAAAATATTCCGCGGGCCCGAAGGCGAGTGCGACCTGTGCCACCCATGATGCGAGGAAGGTGATGAGGATGACGCCGATCAGCGCGCCGAACGCCGCCGAGCCAAAGGCGGTGGCGAGCGCCGTCGTCGGCCGTCCGTCGCGCGCCATCGGGTAGCCGTCGAAGGTGGTGGCGACAGACGACGGCTCGCCCGGGATGTTGAACAGGATCGAGGTCACGGACCCCCCGAATAACGCGCCCCAATACATGCTGGAGAGCAGGATGATGGCAGAGACCGGCTGCATGCCGAAGGTCAGCGGCAGCAGCAGCGACACCCCGTTCGGAGCACCCAGCCCAGGCAGCACGCCGACGAGAATGCCGAGCAGCACGCCGATCACCATCAGCGCCAGATGCGGCAGCGTGATCGCGATGCCAAAGCCGTGAAGGAGTTCCCCGAGATTGTCCATCGGCCTCTCCGTCAGAAGCCGAATGCCGCGGCGAGCGCGCCATGCGGCAAGCTCACCTGGAACATGCGCTCGAACACGACGTAGAGCGCAAGCGCTGTCGCCGCCGCCATGCCAAGCGCGCGCGGCACGGATTGTTGTCTGGGGATCGCCAGCACCGCGAAGATGTACAGCGCCGAGGCGACGTACATCCCGGCCAACGGGATCGCAGCCACGAAAATCGCGGCCGGCACGAACAGGCCGGCAAGCCGGCGTAGCTCGATCGATGTGATGGCAATTGGGACGTTCGCCAGTGACGCAACCGGCATCAAACCGCGCACCAGATTGTAGAGACTTCCGAGCACGATGATGATCCCGGTCAGGAACGGAAACGTCCCGGCGTCCACGCCCGCGCTTGACCAGCCGATGCCGTTGCCGAGACTGGAAACGACGACGGCCACACCAAAGCTGCCGGTGAGAACGGCGGTCGCAAGTTCGAGGGCGCGGCGCGAGATCATGGGCCGCTCCAGCGAAGCGCCAGATGTTTGCTCAGTCCTCGTCCTGAGGAGCGCGCTTTGGCGCGCGTCTCGAAGGACGGCTCCGGACGACATCCCATCCCCGGCCATCCTTCGAGACGCCCGCCTGCGGCGGGCTCCTCAGGATGAGGACGGTGGTTGAACTCGGCTGCGCGATCGAACGCCATCGGCCGCCTCACTTGACCAACCAGCCCTGCTCGCCCGCGACCTGCTTGACGTGCTCGAGGTCCTCCTTGATGAACTTGTCGAGTTCGGCGCCGGTCAGGAACGTGTCGACCTGGGAGGTTTTCTCGATGTAGTCCTTCCAGTCCGGCGTCGCCTGCACCTTCTTCATGAGGTCGACATAGAACGCGGCCTGGTCCGGGGTGACCTTGCCGGGGAGCCACACCGTCCGCGGCTGCTCATATTGCTTGATGTCGAGACCCTGCTCGACGCAGGTCGGAACGTCGCCCCAGCCTTCGGTCGCGGTGACCTTGGCGCCCTGCGGCAGCCGCTTCGGGCTGAAAACGCAAAGCGGTCGTTGCGTTCCACCGCGCCATTGCCCGAGACTTTCGCTGGGATTGTTGACGTGGGAGTCGAGGTGTCCGCCGGCGAGCTGCACGGCAGTCTCTGCGCCGCTCTTGAAGGGGATGTAGGTCAGCTTGATGTGGCCGGCTTTCTCGATCATGCGGGTCAGCACCTCGTCGGTATCCTTCGACTGCGCGCCACCCATCTTGAATTCGCCCGAGGCGGCCGCCTTCAGATAGTCGCCCGCCGTCTTGTAGGGCGCGTCCTGCTTGACCCAGAGCAGGAACTCGTCCTGCGCCATCGCCGCGATCGCTGTGAGATCGGTGTAGTTGAAGGCGACCTTGGAGACGAGCGGCTGCTGCCAGGCATTCGACGTGCCGAAGATCACCTTGTAGGGATCGCCGGCGGACGCCTTGCCGTAGACATAGCCTTCCGCGCCGCTGCCGCCCCCCTTGTTGACGACAACGATCGGCTGCTCCACCAGCTTGTGCTTGGTGATGATGTTCTGCACCGCGCGCGCGAGATTGTCGGTGCCGCCGCCGGGCCCGGCGGTCGCCACGAACTCGATCGGCTTTTGCGGCTGCCAGGCGCTGAGCGCCGGCATCGTGCCGGCGAGCACAATTGCGGCGGAGAGCAGAAGTGTTGACGTCCGACCCATGATGTCCTCCAGCTGATTTTTGTCTCTTGTTGTTTTCGACATCCGATCAGGCGACGCGTTCCTCGCGTCTTCCTGATGCCAGGACGATTGCGCCTTCTTTTTCGAGCGCTTCGATCTGCTTCTGGTCGAACCCGTGCTCGACCAGCACCTCGCTTGTATGCTCACCGTAGACCGGCGCGCCCGTGCGCACTTTGCCTGGGGTCTGCGAAAACTTGACCGGCAAGCCGATCGTCTTCACGGGACCGAGCGTGGAATGCTCGACCTCGACGACCATCTCGCGCGCCAGCGTCTGCGGATCGCTGAGTGCCTCCAGCATGTCGTGGACGGGTCCGCAGGGCACGCCCTTCTCGTCCAGCGCCGCCAGCCAGTGCGCGCGCGTGCGGGTGCGGAAGCGCTCGCTCAGGACAGCTTCGAGCTCCTTCAGATTGGCCATGCGGTCGGCGCCATTGATGAAACGCGGATCGGCCGCGAGCTCGCTCGCGCCGAGCGCTTCCAGCATCAACAGCCAGTGCTTCTTGTTGGCGCCGCCGACCACGAGCCAGCCATCCGCGGCCTCGAAGGCCTGGTACGGCGCGTTGAGCGGATGGGCCGAACCCATCGCACGCGGTGCGGTGCCCGCTGCGAGCGCGATGGTCGATTGCCAGTAGGTCTGCACCAGCGCGGCCTCATAGAGCGAGGTTTCGACCCACTGCCCTTCGCCGGTCTTGAGACGGTGCGTGTAGGCCGCGAGGATGCCCATGCTCGCCAGCAGGCCGGCGGTGATGTCGGACAGCGGCGGGCCGCATTTCACGGGCGGACCATCGGGACGTTCGCCGGTAAAGCTCATGATGCCGCTCATCGCCTGGGCGACCAGATCGAAGCCGCGGCGGTGCTTGTAGGGTCCGGTGCGGCCGAAGCCCGACAGCGAGCAATAGATCAGCGTTGGATGCTGCTTGTGCAGGTCGTCGTAGCCGAAGCCGAGGCGCTCCATGGCGCCCGGCGCAAAATTCTCGACCAGCACGTCGGCGCCCGCGATCAGCCGCCGCAACACCTGCTTGCCGCCATCGGTCTTCAGATCCAGCACGATGCCACGCTTGTTGCGGTTCATCATCAGGAAGGAGGCCGCCTCGTCGCCAATCTTCGGCGGCACCGAATGGCGGGTGTCGTCACCGTTCGGCGATTTCTCGATCTTGATCACGTCGGCGCCCATGTCGGCCAGCATCAAAGTGCAGGTCGGCCCCGCCATGACATGGGTGAGATCGATGACCTTGAGGCCGGCAAGCGGCCCCGAACGGCCGGAGGTTGATTGCGAGCGATCGCTTTGCATCGGGGCGTCCTATTGGCCGCGCCATTGCGGCGCGCGCTTGGTGAGGAAAGCATCGAGCCCTTCGCGAAAATCCTGGCTCGTGTAGCACATCAGGATGAGGTCCTCGCCCTCGTCCGGCGTCAGCCGCCTTTGCAGACGCGCCACGGCCTGTTTGGTCGCATTCAGCGTCAGCGGCGCGTGGCTGGCAAGCAATCGGGCAACCTCGTCGGCGCGCCTGTCGAGCGCGGTAAGATCCTCGACGACCTCGCCGAGCAGCCCGACACTGGCCGCCTCCGTCGCGTCGACGAGGCGCGCGGTGAAGATGAGATCCTTGACGCGGGCAGCGCCGATCAGCGCGGTGAGACGACTGACATTGGACATCGACAGGCAATTGCCGAGCGTGCGGGCAATGGGAAAGCCGATTTTCGCGCTTTGGGTGCCAATACGGAGGTCGCAGGCCGCGGCAATGCCCGCGCCGCCGCCGGTGCAGAACCCGTTGATCGCCGCGATCGTCGGCACGCGGCACTGCTCGAGCGTGGTCAGCACCCGATCGATGCGGTTCTCGTAGTCGATCGCGTCCTGCGGCGACTTGAAATCGCGGAACTGATTGATGTCGGTGCCGGCGGCAAACGCCTTGTCGCCGGCCCCGCGCAGCACCAGCACCTTGACCGCGTGATCGTCGTTGATCTCCTCGCAGATCGCGGCGAGCCGCTCGTACATCGCGAAGGTGAAGGCATTGCGCGCCTGCGGGCGGTTGAAGGTGATCCGCCCGATACCGTCCTGGCGCTCGAAACCGAGGTCTTCCGCCACCACCTGCTGGTCCATTTCCTCATGTCCTTCTGCTTTTCTACATTTTTGAATGCAAAATGATCGATGTACAAGCTGGAACTTGCATTAATTCGCATATAGCCTCATTTTTGCATTCAAATGGACTTCAGACCCATGCTCCATGAGGAAGTCGTCGGCCGCATCCGTGCCATCCTGCTCGACGGCGAAATCCCGCCGGGCGCGCGGATTCCCGAGCGCGAGCTGTGTGAGCGGCTTCAGATATCGCGCACGCCGCTACGCGAGGCGCTCAAGGTGCTCGCCGCCGAAGGGCTCGTGCAGCTTTTGCCGCATCGCGGTTCGCGCGCCGCAAAACTGACCGACAAGGACATACGCGACCTCTTCGAGGTCTGCCAGGGTCTCGAAGCGCTCGCCGGCGAACTCGCCTGCGAACGCATCACCGATCCCGAGATCGACGCGATCGCCGCCGCGCATGCGGAGATGGTGCATCATCATCGCGAGGGCGACCTGATCCGGTACTATCGCGGCAACCGCGCCATTCACGAAGCCATCGTCGCTGCGGCCGGAAACCCGGTGCTTGCAGGGCTGTATGCGTCGGTGACCGCGCGCATCCGGCGCGCGCGTTATGTCACGCCGATGACGCCCGAGCGCTGGGCGGTCGCCGTGAAGGAGCACGATGCCATCCTGAACGCACTGCAGAGGCGCGACGGCGTCGGCCTCGCCCATATCCTGCGCGCGCATCTACGCCACAAGCGCGAAGAGGTTTTGCAGGCGGGCTTTGCTGAAACGGAAGGGAGCGAACTCACGCCGAGAATTGCGTGAGACGGCGTTCGCCACTTCGGCTTCTATCCGTCGCACCATTTCCCTGCCATAACCGCCTCGCACATCGATCACGACCATCAGGCCAAGCCGCAATGACCAAGCCCCTGCTTTCCGATCCCGGCGCTCGCGCGACCTCCGACAGCACCGGAAATACGCCGCAAGGCGGCTTTGCCGATCTCGTTCCCGAACTCGGCGTCACCAGCATTCAAGACAGCCTGTCGTTCTGGCGAGGCCTGCTCGGCTTCGAAATCGCTTATGACCGCCCCGATGCGCGATTTGCCTATCTCGTCCGGGGGCGTCTGCAAGTGATGCTCTGCGAGTTGAACGGACGCTGGGAAACGGCAGAAATGCAGCGCCCGTTCGGACGCGGCGTCAATTTTCAGATGGCCGTCGATCACATCGATCCGATGCTGAGGGCTCTCGACGATGACAACTGGCCGCTCTACGAGCAGCCGAATGAAGCCTGGTACCGGGTCGGTGCTATCGAGTACGGACAACGGGAATTTCTCGTTCAAGATCCGGATGGTTACCTCGTGCGCTTCGTCGAACGCCTGGGCATGCGCACGCCTTCCTGACACAAAAAGATTCATGCGTCCCGCCGTATCGCGGCCAGCAGACACAATCACGACACAATCATTGATTGCATTCGATCGCACTGGTCGGATCGTGCTGACGAAGGTCGTCGGCAACAGACGTCTTTTGTCGCGCGCCGCAATTGCGACCAAGGCCGGCGAAGGATTCCACTATTATCCCGAACCGATGCAGATGACGTTGTAATCGGCGGATCAGGTCCGGGTGGCGCACGCGGCGCCCGGGCCGTCCGAACGATCACCACTGTCCGGCTGACCGGCAAGCAATTGCAATCCGCAATGTCTCCGGCGGCGTTGGCAGGCGGACATTTTGGTGTTATTGAACTACAGCTACTAATTGCAGATCGCATTTATTGACGTGAATTGTTTGGGAGCGTCAATGTCCCGCGAGAACGATGGTTTTGTCTTCCATCGTGACCGGCTCCAATGGGTCCCGGATGTTGTCTATCGGGCCGTCAACTTCTTTGTCACATGGGACAAACTGCCGACCCTGCTCGGAGCTGCCAATCTCTCGGCGTTCCGCGACCGGCTGCGTGAGCACAATCTGCACCATACCGGCTACGGCACGACATCGCCTCGCTGGAGCACGGGCAATGACCGCTGGCGTTCCGCCGACGGCTCGTTCAACAGTCTCGACCATCCGCGCATGGGGATGGCTGGCGCCCGGTTCGGACGCAATTTCGCGCTGCCCGAATGTGTACCGGACAGTCTGGACGACCTGCTCGAACCCAGTCCGCGCGTGATCTCGGAGGAATTGCTGGCGCGCCGCGAATTCATTCCCGCGACCAGCCTCAATCTGCTGGCCGCCGCCTGGATCCAGTTCGAAACCCATAATTGGTTCAGCCATGGGGCCCCTAAGTCGGGAAACGAGTTCAAAATTCCGCTGAAGCCAAACGACGAATGGCCTGCGGATGAGCGGATCGACGGCTGCATGAAGATCCGTCGGACCGTTTGCGACGAGACGCCACGTGAACCATGGCTCGGCGCGACTCCCACGTTCCGCAACCTCAACTCGCACTGGTGGGACGCCGGACAGATCTACGGCAGCGACCGCGCGAGGCAGATGCAGATCCGTTCCGGGGCAGATGGGAAGATCGCTGTCGGCGATGATGGGATGCTTCCAGCCGATCCAGTCCATCCGGGCGCCGATCTCACCGGCTTCAATGACAATTGGTGGGTGGGGCTCAGCCTGCTGCACAACCTCTTTGCACGCGAGCACAATGTCATCTGCGACGGCTTGAAGACGCGGTATCCGACCTGGAACGACGAGGCGCTATTCCAGCATGCGCGCCTGATCAACGCAGCCCTGATCGCCAAGATCCACACCGTCGAATGGACGCCAGGCATCCTCGGCCATCCCGCACTGGACTTCAGCATGCACGCCAACTGGTCGGGGATCCCGTGCCGGGTGCTGCGCGCAGTGCTCGGCAAGGACAGCGAAGCCGCCTTTGGTATCATCGGCTCTCCGACGGATCAGCACAGCGCGCCCTACGCGATGACGGAGGAATTCACCGCCGTGTACCGCCTGCACCCGCTGATCCCCGAAAAGATGGATGTACGGCGGCTCGATAGCGCAGAGATTACCCCTAGCGATTTGGTCCATATGCAGGGCCCCGCCTCCCGCAAGTTCATGCAGACTCACGGCTTCGCCAACCTGCTCCACTCCTTCGGCACCGCTCATCCAGGCGCCATTCGCCTCTACAATTTTCCCAACTTCCTGCGCCAGTTCACGAAAGACGGCCAGCCGTTGCTGGACGTGGCCGCCATCGATATCATGCGCGATCGCGAGCGCGGCGTGCCGCGCTACAATCGGTTTCGCGAACTGGTCGGCAAGAAGCGGGTCAACACATTCGAGGAAATCACCAGCATCCCCGGCGCGGCCAGGAAGATGCGCGCGATCTACAAGGGCGACGTCGATCGCGTTGATCTGATGGTCGGACTATTGGCCGAGGACCTGCCGGATGGTTTTGGCTTCAGCGATACCGCCTTCCGCATTTTCATCCTGATGGCATCGCGGCGTCTCAAGAGCGACCGGTTCTTCACCGATGACTACCGGGCGGAAGTCTACACCAATTTCGGTCTGGACTGGATCCACAACAACGGAATGAAATCGGTGCTGCTGCGGCATGTGCCGCAACTCGGACCGGCGCTCGAGGGCGTCAACAACGCCTTCGCCCCGTGGAACGTGCTGCGAGGCTGAGCCTTGGCCCTCTGCAAAGTCGCAGCCACCTTAGCACCCGAGCTTGTCGGCGATTCCGCCAAAATCCCTGGCGACGATGTCCCAATTGCCGGTGGCCTCGAAATCGACCTTCTGGAGCGGACCGTATTCGGTCGGTCGCGCCACGAAAGCCGTCTTCAGCCCGTTCTTCTGCGCGGCAGCGAGATCGCCGTTGTGGGCGGCGACCATCATCACCTCTTCCGGCTTGAGGCCGAGCAGGCGCGCGGCGCCGAGATAGGTTTCGGGATCGGGCTTGTAGTGCTCGAACAGCTCGGCCGACATGATGAGGTCCCAGGGAAGCCCTGCGAACTTCGCCATGTTGGTGAGCAGCGCGACATTGCCGTTTGACAGCGGCGAGATCACGAATTTCGTCTTCAGCCGCGTCAGGCCCGCGACACTGTCGGGCCACGGATACAGGCGGTGCCAGCCCCTGGTGAGGTGATCGAGATCGGCTTCGGTCAGGCCTGGAATCGAAAATTGCGCGACCAGCTTTTCCAGCGAGCGGCGATGCAGATCATCGAGCATGACATAGCCGCGCTCGGGATGTTTGCGCACGTCATCCATCGAGGCCATGTACATGCCGCGCCAGCCGTCGACGAGTGCGGTCCAGTCGGCGGAGATGCCGCGGCCCTTCGCCCACCACATGAAGTCCGTGATCAGGCTGGTGCGCCAGTCGACGACTGTGCCGAACACGTCGAAGACGAGGGCTTTGACGGCGGAGAGATCGGATGTCGTGGTCATGTTTCGCTTCGCGGATTTTCCGCGCCCCGGCTGGCTTCGTCTCAGATGAAAGGCTTTAAAGCATGATCCTTTCCGTGCAACAATAGCGCTAGTCCCGCACATCAAACACGCGCAAGATGAACAAAGTGACGGGTCTCAACCAGTCGGGGTGCAGCGCATCCGTCATGACCACCATCCCTGTTGCATGTATATTGCTTGAGGATGCCCGCCTTCCGGACGAGGCATCTTTAATCGAGACGTTACGCGTTCGTCATCCTGGCTTGCGGTGGGACCGCAGCCCAGTCGCACCAAGTAACGATACCGACGGTCCGATGTTCATCCGCGTCGGCGATCATCTCATGACCATCCTCTTGATGCCCGCACCCATGCCCTACGATCAGCAGCTGTGGCAGCGAGCCTCCTGGGTATGGCCGGAGGCTTTCCACGCCGCCGGCCGCCACCGCGCGCACCTCGTCGTCGCGACAATGGGCTCCGCCGAAGACAACTCAGAAACGAAAGCGCTTGGGTTCGCCGAGAGTGTGCGCCTTACGACTGCCTTTGTCGGCGCCGTGCTTGAAGCACTTCCCGGCTGTCTCGGCGTCGTCTGGCGCGGCAATGTGGGCCGCTCGCCCGAGATGTGGCTCGAGCAGTCACGCCGCTCGTTCGAGCCGTTTCCGGATCATCCGTTCGGATCGTGGATGGAAATCATTCCCTTCCGTTCCGGAGAGACCGTCGGAGCCTATACGGTCGGACTGTCCGCATTCATCGGACGCGAGATCGAATTTGAGGTGGACGGACTCGACCAACGCGGCGTCACGCTTCGTGTTGCCAACGCTTCGTCCTATTTGATTGCAAATGGCCTCGACAAAAACATCGAGAGCGGGACGGTGTACAAAGACGATGACGAGAACATCGGTCACGTTGCGGTGCTCCACCGCAACTCGCGCTTTCGGATCGGGCCGGTCATTTCGTTCTTTTCTCTTCAAGACCGAGCTGGAAGGCTCAAGACCTACCAGATCATTCCGTCATCTCTCGCGCGAAATCACCCGCTTCTGATCATGCTGGGCAAGGTCGGGCTTTTCGATCCGGCGAAGTCAGAGAACCTGATAGAGCTGCGGCCAGATCACTACGTATCGGAAGCTCGCCTGGAAATCCTCGATGGCGGCGTATCGCAAGAGCTGTCCAAAATGCTCGCGACCGACGCCTATGCCGAGGCGGACACGAATGCGCGCCGCGCGCTCGCGAGCGGAGACATTGCGTCAGCGAGGGCTTTTTTGCTGCCTTGGGCTGAGGAAGTTGGTGAGCTCCAAAAAGCGCTCCAACTCGCTCTGACCTTGCGCGATGCGTTCTTGTTCATGCCGGCCGCGCCGCGCAGCCCTTAGTAGACAGGCGATGGATCATGTCCATCCTGGTGCTGTATGCGACGACGTCCGGCTAATTTCGCCGAACGAACGCAGGCGGACGTCGCTGACACTAGTCCAAATGGAACTTCGCCAGTTCGCGATGCTCGGCCTTGATGTAGCGCACGGTGCCGGTGACGGAACGCATCACCACCGTCTCGGTCTCGATCACGCCGTCCTTGCGGAATTTGACGCCTGACAGCAGCGAGCCCGTGGTGACGCCGGTGGCGGCAAACAGGCAGTCGCCGCGCGCCATGTCCTCGATGCCGTAGATCATCTTGGGATCGTTGACGCCCATCTTGGCGGCGCGTTCGCGCTTCTCTTCGGAGTCGAGGATGAGACGGCACTGCATCTGGCCGCCGATGCAGCGCAGCGCCACGGCCGCGAGCACGCCTTCCGGCGCGCCGCCGGTGCCGAGATACATGTCGACGCCGGTATTGTCGGGGTCGGCGCAGTGGATCACGCCGGCGACGTCGCCGTCGGTGATCAGGCGCACGGCGGCGCCGGTCGAGCGTACGCTCTCGATGATGCTGGCATGGCGCGGCCGGTCGAGCACGAGAACGGTGATGCCGTCGGGCTTGACGCCCTTGGCCTTGGCGAGGCGGTGGACGTTTTCGGCCGGTGTCGCATCGAGCTCGACGACGCCCTTGTCATAGCCGGGACCGATCGCGAGCTTCTGCATGTAGACGTCGGGCGCGTGCAGCAGCGTGCCGCCGTCGGCCATCGCCATGGTGGCGATCGAGCCCGGCATGTTCTTGGCGCACAGCGTGGTGCCTTCGAGCGGATCGACGGCGATGTCGACCTGCGGGCCGGCGTTCATGCCGACCTTCTCGCCGATGAAGAGCATCGGCGCCTCGTCGCGCTCACCCTCGCCAATGACGATGGTGCCCTCGATCGGGAGCTTGTTGAGCTCGCGCCGCATCGCGTCCACCGCGGCCTGGTCGGCCGCCTTCTCGTTGCCGTGCCCGCGCAGACGCGCCGAAGACACCGCCGCCCGCTCCGTCACACGCACGATCTCCAGCGTGAGAATGCGCTCGAGCAACGCTTGCGGCGGGACTGAAATATGGGTCGACATCGGCTCACTCCTTCGAAACAGTTTTGGACGGACATCTCCGTCGCATCAACTCGTAACACCCACAGTTCGTTCGAACCGTGTCTTATTCTTGGAACATGACCTTTCCGGAAAACCGCTTCACACTTTTCCGGGTCATGCTCAGTTCTTCTCGATCCTGATGACCTGGGGTCGCCCACTGATCACCTTGTCCTTCTGCACGGCCGCGAGCGCGCGGCGCACGGCGTCCTCGTGCGTGGCATAGGTGATGAGGATGACGGGCACCGGGACCGCCTTGCCGTCTGCCGGCGCAGCGCCGCCATTGGGATGGCGCTGCACGATCGACTCGATCGAAATCTTCTGCTCCGCAAGCCGCGTCGCGATCGCAGCCGCGGTGCCCGGGAAATCGCGTGCCAGAAGTCGGATGTAGTAGCCGCCCTCATGGCGCTCCATCGGCGCCTTCTTGGTATCGCGCAGCTGCGAAATCGGCCGGCCGAACGGATTGGCGCGAATGCCGCGCGCGACGTCGGCGATGTCGGCCACGACGGCGGATGCGGTCGCAGCGCCGCCGGCACCGGGGCCGACCAGCGTGATCGGCGGGATGCCCTCGCCATCAATCGTGACCGCATTGGTGACACCCATCACCTGTGCGATCGACGAGGATTTCGGAACCATGGTCGGATGCACGCGCTGCTCGATGCCCTTGGCGGTGCGAACCGCGACGCCGAGGAGCTTGAGCCGGTAACCGAGATCGTCAGCGGCACGGAGATCTTCCGGCGCGATGGAGGAGATACCTTCGACATACACCGCGCTTTGAGCAACTTTCGTGCCGAAAGCGAGGCTGGCGAGAATGGCGAGCTTTTGCGCGGTATCGTGGCCGTCGACGTCGAAGGACGGATTGGCCTCGGCATAGCCGAGCCGTTGCGCGTCCTTCAGGCATTCGGCGAAGGACAGGCCCTCCTGCTCCATCCGGGTCAAGATGTAATTGCAGGTGCCGTTGAGGATGCCGTAGACCCGGTTGATGCCGGTTCCGGCAAGGCCTTCGCGTAACGTCTTGATGACAGGGATCGCAGCGCCGACGGCTGCCTCGAAATTCAGCGCGCCGCCGTGCTTTTCGGCGGCCTTTGCCAGCTTGAGGCCGTGCTTTGCCAGCAACGCCTTGTTGGCGGTGACGACGGATTTACCGGCAGCGAGCGCGGCCTCGACCGCCGACAAGGCGGGATCGCCGGAGCCCCCCATCAGCTCGACGAAGCAGTCGATGCCGGGATGCGTGGCGAGGGCAAGCGGATCCTTGACCCACTCGACGCCGCGCAGATCGACGCCGCGTTTCTTGGCCTTCGAGCGCGCGGTGACGGCGACGACGCGGATGCCGCGGCCGCTGCGGCCGGCAAGCACGCGCGCCTGCGTTTCAATCAGACGGACAACTTCGGCGCCCACGGTGCCGAGCCCCGCTATGCCCACTTTCAGGGGTGCAACCATGATGCCTTGGAAAACCTGCGGAAGAGAACTTAACGCCGAGTGGCGAGCGGAACGACGTTGTGCAACGTTTCGATGCCGCTTTCAAGGAAGCGGCGCACGCCGCGCGCGGCCTGCCTGATCCGTTGCTCGTTTTCCACCATGGCGATACGGACATATCCTTCACCATGCTCGCCGAAGCCGACGCCGGGCGAGACCGCGACACCGGATTTCTCCACCATCAGGGTCGCGAACTGCATGCTGCCGACGCTGCGGAAGGCTTCCGGCAGCGGCACCCAGGCGAACATCGACGCTTCCGGCGGTGGGATCTCCCAGCCGGCACGGCCGAACGATTCCACCAGCGCGTCGCGCCGCTTGCGGTAGGTGTCGCGCATCTCCTTGATGCAATCGTCCGGTCCGTTCAGCGCGGCGGTCGCTGCGACCTGGATCGGCGTGAACGCACCGTAATCGAGATAGGATTTGACGCGGCCGAGTGCCGCAATCACGCGCTCGTTGCCGACCGCGAAGCCCATGCGCCAGCCAGCCATCGAATAGGTCTTCGACATCGAGGTGAACTCGACGGCGACGTCCATCGCGCCCGGCACCTGGAGCACCGAGGGCGGCGGGTTGCTTTCGTCGAAATAAACCTCGGCATAAGCGAGATCGGACAGGATCAGGATCTCGTGCTTCTTCGCGAACGCGACCAGGTCCTTGTAGAAGTCGAGGCTCGCAACATAGGCGGTCGGGTTCGAAGGATAGCAGACGACGAGCGCCAGCGGCTTCGGGATCGAATGCACGATCGCTCGCTCGACCGCCTCGAAGAATTGCGGCGTCGGCTCTGAGGGCACCGAGCGGATCACGCCGCCCGCCATCAAGAAGCCGAAGGCGTGAATCGGGTAGCTCGGATTGGGACAGAGGATGACGTCGCCGGGCGCGGTGATCGCCTGCGCCACGTTGGCAAACCCCTCCTTGGAGCCGAGCGTCGCCACCACCTGGGTGTCGGGATTGAGCTTCACGCCGAAACGGCGGGCGTAGTAGCCGGCCTGGGCCCGGCGCAGCCCGGGGATGCCGCGGGAGGCCGAGTAGCGGTCGGTGCGCGGCTTGCCCAGCGTCTCCTTCAGCTTCTCCAGCACATGCGCCGGCGCCGGCAGGTCCGGATTGCCCATGCCGAGGTCGATGATGTCGGCGCCGGCATTCCGCGCGGCTGCCTTGGCCCGGTTGACCTGTTCGAATACGTAAGGCGGAAGGCGGCGGATGCGGTAAAACTCTTCCATGGCTCTCTCGGCTCCGGGCAACCGGTCAGGACAGAATCGACAGGCCATAAAGACCAGGCGGAAGGCGCCCGCGTCCTTCGCGAAAATTACTCAAGATCAAATACTTAGAGCAATTATCGACGACGTTGACTGAAGTCGTTCGCCCTGACTCTCGGCTGAACTAAGGTCTTTTAGCACGGCGAGGCGGAGGCGCCAGCGATTACCTTGCAGGGCCCTATTTCGCGTCCTTGGTGGCGACCGCCTGACGGTCGCGCGCGGCAGCAAGCTCGGCCTCGATCTTGGCGCGTTGGTCCGGCGGGATGACCGCCTGATCGCGATCCGGAGGCAGATCGTGCACCGGCAGATAGCTCCCGGCCTCCCTGGGATGCGCTTGCGCATCGGAAGGCGTCATATCCGCAAGCTGACTCGAGCAGCCGCCTAGGGCGAGCGCCACCATCAGCAGCGCGCCACAGATCCGCCGCGACTTTTGCAGGTCCCTCAACGCCAACACTAGGGAAATCCCCACTTCGTCCCAAAGCACGGCCCCGGGCAACCTTACCCAAGCCCGCGCCCAAGCTCAAACCATTGCTGCCCAAATGGTGCGAGCGAGAAAATAGCCCAGATACCCCACCAAGCCGAGCGGTGCGGCTCGATTGTGACGGAACCAAGAAAATTTGTCGCACTGCAACACATCTTCGCGAGTGTTTAACGCCAAACATGCGAGCTTCGCGGTGACGAATACGGAATGAATCGTTACTGTTCTGCTCATGAGTATGGCCACGATCGATACGCCCAAACCCGAGACGAAGTTCGATGCGGAAGCCTTCGCGATGAATGTCGCGCGGGCGATGGAGAGCGGCGGCAAGGCGCTCGCCGCGTACCTGAAGCCGCGCGAAAGCGGCGAGGTGCAGGATCGTCCGCCGGCCGAGCTAGCCGAGGTCGTCAAGACCTTCACCGCCGTCGCCGAATACTGGCTGTCGGATACGTCGCGGTCTTCCGCACTCCAGACCAAGCTCGCCAAGGACTATCTCGACCTCTGGGGCTCGGCGGCGCGCCGCATGGCCGGTCAGGACGCCCCGCCCGCGATCGCGCCCTCGCCGCGCGACAAGCGCTTTGCCGATCCGGAATGGAAGTCGAACCAGTTCTTCGATTTCGTGATGCAGCTTTATCTGCTCACTACCAAATTTGCGCAGGAGCTTGTGCGCGACGCCGAGGGGCTCGATCCGCAGACACGCCGCAAGGCCGAGTTCTACGTCCAGCAGCTCACCAACGCGATGTCGCCGTCCAACTTCGTGCTAACCAATCCGGAAGTGCTGCGCGCGACGGTGGCCAGCAGCGGCGAAAATCTCGCGCGCGGGCTGAAGATGCTGGCCGAGGACATCGCCGCCGGCAAGGGCACGCTGAAGATCCGTCAGTCCGATCCGGACAATCTCGTCGTCGGCGTGAACATGGCGACGACGCCCGGCAAGGTGATCTACCAGAACGAGATGATGCAGCTGATCCAGTATGCGCCGGCGACGGAGAACGTGCTGCGGACGCCGCTCCTGATCATCCCGCCCTGGATCAACAAGTTCTACATCCTCGACCTCAAGCCGGAGAAATCCTACATCAAGTGGTGCGTCGATCAGGGCATCACCGTGTTCGTGATCTCATGGGTCAATCCCGACAAGCGGCTCGGTGCCAAGAGCTGGGAAGACTACATGAAGGAAGGCCCGCTCACGGCGATGGACGTGATCGAGAAGGTCACCGGCGAGATGAAGGTGCACACCGCCGGCTATTGCGTCGGCGGCACCATGCTCGCGACCACGCTGGCCTGGCTCGCCGAGAAGCGCCGCCAGCGTGTGGCGTCCGCGACATTCTTCGCGGCACAGGTCGACTTCACCCATGCCGGTGATTTGCTCGTGTTCGTCGACGAGGAGCAGATCGCATCCCTCGAGCAGGACATGAAGGCGGCCGGCGTGCTCGAAGGCTCGAAGATGGCGATGGCCTTCAACATGCTGCGCTCCAACGATTTGATCTGGTCCTATGTCATCAGCAATTACCTCAAGGGCCAACAGCCGAGCGCGTTCGACCTGCTGCACTGGAATTCGGACGCGACGCGCATGACCGCGTCGAACCATTCGTACTATCTGCGCAATTGCTATCTTGAGAACCGGCTCTCGACCGGCACGTTGGTGCTGGACAACACCTTGCTCGATCTCTCCAAGGTCATGGTGCCGATCTACAATCTCGCAACCCGCGAGGACCATATCGCGCCGGCAGAATCGGTGCTGTACGGCTCCCAGTTCTTCGGCGGTCCGGTGAAATACGTATTGTCCGGCTCGGGCCACATCGCCGGCGTGGTCAATCCGCCCGCCTCGAACAAATACCAGTACTGGACCAACGACAACGTGAAGTCCGCCAATGTCGCCGAGTGGATGAAGGGCGCGGTCGAGCACAAGGGCTCGTGGTGGCCGGACTGGCGGCAATGGCTGGGCGCACTCGATCCCGAGGAAGTCCCGGCCCGCACGGTCGGCAGCGAGGCGTTTCCCCCGATCGAGGACGCGCCCGGCAGCTATGTCAGGGTTCGCGCATAGCAGAATCTTCCGCGCTTTCGTATAAGCTCCACGCCTGCGGCAGAAATTGATGAGGGGACCGGGTTATGACGCGTGAATTGTTCTGGCTGACACTGACGGTGGTCCTGACCGGAATCCTCTGGATTCCCTACACCATCAACCGCTGCCAGATTCGCGGCCTCGGTGGCGCGATGGCCAATCCCTCGCGCACCGACAAGCCGCAGTCGGAATGGGCGAACCGTCTGATGTTCGCGCATGACAATGCCGTCGAGAACCTCGTGCTGTTCGCCCCGCTGGTGCTGATCCTGAACGCGATCGACCATTCCTCGAAATGGACGGTGCTTGCTTGCGCCGTCTATTTCTGGTCCCGCGTCGCGCATCTGATCGTCTATGCGCTCGGGATCCCGGTGTTCCGCACATTGGCCTTCACCGTCGGCTTCATCGCGCAGGCCGTGCTGGCCGTCGCGATCTTCAAGGTGGTTTGAGATCAGGCCTTGTAGTCTGAAATCAGGCCTTGCGAACGACGAGATGCAGCATGTTCGCCGGCGTCTCGTCGAAGCTCTGGATCACGTTCCTGTCCGACGACAGCGTGATCCATGGACCTGCGCTGGCGTAGGTCGCCTCGAGCCATTCCGGCGACGCATAATTGTAATAGCGCCCGAGACTGTCCCGGCCATCGCCCTCGCCCATCTTGTAGCTGGCGTAGAACACGCCTGACGGCCTGAGCGCGCGACGAATCTGCGCCAGGATGCCGGCGAGTTCGTCGCGCGGTACGTGCAGGAGACAGGCGCTGGCCCAGACGCCGTCATAGGCCTCGTGCGCGTCAAGCTGGTCGAACCGCATCGCCTCGACGGCATGACCGAGCCGCTGCGACGCGATCTCGGCCATTTCAGGCGAGCCGTCGGTGGCGCGCACCGAAAAACCTTCGGCCAGCATCACCGCCGAATGATTGCCGGCGCCACAGCCGAGCTCGAGGATCGAGCCGCCGGACGGCAGCAGAGCGAGAAAGCCTCGCAGCCGCGTCGAGGGCGCCTTCGCCCAGTCCGCATAGGACCTGGCGTTGCTCCGATAGAATTGCAGAGTCCCTTGGTCCACGGCGGCCACTCCGATCAGGGAAACAGCGCGATCTGCTCCAGTCCAGCGGTCTCGGGAAATCCGAACATCAGGTTCATGTTCTGGATCGCCTGACCGGCCGAGCCCTTCACCAGATTATCAAGCACCGAAATCACGATGGCGCGGTTCTTGATCCGGTCGGCGATGACACCGATCTGGACATAGTTCGAGCCGCGTACGTTCTGGGTCTGCGGTAGCACGCCCTTCTTGACGACATGCACGAACGGCTCGTTCGCGTAGGCTTTCTCGAGGGCGGCCCGCAAATCGTCCGGCGTCGCGCCATTGAGCTTGACGTAGGACGTGCAGAGCTCGCCCCGCGACATCGGTATGAGATGCGGCGTGAAATTGACGGTCACGCTCGCGCCCGCCGCGACGCCGATCTCTTGTTCGATCTCCGGCGCATGCCGGTGCGTGCCGACCGAATACGGCGAAATCCCCTCGCCCGCCTCGCTGAATAGCGTGTTCTGTTTCAGGCCGCGTCCGGCGCCGGTGACGCCTGACTTGGCGTCGATCAGGATGTCATCGACGTCGATCAGATTTGCTTTCGCCAGCGGCACCAGCGCCAACAACGCTGCCGTCGGATAGCAGCCGGGACAGGCGACCAGCCGCGCCGCGGCAATCTTCTCCCGATAGAATTCGGTCAGGCCGTAAACGGCTTCGCCCTGCAACTCGAGTGCCTGATGTTCGTGGCCGTACCACTGCGCGTAGGTGTCCTTGTCGCGCAGCCGGAAATCGGCGGACATGTCGAGGACCTTGATCTTCGGGTTGGCCTTCAGCACGGCCGCGATGATCTGCTGCGTGGTGCCGTGCGGCAGCCCGCAGAACACCGCATCGAGCTTGCTCCAGTCGACCTCTTCCCATTCCACGAGTTGGGGCAAATCCAGCATGAAGAAATGCGGAAACACCTCGCCCATCGACTTGCCGGCGTGGGTGTTGGCGGTGAGCGCGACGATCTCGGCATTCGGATGCCGCGCCAACAGGCGCACCGCATCGGCCCCGGTGTAACCGGAGGCGCCGAGAATGCCGATCTTCTTCGAGCTCATCACGCGTTCCTTTCAGGCGTCACTGGATCGTCTTGCCGGGCCGAAAGTTGCAGCATCGCTTCGTCCGCCGGGCTGGCCTCGCGAGCAACGCTCGATCGGCTACTCGTCGGCAAGGCCCAACATCAGTCGCATGTTCTGCACGGCCGCGCCGGACGCACCCTTGCCGAGATTGTCGAGCCGCGCGACCAGCACCGCCTGGTGGTATTTGTCGCTGGCGAAGACGTAGAGCTCGAGCATATTGGTCTCGTTGAGCGCTTCCGGCTCAAGCTTGCCGTCCTTGGTCGCTTCGTTCTGAAGCGGCATCGCCGAGACGTATTTCGAGCCGGCGTAACGCTTTGCCAGCGCGGCGTGGAGATCGGCGCCGCTGGGCTTGCCGGGCAGCGTGTCGAGCTGCAGCGGCACCGAGACCAGCATGCCCTGCCGGAAATTGCCGACGGAAGGGATGAAGATCGGCCGCCGGGTCAGGTTCGAATAGAGCTGCATCTCCGGCAGATGCTTGTGTTCGAAGCCGAGGCCGTAGAGTTCGAAGGACGGCGCGCTGCCGTCCTCGAAAGTCGCGATCATCGACTTGCCGCCGCCGGAATAGCCGCTCACCGCATTGACGGTGACGGGATAGTCCGCAGGCAGCAGGCCGGCATCGACGATCGGTCGCAGCAGCGCGATCGCGCCGGTCGGATAGCAGCCGGGATTGGAGACCTTCTTCGCAGCCTTGATCTTGCCAGCCTGATCCGGCGTCAGTTCCGGAAAGCCATAGGCCCAGTCGGGCGCGACCCGGTACGCGGTCGAGGCATCCAGCACCTTCGGCCCCGACGGCCCCATGCTGTCGATCAGCGCAACCGTTTCCCTGGCAGCATCGTCCGGCAGGCAGAGGATGACGAGGTCGACCTCCTCCATCAGTGCCTTCTTCGCGGCGGGATCCTTGCGCTTGTCGTCGGCGATCGTCTTCACGACCACGTCGTTCTGCAGCTTCAGCCGCTCGTTGATGCCGAGCCCGGTGGTGCCGGAGCCGCCGTCGACGAAGACGGTGGCGGGCTTTGTCGCAGCGCCGGCCTTGGGGGCATTTTTGGTGTCAACGAGGCTGGCTTCAGAAAAGGTCATGGCGCGCTCCTTTCGAGCATGTTGGTTTCGGGTGCGAAGGCCTCCGGCCTCACGTCCTGCATCAGTTGCGAGATTTCCCTGGCGTCGGCATGGGCTTGCGCGCCGAGCGCATTGGCGATCGCCGTATAGTCGGCGTCGGACTTGTGCTGGTTGAGCTTGAAGCTGCCTTCGACCTCTTCAACCGCCATGACCAGCCCTACGATTCCCTTCTTCAACGCTTCCAGCCTGCCGGCCATCATCTTGCCCGACGTCCATGGCGTCTTCGGCAACAGCCAGTTTTCGAACTTCTCGCTGAGCGTGTCGATCTGCACCGCCAGCTCGTCATCCGACAGAAGCCGCACCGGCCCGCTGAGATGCACCGACTGGTACAGCCAGGTCGGCACCTGATCCGGCGAGACGTACCAGTCCGGCGACACGTAGGCATCGGGGCCGTTGACCGCGAGCAGCCAGGAGCTCGTCCCGTCCGCAAGCTTTAGCAGCGGATTGTGACGGGCGACATGAAAGGCAGCCTGCGGCGTGCCGTCCGCGGCATAGGTCAGATAGAACGGAATTGGCGAGGCGACCGGCTTGTGGCCGTCGAAGGCGCACACGGTGCCGAAGCCGCGCGTGTCGGCAAATTTCAGGCTCGCGGCGCGGTCTTGCTTGAAAAAGGGTGGCGTGTACATCGTTGTCTCCTGCTGGGCCTCCTTGGGGGCCGCCGGATCAGATCGCGCTGACAGGAGAGAGAATGCCGCGGATCGGATCCAGCGGCAAAGACGATGATCTCAAACGCGATCGACCGCCCAAACCGCTAAAGAGCGGCGGCGGCGACGGGCGAACAAAAGGGTCGCGGCGTTGATCATGGCGCGGGGCTATAGGGCCATATCGGCGAGCCGTCAAGGTATTGGAACCGGTCATTCCGGGCTGCCGTAGCCAAGAGAGGGGGCCGGTGCGCTCGATCGGCTGGCCTGCACTCGCCGTCGCTACCACCTGGCCATGCCGAGCCGGCTGAAGAGAATCTCCCAAAAGGAACCTGCGCGGGTTAGCTCGTATAAATGGGCGCTTGCCTGGCCGTTTCCAAGATTGGACGCTTTGCTGTACCACTTGATCGCCTGCCGGGTGTCCTTGGGCACGCCCGTGCCGCTCTCATACGCCCACCCCAGATTGTATTGGGCCAACCCGTCGTTCTGATCAGCGGCCTTGCGCAGCAAGGATATACCCTTGGCGAGATCCTGCGGCACGCCTTCGCCTTTGATGTGCAAGAGGCCCAGACGTGTTTGCGCGAACGTCAAGCCTTGGTCAGCCGCCTTCGAAAACAGATCGAAAGCCAAAGAGAAGTCTTGGGGAACGCCGCGTCCGTCCCAGTACATAGCTGCAAGTCGGGATTGGCTAAAAGCGTTCCCCTGATCCGCTGCCTTGGCGTACCAGTCGGCCGCCTGCTTCTCGTCGCGAGCTGTACCCAGGCCCATCTCATAGACGTACGCAAGATTCTCCTGGCCGTAGGCATCGCCCTGTTCGGCAGACAGGCGAAACCATTTGATGGCCTCCGCGCTATTGCGCTTAGTCCCACTTCCGTTCCGGTACATCGCTCCCAGATAGAATTGCGCACGTGCGCTTCCGATTTCAGCCAGCGGCTTCAAGCGCTCCATCGCGCGTTCAAAATCATGCGCAAGATATGCGCTCACGCCGTCCTTGAAGTCGGCGCTGACGTCGATGACCGAAGATCCGCCTTTCGAGGTCACGCCGATCAGCCCGTACTTGAACTCGTCAAGCTTATCGAACCCTTTCTCGATTGCCGGAGCAAACTCTGCCGGACAGACCGGCGCATCGAGTGTAAGGCGAAGAACTGCGTTGGAACGAATGGTTCGGCCATCGAGGTCAATGGTACCACTTACGTCAATCCGGCCGTGAACGTCTCCGTAGCCTGTCCTGCCCTCGAAAGTCGCCGAATAGACGACCGGCGCCGGTTTTTCGTAGAAGAAAGTGCTTTCGGGAATCGTGAGCGAAGCGGCCTCGCGGTATTCCATCGGCCGACAAACAAACGGCCGCCCGCTCGCCTGGCGCGCAACCAACCGCAAGAGCGATTGCCTTGGATCCGTCAAAGGCAACATCCTGACGCGCGTGGGCCGATCAACTTCGAGGGCTTTGCTGATCTGAAATGTTGACGTGATGGCGTAGTTGTCCGTCAGCTCGCGCGGATTGGGGTAAGTATAATCACCGGTGCCGGTCAGGCCGGCCTGCTCGATCAGCCGGCTGGCGGCCATCCGCCGATCCGCATCATCCAAGCCCTGCGCGACCACGCGTCCTAATTGTGCACCGACGCCTGTCCCGGACAGGATCGACCGGACCTCGCGCTTCCCGTCCTTGCCAAGGACGTAGTCCGTTTCCGCGGCCAGCCGGAAGCGCGCCGGCTCGGTCATGGGGATGCGGCCCAAGACACCTCTGTCGATGTTGAGGACCGGCTTGCCCGCAAGCTCCGGCGGCAGCGATCCGAAGGCAAAGAGAGAGGCTGTCGGATCGAGGTACTGGTCAATCTCCGGGACGTAAGCGATCGCGTGGTCAAAATTTGGCGTCGCCACTTCGGTGAGCGTGTACCTTGCGTCCGAGTTCACCGCGACCAGATTGGCTTCTATGCCCTGGGCGGCGAGCAGCGCCTTGAACAGTGTCGCATGCGCCTTGCAGTCGCCATAGCGCGACGCAAGCACGGCCGAGGCGGGCTGAGACGTCCAGCCGCCGTCCTCGAGGCCAATGCCGACGTAGCGGATATTACGGGCCACCCAATTGTAGATGCGCTCGATCTTCGCGCGTGCGCCGATGGCGTCGCCGACGATCTCCTGCGAAAGTCGTGTAATCCTCTCATCCGGTCGCGCCACGGGCGCGTTGCGGGAGTTCAGCGTCGCCGCGAAAGCGGAATAGTCAGCAAACGTGCTCACCTCGAAACGCTCTGCACCCGCGAGAGTCTCCTCGTCGATCTGCCGGGGTCTCGGCGCGTCTTGCCGGAAACGCACCCGATGGATGATCCGATCGTTCACTCTCTCTTCATGGTGCTCGACGTTGCGCAATGCGATCCGCAGCGGCCTGGATGCCGGTCCGTCAACGGTCACTTCGAGTAACTCGGGTGGCTGGTTAGCCGGCTCGCTCCAAAAGCGCGCAAACTCACCCGGAAATCTCGGCTGCTTGGCCTTGTAGACCAGACGCCCGCGGATGCTGTCGCCGGGAGCAACATGCGGAAAGGCGATGATCCTGTCGCGCACCTCGTCGAAATAGGGCGATGAGGAATCTGTCGATGCCGGTTGATCGCGAATGGCGCGCTGATCCACCGCGACCACGCCGCCGTCTGCCTTGAGAGTGGCAAGCTCGATTGACGTCAAATCGTCAAAATAGCTGTTGTATTGAAAACGTTGCTGCGCGATGGCTGCTGCGCCCTTCTCGTCGAGCGCCTTGATTTCGAACTCGAAGACCTCGGTGCTGAGCCCGTTCTCATCGAAGCTAACGGCATCGCGGGCCACCGTTCGGCGCCAGCCCGGGTCGATCCAGCCGGGTCTACCGTCGCTATCCGGTGACTCGGCGGCACGCAATTTCATGCACGGCGACGAGAGCAGCAATGCTGCCAGAAAAGCTGAACAAATTCGTACGATCATATGCTGAGCGCTCGGCCCTCAGGTCGGCAGCTCAACTAGCAGGTGAAAATTACCAGCCGCACTCTCGGAAAGAACAACTTTTAAGTTTCTCCACGACCCTTCCAATCCGTGCGTCTTGTCACACCACCCGCCAGAGCCATTCCATGATCTTGGCGATCACGTCGCCGAACAGCAGCAGCGCCGCCGACCAGATCAGCGCCGAGACGAAATTGGCGGCCTGGAAGCTCCAATAGGGCATCTCGAAAATGCCGGCTGCAAGCGGCACGGAGGCACGCAAGGGGCCGAAGAAGCGGCCGATGAAGATGCTCGGCACGCCCCAGCTGCGCACGAAGGCCTCACCCTTGGGCAGGAGTTCCGGGTAACGCGAGAGCGGCCACATCTGGGCGACCTTCTCCTTGTAGCGATAGCCGAACCAATAGGAGACCCAGTCGCCCAGCGCCGCGCCGACGCCGCCGGCGATCCAGACCGGATAGAAGCTGATGCCACTCGCGCCGATCAGCGCGCCGATCGCGACCAACGCGCCCCAGGCCGGGATCAGCAGCGAGATGAACGCGAGCGACTCCCCGAAAGCGAGCAGGAACACGATGGGAGCTGCCCACGTCTGATGAGCGCGCACGAAATCGGCCAGCGCGTGCGCAAACTGCTCCATTCAAAATAGCCTTTCCGCCCTGCCCGAAGGTGCTGCTCGATGAAAAGGACTGGTAAGCCAAGGACTTGTGTGACATCAAGTCACAAAGTCCGGTCCAGACCGGACCGGACCGTCACATTGCCGGGAACTGGTGGGGCTGCGGCGTAAAATTGCCGGGATTGGCTCCCAACCACACCGCCCGGCCCGCCCTGCGATAACCTTTCAAGGTCAGAAGTGGCATAGTCGGCCCAACCGATTCGCCGCTCATGCGGCCCTCAAAGCGCATAAAGATATATGTCCAAGCAGTTGAAGCCCAAAGCAAAAGACGATTTTTTCGGCGGCGATGAGCCCAAGCCCCGCGCAGCCAAGGCCGCCCCGCGCGCGGGCGGCGCCGAGGCCGACTACACGGCAGCCGACATCGAGGTGCTCGAAGGTCTGGAACCGGTGCGCCGCCGGCCCGGCATGTATATCGGCGGTACCGACGAGAAGGCGCTGCATCACCTCTTCGCCGAAGTTATCGACAACTCGATGGACGAGGCGCTGGCGGGGCACGCGACCTTCATCGGAGTCGAGTTGAGCGCGGACGGCTTTTTGACGGTCACAGACAACGGCCGCGGCATCCCGGTCGATCCGCATCCAAAATTCCCGAAGAAGTCGGCGCTCGAAGTCATCATGTGCACGCTGCACTCGGGCGGCAAGTTCGACTCCAAGGTCTACGAGACCTCGGGCGGCCTGCACGGCGTCGGCATCTCCGTGGTGAACGCCCTCTCCTCGCTGCTCGAGGTCGAGGTCGCGCGCAGCCAGAAACTCTATCGCATGACGTTCGAGCGCGGGCACCCGAAGGGCAAGCTCGAGGATCTCGGCAAGATCAACAACCGCCGCGGAACCCGCGTGCGCTTCAAGCCGGACACCGACATCTTCGGTGCCAAGGCCGCGTTCAAGCCGCAGCGCCTGTTCAAGATGACGCGTTCGAAGGCGTATCTGTTCGGCGGTGTCGAGATCCGCTGGAATTGCGCGCCCGAACTGCTCAAGGGCGTCGACGACGTGCCGGCGGAAGCGACGTTCCACTTTCCCGGTGGCCTCAAGGATTATCTGGCGGCCGCGATCCATGCCGACACGCTGGTGCATCCCGACATCTTCTCGGGCAAGTCGGGCCGCAACGGCGCGCATGGCGCCTGCGAATGGGCTGTGGCCTGGACCGCGGATGCCGACGGCTTCCTCTCCTCCTACACCAACACCGTGCCGACGCCCGACGGCGGCACGCACGAATCCGGCCTGCGCAGCGCGCTGCTGCGCGGCCTCAAGGATCACGCCGAACGCGTCGGCCAGGGCAAGCGGGCGTCGTCCATTACGTCTGAAGACGTGATGGTGGGCGCAGCCGTGATGCTCTCGGTATTCGTGCGCGAGCCTGAATTCCAGGGCCAGACCAAGGACCGTCTCGCCACCGCCGAAGCGCAGCGCATCGTCGAACAGGCGATGAAAGATCCGTTCGACCATTGGCTGTCGGGCAATCCGAACCAGGCCAACCGGCTGCTCGACTTCGTGGTCGACCGCGCCGAGGAGCGACTGCGCCGCCGGCAGGAGAAGGAGACCGCGCGCAAGACCGCCGGCAAGAAGCTGCGCCTCCCCGGCAAGCTCGCCGATTGCAGCGATGCCGGCTTGGAAGGCTCAGAACTCTTCATCGTCGAGGGTGACTCGGCCGGCGGCAGCGCCAAGCAGGCGCGCGACCGCAAGACCCAGGCCGTGCTGCCGCTGCGCGGCAAGATCCTCAACGTCGCGTCCGCCGGCAAGGACAAGCTGACGGCAAACACGCAGCTCGCCGACCTCGTGCAGGCGATCGGCTGCGGGATGCTCGCGCAGTATCGCGAAGAGGATTTGCGCTACCAGCGCATCATCATCATGACGGACGCCGATGTCGACGGTGCCCACATCGCTTCGCTGCTGATCACCTTCTTCTATCGGCAGATGCCGCGGCTGATCGACGAAGGCCACCTCTTCCTCGCCGTACCGCCGCTCTACAAGCTGACCAACGGCACGAAGTCGGTCTACGCCCGCGATGACGCGCACAAGGCGGCGCTGATCAAGAGCGAGTTCAACGCCAACGCCAAGGTCGAGGTCAATCGCTTCAAAGGCCTCGGCGAAATGATGCCGGCGCAGCTCAAGGAAACCACCATGGATCCGGCAAAGCGGACCATGCTGAAAGTGGTTCTGCTCGCCGACGACCGCGACACCACGGCGGATTCGGTGGAGCGCTTGATGGGCACCAAGGCCGAAGCGCGCTTCGCGTTCATCTCGGACAAGGCCGAATTCGCCAATGACGATTTGCTGGACGTCTGATCCGCAGGCGCTACCCGGTCGCATCCCATCCAGAGCCCCGGCATGAAGCCCGGGGCTCTTTTGTTTTTGGGGACGACAACCGCTCTTTCCCGCCGATCCTGCCCGCCGATCCTGCCCGACCATCCTGCCAACGGTCCGCCTCGATTTCGGTGATTCCCTGCCTCGTCGCATCGCGACTCGGCCAACGACTCACCCAGTCAGGCTGATGCAGGATTGCCTCCGTTTCGGACAAAGCCGGATTCACTAACGAGAAGTTACCAAAATACAAATCGCAAAATTCGGCGTATCACTTTGATAATGCAGGGTTATTGCATACTTCGACAGCGACACTCGGAATCCCTGCCGTGCGGCGTTTCCCGGCAACTGTGCCTGCTCTGCAACAGCATTTCGGAGAGAAGCAGGTATAGTCCGAGACATCAGATGACACGGACTTCAGTGCGCTCGCGCCTGCCAGACAGACCAAAGCTTGGGGATTTTAAGATGAAGAAGATTTTGCTCGCACTGACCGCGGTTGCCGCGATGACCGGTTCGGCCTCGGCCGCTGACCTTGGCGCCCGTCCCTACGTGAAGGCCCCGATGGCAGCGCCTGTCGCCAGCTGGACCGGCTTCTATCTCTTCGGCGGCGCCGGCGGCGGCCTCTCGGCCGCTGACCAGCGCGTGCAGACCACGGTCGGCGCAGTTCCCCTGACGATCGATCAGCGCCAGGGTGGCTCGGGCTGGTTCGGCACCGTCGGTCTCGGCTACGACTGGCAGTTCAGCGGCACCTGGGTCGCCGGCGTATTCGCTGACGGTCAGTTCGGCAGCATCCGTGCTACCATCCAGGATCCGATCGCTGGCATCACTGGCAACCAGAAGCTGGAAGATTCCTGGGCCGCTGGTGTCCGCCTCGGCTGGCTGGTCGCTCCGAACGTTCTCTCCTACGTCAACGGCGGTTACTCGGGCGCTCACTTCGGCCAGACCAACTTCATGACCCTGGCCGGCGTGCCCGCCGGTATCCATCTCAACAGCTACAACCGCAATGGCTGGTTCGTCGGCGGCGGCGTCGAGAACAACCTGAACATCTTCGGCATCCAGTCGCCCGGCTGGTTCATGAAGACCGAATATCGCTCGGCCTTCTACAACGCCAAGACCCAGAACGAACTGTTCGATGCTGGCAACGTCCTTGTGGGCCGCGACATCCGCGCCAACACCTGGAACCAGACGATCTCGACTTCGCTGGTCTACCGCTTCAACTGGACCGGTCCGGTCGTCGCGAAGTACTGATCTGATCTGACCTAATCTTCAGACGTCAAAGCCCCGGCATCGCCGGGGCTTTTTCGTTGTACGGTGCTTCAGCGGACCTTGCGTGGACATGCATCCGCCCTGCGGCCTGCATCAGCAGCCATTGTATCCCAACCGCGGCTGCGGCTAGTCTCCCGCCAAGTTTTCGGGCCGCGGTAATCGTCAAGCCGCGTCACGACAGAAGCGGACCCATGGGGAGGAATGCATGCGCAGATTTCTGCTTGTAGCAGGCCTGTTTGCCCTTGCCGTCGGGCTGCTCTGGATCGGACAGGGCACGGGCACCGTCGCGTGGCCGCGATCGAGCTTCATGGTCAACCAGTTGCAATGGGCCGGCTATGGCGCAGCCATGGCCGGCTTCGGGCTGGTGCTGATCTGGCAAAGCAACCAATAAAAGAAACCAGGGAATAGCAGCATGACATCCAGTCGGTTCGATCTCCGCGGCAAGGTCGCGATCGTCACGGGAGGCAATGGCGGCATCGGGCTCGGCATGGCCCGTGGCCTCGCCGACGCCGGCGCCAACATCGCCGTGGTCGGACGCAACGAAGCCAAATCTACCGCCGCCGTTGCCGATCTCAGTCAACGCGGCGTGAAGGCGATCAGTGTTCCCACCGACGTCACCGACAAGGCGGCCATCGCCGCGATGGTCGAGCGTGTCGTCGGGGACCTCGGCCGCATCGACATCCTCATCAACAATGCCGGCATGAGCATCCGCAAGCCGCCGCACGAGCTCGAGCTCGACGAGTGGAATACGGTGATCAACACCAACCTCACCAGCGCCTTCCTGTGCTCGAAGCTGGCCTATCCGGCGCTGAAGGCGTCCGGCAACGGCAAGGTGATCAACATCGGCTCGATGATGTCGATCTTCGGCGCGAGCTTCGCGACGGCCTACGCGGCGAGCAAGGGCGGCATCGTTCAGTACACGCGCGCCTGCGCCAACGCATGGGCGCCCGACAACATCCAGGTCAATGCCATCCTGCCGGGCTGGATCGACACTGACCTGACCCGCGGTGCGCGGCAGCAGGTATCGGGATTGCACGAGCGGGTGCTGGCACGCACGCCTGCGGGGCGGTGGGGCGACATCGACGATTTCGCCGGCATTACCGTGTTCCTTGCCTCGTCCGCCTCTAACTTCGTCACCGGCACCGCGATCCCCGTCGATGGCGGGTTCTCGGTGATGGCGTAGATCGTACGCGATAAACCTGCACACAAAAAAGAAGCCCCGGACAATGCCGGGGCTTTTGAATTTGGGTAGTGATCGTCTTTTATGGCTGCTTGGTCGTTCGTTGACCCACTCAGTAGCGGGCGATGACTGGCGCGTCGAACTTGTAGCTGGCGCGCACGACGGCCCACTGGATGTCGCGCGGCTTGGCATCGAAGCTGTAGTTGCCCGACGTGCCGCCAAGTTGATAGGTCTGGCTGGCGAAGGCTGCGTAGTTGTATTCGAGGCCGACGATCCAGTTGCGGGTGATGCCGTATTCCCAGCCGGCACCGACGGTCCAGCCGTTGGCCCAATGGGTTTGACCGCCGGAACCGGTGGCCGGACCGACCGTATCGGTGACCGACAGACGGTTGTTCACGCCGGCATAGCCGCCTTTGATGTAGAACAGGTTGTTCTGCACGGCGAAGCCCGCGCGACCGACGACGGTGGCAAGCACATTGGCGCGCCAATCAAAGACGTTGCCGCCCGGAGCAAATGCCGTGTTCACGACCGTGCCCTTGTTGTCGAGGCCGGAGATCGTGCCTTCCATACCGAAGACGTAGTTGTTGGCCTGCCAGTTGTAGCCGATCTGGGCGCCGCCCATGATGCCGGCGCTGCGCTGACGGTAGCCCTGCCCCAGGGTCAGATCGCCGAACGGCGCGCCGGTCCCGTTGTTGATGAACTGCTCGTTGGTCCATGCGCCGCCGATGTGGCCGCCGACATAGAAGCCGGTCCAGTTGAACATCGACTCCATATAGGCCGGCGCCTTCGTGTAGCGCGCGCCGAGATCGGCGGCGGAAGCGGCGCCCGTCGAAACCAGAGCGGTCGTGCAGGCGAAGGCGGCAATCAACTTGGTACGCATGGTACACCCCGTGTCCTTTGATGGGTGCACGCTCACACGCAGGTCTTACTCAAATTTGAATCAAGACAGTTAAGACGCCGGATTGGCAAGCAGCGCGCCTTCAATCCATCTGAACTGTTGTACGCAGGCAACGCCCTGAGCGCGATTTAACGCCGCGTTATCCCTACCGGGTCCTTGCGCTACCGTGCCGCCGCAGCCTTCGACTGCACGTGCTCGGGCCGGACGCCAAGCGCGATCAGGCGCGCCGGAATGCCCTGGAGCCACGGCAGCGCGGTGATCAGGCGCACGATCAGCGGCACTTTCAACGGCCGGTCGCCGCCTCGCAAGGCGCCGCTGATGATGTTGTTCTGCACGATCATCTGCATTCGCTGCGTCATCTTCACCGGGAATTCGCGGCGACGGCGCACGGCGTCGAGCTCGTTCTCCGACGGACAGCCGTGCTGCAGCTTGTCCGCCAGCAAATTTGCGGTCGCGACCGCATCCTGCACGGCGAGATTGACGCCGACGCCGCCGACCGGCGACATCGCATGGGCGGCGTCGCCGATGAGAAGCAGGCCCGGCTGCGTCCAGCGCTTCAGGCGGTTGATCGCAACGGTCAGCAGCTTGAAATCGTCGAAGCTCTTCACGTCGGCAATGCCGTTCTTCAGGATCGGCGCCATGCGGACGACCTCGTCAAGCAGCGCCTGCAATCCCCTCGCCTTCACCGCGTCGTATTGTCCCTTGGCGATGACATAGGCGCACTGCCAATAGTCGCCGCGGTCGAAGGTGATCATCATCTTGCCGGGCTCGACGCGCGCGAACACGTTCTCGGTCTCGTTCGCCTTGCGGCCGACGCGAAACCACAGCACGTCCATTGGCGCGCCGATCTCCTCGACCTCGAGGCCGGAATGCTGTCGCACGGTCGAATGCCGGCCGTCACAGGCGATGGTGAGATCGGCTTCGATGTCCACGATGCCGTCAGGCGTGTTCGCCCGCACGCCGGCGATGGTCTCGCCGTGGCGGATCAGATCGACGGCCTCCGTGTTCATCATCACCTTCAGCGAAGCGAAGCGCTGGCCGGCCTCGCGCAGGAAATTCAGGAAATCCCATTGCGGCATGAAAGCGATGAACGGGTACTTGGTGCGGAGGCGGCTGAGATCGGCGATGCGAACGGGGGTACCGCCGAACAGGCCGTCCATCTTCTGCAAGCGCTGATGCGGCAGCTTCAGAAATCCGTCGATCAGGCCGAGCTCGTCCATCACCTGGAGTGTCGAGGGATGCACGGTGTCGCCGCGGAAGTCGCGGAAGAAATCCGCATGCTTCTCCAGCACCACAACATCGATGCCGGCGCGCCCGAGGAGATAGCCGAGCATCATGCCGGCCGGTCCGCCGCCGACGATGCAGCACCGCACTTTCAACGAAGAGCCCTGGGGATGCTGCGAGGTATCGGGTTTCACGGCCGGGCCCTCATTTACGGGTCAAGGTTTCTGTGCAGTGCAACAAGCAAGATTCATTTGCCGCGATTGTGAATGGCCGTTAGCCTCGCCGCCAATTCCGACTCATTCAGGAAATGGCAGTGCAGACAATCCTCATACTGCTCGGCGTCTGGATCCTGATCAACGTGCTTTTCGTCTTGATCATGATCGCACCGCGCAGGCCGCCGCTTGCGCCGGTGCGCATCGAACAGAACGGTTATCCGTACGAGGAGTAGGAGAAGTTCCTGCTGCGCCGCGTCATCATCTCGATCGCGATGGGCGCGTTCTTCTCGCCGACTCCGCCCTTGATCGAGGCCGTCAAGCGCTTCATCAGGAAGCGCCGCGAATAGCTACGGCGGACGCGGCCTGCTCGACACTTCAGTTGTTGCTGCGGTTCGCGCTGCGGAAGCTCTTGATCTCCGACACGCTGCCGTCGCGATAGGTCAGCTCCACCGAGATGAACTGCGTTGCCGGCGCGAGCTTCATGTAGAGCGGCATGCCGGCGCTGATCGCGCTGGGATCGCGCATGTCGCAGCCCGGCATCTTCAAGACCTGGTTCGGAACGGCGGTGTCGATGCCGATGCGCACCTCGCGGATGGCGCAGCGGTAGGACACGAGGTGCGTGTAGTAGACCAGCAGCCCGTTGAACTCGCGGAATGACAGCCAGCTCGTCGCGGTCATGTCGAGGATCTTGCGCTGGTCACGGATCAGCGCGGCTTCGGGATCGAACCTGATCGGGAACGGCCCCTGCATGTCACCGGACTGGTCGACATAGCGGACCTCGATGGTGCCGGCTTGCGCGTCCGGCGGCAATTCGATCGACGGGTTCGGCATTCTCTTGCGCGTGCGCGGGTCGAGCGTATCGATGAAGCCGGTTTCGCGGAAGTCGCCATTGCCGGCCATGCGCCAGGAAACGCCGAGGGTCGGATCGGCAAAGGAGAACACCACGCTCCAGCCGCCATTGTGACGCGAGAAGCTCGCGATCGGCGCGTTGGTGGTCTCCTCCTTCGGCACGCGCGGCACCGAGACCGGTGGCAGCGCCGCGAGCTTCTGCGCCGGCGGATCGGCCGGGCGCGCGGCGGCATCCTTCGCGACGCCGCCGAGGAAGACGTCATCGACCATCTGATCGAAATAGACCGGCACCTGCCTGTGCTTGACGGTGTCGGCCATCTCGCTGACGAGACGGCGCGTACGCTGCGCCACTTGCACCAGGTTCTCGCCGGGCTGGAGCAGTTCCTTGGCGAAGGTGCGCGTAAACACCGAATTGGGATTTGCGTCATCATTGGAGAGACGGTCGAGCGCGGTCTGGCGCGGGCCCGCGGAGAAGACCGAGAACACGCCTTCGGGCAGCTGCACCATCGGGGCAAGTCCGCCGCCACCGGCGACGGCGCGGGTACCCTTGCGCTCGAACGGGTTGTTGCGGCAGGCGTCGAACACCAGGATCGAGGTTCGCGCCTTCTTGTTCTGGAGGCGCTCGACGATGCGATCGGCCAGGATGGAGGCGTCACGCACCAGCTCTTCCTGCCCTTCCGTGGCCGCCGGCACGTCCGTCGGCAGCAGGTAGTTCTGGCCTGCGATTTCGAAGCCGTGGCCGGCATAGAAGAAGAACGCGGTGTCGCCGGGCTCGATCGTCCGATCGAACGCGAGCAGCGTCTCCGAAAATTGCTGCCGGCTCTGGTTTTCGGCGACCATCACCGAGAAGCCGAGCTGCTTTAGCGTATCGCCCATGGTGCGGGCGTCGTTGACCGCCTTGAGCAGTTTCGGAACGTTCCTGTAGTCGTTGTTGCCGACGACGAGCGCAACGCGCTTCTCGGCACAGGCGGGAAGCGCGAAACCGCTGAGGCCGGCCGCGAGGCCAAGCGCTGCCAGTACTCTGAAAAGCCGACGCGTCATCGAAAATCCCTCAAGAACAGCCCACGCCGGTTCCTTCGAACAGCGGTTCATGGGAACCGCGTCGCTGATGTGATAGTCGGCCCAGCCATAGTGCTGGTTCAACAGCCCTGAGGACTCAGGTTCTGTCGTCTAGCCTATGGCAGATCCCGCTGGAATCTGCTTTTTCTCAATCAATTCTTGTGGGCAATTCCGCTGGAAGCGAGGGGCCGCCGTGTATCGCTGGTGCACCGACGAGGTCGAGCCGCACGATCGCTTCGACTTTTGGCGCGAGGTGCGCGCCAAGGGCCTGTTCGGCGTCACCGCCGAACTCGAGCGCGAACGCCGCGCCGACTTCTTCGGCGAATTCTCGCTGCGCCAGCTTGGCGGAGCGGGCCTCGTCGAGCTGAAGGCCTCGCACTACACGGTCGAGCGCAGCCTGACCGACATCGCTCACGCGCCGGGCGACAGCATCTGCGTCTATCAGCAGCTCGGCAGCGGCGGCTGGTTCGGCGGCATGCGCGGCAGCGACTTCACGATCGCCAATGGCAGCTTCGCCACCAGCCACACCGACTTGCCCTATCGCACCGCGCCGATGGGCGCAGGAGGCTTCCACCTGCGGATCCTGAAGATTCCCGTGATCGGCCTCTCCACGCAGGACAAGCGCATGCGCGAGCTGGCGCCCCGGACGTTCGACGATTCCACCCTGGCGCCCCTGCTTGGCGCCTGCTTCGCCGATCTCGGTGCGGTTGCCGCAGGTGACGACGGCGCCGCCGATGCCGCTTCCCTCGTCCAGGCTTTAGCCCATCTGGCGTTGATCGAGCGCGGCATCCTGCGGTCCAGCGGCCGCCTCGGGCAGGCCGCGCTGCGGACCGCCCGGCTCTCGCACGCACGGCGCCTGATCGCGCGCCACCTGCAAGATCCAAATCTGGCGCCGACCATGGTGGCCGACCTGCTCGGCGTCTCCGTGCGTCACCTGCATATGCTGTTCGAAAGTGCCGCCAGGAGTTTCTCGCAAACCGTGACGGACGAACGCCTGAACCAGAGCCGCCGCTTGATGCGCGAAGCCCCGGACCGGTTGATCGCCGACATCGCGACCTCCTGCGGCTTCGACAGCCTCGCGACCTATTACCGGGTCTTCAACGCCGCCTACGGGATGGCCCCCGGCGACTTCCGCGCGCAGGGGCCGGAGGGGCGCTAGCCGGCGTTTGGGCAGTTCCGGCCGATCGCCGGATTGGGCGGAAAACCGCAGCCTCGCCCGCTATTTGGGCGAAAACCTCAGGTTTTTTAGGGCCTTCCCGCGCCTGCTCCATTGACTTTGGCCGATTCCCGCCTATGTTCCGTGGCGACGCGGCTCAGATCGAAGAGCGATTCCTGAGCCTGGCGCTTTGTTCGCGTGAGTCAGCACCCCCAGCTTCTTTGAGAGCGCGCCGTTTTGGGGTGGAACGCGACAGCCTTATTACCCTCGATTCCGAACGGCGGTTTCGACCAGAGGCTCAATGTCTTTTACCCATCTCGGACTATCCGAAAAAGTCCTCGCCGCAGTGGCGGCCACCGGTTACACCACCCCCACCCCCATTCAGGAACAGGCGATCCCTCACGTCCTCGCTCGCAAGGACGTGCTCGGCATCGCCCAGACCGGCACCGGCAAGACCGCGGCCTTCGTGCTGCCGATGCTCACCATCCTCGAAAAGGGTCGCGCCCGGGCGCGCATGCCGCGCACGCTGATCCTTGAGCCGACCCGCGAACTCGCGGCGCAGGTGAAGGAAAACTTCGACCGCTACGGCGCGGGCCAGAAACTCAACGTCGCCCTCCTGATCGGCGGCGTTTCCTTCGGCGACCAAGATGCCAAGCTGACGCGCGGCGTCGACGTGCTGATCGCAACTCCCGGCCGCCTGCTCGACCACACGGAGCGCGGCGGCCTGCTGCTCACCGGCGTCGAGCTGCTCGTCATCGACGAAGCCGACCGCATGCTGGACATGGGCTTCATTCCCGACATCGAGCGCGTCTGCAAGCTCGTCCCGTTCACGCGGCAGACCCTGTTCTTCACCGCGACCATGCCGCCGGAGATCCGGCGCATCACCGAAACCTTCCTGCACAATCCGCAGAAGGTCGAGGTATCGAAGCCCGCCACGACCGCTGTCACCGTTACGCAGTGCCAGGTCCCGGCCGGGCGCGAGGCGCACGAGAAGCGCGAGCTGCTTCGCCGACTGCTGCGCGAGGCCAAGGATCTCCAGAACGCGATCATCTTCTGCAATCGCAAACGCGACGTCGCCGTCGTTCACAAATCGCTGCAGAAGCACGGCTTCAGCGTCGGCGCGCTTCATGGCGACATGGACCAGTCGGCCCGCACGGCGGCACTCGAGCAGTTCCGCAAGGGCGAGCTGCCCCTCCTGGTCGCGTCCGACGTCGCCGCCCGCGGCCTCGACATCCCCGAGGTCAGCCACGTCTTCAATTTCGACGTTCCCCACCATCCCGACGACTATGTCCATCGCGTCGGCCGCACCGGTCGCGCAGGCCGGTCCGGCATGGCGATCTCGCTCGTTACGCCGCTCGACCAGAAGTCGATGGTGGCGATCGAGAAGCTGATCGGCCAGAGCATTCCGCGCGCCGAAGGCGATTTCGAAGTCCGCACCGATGCATCCGATGCGAGCGAGCGTCCGCGCGAGCAGCGCGGCCGTGAACGTTCACGCGGCGGACGCGGCAAGCCGCAGCGCGGTCGCGATCGTGAACGCAGCCATGAGCCGCGCGAACCACGTGGCGAGGCACAGCCTTCTGCCGAAGCACGGTCCGTTCCCGAGGCAAGGCCCGCTTCCGAAGCAAAGCCCGCGCGCGAGGCAAGACCTTCGCGTGAAGCAAGACCTTCGCGTGAAGCCAGACCTTCGCGTGAGGCAAGACCTCCGCGCGAAGCCAGGCCAGCATCCGAGCCGCGTGACGGTGCGCGCCAGCAGGCCAATCCGTCGCATGTGCCGTCGATCGGCCGTCCCGAGCCGCGCCGCCAACGCGAGGCCGACAGCGAGCCGGGCGACCACTCGCATCTGCCGGCATTTCTGCTGCGTCCGGTTCGCTCCCCCGCCGGCGCCTGAAGCACGATACGCGCCCGGCTTTGGTTGAAACCAAGCTGGCGCGCACTTTTTCGGATGCATTCGTGGACGTATATTTACGGGGCGTTCACGATCGTCCGTTAGCCTACGAACATAATTTAAGTATTGCTGCGGTCGCCGGCACGCTGATCGCTGTGGGGTATGTTCCGTGGTCAAGGTGCTCGACGAACACGAACGCACGATGGCGTTCGCCGAGGTAGCGCTCGGTCAGATCCGATCGCTACGGCAGACGGCAATTCCCCGCAATTACGAGATCTGGTACGTCTACGCCACCGGCTACAACGCTCCACTCAACAAGATCATCAACGAGACGCTGGCGCGGAGCGGCAAGCTCACCGAAGCCGATCTCGATCAGATCTACGAGACCTACCTCTCCCACATCAAGACCACCGACCGCATCGACAAGGTCGGCGCGCGCGTCATCGGCGAGATCGACGACGTGATGAAGGTACTCGGCGACGCGCTCGGGATGACCGGCTCCTACGATGCCAGCCTGTCGGGCGCGACCGAAAAGCTGTCATCGGCCAAGAGCCGCGAGCAGCTCAAGTCGATCGTCGAGACGCTGCTGCATTCGACCCGCGAGATGCGCGAGACCAACAAGGCGCTGGAAGACCGGCTGACGCTGTCGAAGAGCGAGATCAGCAACCTCCAGCAGAGCCTGGAGGCGATCCGCGCAGAGAGCCTCACCGATCCGCTGACGGGGCTCGGCAACCGCAAATATTTCGATCGCATGATCGACATGGCCGTGGAAGGCGCGCTCGCCTCCGGTGAGCCGCTGTCGCTGCTGCTGGTCGACATCGATCATTTCAAGTCGTTCAACGATTCCTACGGTCATCTCACCGGCGACCAGGTGCTGCGGCTGGTCGGCCTGTCGCTGAAGCAGACCATCAAGGGCCAGGACATCACCGCCCGCTATGGCGGCGAGGAATTCGCGGTCGTGCTGCCCAACACCGCGCTGCGCCAGGCCCTCACGGTGGCCGATCACATCCGCCGCGCGGTGATGGCGAAGGAATTGAAGAAGAAGTCCACCGGCGAAATCCTCGGCCGCGTCACCATCTCGGTCGGCGTCTCCATGCTCAAGCCGGGCGACGACACCGATGCGCTGATCGAACGCGCGGATGCCTGCCTCTACGCCGCCAAACGCAACGGCCGCAACCGCGTGATCTGCGAGGCCGATCCGGAATTCGCAGTCGAGACGCACAACCGGGTGGCGTGACGCCGAAGCCACGCACCGCCACCCGCGCTTGACATTCTGACCGGACGAACGACATCTCTCTCGCCGCCTTGAGGGGTCCGCCCGCGAGCATCCGGAGGACTTGTCGTCTTGCCCAACCCGCATGATTTTCACACGCCGCAACCGTCCTACACGAGGGATGAGCTGCTGAGATCGAGCGAGGGCGGCTATTTCGGCCCGGGCAATGCGCAATTACCGGCGCCGCCGATGCTGATGATGGATCGCATCACGGAGATCAGCCTGGACGGCGGCGAGTTCGGCAAGGGCCATATCGTCGGCGAGCTCGACATCGCGCCGGGCCATTGGTTCTTCGATTGCCACTATCGCGGCGATGCCACGATGCCGGCCTCTCTGGGGCTGGATGCCATGTGGCAGATGGTCGGCTATTGGCTGGGATGGTCGGGCTCCCCGGGCAAGGGCCGCGCCATCGGCGTCGGCGAGGTCGCGTGCACGGGCGAGGTCACGCCGAACGCGCAACGCGTGCGCTACGAAGTCTCCATGAGGATGGTCCGGCGCGGCAAGCTGGTGCTCGGAATTGCCGACGGTCGCGTGCTGGCCGACGGCATCTGCGTCTTCACCGCCACGGACATGCGGGTTGGTCTGACCAAGACCGTGGAGTGAAGTCGTAGGGTGAGGCAAAGCGAAGCGTGCCCACCATTACAGGTCGCAATCGCGGAAAGATGGTGGGCACGGCGCTAAGCGCCTTTGCCCACCCTACGGACCGCCTTCTTGGTTGTTCGTTTATTCGCCGGGGGCTTCTTCGCAACCTTCTTCGCCGCCTTCTTGACCTTGGGCCGCTTCTTCACCTTGGCGCGCTGGGCGGCGGCGAGCGCGGCCCTCGCCCATTGCGCCAGTTCCGCGGAATCGTCGAACAGGCGCGCGGGCAGCTCCCAATAGGAGTTCACCACCACGGTCTTGGCGCGGGTCGCGTATTGGAACGGCTTCGAGCCTTCCGCTTCAAAGTCCGGGATGGTCATCTCGTCGGCGCGAAAGAACAAGCCGGCACGCAGAGACAGCGCGAAATTGATGCCGTCGGCGGAGATGCCGTAGCCGGAAAACATTTTTCGGATGGCGACGGGGCCGAAATCGGCGAACAGGTCGATCAGGAATTCTCGGTCCATGGCAGGCTTCCCGGGGCGAGCAGCCCAATACCACCGCCGTCATTGCGAGCGAAGCGAAGCAATCCAGGCTGTCGACGCGGAGACAGCCTGGATTGCTTCGTCGCAAGTGCTCCTCGCAATGACGGAAAAACTACCCGTCGATCTGCGCCGGGCGCAGCTCGACCGACTCGCCGCAGCCGCAAGCGGAGATCTGGTTGGGATTGTTGAAGACGAACTGGGCCTGCATCTTGTCGGCCTTGTAGTCCATCTCGGTGCCGAGCAGGAACAGCACGGCCTTCGGATCGACCAGGATCTTGACGCCCTTGTCCTCGACGACCTCGTCGGTCGGGCGGACATCATGGGCGTATTCGACCGTGTAGGACTGACCGGCACAGCCGCCGTTCTTGACGCCGACGCGCAGGCCCACGATCTCGGAATCGGCCCGCTGGGTCAGCTCGTTGATGCGCTGGGCAGCAGCATCCGTCAGCCGCATCACTTGTGGGCGCGGCCGCCGCGGTTTCGGAGTGGATGCTGGTGTCGAGCCCGACGATATCTGTGTCATGTCAATGATGTGGTCCGTTGCCGAGCGAATTCAATGCCAAGGATCTAACGAGTATCTAAAGCCAGGGTTACGCGTCACCACATGTTGAGCACGAGGCGGGCCTCGTCGCTCATGCGTTCCGGCGTCCAGGCCGGCTCCCAGACCACCTTGACGTCGACCACGCCGACGCCGGGGACGCTGGCGACCGCGTTCTCGACCATGGTCGGCAACTCGCCGGCAGCCGGGCAGTTCGGCGTCGTCAGCGTCATTTGCACGTCGACCGAGCGATCGTCCTTGATCTCGACCTTGTAGATCAGGCCGAGCTCGTAGATGTCAGCCGGGATTTCCGGGTCGAACACGGTCTTCAGCCCGGCGATGATCTCGGTGGTGAGACGCTCGGTCTCCTCAGGCGGCAGCGCCGACTGGGTTTCCATCGGATTGGCTTTGATTTCGGCCGTGTCACTCATGCGAACAAATCCCGCGCCTTCAACAGCGCCTGTGCCAGATGATCGACTTCTTCTCGCGTATTATACATGCCGAACGACGCCCGGCATGTGGCCGTGACGTTGAACCGCTCTAAAAGCGGCATCACGCAATGGGTGCCGGCGCGCACCGCGATGCCCTGGCGGTCGATCACGGTGGCGACGTCATGGGCGTGCGCGCCCTTGAGCTCGAAGGAGATCACCGGGCCCTTGCCCCGCGCCGTCCCTACCAGCCGCAGCGAGTTGATCTCGCGCAGCTTGTCCTGGGCGTAGGTGACGAGATCGTGCTCGTGCGCGGCGATGCGCTCCTTGCCGATCGAATTGACGTAGTCGATGGCGGCGCCAAGCCCGACCGCCTCGACGATCGCCGGCGTGCCGGCCTCGAATTTGTGCGGGGGATCGCCGTAGGTGACGACGTCGCGCGAGACCTCGCGGATCATCTCGCCGCCGCCGTTAAACGGGCGCATCGCGACCAGGTGGTCGTACTTGGCCCAGAGCACGCCGATGCCGGTCGGACCGTAGACCTTGTGGCCGGTGAAGACGTAGAAGTCGCAGCCGAGGTCCTGGACGTCGACTGGGATATGCACCGCGCCCTGGCTGCCGTCGACCAGCACGGGAATGCCGCGGGCATGGGCGATCTTCACGACGTCCTTGACCGGAACGATGGTGCCGAGCGCGTTCGACATCTGCGTGATCGCGACCAGCCTGGTCTTCGAGGTCAGCAGCTTTTCGAATTCGTCGATGAGGAAATTGCCCTCGTCGTCGACCGGGGCCCATTTGATCACGGCACCATGGCGTTCTCTGAGAAAATGCCAGGGCACGATGTTGGAGTGGTGCTCCATGATCGAGATGACGATCTCGTCGCCTTCTTTGATGTTCGGCTCACCCCAGGACGAGGCGACGAGGTTGATCGCCTCGGTCGCGTTGCGGGTGAAGATCACTTCCTCAGGTCGCGGCGCGTTAATGAACTGCGCCACCTTGATGCGGCCGCCCTCATAGGCCTCGGTCGCGGCATTGGCGAGGTAATGCAGGCCGCGATGCACGTTGGCGTATTCGGAGGTATAAGCCTGCGTCATGCGATCGAGCACGGCGCTCGGCTTCTGTGCAGATGCAGCGTTGTCGAGATAGACCAGCGGCTTGCCGTAGATCTGCATGGCCAGCGCCGGAAAATCTTCGCGCACGCGCGCAACGTCGTAAGAGCCGTTCTTGACTGCCGGATGCATGCTCATTGGCGCCGCTCCAGCCAGCGCTCGGCAATGCCGATCACGTGCTCGCGCAGATCATCGTCGGCGATCTGCTCGATCGCCTCGCCGACGAAAGCCTGGATCAGCAGCGCCTGGGCCTGCTTCTCCGGCAGGCCGCGCGCCTTCAGATAGAACAGCAGGCTGTCGTCGAGCGCGCCGGCGGTGGCGCCGTGGCCGCAAGAGACGTCGTCAGCGAAAATCTCGAGCTCGGGCTTGTTGTCGGCTTCCGCTTCGTCCGAGAGCAGCAGCGCGCGGATCATCATCTTGCCGTCGGTCTTCTGTGCGTCGGGACGAACGATGATACGGCCCTGAAACACCGAGTGCGCACGGTCGTCGATCACGGCGCGGAAGACTTCCCGGCTGACGCAGTTCGGCACGGCGTGGTCGACCACCAGGGTGGTGTCGCCATGTTCGGTCTTCTGCAACAGGTTCACGCCGTTAACGGAGAGCTCGCTGCCCTCGCCCGCCAGCGTGATGAAGCCTTGCAGGCGGCTGACCGCAGCACCGGTGGTCATGTTGAAGAAATTGAGCTTCGTGTTCGCACCGACCGTGACGAACTGCGAGGTGATGTTCACCGCATCCGGCGAATCGTCCATCAGGCGGATATGCGCGACGTCTGCGTTGTCGCCGACCGCGAGGATGACGGCATCGTTGACCTGGTAGGCCTTGGCGCCGGCCGCGACGAAGCTCTCGATGATGGTGGCACGAGCGCCTTTCCCGACCACGACCTGCGAGCGGGTGAACGTCGATGCCGTAGCAGCGATCGCGATGTGAATGATCTGGATCGGCGCGGACAGCTGCACGCCGTCGGCGATATCAACCACGACACCATCGGTCGCCATTGCCGCGTTCAGCGCGATCACCGCGTCGATAGCCGCGGTCTTCAACAGACCGGAATTCTTCTCCAGCGTCTCCCGCAATGTCTTAAAGCCCGCCTCGGAGGCCATCGCCTTGATGTCCGAGAGATCGGCAGCGAACACGCCGTCCACCAGAACCAGCTTGCGGGCGCCTGCGATGGCATGCGCCTTCACGGCGTCCGCGGCGCGCTTCAACGCGGCCGTATCGGGCGCAGCCGCCAACGGCAACACCTCGCCGACCAGCGCGCGCAGGTCGGTGTATTTCCATTCCTCGATCCGGCGGTGCGGCAGGCCGAGACGCTCATAGGTCTCGAACGCCTCGCGGCGCACGGCGATCACGGAAGGCGAACCCGGCAGACGGCCTTCGGCGCTGGCGAAGAGATCGCTCACCGCGCGGCCATTTCCGGTCTTTGCCACAGCAACGTTCATCGCAAAATTCCTTACGCGTCCTCGTACTGGGCGTAGCCGGACGACTCCAGCTCCAGCGCCAGGTCCTTGGCACCGCTCTTCACGACACGGCCCTTCGACATCACGTGCACGACGTCAGGCACGATGTAGTTGAGCAGCCGCTGATAGTGGGTGATGACGACCATCGCGCGCTTGGGCGAATGCAACGCGTTGACGCCGTCGGCTGCGATGCGCAGCGCGTCGATGTCGAGGCCGGAATCCATCTCGTCGAGGATGCACAGGCTCGGCTCAAACAGCGCCATCTGCAGCACCTCGTTGCGCTTCTTCTCGCCGCCGGAAAAACCGACATTGACGCCGCGCTTGAGCATGTCCTGCGGGATGTTCAGCGACTTCGAGACTTCGCGGACTTTCTTCAAAAAGTCGGGCGTCGAATATTCGCTCTCGCCGCGCGCCTTGCGCTGCGCGTTCAGTGCGGTACGCAGGAAATTCATGGTGGAGACGCCGGGGATCTCGACCGGATACTGGAACGCAAGGAACACGCCCTTGGCGGCGCGCTCGTTGGGGGCCATCGCGAGCAGGTCTTCGCCCTTGAACAGGATCTCGCCGTCGGTCACCTCGTAACCCGGCTTGCCGGCGATGACGTGGGACAGCGTCGACTTGCCGGAGCCGTTCGGCCCCATGATCGCGTGGATCTCGCCCTCGTTCACGGTCAGCGTCAGCCCGTGGAGGATCTCACGTTCCTCAACACGAACCTTGAGGTCTTTCACTTCGAGCAAAGCCATATCTTGTTTCCATCTATCTCCTCATCCTGAGGAGCGCCGCAGGCGCGTCTCGAAGGATTAAGGCCAACAATCTTTTCGTATCCATCCTTCGAGACGGCCGCTTACGCGGCCTCCTCAGGATGAGGTCGGCGCTAGCCGACCGATCCTTCAAGCGAGATCGAGATCAGCTTCTGCGCTTCCACCGCGAACTCCATCGGCAGTTGCTGCAGCACGTCCTTGACGAAGCCGTTGACCACGAGGCCGACCGCCTCCTCCTGCGTGAGGCCGCGCTGGATGCAGTAGAACAGCACGTCCTCGGAGATCTTCGACGTGGTAGCCTCGTGCTCGAACGTCGCCGACGAGTTCTTGGCTTCGATGTAGGGCACGGTGTGCGCGCCGCATTTGTCGCCGATCAGCAGCGAATCGCAGGCAGTGAAGTTGCGCGCGCCGGTCGCCTTGCGATGCGCGGTAACGAGCCCGCGATAGGTGTTCTGCGACCTGCCGGCCGCGATGCCCTTGGAGATGATGCGGCTCGACGTGTTCTTGCCGAGATGGATCATCTTGGTGCCCGAGTCGACCTGCTGATAGCCGTTCGAGATCGCGATCGAATAGAATTCACCACGGGAATTGTCGCCGCGCAGGATGCAGCTCGGATACTTCCAGGTGATCGCCGAACCCGTTTCGACCTGGGTCCAGGAGATTTTGGAATTGTCGCCGCGGCAGTCGCCACGCTTGGTGACGAAATTGTAGATGCCGCCCTTGCCTTCCGAATTGCCCGGGTACCAGTTCTGCACCGTCGAATATTTGATCTCGGCGTCGTCATGCGTGACGAGCTCGACCACGGCCGCGTGCAGCTGGTTCTCGTCGCGTTGCGGCGCGGTGCAGCCCTCGAGATAGGAGACGTAGGAGCCCTTGTCGGCGATGATCAGCGTGCGCTCGAACTGGCCGGTGTTGCGCTCGTTGATGCGGAAGTACGTCGACAGCTCCATCGGGCAGCGCACGCCCGGCGGCACGTAGACGAACGAGCCATCGGAGAACACCGCCGAGTTCAGCGTCGCGTAGAAATTGTCCGAGGTCGGCACCACGGATCCCAGATATTTCTGCACCAGCTCGGGATGCTCGCGGATCGCCTCCGAGATCGGCATGAAGATCACGCCGGCCTTCTTCAGCTCCGCCTTAAAGGTGGTCGCAACCGAAACCGAATCGAAGACGGCATCGACCGCGATCTTGCGACGCGTGGGATCTTCCTCGCCGGGCTTCGGCTCGACGCCTTCGAGCATGGCGACTTCCCGCAAGGGAATGCCGAGCTTCTCGTAGGTCTTCAGAATCTCTGGATCGATCTCGTCGAGCGAGGTGATCGTCTTCTTCGGCTTCGGCGCCGAATAATAATAGAGGTCCTGGAAGTCGATCTTGGGATAATCGACGCGCGCCCAGGTCGGCTCGGTCATGGTCAGCCAGCGCCGATAGGCTTCGAGCCGCCACTGGAGCATCCAGGCGGGTTCGTTCTTCTTCTCGGAGATGAACTTGACGGTCTCTTCCGACAGCCCCTTGGGGGCCTTGTCGGACTCGATCAGGGTCTCAAACCCATAACGATACTGATCGACGTCGATGCGCTTCACGCGCTCGACCGTCTCTTGCACGGCTGGCATTCTATCCTCCGCTCGCGGTTTCAAGGACCGCGGTGGATCATCAAACTCGGACGACTATTACGATGTTTCTTGGCGGGAAGCACGCGCTTAGAACCGTTCAAGCCGTGTTTCATCGCTTATCCCTTAAGTAGGGTATTACCGAGCTTTCGCCAAGCCTCTAACGCCCTGTTGATGTCATCCGGCTCCGTGGACCAGCCCAGACTAAGACGCACCGCTCCTTGGGCGACGGTCGGATCATACCCCATTGCCGACAACACGTGGGACGGCTGAACCTTGCCCGAGGAACAGGCAGAGCCTGAGGACACGGCGACGCCTTCGAGGTCGAAGCCGATCACCGCGGTCTCGGCCTTAAGGCCGGGGGCGGTGAACAGAACGGTATTCGGCAACCGCTTGACGTCACTTGAGAAGACCGTTGCGCCGGCCATGGAGCGAATGCCATTTTCCAAGCGATCTCTGAGACTTGCCATCCGCGCTGCATCCTCCGACAAAGCCTGAAGGGCGACCCGCACCGCTGCCCCGAAGCCGGCAATGCCGGCGACATTCTCGGTTCCCGCGCGCCGGTTCATCTCCTGCCCGCCGCCCCGCAGCAACGGCTCAAGCCCGGCCACGCCCTCGGCCGCGACCAGCGCGCCAACACCCTTGGGACCGCCGATCTTGTGCGCAGAAAAGGTCGCAAGGTCTGCGCCGATAGCTTTGATATCGAAAGGGATTTTTCCAAACGCCTGGATTGCATCGACGTGCAGGAGGCCGCCAGCCGCGTGAACGATTGCCGCGGCCTCGGCGATAGGCTGCAGCGCGCCCGTCTCATTGTTGGCCGCCATGATGGAGACCAGCGCCGGCGGGCCGTCGCCGAGCAGCGCCTTCAAATCGTCGAGGTCGATCACGCCGGAGCGCGTAACCCTGACCTGACCGATCCTATCGGCCGGGAACCGGCCGCCCGCCAGCACCGACGCATGCTCGACCGCCGAGACCAGGAGCCGCTCGACAGGCCCGCCAGACGGCCCCCGAAGCCCCGGCGACAGCGCCAGCGCGTTAGCTTCGGTTCCCGTGGAGGTGAAGACGACGTTCCGCGGCAACGCGCCGACGGAGGTCGCAAGCAGGGCCCGCGCGTCCTCGACAAGCCGTCGCGCCTCGCGCCCCTCGGCATGAACCGAGGAGGGATTGCCGATGAGCTCGGAGGCTGCGAGCATTGCGCTTCGGGCCTCGGGACGAAGCGGCGTGGTCGCATTCCAGTCGAGATAGATGCGGCTCGGCATAGACTACTATATTACCTGCGATTGTGGTTGTTGCGCCAGCGCTGGTACCCGACATGGGCTCCCCTGGAGCACTTGGCAATCTCGATTCCGGATTCCCCATCGCGCGAGGGCGCGGCCATGACGCTAACATCTTGAGCTCATTGGGCGATGTTCAAGATGCTTGCTTTTTGACCCTCGCCTCATGTTAGAACGCGCGCGTCAGTTCGCCGCGCGCCGCTCGCGCATCATCCGAGGGCGCCGCTCCACCCTTCCATTCGCGGCTTGATCGGCCCAGCAGCCGATGAAATCCGCACAATCGGTTGATTGTTGAAGAGCGTCTTCAAGGGATCAATCAAGAGATCATCATGCCTGAAGTTATTTTCACCGGCCCCGCCGGCCGTCTCGAAGGCCGCTACCATCCGGCCAAGCAGAAGAACGCGCCGATCGCGATGGTCCTGCATCCGCATCCGCAGTTCCACGGCACGATGAATCATCAGATCATCTACCAGTGCTACTATGCGTTCGCGCATCGCGGCTTCTCCGTGCTGCGGTTCAATTTCCGCGGCGTCGGCCGCAGCCAGGGCTCGTTCGACCACGGCACCGGCGAATTGTCGGACGCGGCCGCGGCGCTCGACTGGGCGCAGACCATCAATCCCGAAGCGCGCGCCTGCTGGGTTGCCGGCTTCTCCTTCGGCGCCTGGATCGGCATGCAGTTGCTGATGCGCCGCCCGGAGGTCGAGGGCTTCATCTCGATCGCGCCGCCCGCCAACCTCTACGACTTCTCGTTCCTCGCGCCCTGCCCGTCCTCTGGCCTGATCGTGCATGGCGAGAAGGACGCGGTGGTGCCGCCCAAGGACGTCAACACGCTGGTCGAGAAGCTGAAGACGCAAAAGGGCATCGTGATCGACCAGCAGGTCATCCCCGGCGCCAACCACTTCTTCGACGCCAAGCTCGAGCCGCTGATGGAAACCATCACCGCCTATCTCGACATGCGCCTCGCCAACGTGCGCTGAGCTTTCCGTGGGCGCGTTCATCGCATTGCTGCGTGCCGTGAATGTCGGCGGCACCGGCAAACTGCCGATGAGCGAACTCAAGGCCATTTGCGAGGAGCTCGGCTACGCCGCTGTGCGCACCTATATTGCAAGCGGCAACGTCGTCTTCACAAGCCGCAAGTCGCAATCTGCGATCAAGACCGCACTCGAAAAGCGGTTGCACGCCTATGCCGGCGCGCCGGTCGGCGTGCTCGTGCGCAGCGCCACCGAGATGGCGCAGGTCTTGGCCGATAATCCGTTTCCAAAGGCCGCACCCAACCGCACCGTCGCGATCTTCCTCGACAAGGCGCCGCCGGCGGATGCGCTCGCCGGCATTCGCGGCCAGAACAAGGAGGAGGTCCGCCTCGGCCACCGCGAGATCTACGTGCATTACGGCGACGGCATGGGCACGTCGAAGCTGGTCATCCCCGCCGCCAAGACCGGCACCGCGCGCAACATGAACACGATCGCGACGCTCGCGAAAATGGCCGCAGAGCTCTAGGCCAGCTTGAGCGCCGCGATCCCCGTCAGCACCAGCACGATCCCCGCGATCTTCATCGCGCTCAGGGTCTCGCCGAATAGCACGACGCCCATGATGAAGGTGCCGGCGGCGCCAATGCCCGTCCACACCGAATAGGCGACGCCGACCTCGAGCACCTTCAAGGCGCGTCCGAGCAGGAACACAAAGGCGGCGAGCAGCACCAGCGAGACGATACTCCAGCTCACACGCGTGTAGCCCTCCGCATATTTCATCGAGATCGCCCAGCCGACATCGAGGAGGCCGGCGATCACCAGCATCAGCCAGGCCATGGATTGCGACATCGGCGAGGGCTCAAGCCGCGAGCTTGAGCAGATGCGCGTCATGCCGCACCAGGAAGGCGCGCAGCAATTGCGGATAGTCCGCGCCGACCGCGGTGCGGACGCTCGGACGCTTCGCCAGTTCGGCGCGCCATGCGCGGACCTTCGGCACATCGCGGAAAATGCCGTGCTCGGTCAGCTCGTCGAACAGATCGAAATAGCGGAAGACGGGCGCGAACACTGCGTCGACCAAACTGAACGCTTCGCCGGCAAAATAAGGACCGGCGCCGAGCGCCGCCTCGACCCGCGCGAATTTTGCAACGAGCGCCTGGCGCTTGCTCTCGAACGTCGCCGGATCGGTCGTGGTCTCCAGACCCCAGAGGTCGCCGAGCACTGCTGAACCAAACTCCATCCACGCCCGGTGCTCGGCACGCTTCAAGGCATCCGCCGGATGCAGCCTCACACCGCCTTGCGTCTCCTCGGTGTACTCGCAGATCACGTTGCTCTCGAACAGCGCGACCTCGCCCTTCTCGCTCGTCACGACCAGCACCGGCACCTTGCCAAGCGGCGACAGTTTGAGAAACCAGTCCGGCTTGTTGGCGAGATCGATGTCGACCCGCTCGAACGGAACGCCCTTCTCCTTGAGCGCGATCACCGCGCGCTGCACGTATGGGCAAAGCTTATGGCTGATCAGTTTGAGGGAAGCGGTCATGGCACGATCCCGGTAGTTGGATGCAACTGCATCCAAGATAGATGCATTTGCATGCACTCGTCAAGTTCAATGCATTTGCATCGACCGGTCTCGATCTCAGGATTACCTCAAGGCCGCGCGATCACCCCGCCCGTCATCGGCATCGGCACGCCCGTGGTCGCGGGATAAGACAGCGGCAGGCCCTTCAGGCCGCGCGCGGCAAGGAAGCCGAAGGCCTGCGCCTCGATGGCATCGGAGGCCCAGCCGACTGTCGCGGCGGCCTCGACAGTGGCGGACCCCACGCGCTCCCGCAGCATCTGGAGCATGGTCCGGTTGCGGGCGCCGCCGCCGCAGACGATCCAGCTTCGCGGCCTGCGTGGCAGCAGCGGGATGATGCGGGCGATGGCCGCCGCGGTGAAGGCGGTCAGAGTCGCGGCGCCGTCGGCCGGCTGCACCTCGCCGAGCTTTAGTGCGGCAAAATCGTTGCGGTCGAGCGATTTCGGCGGCGGGCTTGCGAAGAACGGCAACTCCAGCGCCCGCGCGATCCACGCTTCGTCCGCCTTGCCGAGGGCGGCGAACTTTCCGTCCGCGTCGAACGCCTGGTTCATGGTGCGGTACATGAAATCGTCGAGCAGCGCGTTGCCGGGCCCGGTATCGCAGGCGATCAGCGTGTCGTTGCCGTCGATATAGGTGATGTTGGAGACGCCGCCGATATTGACGACAACGATCGGCCCTTCGCGCTCCAGCGACTGGACGAGCGCCCTGTGGTAGACCGGCACGAATGGCGCGCCCTGCCCGCCAGCTTCGACGTCGGCGGCGCGGAAATCATGCATCACGGGGATGTGGATCGCCTTGGCCAGCGCCGGCGCATCGCCGATCTGCACCGTCAGCCGTTTCTCGGGGCGATGCAGCACGGTCTGGCCGTGGAAGCCGACGATGTCGATGTCTTCCGGCCTCATCCGATTCTGGGCGACAAAGGCGGCGACCGCCTCAGCATGCGCCTGGGTCACCGCGCGCTCGGCCTCGGCCAAAATCCCCGGCCGGGCATCGCGCTGCGGCAGGTGCACCGCCTCGCTCAGCGCCTGGCGCAGCAGGTTGCGCTCCGCCGGGCTATACGGCCGGTAGCCGGAGGGCCCGAATGCCTTCACCTGCTTTCCGTCGGTTTCGATCAGCGCGACATCCACCCCGTCCAGCGAGGTGCCGCTCATCAAACCGAGTGCCGTCAACATCATGGATCAGCGTCCTCAAGAGACCCTTCCGGCATGCCGATCTTGTGCCAGAGGGACACATCTTATAATGCCACAGGCCAAAGTGGCGGGCAGCAATCGAGTTCCCATAGAAGACCCTTAAATTGCTCCCAAAACAGTAAACCAAGAATTGTCAGGCGCGCCGACAAATGACTGCATTCAAATCGGATTTCCTCAACACGCTGCAGGAACGGGGATTCGTCCATCAGTGCTCCGATTTCGAGGGGCTGGACGCACTCGCCGCCAAGGGCGAGGTGACCGGCTATGTCGGCTACGATTGCACCGCCCGCTCGCTGCACATCGGCAACTACCTGACCATGATGATGCTGCACTGGCTGCAGCAGTCCGGCAACAAGCCGATCACCCTGATGGGCGGCGGCACCACCATGGTCGGCGATCCCTCCGGCAAGGACGAGACGCGTGCAATCCGCTCTGTCGCCGAGATCGAGGCCAACAAGGAATCGATCCGCGGCGTGTTCGCAAAAGTGCTGCGTTATGGCGACGGCAAGAGCGACGCCATCATGCTCGACAATGCCGAGTGGCTGACAAAGCTCAACTACATCGAGATGCTGCGCGACGTCGGCCGGCACTTCTCGGTCAACCGTATGCTGACCATGGACTCCGTGCGCCTGCGCCTCGAACGCGAGCAGGAGATGAGCTTCATCGAGTTCAACTACATGATCTGCCAGGCCTACGACTATGTCGAACTCGCCAGGCGGACCGGCTGCAACTTGCAGATGGGCGGCTCCGACCAGTGGGGCAACATCATCATGGGCGTCGATCTCGGCCGCCGCATGGGCACCCATCAGCTGTTCGCGCTGACGACGCCGCTGCTGACGACGGCATCGGGGGTCAAGATGGGCAAGACCGCGCAAGGCGCGGTCTGGCTCAACGCCGACCAATTCTCGCCGTATGATTTCTGGCAGTACTGGCGCAACACCGAGGATGCCGACGTCGGCAAATTCCTCAAGCTGTTCACGACGCTGCCGATGAGCGAGATCAGGAAGCTCGAGGCGCTCGGAGGCTCCGAGATCAACGAGGCCAAGAAGGTACTCGCCACCGAGGCGACCGCGCTCCTGCATGGCCGCGACGCCGCGAACGAGGCGGCCGAGACCGCGCGCCGCACCTTCGAGGAAGGCGCGCTGGCCGAGAGTCTCCCGACCGTGGAAATTCCGCGCGGCGAGTTCGACGCCGGCCTCGGCGTGCTCAATGCCTTCGTCAAGGCGGGCCTCGTTGCCTCCAATGGCGAAGCACGGCGCCAGATCAAGGGCGGCGGCCTGCGCGTCAATGACGAGCCTGTCACGGACGAGAAGATGGCGTTGTCGGCGGCCAACCTGACGCCGGAAGGCGTGGTCAAACTGTCGTTCGGCAAGAAGAAGCACATCCTCCTCAGGCCTGCATAGGCGTATGAGCTTTTCGCTGCTTGTCAGGGCGCGCTGAAGCGCGCTCCCTGATCGGCAATGGACCAGAACGCGCTAGAGGAACAGTCCAAGCAAGCGACCAGGGAACGCGTCACGGCGACGCCGCAGGGCGTCGTGCGCACCGCGCTGGTGGTGCTCGCGCTCTGCTTCACACTCGCCGTGCTCGGCCGCGGCCTCAGCGAAAGCTTCACCGTCTTCCTGAAGCCGATCTCGGAAAACTTTGGCTGGGATCGCGCCCAGGTGGTCTCGATCTATTCGCTGACCTGGCTCGTCAGCGGACTGATGGCGCCGTTGGTCGGGCGCCTGTTCGATCATTCCGGACCGCGCATCGTCTATGCACTGGGCCTTTTGCTGCTCGGCTCGGCCTTCCTGATCGCAAGCCACGCGCAGTCACTCTGGCAGTTCCAGCTCTCGATCGGACTCTGCGTCGGCATCGGTGTCGCCTTCATCGGCAATGTGCCGAACTCGATCCTGCTGGGCCGCTGGTTCGGCCCAAAGCTGCCGACCGCGATGGCGGTGGTCTACTCGGCCATGGGGGGCGGCGTGCTGGCGCTGCTGCCGGCCTCGCAGCTTTTGATCGATCATCTCGGCTGGCGCGAAACCTACCAGCTGTTCGGCTTCGCCGCGCTCGGCCTGCTGGTTCCGCTGATGCTGCTGCCATGGCGGCTGTTCGCCTCGGGCTCGCCCCATATCGCGAAGAAGACCGATCCGGATTTCGTCGATCACGGCTGGACCCTTCCGAGCGCGATGCGCCATCACGCCTTCTGGGCGCTGTTCTCGACCTTCTTCTTCACCGCGGTCGGCATGTACGCGATCGCCGCACAGATCGTGGCCTATCTGATCGACGCCGGCTTTCCACCGCTGCAGGCCGCGACGGCCTGGGGCTTCTCCGGCGTCGTGCTGGTGTTCGGCATGCTCGGCGTGTCAGCGCTCGACGGCCTGATCGGACGCCGGCCGTCGGTGCTGCTCAGCTACGCGGTCTCGATCCTCGGCATCTTCCTGCTGTGGCTGTTGCAATACTCCGCCAATCTCCTCCTGCTCACCGGATTCGTGGTCTGCTTCGGCAGCATGATGGGCTCACGTGGACCGCTGATCACGGCGACTGCGATGAAGATCTTCGGGGGCAAGCGCGTCGGCACCATCTACGGCACCATCTCGATCGGCAGCGGACTCGGCTCGGCGTTCGGCTCCTGGAGCGGCGGCCTGATCCACGACGCGACCCACGGCTACAACGCGCTGCTCGCCTTCGCGCTTGCGAGCGTGGTGCTCGGGATGATCCCGTTCCTGGTCGTGCCCGCCTTGCGGCGGTAGGTGTCTCAGAGGTAACCTGCGGGCATTCGCGTCACCGGGAAATTACGGATGGGCATGGCGCGAACAGCTGCAAAAGATGTGGATGGCGCGCGGCTGAAAGTCCCTCCCGCGGTGTTTTGTCCGACATGACAAAAATGTCAGCGCAAATTGCCCTTGGGCGGCTTGCAGCGCAGAACTGAATGCGGTCCTAGTCGCAGCATTGGATGGAGGGCACAAACCAATGAACTTTCCCTATCTCGTTCGCTTTCAACCGGTTCTCTTGAGCCTGTTTCGTTTCGTCACCGGCCTGCTGCTGTTCCAGTACGGCATCGCCAAGCTGTTCAAGTTTCCGGTGCTTCCCTACTTCGCAAACATCCCGCCGATTATCTACGCAGCCGGTACGCTTGAGCTCGTGCTTGGCGCGCTGCTGATGATCGGCCTGTTCACCCGCCTCGCGGCATTCATCCTCTCGGGTGAGATGGCCTTCGCCTATTTCATGGGGCACATGTTCAAGGGCGAAACGCCGGTGTTCCTGCCGCTGCTCAATGGTGGCACCGCGGCGATCCTGTTCTGCTTCGCCTGCCTCTACCTCTCGGCAGCCGGCGGCGGCTCGGTCAGCGCCGATGCGGCGATAGGCAAGGACTAGCGGCACAACCGGCGGCGCGTTCGCGCGGCGCTGAGGCGTCAGCAATTGATCCGCGAATAAAGAGATGGCACCCGTACATTTGCGGGTGCCATCTCAGCGCGAGCCCAGCACGTTCCAGACGAGGACGAGGACCGCGACCAGCAGCATCGACATGATGAGGCGGTGGACGAATCGGTTCATGTCCGCTCCCACCGGATTCGGTCGGGACTGAAGACCCACACAATCTTTCTCCCAGTTGACTTGCCATGCGCCCACGCGGCGCATTTCCGCATGGATGTTTGCGCATGCAGCTCGCGGACGCCGCTTGCGCGGCAGCCGTCGCACGCGTCCATTCATGATTGGTAAGAATTTCATGCTACCGACGCGAGCAACAATAATCATTCCGTCGAGGCCGTGATGAAGCTGCTGAGTCACCTCAAGATCCGCACCAAGCTCGCCAGCATGGTCTGTCTTTCGGCACTCACGGTCACGGCCATCATCGGGGTGTCGTCCGTGCTCAGCAAGAGCCGCATGCTGGAGGACCGTGTCCAGCAGATGCGGACCGCGGTCGATATGCTCCACAACTTCGCCCAATCACTTGAAGAGGAAGTCGGCGCCGGCAAGCTGACGCAGGCCGAAGCGAAAATCCAGTTCCACCAGCGCGGTCGCCGCATGAGCTTCAATGGCGGCCAAGGCTATCCGGTGGTCTACAACGCCGATACGTCCCTCATCGTCAACGGCGCCAACCAGCAGCTCGAAGGCAAGATCACCGGTGCGAAGGACTCCAATGGCGTCCTGATTGCCGACGCCATTATCAAGGCCGGCGCCGAGACCGCACAGGGTGGCGTGACCTCCTATCTCTATCCCCGTCCCGGGCAGACGGAGCCCGTCCGCAAGACCGTGTTCGCGCGCAAATTCGCGCCCTGGAACGCGACGATCAGCTACGGCCTCTATGTCGACGACATCGACGCCGACGTGCGAGCCTTGACGCTGGAGCTGGGGGCGATCGGCATCGGCCTGATGCTGCTGATGGCGACCCTGTCCTGGCTGATCGCCCGCGACGTGCTCGGCGCGCTCGACCGCCAGAAGAACCGCATGCAGGCCATTTCCGAAGGCGCGATCGACACGGCGGTCGAGGAGACCGGTCGCGGCGACGAGATCGGCCGCATGGCGGAGACCCTCGAAGTGCTCAGGCAGACCGCCTTGACGGCGCGCAAGCTGGAGGCCGAGCAGGTCGCCACCAAGTCCCGCAGCGAACAGGAGAAGCGCGACGCGCTGATCTCGCTTGCCGACCGGTTCGATGCCTCCGTCGGCCAGCTCGTCGGCCTGATGGCCTCGGGCTCCGGCGAGCTGGAGGTCACCGCCAAGTCGATGTCGTCGACCGCGGAAGGGACCAACCGCCGCGCCGCCGTCGTCGGCTCGGCCGCCACCGAAGCCAGCCAGCGCGTCCAGACGGTCGCGGCCGCCGCCGAGGAGCTGTCCTCCTCCATCACCGAGATCAGCCGTCAGGTCGCGCAGTCCGCCGTGGTCACCGGCCGCGCCGTGGACAGCGCGCGCCGCACCGACACCATCGTCCGCGCGCTCTCGGACGGCGCCCAGCAGATCGAGCATGTCGCCGAGCTGATTTCCAGCATCGCGGCGCAGACCAACCTGCTCGCGCTCAACGCCACTATCGAGGCCGCACGCGCCGGTGAAGCCGGCCGCGGCTTTGCTGTCGTCGCTTCGGAGGTGAAGTCGCTGGCGAGCCAGACCGCGGAAGCCACCCGCGAGATCGGCGACAAGATCGCCCAGATCCAGGGCGCGACCAAGGAAGCGGTGGACGCCATCGGCGGCATCACCGCCACCATCGAAGAGGTCAGCCGGATCGCCACCTCGATCGGCGCCGCGATCGAGGAGCAAGGCGCCGCCACCGCCGAGATCGCCCGCAGTGTCTCGCAGACGGCCGAGGCGACCCAGGAGGTCACCACCAATATCGGCGGCGTCAGCACGGCAGCGAACGAGACCGGCAATGCCGCAGGCATGGTGCTCGCCGCAGCCTCGAACCTCTCCAAGCAGGCAGAGCAGCTCTCTGGCGAAGTCGGGACCTTCCTGGCAGGCGTGCGCGCGGCGTAAGGCGGCGCACGGGCCTCGTGGTTCGAGACGCCCGCTCCGCGGGCTCCTCACCATGAGGATCCAAGATTTATCCGTGGAACAGGACCTCATCCTGAGGAGCCCGCGGAGCGGGCGTCTCGAAGGATGGCCGCGCGCAAACCACCATCCGCATTCATTCTCGGAGACGTGAAGGGCGTAGCTCGCCGCTATCGCCGCGCGAGGGTGCAGCCGCTCGAGAGCTGGCGCGTCGTTCCGGTCGAGCCATCGCTCGACTGCGACGGAAATTCCTCGAACGGCGAGTTCTGTTTGCCGGTGTTGAATTCGAAGATCTTGCGGAACAGACCGGGCGCCATCGCCGAAATCGGATTGACGCGCATCACGGGTGCGGCCGGCGTGCCGACGACCTCGTAGGTCACGCCGATCAATCCTTCATTGTTGCCGCCGCCGAGGAAGATGCCGAACAACGGGATCTGGCCGAAGATGTTGTTGACGCCATACATCGGCACGAAGGTGCCGCTCATGCAGACCTGATTGCCGGGAAAGTCGATTGAGCCCTCGATGGTGGCGCCGATCATGGGGCCCTTGACCACGCCATCCCGAATCGTGAGCGCGCCGTTCTGCCGCGTGAACTCCGCGCGCAACGCCGTGAAGGCCACGCCGCTCTGCGCGCCGTTGGGAGCGCCCGCCGCGACGCGATCGAGTTGATCCATGCCCTTGACCGAGAAGTCGCGCACGTTGATCAGGCCTTCCCGCGTCGTAGGCTCTGACGTCGGCGGCTCCATGGCCACCACCATCTGGCCGCCGAAGACCTTGTTGGTGGTGTCTGTGAAGCGCAGGAAGTTGCCGGCATCGCTGGTCTGGAGATAGATCACCTCGCGGTTGCCCTGGGCGCGGCCGCCGCGCAAATCGGCGGCCACAGGCGTGTCTTTTCCGATCCTGCCGCTCAGCGTGAAGGCTTTGACCGCGCCATTGCGCCGCGACATCTTGGCCTCGACGCTGCGCATCGCCTCGCCGTTGAACCCCATGACGGCGCCGAGCTTCACGTCCATGTCGAAATCGACGTTCTTCGTCTTGCTCTTGGCATCGTCCTTGGAATTGCCGGAGATTGCCGACTTCAGGAAGCCGCGGCCGTCGAATACGTCGCCGCGCATCGTGCCCTTCAGCACGCCCTCCTGGCTGCGCTCCACCTTCAGCGACGCCTTGTCGCCGTCGGACGGCGCGTAGGTCGGGAAGTTCGCGTTCATGAGATCGCCATTGGCATCGACCTCGAGAGCCCCCCTGATCGAGGCGCCGCCGCCTTCGATGACGATGTCCTCCAGGCGCGTCGATTGCGCCGTCGGCACCACCTTGAAGCTGGCCTTGCCCGCTCTGCCCGGCAGCTTGACCCAGCCGGGCAGGATGTTGTCGAGCTTGACCGAGGTCAGGTCGGCCTCGATGCCGAGCTTCGTCGTCTGGTCGGGTCCCCCGGCGATCTTGCCTGACAGCTTGATCGGCACCGATCCGCTGACGGCGGGGCCCAGATCGAACCCGAGGCGCGCGCGGCTCGCATCGTCCAGCGTGGTCTGCAATTTGACGTCCGCATCGCCCTCGGCCGGCTTGCGATAATCGAGCGAGGCCGCCTGCCCGTTGATCTTGACGTCGCCCTTGACCTGATAGCCCTGGTTGCTCGCGACGATCTTGAGGTTGTTGGCCTCCAGCTTCTGGTTCATCACCAGCTTGTCGGCACCAAAACCGTTGAGATCGGCGGTAACGCTGTAGGTAGTGTCGGCTTTGGTCAGCTCGCCCTTGACCGGCAGCCCAAGCTGGACGTTCGCCAAGAACGTCCCCTTGCTCGTATTGGGATCGATGACGGTCGACGACAGATCGCTCAGGCGATCGTTGGAAAGCATTTCGGCGGCAGCAGGCACCGGGCCTTCGACACGGAACCTGGTCCGCGACGGCGACGGCTTGGGCGCCATATCGGGCACCTCGAAGACGAAGTCGGAAATCGTGATCTTGCGGCCCGCTGGCGTATCGGCGATGCCCTGCCCGATATTCACGGTCGCGGTGCGGCCGGTCACGCGCGCCTTCAAATCTGCATCGTGCACCACCGGCAGGCCATCGACGGGGCGAACCGTGACACCGCTCGCCACGATGTTGACCGACAGACCGTCGTCGGGAATGGGGGGCCCCTTGCGCGGAAGATTCTTCGTCGGCGAATTAACGCCGATCTCGATGCGCTGGAGCGTTCCACGCTCGATCCGCTCGATCACCCATTCGCGCAACTCGGGAACCACAAGCGTCGGCCACATCCGCTTGAGCGCGGAGGCTGACATCGGCGTTCCCGCAAAGCCCAGCGTCAGCCGCGGCTCGCCCGAATAGTCGATAGCGCCGGTGCCGGCGACGCCGACCTCTCCGTTGGAGATATCGGCCTGCGTCAACAGCAGCCTCTTGTGGTCGGTATCGAAGCGGAAGCCGATCGCAATACGGTTGAAGACCAGGGGCGGTTCGTTGTCGATGCCGCCGAGCAGGATCGAACCGCCGCTGAAACCGAGCTGCCAGTCGTTGACGGTGCCGTTGGGCGGCTCGACATGAGCCAGAAGCGTCAGGCGGTTCGCACCCGAGAGGATCTTGAACGGAGCCACCAACACGCGCCGATTGGCGTCCCACTCGACATTGATCTCGGCCGAGTCGATCGCCATCGGATAGTCGGGCGTATCGGTGTCGATGATGTTGCCCGCACCCACCGTGATCTTGCCGCGAAAGAAGGTCGGCACGCCGTCGCGGCCGAGCTCGCCCTTGAGCTCGCCGGTCAGCGGCAGGTCGGCGGTGTAGGTGAGGTCCTTCACCCGCAGCGCCAGCAGGATGTTGGCGGTCGAGACCTTGTCGGCGCGGATATCGACCGAGCGCACGCCGTTCTCGGTGGGTCCGATCGTGGCACGCAGCGACCACGGACGCGCGCCCTCCTCGCCGAGGCTGAGCGCGACGCCGCCATGGCTCGGCCGGCGCAGGCTGAGCGTGATGTTCTCGAATGTCCATTTGCTGCCGCGCTGCTGGTCGTCGACGATCAGATTGCCGTTCTTCAGACCGATCTCATTGAGGTTCTGGCCGTCGAGGCCGGTCATGCTCAGACTGTCGAGCCAGTCGAGGCCCTGAAGAATGCCGGTCGGGGCCGTGACCTGGGTCGCGGCTTGCGATGTGTCGGGGGTCGCAGGCTCGGTTGCGAATGGCGGCGGTGGGACACCGTTGCGCGGGAAAGTCGGCGGCAGCCCCGCGTCCTTCTTGGAGGCGACGCCGGTGGCGAGCGGCTTTGCGGTGTCGCCAGCCGACACTGTGACCGTCCCGTCAGGCGCGATCCGGATCGCGAGCTCGGCATCGACGAGGTTGAGGCTTTCGGCGCGCAGATGCCCCATCAGCAGGCCTGCACCCGACAGCTTCACCTCGGCCTTCGGTGCGGTGGCGACAATGACGTGATCGTGGTCGCGCACGACGATATCACGGATACGCACGGCGATGCGGATCCGCCCGGCCCGTTCGATCTGCGTGCCGCCGACCTCCACGGTGTTGCCGTGACCGATATTGTCCTCGATCGCGGCGGCGAGCCACGGCGTCGCAATGTCGAGATTGATGGGACCGGCACCGAGCCGCCACCACAGTGCGCCGAAACAGCCGACGAAGATGACAACCAGGGCACCGACGACCACGGCCACGCGCTTCAGCCAGCGACCGCCGCCCATCCAGCGGCGCAGCGGCCCAAACCCGTCAGCGAACCGATGGAAGCCCGAATTGGAACGCGACAACAGCCGGCGCGCTCGATGGCCCGCCGCCGCTTCCTGATCCGGATCCCAATCGGCGTCGTCCCATTGCTGCTGCTCTGGTTGGCTGCCGCGCCGATCCAAATCCCGATTGTAATCCTGGGGCGACGTATTCCTTGCCATTGCCTCTCGATACAGGCGCCCGTCGTGGGATTGAGCGCCGCCGGGGCCGCAGCCGTCGACGGGAAGCGAAGCTCCCTGCGCCGGCATTGCCGCCATACCTCGAATATTCCTTCTGTTCGTCATGTCGCCCCGGGAGCGCGTTCAACGAGCAGTGGGGTGGTGCGTGGAATTCCTTGTAACCAGACTCCGGCGTCGTCAGACTCGCCCAGCCGAGGGCACGATTCCGGTAGACCGGAAGAGGGCTGCAATACCGCTTTGGTTGACCCGCCGAAAGCGACGAAAGGAAGGCGTATGTCCAAGAAATCCCGAAAGAAATCGTCCAAAACGCCCTCCGGCAGTCCGACGGCTAAAAAGACGCCCGTGAAAGCGCGGGCTGCGACTCAAACCAAGTCCGCGAAAACACAGCGGACACCGGCGAGCAAATCAACTGGGACCATAGCAAAGACAGCATCGCATAAGGCCGCATCGAAACGGTTAAATTCTTCCAAATCGGCGTCCGCGCCCGAAACGGCGGCGAAGGCCGGCTTGGCCGAGGGGCAGAAGGCTCCCGCCTTCCGCCTGCCCCGCGACGGTGGCGGTGTCGTCGCGCTGTCGGATTATACCGGCCAGAAGCTGGTCCTGTTCTTCTACCCCCGCGCCGACACGCCGGGCTGCACCAGGGAGGCCATCGATTTCACCCGGCTGACCGGCGCCTTCGCCACGGCTGGCACCGCCGTGCTCGGTATCTCCGCTGATCCAGTCAAGGCTCAGGACAAGTTCCGCGACAAGCATGGTCTCGGAGTGCCCCTCATCTCGGACGAGACACACGAGATGCTGGAAGCCTACGGCGTCTGGGGCGAAAAGTCCATGTATGGCAAGAGCTTCCTGGGAGTTCTTCGTACCACGATGCTGCTTGGCGCCGACGGCAAGATCGCCCGGATCTGGCGCAATGTCCGGGTCGACGGCCACGCCGACGAGGTGCTGGAGGCCGCAAGAAGCCTTTAACCAATCCTTTAAATTCAAGCGGTTCCGTTTCCGGAAAATTAACCATGACTGGCCCAGATTGCCGCGGCAATTAGGCCGTACGGACTCATCCGACCGGCGCGGGAGTGCCGATGTCGAAAAGTTCTGCCCAATTCTCGCAGTACCCCCAACATCACCCCCACGACCACGGACGAGCCTTTCATCGCCGTGCCGCCGCTGTGGCAACAGCGCTTCCCCTTCCGGATACCGACGACGCCTACACCATCGTGCATCACGGCAAGCAGGTTCGCCTGGGACCTGTGGTGTTCTGGATCGTGGTCGGCACCGTCGTGTTGCTCGGGCTCTGGTCCGCCGCAACCGCGACCTATTTCGCCTTCCGCGACGACGTCCTCACCCGGCTGATCGCCCGGCAGGCCGAGATGCAATACGCCTATGAGGACCGCATCGCCGAGCTGCGCGCCAAGGTGGACCGCACCACCAGCCGGCAACTGCTCGACCAGGAGCAGTTCGACCAGAAGCTCGACCAGATCATGAAGCGCCAGACGGCGCTGGAGTCCCGTGCCACGGCGCTCGGGTCCATGCCGGACGTGACCGGATCGATTCCCCGCTCCACCCCGCAGCGTGGCGATGCCAGCCAGACGACGCCAAAACCCTCGCCGATCAGCGACACCGTGATCTTCGTGGCGCCGCCGGATCGCGAAGCGCGGCTCGAATCGCGCGCGCCGATCCTCGCAGCTCCGCCCGTCAATCAGTTCGCCAAGAATCAAGGGTTCGACAACGTCGTCGTTCGGCTCACGACCTCGCTTGACCAGGTCGAGCGTCGCCAGATGGCGGCGCTCAACGCCGTCGAGGAAGGCATGGACTCACGCATGCGCCGGATGCGCGGCGTCGTCAGCGATCTCGGCCTGAACCTCGCAAATCTCGAAGCCGCCGTGCCGCGCACGGCGATGGGCGGGCCTTTCGTACCCGTAAAACTCACCGCCAGTTCGGGGCCGTTCGAAAAGCAGCTCTATCGCATCAACAGCACCCGCGCCGAGATGGACCGGCTCAATCGCACCCTCGCACTCGTGCCCTATCGCAAGCCCGTCATCGGCGAGGTCGAGTTCACCTCCGGCTTCGGCGTGCGCAGCGATCCGTTCCTCGGCCGGCCCGCGATGCACACCGGGCTCGACTTCCGCGCCGCGAGCGGCGATCCCGTTCGCGTCACCGCCAACGGCAAGGTCGTCTCCGCCGGCTGGTCCGGCGGCTACGGCCGCATGATCGAGGTCGATCACGGCAATGGCCTTGCGACTCGCTACGGCCATCTCTCCGAGATCAACGTCAGGGTCGGCGAGATCGTGAGAATCGGCCAGGTCGTTGGTCTCGTCGGTTCGACCGGCCGTTCCACCGGCCCGCATCTACACTACGAAACCCGGATCGACGGCGAAGCGGTCGATCCGCAGAAATTCCTGCGCGCCGGCGTGCGGCTCAGCGCGGGCTAGGCCCGCGCTTTTCGCATTCTACTGGCCGCGCTCGTGGCCGACCTCTCCTGTGATGACGTCGCCGAACAGCTCCCAGGCCTGCCCGTTGAAGCGCATCAGCTGCATCTGCTCGATCGGGAAATAATCGTCGGCCGAGGTGTTGACCATGATGCCGGGCAGCATCAGGTCGGTGTGGAAATCCTTCAGGTTCGAGGCCTGCTTCATCACGTTGTCACGCGTGAGATTGTCGCCGCACTGCTTCAGCACCTGCGCCATCGCCTCGGCCTGCACGTAGCCGTAAAGATTGTTGGCGTTGGTCTTGTCCCCTTCGGGATAGTACTTGTCCATGAAGGTACGCCACGCGATGACCGCCGGATCTTTGTCCCAGGTCGGGTCGGTCGGATCCTTCAAATATGCGGTCGAGATGATGTCCTTGGAGTAGTCGAGCCCGGCGGGCTTGAGCACCGAGGCGATCGACGTAGCCGTATTGGCGAGGAAGAATTTTGGCTTCCAGCCGAGCTCGCCGACCTTCCGGATCGCCTGTGCCGATCCCTTTGGCGCAGCCCATGAGAAGAAGATGTCGGCGCCGGAATCGTGAAGCGCAACGATTTGCGAGTCGATCGAGGGATCGCTGACCTCATAGGATTTGTCGGCGATGATCATATTGGCCTTGTCGCCGAGCCCATCCTTCAGGCCCTTGAACTGGTCCTTGCCGGCGTCGTCGTTCTGCCGGAACACCGCGATCTTGCTGTTTGGAAAGTTGTCACGGATATATTTTGCGTAGATCCGCCCCTCGCTCTGGTAGTTCGGCTGAAATCCCATGGTCCATGGGAAATTCTTGGGGTCGCCGAACTTGGTGCCGCCGGAGGCGACGAAGAGCTGCGGTACCTTCTTGGCGTTCATGTATTTCATGATCGCGGAGTTCGAAGGCGTGCCGAGCGGCTGGAAGATCAGCAACACCTCGTCGCTCTCGACCAGCTTGCGCGCCTGCTCGATCGCCTTTGGCGGCGAATAGGCGTCGTCATAGCTGATGAAATTGATCTTGCGCCCGTTGATGCCGCCCTGGTCGTTGATCATCTTGAAGAACGCGGCCTCGGTCTTGCCGATCACGCCATAGGACGACGCCGGCCCGCTATAGGGCATGATGTTGCCGAGCTTGATTTCGGTATCGGTGGCGCCGGGATCGTATTTCTTCTGCGCCAGGGCTGGTGTCGTGACGAGCACTCCGGCAACAAGAATGGCGAGGGCAGCAAGGCTTTCGCGACGACCCGGCATCGTTCTCTCCCCTGTTTTGTAGTCTTGTTTTGCCGAGAGTGTCGCAAGGGGAGCGGCGGCTGGCAAGCCGCGCAATATTCCGTGGAGTGAAAGTGTGGACCGGGAACTTGCGCGACGCGACGCGTTTACGACCGCTCGCGCGAACGTGCATCGCCGGCAATATCGGCGACGACCGCGCCGATCACGAGAGCCCCGCCAACGAGCGCATGCACGAGCGGTACCTCCCGAAAGGCAACCCAGATCCAGAACGGCATCAGCGGCGTTTCCAGCGTCGCGACCAGGGAAGCCTGGCTCGACGGCAGAAGGCGCGAGCCGAGCATGTAGAATGTCAGCCCCAGCGCCACCTGAAAGCAGCCGAACATCGCGAGGATCGCGAGGTTGGCGCCGTCGACACGGGCGATGTCGTGCGCGAAAGGAAGGCTGACGAGACTTCCCAGGAAATTCGACAACGCCGCCGCTGCCACCATCGATGTCTCCCGGTAGCGTCGGATCACAACCGTCATAGCCGAGATGGCGAGCACCATGAGGCAGCTCAGCGCCACGCCTCCAACATCAGGCCCGGCTTCGATGCCTCCGACCGTGATGGCAACGCCGGCAAAGGCAACGAGGCTTGCGACCAGGGTACGCCATGTCGCGGCTTCGCCAAGCCACAGCCACGCCAGCGCCGCGGCGACGAACGGCTGCGTGGCGATCAGGACGGCCACGTTCATCACCTTGGTTATCTGAAGCGCAGGGATGAAGGAAACCATGCCAAGCGTGGACAACGAGGCGACGAGCAAGCCGCCGCGCCCCGGCGCCACCAATTGCCGCAGCGCGCCGCGTCCCTGCATCACAACGAGAAACACCGAGATCAGACTGCCGCCGAACAGGCCGCGCCAGAACAGGATGGTCCAGGGATCGAACGGCAACAGACGTGTGAAGAATGGCGCGGTGCTCCAGGCAATGGCGGCGGCGACGACGAGAGCAATGCCGAGACCGCGTTCTGATCGAGGCTGCCCCATGTGATACGGCCAGTTAGGACGGCTTCTTCGGCCGCGACACCAGCTCGATCATCTTGCCTTCATCGTCGTCAGGCATCGCAGCCTTCGCCTGCGCGTAGGCCTCGACGGCGGCGCGCGCGACCAACGGCTTGTCGGCCAGCAGGCTCTCGGCGAGCTTCACTGCGTAGGCGGCATCTTTGTGCCGCAGCGCCGCCGTGAACGTTGCGCCGGAAAAATCGCGGGCGACCATGCGCTTGGAGTGGCGCTGCACCTGCGGGCTTGCGGCGACGCCCGCCTGAATTGATTCCAGCACCAGATTCATGTCGAGCCCGGCCTGCTCGGCGATGGCGAGTCCCTCGGCGAGGCCGGCGATCTGGATCGCGCCCATCAGATTATTGATCAGCTTGTAGACGGTGCCGGCACCGACCGCGCCGAAATGGCGGATGGTCGAGCCGATCGGTGTCAGATAGGGCCGCGCGCGTTCGAGATCGGCGGGATCGGCGCCAACGAGCAGCGTCAGCTTTCCGCTCGCTGCCGCATCCGGCAATCCCGTCACGGGGCAATCGATATAGATTAGCCCGCGCGCATTCATTTCGCGGCCCATCTCGCGGGCGTGGTCATAGGAAACGGTGGAGCATTCGATCGCGATGGTGCCTGATTTCGCCGTCTTGGCTGCGCCCTCGGGCCCGAGCCAGACCGCGCGCGAGGCCTCGTCATCGGCGACCATCGTCACGACCGCGTCGGCGTCGATCGCCGCGTCCTCAGGCGAGGTCGCCCACAGCGCGCCGCGCGCGATCAGGTCTTCCGCTTTTGTTTTGCTGCGATTCCAAACCGTCACCGTGAAGCCGGCATCGAGATAGCGGCCGGCCATGCCATGGCCCATCCGCCCAAGCCCGATGAAGGCGATCCGGGGCATCAGTCGACGTCCTCGATGTCGGCGCCGGGAGTGCCGAAGGCGCGCTGCGCCAGGGTCGCGGCCATGAAGTCGTCGAGATCACCACCGAGCACGCCTGATGTATCGGAGGTCTGCACACCGGTGCGCAGATCCTTCACCATCTGGTAGGGCTGGAGCACGTAGGAGCGGATCTGGTGGCCCCAGCCGATGTCGGTCTTGGCGGCCTGGTCGGCGGCGGCCTTCTCTTCACGCCGCTTCAGCTCGATCTGGTAAAGCCGTGCGCGCAGCATGTCCCAGGCCTGCGCCTTGTTCTTGTGCTGCGAGCGGCCGGCCTGGCAGACCACCGCGACGCCGGTCGGAATGTGTGTCAGCCGTACCGCGGACTCGGTCTTGTTGACGTGCTGGCCGCCGGCGCCGCCTGAGCGCATGGTGTCGACGCGGACGTCGGATTCCTTGATGTCGATCTTGATGGTGTCGTCGATCACCGGAAACACAGCGACGGACGAGAACGAGGTGTGCCGCCGCGCGTTGGAATCGAATGGCGAGATCCGCACCAGGCGGTGCACGCCCGCCTCGGTCTTGAGCCAGCCATAGGCATTGTGGCCGGAGACCTGGATCGTCGCGGACTTGACGCCGGCCTCTTCGCCCTCGGACTCTTCCAGCACCTCGACCTTGAAGCCGTGGGTTTCGGCCCAGCGCGAGTACATGCGGAGCAGCATCTGCGCCCAGTCCTGGCTCTCGGTGCCACCGGCGCCGGCATGCACTTCGAGATAGGAATCGAAACCGTCGGCCTCTCCCGACAGCAGCGCCTCGAGCTCGCGCCGGGCGACTTCCTTCTTGAGGCTCTTCAGTGCGGCTTCGGCTTCCTTGACGACGCCCTCATCGCCCTCGGCTTCGCCGAGCTCGATCATGCCGATGTCGTCTTCGAGCTCCTGCTCGACCTTACCGATGCCGGAGAGCGAGTCCTCAAGCGAGGTGCGCTCTTGCATCAATTTCTGGGCTTTCTGGGGATCGTTCCAGAGGTTGGGATCTTCTGCGAGCTTGTTCAGCTCAGCGAGGCGCGCCGTCGATTTCTCGACGTCAAAGATGCCTCCTCAGCAGCCCGACCGACTGCTTGATCTCTTCTACCAACCGTTCGATTTCGGCGCGCATGTGGTTCTCTGGTCTCGCGGAATTGTTCCGCGTCTAATGACAACGGGATGTAGCGGCGGCGGCTGAAAAGCGCAACCGCCGCGGCGACGAACGTCTGTCTTGTCCTAAGCCTTAGTACAGCCCGCCGGTGCCCGGCCGCATGAAGAAACCGGAATCCGGCTGCTGCTGCTGCGACGCCGGCATCCGGCCGTCGGCATCGGCAACGCCGATGACCGAATAATTATCCGGCGGCGCCGTGCCCGGCTTGAAGGCTTCGAGGATGGTTCCGCCGGTCTCGCCCGGACCGGCGCGCATGCCGGTCTTGGCGACGACGCGCACCAGCTTGATGCCGGCCGGCACCTTGAATGGGACCGCGGGCTTGTCGGCGAGCGCGAGCTGGAGGAAGTCGCGTGCGATGGGAGCTGCGAGATGACCGCCGGTCGCGGCGTTACCCTTGCCGAGCGGACGCGGCTTGTCGTAGCCCATGTAGATGGCGACGGCGACGTCGGGCGAGAAACCGACGAACCAGGCGTCCTTGGCCTCGTTGGTGGTGCCGGTCTTGCCGGCGATCGGCTTGCCGACCTGCTTGACCACGGTCGCGGTACCGGCCTGGACCACGCCTTCCATCAGCTCGGTGATCTGATAGGCGGTCATGGAATCCAGCACCTGCTCGCGGCGGTCAATCAGCTGCGGCTCGTTCTGGTTCTTCCAACCACCCGGCGCGTCGCAGCCGCGGCATTCGCGCTGGTCGTGCTTGAAGATGGTGTGGCCGTAGCGATCCTGGATGCGGTCGATCAGGGTCGGCTTCACCCGGCGGCCACCATTGGCGAGCATCGAATAGGCCGTGACCATGCGCATCGCCGTGGTCTCGCCGGCGCCGAGCGCGTAGGACAGATAGTTCGGCAGTTCGTCATAGACGCCAAAGCGGCGGGCATATTCGCCGATCAGGGGCATGCCGATGTCCTGGGCGAGGCGCACCGTCACCGTGTTGAGCGACTGCCGCAGCGCGTTGCGCAGCGTCACCGGCCCCTGGAACTTGCCCGAGGAGAAGTTTTCAGGCCGCCACACGCCCGCGCCCTGGCCTTGGTCGATTTCGATCGGGGCGTCGAGCACGACAGTCGAAGGCGTATAGCCGTTGTCGAGCGCGGCCGAGTAGACGATCGGCTTGAACGACGAACCGGGCTGCCGATAGGCCTGCGTGGCGCGGTTGAATTGGCTCTGGTCGAACGAGAAGCCGCCGACCATCGCCAGCACGCGACCGGTCCAGGGGTCCATCACCACCATCGCGCCGGACACTTCGGGGATCTGGCGCAGCCGGTACTGACCTTCGACGGGCTGGGCGTCCTTGTACAGCGGATCGGCGTAGATCACGTCGCCGGGCTGGAGCACCTGCGACACTGCGCTTGCCGCCCTACCCTTCGCTGCCCCGGAGGCCGCTCTTGCCCATTTGATGCCGTCGAGCGTGATGAGGCCGGTCTCGCGCTGCTTGCTGATGGCGCCGCCGAGCTCGCGGCTCGGCTGGAAGCCGATGCGCGCCGACTGATCGCTGGTCTCCAGCACCACGGCCATGCGCCATGGCGAGATATCGGAAAGAGACTTGATCTCGGCGAGCTTCACGCCCCAGTCGCCCGAAATGTCGAGCTTGCTGATGGCGCCGCGATAGCCCTGCTGCTCGTCATAGTTGACGAGACCGGCGACCATGGTCTTGCGCGCCATGACCTGAATCTTGGGATCGAGCGTAGTGCGGACCGAGAGGCCGCCCTCGTAAAGTTTCTTCTCGCCATAGCGCTCGAAGATGTCGCGGCGCACTTCCTCGGCGAAATATTCGCCGGCGAAGGTGTGGGCGCCATTGGAGCGGCTGGTAACGACCAGCGGCTCCTTGCGCGCCTTGTCGGCGTCGGCCTGCTTGACCCAGCCGTTCTCAACGAGACGATCGATCACGTAGTTACGGCGCTCGATGGCGCGGTCGCGGTTGCGGACGGGATGCAGCGTCGCAGGCATCTTCGGCAGCGCCGCGAGATAGGACGCTTCCGCCACCGTCAGCTCGTTCACTGATTTGTCGAAATAAACCAGCGACGCAGCGGCGATTCCGTAGGCGCCGAGACCCAGATAGATTTCATTCAGATACAGCTCGAGGATCTTGTCCTTCGAGTAGGTCTTCTCGATCCGCATGGCCAGCAAGGCTTCCTTGATCTTGCGCGCGAAGGAGACCTCGTTGGTCAGAAGGAAGTTCTTGGCGACCTGCTGGGTGATCGTCGAAGCGCCCTGCGGCCGGCGGTTGGAGCCGTAGTTTTGGATGTAGACCACGCCGGCGCGCGCCATGCCGGTGTAGTCGATGCCGCCATGCTCGTAGAAATTCTTGTCCTCGGCCGCGAGGAAGGCGTTGATCACGAGTTTCGGCACCGCCTGGATCGGCAGGTACAGCCGCCGCTCCTTGGCGTATTCGCCGAGCAGCGAGCCGTCGGTCGCGTGCACGCGGGTCATCACCGGCGGCTCGTAATCCTGAAGCTGAGAGTAGTCCGGCAAGTCCTTGGAGAAATGCCAGATCAGGCCTGCGACGGCACCGACCCCGACAAGGAACAACACCGTTCCCGCGGCGAACAGGAAGCCCATGAACCGCACCAGCAAGCGCATTATCTGTTTATCCGTTCAAACTCTGGATCAGCCCAAAGATCAGCCCTGGCGCCCGAAACAGGCGCCAAACCATCGCGAATTCACCGGCCTTACTCAATACTATCAGTGCCGGACCCAAGACGCTTGCCGAGCGGGATTCTCGCCGATTCCGGAACCCCCTGCGGCGTTTTTATAGAGCGCCCGCTGTGGCCAAACTAGGGCTTTTGCGGCGGGACGGAAAATCACTCTCAATTGGATGATCCCGATCGTCAGTTCGGCGATCCCCCGGTCGTCAATTTGACGATCCGGCCGTGGCCATCCGCTTCGCCAAAAACCCGTCGATCGCCTGTGCCATCGAGCCCACGGCACGCGAACGCCATCCCTCGGAGACCAGATGCTCGAGGTCGCCCTTGTTGGAGACATAGCCGATCTCGACCAGGACCGACGGCACGTCGGGCGCCTTCAGCACCCGGAAGCCGGCCGATTTCAGGGGATGCTTGTGCATCCGCACGGTCGACTTCATTTCGCCCATCAACAGGTGGGCAAAACGACTTGAAAAGGTGCGGGTTTCCCGCTGGGTGAGATCGATCAGGATGTCGGCGACATCGGTCGGCTCCTCCGCGAGGTTGAAGCCGGCGATGGCGTCCGCCCGGTTTTCCGCGTCCGCCAGCCGCTGCGCCTCGGCGTCGGAGGCCTTGTCGGACAACGTGTAGATGGTCGCGCCCTGCGCATCGCCCTCGGCGCGCGGCAGCGCGTCGGCATGGATCGAGACGAACAACGCCGCCTTGAGGCTGCGGGCGACTTTGACCCGGTCGTTGAGCGGGATGAAGGTGTCGTCGTCGCGTGTCATCACCACGCGATATTTGCCGGTCTTTTCCAGCCGTTCGCGCAGAGCCAGGCCAAAGGCCAGCACCAGATTCTTCTCGCTCTCGCCGCTCGACTGGGTGCCGTTGTCGATGCCGCCATGGCCGGGATCGATGACGACCACCGCGCGGCCATCGGCCTTCTGCCCGGCTTCAGGATGTGCAGATGCGGGAACCGTCGCGGGCGGCGGATCGGCAATTGCCGGCCGCAGCTCAGGACGGTTTTCCGGAGCCAGCGACGGTACGAAGGCGGTGCGCTCGACCTCCTCCAGTTCGAGCACCAGTCGCGCGGGCTGACCGTTGGCAGCCTCCACCACGTAGGAATTGGCGATCTTGGCCGGGCCCGTCAGGTCGAACACGATTCGGGAGCCGCCGGGCATCACCAGCCCATAGCGGAAGGCCTTGACCAGTCCCCGTCCGCCGGACCCGGTGCCGGCGGGGAGTTGAAAATTGACCTGGGGAACGTCGACCACCACCCGATACGGGTCGGCCAAGGTGACGGCGCGGAAGCTAACGGTCTGGTCGATGTCGAGGACAAAGCGGGTTTGCCTGCCGTCACCGGCCAGCCGGGCGGCCGAGGCCGTCGGGAAATTCGCTGATGCAACAGCGGGTTGAGGCTGACTTTCCGCAGCCTTCAGGCGCGAGGAATCAGCACAGGGCAATGCTGCCGCGCAGAGCAGCACGCATCCCAGCAAGATCCTTTGATTTGCGCGGCTCGCCACCGATTCCGTGCCTCCGAGCAGCCTCTTTAACGCAATAGAACCACAGGGTTAAACGATCCTTAATGACGGACACGCGAAACTCGCTGACTGTGACCGCCGTGCGACGCTCCTTGCACGGATGGCCCAATCCACGTATGTACGGAATGCTGACGGCCGATATTTCCGGTTGTGTCGCATTCAGCCTCCCGGTGCAGCGCCGGAACTCTCAAGGTTTGGGAATTCCAGCGTTTTTCCGTTCCCCTCTAAGTCCAGCGCGGTGCGCGGCAGCAAGGTGGAGCGGGGCAAGCCCCGGCGGCGGACGGTTCCCGGTTACCACCACGTTTCCGGGACGGTTCTGACAGCGGCGCGACCCGTTACCCGGTCCCTTAATCCCAAGGGAGCGGTTCGTAATACCCAAGGCGAGCGCGCTCGCGCCATGCCTGGCCAACAGCAACTGATTGAGGGGCGGCCCCGCCGCCCAATGTTTCATACGGGCCGACGCTTGATGCGCCAGACTGTGCCGACCAATTCTGAAGGACCATTCGCGACGCTGCGGAGTGAAAATTCCGCGCGCCACTTTGGTGCTCCGGCTTCCGGTTCGGCAAGGCGCGAGAGACGGCGTTTCGGCCTTCCCCTCACCCCCGAATCAGGTGGACCGTCGCGTCACCCGGCAGCGCTGATGGCGCCCCCGGTGAATCGCGCCCGCCGCCGCCAAGAGTTAAGACATGCCCAACAAGATGTTGATCGATGCCACCCACCCGGAAGAGACCCGGGTCGTCGTGGTCCGCGGCAATCGCGTCGAAGAGTTTGATTTCGAGACCGCGCAACGCAAGCAACTGCGCGGGAATATCTACCTCGCCAAGGTCACAAGGGTCGAACCCTCGCTCCAGGCCGCTTTCGTCGAATATGGCGGCAACCGCCACGGCTTCCTCGCCTTCAGCGAAATCCATCCCGACTACTACCAGATCCCGGTTGCCGACCGGCAGGCTCTGATCGAAGCCGAAGAGCAGGCCCATCGCGAGGCCGAGGAAGAGAGCGAGAACCGCTCTCAGGGCCGCCGCCGTTCCCGCCACCGCAATTCCCGCCGCCGTAGCCATGGCGAGCGCGTCCGCAGCGAAATCGTCGAAGGCACCGATCCCGCGGCCCGGCAGGTCCAGGGCGAGGCCCTGCCCGAAGGCGCTTCGCACGAGGGCGAGCACCTGCACGCCGGCGCAGAGCATCACGGCGAGCACGAAGGCCACGATCATCACGGCCACGAAGCACATGACCACGAAGGGCATGACCACGACGACCATCATCATGCCCATGGTGACGATCATCACGCCCACGACCATGGCGACCACGATCATCATGGCGAGCACGACCATCACGACCATGATCATGCCGACGAGACACCGGCGCCTGTCGCAGCGATCGGCGCCGAGCCCGCGGTCGCCACCGAAGCCGTTGCCGAGCCGCAGGAGTTTGCCTCCGACCCACACGCCGACGATCTTGCCGAGGCCGTGACGTCGGCTACTGAACCTGCCGACGCCGTATACGCCTCCGGCGAGAATGCGCAGGCTCCGCATCACGAATCCGAAGCGACGGCCGAGGATGACGACGAAGACGAGGACGACGAGGAAGCCGAAGAGGACGTCGTTGAATCCGTCGGCGGCGACGATGTGCTGGAAGAAGTGCCGGAGCGCACCTTCCGTCCCCGCCGCCAATACAAGATCCAGGAAGTCATCAAGCGCCGCCAGGTGATGCTGGTGCAGGTCGTCAAGGAAGAGCGCGGCAACAAGGGCGCGGCGCTGACGACCTACCTCTCGCTCGCCGGCCGCTATGCCGTCTTGATGCCGAACACCGCACGCGGCGGCGGCATCAGCCGCAAGATCACGAGCGCGCAGGACCGTTCGCGCCTGAAGGAAGTGGTGCAGGATCTCGACGTGCCCGAGGGCATGGGGATCATTCTGCGCACCGCGGGTGCCGCCCGCACCAAGCCCGAGATCAAGCGCGATTTCGAGTACCTGATCCGGATGTGGGAGACGGTGCGCGATATGACGCTGAAGTCGCAGGCCCCGACCCTCGTCTACGAGGAAGGCTCGCTGATCAAGCGCTCGCTGCGCGACCTCTACAACAAGGAGATCGACGAGATCTCAGTTGCCGGTGAATCCGGTTACCGTGAAGCGCGCGACTTCATGAAGATGCTGATGCCGGCGAATGTGAGCGCGGTGAAGCAGTATCGTGACGGCCAGCCGCTGTTCTCGCGCATGGGCGTCGAAAGCCAGCTGGATGCGATGTTCTCGCCGACCGTGCAACTGCGCTCCGGCGGCTACATCGTGATCAACCAGACCGAAGCGCTGGTCTCGATCGACGTCAACTCCGGTCGTTCGACGCGCGAGCATCATATCGAGGACACCGCGCTCAAGACCAATCTCGAAGCCTCCGAGGAGGTTGCGCGTCAGCTTCGGTTGCGCGACCTCGCCGGTCTGATCGTCATCGACTTCATCGACATGGACGAGAAGCGCAACAACCGCGCGGTCGAGCGCAAGCTGTCCGATTGCCTCCGGCAGGACCGCGCGCGGATCCAGGTCGGACGCATCTCGCATTTCGGCCTGCTCGAAATGTCGCGCCAGCGCATCCGCGCCAGCGTGCTGGAGTCCTCGACCGATCCCTGCACGCATTGCGGCGGCACCGGCCATGTGCGCTCGGTGTCCTCGGTTGCGCTCCAATTGCTGCGCGGCCTCGAAGAGATCCTGATGAAGGGCGCGACCCACAACCTCGTGGTCCGCACCCGCACCGACGTCGCGCTCTATGTGCTGAACCACAAGCGCGGCCATCTGCGCGACCTCGAGAACGGCTTCAAGGTCACGTTGTCGGTCATCGCCGACCCGAGCGTCAACGGGCCGCAGGCCTATGTCATCGACCGCGGCGAGCAGGTGCATACGCTGGAAGCCGCCAAGGCTCTGCTGGCGGCGCAGGCGGCCGCAAGCCCGCCGCCCCTGGTCGAAGAGGCCTATGAAGACGAGGAATTCGATCCGGAGACCGAATCCGAGGTCGAGACCGAAGAGACCGAAGGTCTCGCCGAGGAGCAAACCGCAGGCGACGCCGCTACCGAGCAGGACGGCCAGCGCCGCAAGCGTCGCCGTCGCCGCCGCGGTCGCGGTGGCCCGCGCGACGAGGAGACGCGCGAGGATGGCGCTCCCGCTCTTGCCGAGACGGCCATGGCGGCCGGCGAAGGCGAAGAGGATGCCGAGGCCGAGCCGGATGGCGAGGAAGGCGAGGAACAGGGAGCCCGTGGCGAGCAGCAGGGCAGCGCCGATCGCCGTCGCCGGCGTGGTCGCCGTGGCGGACGTCGGCGTCGTGGTCCTGGCGAGGAAGGTCTCGCCGGCTCCATCGGCGACGAGCTCGCGGCCAGTGCGCCGTCGGAAGCGACCGATGCAGTCGCCGATTTCGACGGTTTTAGCGGCGAGGCTGCGCCCTCGATCGCGCAGGCCGAGCACACGTCGGAACCTCAGGTCACCCAGCCTGAGCCGCGGGCCGAAGCACGGATTGAGGCAACGGCCAGGCCTGAGCCGGCTCCTGCTGCCGCGGACGAAGAGCACGCCGACGACAAGGCCGCACGACGCCGTTCGACGGTTCGCGAAAAGGTGAGCTTCCTGTCGAGCAGCCAGAGTGAACCGGCACCGGTCACGCAGGCGGCCGAGCCGGTTGCCCCGCCCGCACCGGCTCCGGAGCCCGCGCCCGCAGCGGCAAGCGAAACCTCGGCCGCACCGCGTCGCGCCGGCTGGTGGTCGCGCCGCTTCGGCGGCGGCGAATAGACGAGCCCCAATCAAAAACGCCCGGCTTCGGCCGGGCGTTTTTCGTTCCACGCTCTCTTTGCTGTTCAGAGCGACGGTGGATCGCCTTCGATCGGCGCCACGTCGCGCGATGCGATCCTGCGGAGCTGATCGTAGAGGTCAGGCGCCTCGCTGGTGCAAAGGCAGACGCCTGTCGCAGCAGGCCCTTCGCCGGCGTTGAGGTAGGCGTGGCCCATGGTGCTGTCGAGATAAATGCCGTCGCCCTCGCCCAGGATCTCCGGCGCGTAGAACTCGGTGTGGACGGCAACGCGTCCGCTCGTCACCACGAAATATTCCTCGCCGGCGTGGCGCAGCAGCGGACCGAACTCCTCCAGCGAGCGCGCCCTGACTTCGGCCAGGATCGGCACCATGCGTTTGCCGATCAGATCGGTGCATTGATAGGTGTAGGTGTAGAATCCGGTCGTGATCACCTGCCCCTGCCCGGCGCGGCTGATGCTCCGTCGCGCCGTGACCGGTCTGCTCTGCTCGGGACGCGGGGGCACCGGATTGAACAGCTCGGCGATCTCCATCTTCAAGCCGGAGGTGAGCTGGAGCAGCTTGTCGTAGGTCAGCGACATCAGACCGTTCTCGACCTTGGACAGGGTCGACAGCGCCATGCCGGTCCGCTCCGCCACCTGCTTGAGCGTCAGCCCCCGCGCCTGGCGGGCAGCCTTGAGGCATTGGCCCAGCTGGGAGTTGGCGCCCTCCGGCGTCGTCACGATCTCGCTCATCCAGCGAGGCTATCACGGCGGCAGAAAAATGTTTGATCGATCCACCTAATCTTTTCGACTGAAGCCGGCCCTGGGTTCCGCATCTGGTCGCCGTTTGGGCAGGCAAACCAGCATTTGTGCATGAAATGGCCGGTTCTGACGAATATTGGTGCGCGGCCTCCACTTTCCGATATGCTAAATCGTTTTCAAATTTTGAAAGGGATTGGCATTGTCCGACCTTTGCGATTCCAGCGCCGTTGAGCTGCGCCGCCGCCTGTCCGCCCGGGACATCTCGCCCGTCGAGCTGCTGGAGTCGTGCCTGTCGCGGATCGCCACCGTCAATCCCGCCGTCAATGCCGTCGTGACACTGGACGAGCCTGGCGCTCGCGCCGCTGCCAAGGAAGCCGAGGCCGCCATCCTGCGCGGCGAGGATCATGGCGCCCTCCACGGGCTCCCCGTTCTCATCAAGGACACCCAGGACACCGCTCGACTGCGCACCACCTATGGCAGTCCGTTGCTGAGGGACAACGTCCCACTCGCTGACCAGGGCTCGGTGGCACGGCTGCGCGCGGCTGGCGCCATCATCTTCGGCAAGACCAACACACCGGAATGGGCGGCCGGCGGCAACACCCGCAACCCCGTGTTCGGGGCGACCGGCAATCCGTTCGATCCGATGCGCTCGGCGGCCGGCTCCTCCGGCGGCTCGGCGGTGGCGCTCGCCTGCGGCATGGCTCCGCTCGCCTCGGGCTCGGACACCGGCGGCTCCTTGCGCAATCCGGCCGGCTTCGCCGGCATTGTCGGCATGCGCCCGTCCTTCGGCCTCGTCGCCAGCGAGAAGCGCGTGTTCGGCTGGTCCAATTTGTCGACCGACGGGCCGATGGCGCGCAATGTCGCCGACACCGCGCTGATGCTGTCGGTGATGGCGAGCGACGATGCCCGCGATCCGCTCGCCTATACGCTGCCCGGCGAGCCCGTGCGCGGGCATGCCGAACGCTGGGCCGCGCCGCGCCCCGCAGAACTCGGCAGGCTGCGCCTGGCCTTCACCGAAGACTTCGGCTTTGCCCCGACAGAGCAGGCGATCCGGCGCGTGTTCCGTCAGCACGTGAGCAAGCTTGCACCTCTCTTCGCCGAATGCCGCGAGGCGACGCCGGATTGCTCCGGCGCCGATGACGCCTTCGCCGTGCTGCGCGCCGGCATGTTCCTGGCGACGCATGGCAAGAACTACAAGGAGCGGCCCGAGATGCTCGGGCCCAATGTCCGTGCCAATGTCGAGGAAGGCCTCGGCTACACGCTCGAAGATCACGCGCGCGCCGCAACGACGCAGACGCGGATCTATCGCGCCTGGCAAAGCTTCTTCGAAAGCTGCGACGTGCTGATCAGCCCCACCATCACGCTTAGTCCGCGGCCGTGGTCGGAGCCGCATCCCGCGGAGATCGACGGGGTAGCAACGAAATCCTACTTCCATTGGCTGGCGCTCGCTTATGCCGTGACGCTTCCCGGCCATCCCGCCATCAGCATTCCTCTCGGCCTCGATGAAGCCGGGCTGCCTTTCGGCCTGCAGATCGTCGGTCAGCGTGGCGGCGACGCCGCCGTGCTCGCGGTGGCCGCGAGCCTCGAAGCAGCGTTCGCCGGCGACGCGCAATTGTGCCGGCCGGCGCCCGATCTGGCCCGGCTTGCCGTGGCGCCGCCGCTCTCGGCTGCACCCGGCTTCCTGACTTGGGAATGAAGAACGTGGGAATGATCAGAACTCGGGCATGACCTGAACTCGGCAACGACCGATACCAGCCCTGGCGGCGCGATGGAGACGAGGATGACGGAATTGCCGAGGAAGACCAGCGTCATCGCATTCGTCCTGCTCTACGTCGCCTACTGCATCTCCTATGTTGACCGCGCGGCGATCTCGCTGGCGCTGGCGCAGATCGGCAAGGACTTCAACCTCCAGGCCGCAGATCTCGGCATCGTCATCAGCGCGTTCTTCCTCGGTTACGCCGCGATGCAGGTGCCGGGCGGATGGCTCTCCGACCGCTTCGGATCGAAATATGTGGTGATCATCACCATCGTGATGTGGTCGCTGTTCACGGCGTTCACGAGTCTGGCCTGGTCGCTCACCTCGCTGATCGCGATCCGCTTCCTATTCGGCATCGCCGAGGGCGGCTTCCCGCCGGCGAGCATCCGCGCCGTCGCGGAGGTGTTCAAGAAGGACAGCCGGCCGAAGATGTCGGCGCTGCTGCTGTCATCCAACTATGCCGGCAGCATGATCGCGCCGCTGATCATGGCGCCGTTGATCCTCTGGCTCGGCTGGCGCCATGCCTTCAACGCGATCGGCATTGCGGGCATCGTCTTCGCGGTCGCCTATTTCGTCTTCGTCCCGTATCTGGGCCGCCCGGGCGCGAACGATCCGAACCTGTCCGGGACGAAAGCCGAGAACCGTGCACCGATGCGCGAGCTCATGAAGAATCCGCTGCTGTGGCAGCTGATGGTGGTGTGGTTCGGCCTCAGCTGCGTCAACAAGGGCCTGGATTCCTGGATGCCGCTCTATCTGCTCCAGCAGCGCGGGCTCGACCTCAAGACCGTCGGCATCGTGGCGCCGATCCCGTTCGTGATGGCGACGATCGCGACCGCGATCGGCGGCTGGGTGATGACGACCTTCTTCGCCGAGCGCGAAAAATATCTGCTAATCGGCGCCTCCGCATTGACCGGCATCTTCCTCTACGCCATGTACAAGGCGGAGACGATCGCGATGCTGATCACCTACCAGTCGGTGGTCTATTTCTTCAAATCCTTCGTGCTGGCCTCGGTGATTGCGCTCCCGACCAAGCTGCTCCGCGACGACCAGATCGGATCCGGCATCGGCATGGTCAACCTCGGCGGCCAGAGCGCGGGCTTCGTCGCCCCCGTCGCGATCGGCTTCATCGTGACCGGAACCGGATCGTTCGATGCAGCCTTCGGCTTTCTCGTGGCGATGACGGCGTTATCAGTCGTGGTCGCCGCAACCATCAACACGGCCCAGCCGAAGCTCATGCCGCAGACGGCCTGACAGGAGAATTTCTTCCGATGCAAAGCGCGATCGTCCTCGGCGGCGGCATGATCGGCGTCAGCGCGGCGCTGCACCTCCAGCAGCGCGGCTGGTCCGTCACGCTGATCGACCGCAGGGAGCCGGGCCGTGAGACCAGCTACGGCAATGCCGGGATGATCCAGGCGGAAGCGGTGCGCCCCTATCCGATGCCGCGCGACCTCGCCACGCTCCTGAAGATCGCGACCGGCCGCACCAACGACGTGCGTTACAGCCTGTCATCTCTTCATCTTCATATCGAACCCCTGCTCCGCTATTGGTGGCATTCGGCGCCGAAGCGGCATCGCGAGGCGATCGACGCCTGGGCGCGGCTGATCGCCTACGCGACGGCGGAGCACGACATCCTCATTCGCGAAGCCCATGCCGACAATCTGATCCGCCGCGCGGGATACCGGCACCTGCATCGCGACGCTGCCTCGTTCGATCTCGCCGTCAAGGCGGCGGAAGCGGACCAGCGCGAATTCGGCGTGAGGTTTCGTGCGCTCTCGGGCATCGAGCTTGCCAAGGCCGAACCTGTCCTGCGCGACGACCTGCCCGGCGCGATCCATTGGCTCGACACCTGGACTGTGTCTGATCCCGGCGCTCTGGTTACGGCCTATGCCGATCTGTTCGAGCGCCTCGGCGGCACCATCGTGCTCGGTGATGCCCAAAGCCTGCAGCAGACCGCCACCGGCTGGTCGGTCAAGACAGACCATGGGCGCGTCGACGCCGCCCACGCCGTCGTGACGCTCGGGCCGTGGTCGCCCGATCTCCTGCTCAAATTCGGCTATCGCATCCCGCTGGTGCGCAAGCGCGGCTACCACATGCATTACAGCGGCGGCGCCTCGCTCGATCTGCCGCTGGTCGACAAGGCCGGCGGCTACGCCATGGGTCCAATGGCCAAAGGCATTCGCATCACCACCGGCGCGGAGCTGACCGGCCTGGACGCGCTCGCAACGCCCGTGCAGCTCGCCAGCGCGGAAGCCTCCGCGCGCGAGCTGATCGACCTCGGCAAGCGGGTCGAGCCCGACCCATGGTTCGGCACCCGCCCCTGCACGCCCGATATGCTGCCGGTGCTCGGCCCCGCCCCACGCCATCCCGGCCTCTGGATGAACTTCGGCCACGGCCACCAGGGCTTTACGCTGGGACCCGCGACCGGGCGCCTCCTCGCCGAGATGATGAGCGGCGAAACACCGGCGATCGATCCGACGCCGTACCGGCCGGAGCGGTTCTAGATCAGGGTTGACGGCAAGCACCGCGTGCGCGTCGCCAGATGCAGGTTGAACGCGCGAGTTCGCAACTTCCGTCAGTCGGCGCGCTCGGCGAGCAGTGTCCTGATGCGTTCGGCGTCGTCGGGAGTCGCGGGGTTGTAGACGATCATGCTGAGATCGGAGCGTCCCTCGACGATAAAGCTCGAATATTCGAACGACATCGTGCCGTGAACGGGGTGCCGCAGCCGCTTGGTGCCGTCGCCGTGGTAACGCACGTCATTGTCGCGCCAGAGCGCGGCGAATTCCGGGCTGGTCCGGCACAGCTCGTCGACAAAATCGGCGACATGCGAGACTGCGCCGGCCCGCGCGGCGTCCGCCCGGAAAGCCGCGACCACGAAGCGCGCCACGCTGTCCCAATCGTATTGCGCGGCGCGCACGCGCGGATCGCAGAAGATGAAGCGCAGGATGTTGCGCTGTCCCGGCGGGATCGCGCCGTAGTCGGTCAGCACGGCGCTTGCGGCACGATTCCAGGCGACGACGTCCCAGGTCGCGGTCCGCACCAGCGCCGGGCTGAACGCGAACGCATCGAGCACCCGCTGCAACCGCGGCGAGACGCCTTCGCTCGCCTGGTAGCGCACCTCGGGCGGACGGCCGAGGCCGATCAGGAACAGGTGCTCGCGCTCGACATCGGTCAGCATCAGCGCTCGCGCGATGCGGTCGAGCACATCGGGCGACGGCGCGCCGCCGCGGCCCTGCTCGAGCCAAGTGTACCAGGTCGGGCTGATATTGGCGCGCTGCGCCACCTCCTCGCGGCGGAGTCCCGGCGTACGCCTGCGGCTACCCGCGAAGCCGAACGCGGTGGCATCGAGCCGGGTGCGGCGGTCCTTGAGGTAGGCCCCGAGCAGGTTTTCGGCTGAAGCGGTCTCGCTCATCCTGTTAGCTATTATACCCCGATAATGTCACTACTTTACCCGGATAATCCTAGCGCGGATGGTCGTCTCCACCAACCCTGGAGATACTCATGCGTGTTTTCGTCACTGGCGCCACCGGCTTCGTCGGCTCCGCCGTCGTTCGCGACCTGATCGCTGCCGGCCACCGGGTCACGGGCCTCGCCCGCTCCGACGCGGGAGCCGCGACGCTCGCCGCGATGGGCGCCGAGATCCACCGCGGCTCGCTGGAGGATCACGCGTCCTTGCGCAGCGGCGCGGCCGCCTCCGACGGCGTCCTGCACCTCGGCTTCAACCACGACTTCTCGAAGTTTCTGGACAATTGCGAGCTCGACCGCCACGCGATCCTGGCGATCGGCGAGGAGCTCAAGGGCTCCGGTCGCCCTCTCATCGTCACCTCCGGCGTCGCGCTGCTTGCGCCCGGCCGCCTCGCCACCGAGGACGATGTGTCGGCGCAGCGCTTTCCGCGCGTGTCGGAAGCGACCGCGCTGTCCCTGGCCGGCGTCCGCGCCGCCGTTGTGCGTCTTCCGCCCTCCACGCATGGCGAGGGCGACCACGGCTTCGTTCCGATCCTGATCAACCTCGCGCGCCAGAAAGGCGTATCGGTCTATGTCGGCGATGGCAGCAACCGCTGGCCCGCCGCGCACCGCTTCGATGCCGCGCGCGTCTACCGGCTGGCGCTGGAGCAAGGCGCAACCGCGAAGCACTATCACGCGATCGCCGAGGAAGGCGTGCCGTTCAAGGCGATTGCGGAAGTGATCGGCCGGCGGCTCGGCGTGCCCGTGGTGTCCCAATCGCCCGAGGAAGCGACCGCGCATTTCGGCTGGTTCGCACAGTTCGCGGGCGCCGACGTTCCGACCTCGAGCGCGAAGACGCGTGCTGCTCTCGGCTGGTCGCCGCAAGAAAAAGGGCTGATCGAGGATCTCGACCAGCCCTATTACTTCAAGATCTGACGGCGCCCGGCACCGTCAAATGCAGATCAGTCCGTCGTGACAGCCGTTTCCATGTCGGTCGGATCGATCTGCCTGGCGAGGTTGGCGTTGAGCTTGTCGCGATCGAGTTCGCCCTCCCACCAGGCGACGATCACGCAGGCAACGCCGTTGCCGCACAGATTGGTCAGCGCGCGGCACTCACTCATGAACTTGTCGATGCCGAGCACGATCGCCATGCCCGGCACGAGGCGCGGATCGACCACGGCGAGCGTCGCCGCCAGCGTGATGAAGCCTGCGCCCGTGATACCGGAGGCGCCCTTCGAGGTCAGCATCGCCACCACCAGGATGGTGAGCTGCTGGCCGAAGGTGAGATCGAAGCCCAGCGCCTGCGCGATGAACAAGGTCGCCAGCGTCATGTAGATGTTGGTGCCGTCGAGATTGAACGAATAGCCCGTGGGCACCACGAGGCCGACCACCGACTTCGAGCAGCCGAGGCGCTCGAGCTTTTCCATCAAGGACGGCAACGCGCTTTCCGAGGACGAGGTGCCGAGCACGATCAGCAGCTCGTCCTTGATGTAGGCGAGGAACTTGAAGATGGAGAAGCCCGCGAAGCGCGCGATGATACCGAGCACGACGAACACGAACAGCGCCGCGGTCAGGTAGAATGTCGCTATCAGGCCGATCAGGTTGAGGATCGCCCCGGTGCCGAACTTGCCGATGGTGTAGGCCATCGCGCCGAAGGCGCCGATCGGCGCCGCGCGCATCACGATGGAGATGACGCCGAACACCGCATGCGCGGCGTCGTCGATGAAACTGCGGATGGTGTGGCCGCGTTCGCCGAGCCCCATGATGGCGAAGCCGAACAGCACCGAGAACAGCAGCACCTGCAGGATCTCGCCTTGCGCGAAGGCGCCGACGACGGTGTCCGGAATGATGTGCAGCACGAAGTCGACCGACTTCTGGCCTTCGGCCTGCTTGGCGTAGTTGGCGACGGCCTGCGCGTTGGCGGCGGCGCCGCCGAAGCCCGCACCCGGCTTCACCAGATTGCCGATGATGAGTCCGATCACCAGCGCGAAGGTCGAGACGATCTCGAAATAGACCAGCGCCTTGACGCCGATGCGGCCGACCTTCTTGGCGTCCTGGATATGGGCGATGCCCGAGACCACGGTGCAGAAGATGATCGGCGCGATCACCATCTTGATCAGCTTGATGAAGCCATCGCCGAGTGCCTTGATCCACTCGTTGGTGGCGATTGACGGCCAGAGCCAGCCGACGATGGCGCCGAGCACGATCGCGATCAGCACCTGGATATAAAGTACCTTGTACCACGGCTTGGCGGCGGGCGGCGCGACCGGCGCCCCCACCATCGTTGTCGTCGTCATTGTTTCACTCCCCCTCAAACGCCGGGCCAGCCAAGATCAACTTGGCCGGCCCTGTCAATCGGAACTGCTCGTTATTGCGCGCTTTACCCGCGATCGACCACCCGGCGTATCGCCGGCATCAACGTCGCGCCCAGCGCGTTCTTGACCAACGACGCCGCAACGAACGGCATCAGGCCGACCTGCCAAGCCTTTGCGGCGCCAAGGCCGAGGCCGAAGGCCAGCCAGCCAAAGCCCGCGGCCAGAATGAGGATGTGGCCGACGGCCATGGCCGCAAACAGCAGCATGACGCTGCGATCCCAGCCGCGCTCGGCGAGCCAGCCGGTGACGAAGGCGGCGCCAATGAAGCCGAACAGATAGCCCGCGGTCGGGCCGACCAGCGGTGCGATTCCACCAACGGGACCGGCGAACACCGGCAGGCCCATTGCGCCCTCGGCGAGGTAGGCAATCATGGTTGCGCTGCCAAGCCGCCAGCCATAGGCGGCGCCGATCATCAACACGACCAGCGTCTGCAATGTCATGGGCACGTAAGGCAGCGGCAGGTTCACCTTGGCTGACAGCGCCATCAAGGCGGTGCCGAGCGCAATCAGCACGACAGCGCGCAAGGCGCCGACGGTTTCACCGGGCCGGACTGGCCACATCAATGCGGCGAGAGGAGAATGCGTGGCGGTAGACGGGACGGAACGGTCAGACAAGTTGCACTCCAGAAGGCTGTCGAAAACTGGCGGCTATTTAAGCCAGTGAGCGATCCGGTCAACTGCTTCCCGCATCTCCGCAGCCGAACGCGCATAAGAGAGCCGTATGAATGAACGGCCATGGATGGGATCGAAATCGAGCCCCGGCGTGACCGCGACATGGGCCTGTTCGAGCATCTGCTTGGCGAAGTCGAAACTGTCTGAGGTGAAGTCCGAGACGTCCGCATAGAGATAGAACGCGCCGTCGGCCGGCAGAAACCTGGTCAGGCCGGCCTTGGGCAATCCCTCGATCAGGATGCGCCGGTTTTCCTGATAGCCGTGCTTGATCTCCTCCATCTCGGCCGCGCCGTCGAAGGCCGCTTCGGCTGCGATCTGCGACAGCGACGGCACCGAGATCGACAGGTTCTGCTGCAGCCGCTCGATCGGCCGCACCAGAATCTCGGGCACGACCATCCAGCCGACGCGCCAGCCGGTCATGCAGAAATACTTCGAGAACGAGTTGATCACGAGCGCGTGGTCCGACAGCGCCGCAGCCGTCACCGCGGGAAACGCGTAGTCGAGCCCGTGATAGATCTCGTCCGAGATGAAACGGATGCCCGCGTCTTCCGCCGCAGCGATCAGGCCTGCGAGCGCCTCGCGGGACATCATGGTCCCGGTCGGATTGGCCGGGCTGCCGACCAGCACGCCCTTCAGCGGCGCCTTGCGATGGGCGACCAGCAGCGCCTCGCCGGTCAGCGCATGGCGCGTCTCGTTCGTAGTCTCGATCAGCACCGGCTCGCAGCCGAGCGCGGTGAGAATATGACGGTACGGCGGATAACCCGGCACCGTCACGGCGACGCGGTCGCCCGGCTCGAACATCGCCAGGAAAGCCAGAATGAACCCGCCGGAGGAGCCGGTGGTCACCACGATTCGCTCGGGGCTGACGTCACAGCCATAGGCATCGCGATAATGCCGCGCGATGCGCGCGCGCAAGGAGGGGATGCCCAGCGCGGAGGTATAATCGATCCGCCCTGCCTCGAGCGCCGCATGGGCGGCCGCAATCGCGGTCTTCGGCGCGCCGGCGGCGGGCTGGCCAACCTCCATGTGGATGACATGGCCCCCGGCCGCCTCGATCCGGGCCGCCGCGGCCATGACGTCCATCACCATGAACGGGGGAACATCGCTACGGCGGGAGGGCTCAAGCCACTGCCCCAACCGGTTCCTCAAGGTCGCATCGTGCATCGATTTCTGCTATTCGCTGGCGGACTGATCCGTCCGGCCTGAGAACGGGGTTCTTGCGCCCCAGACTGGCCGCATTGTACGGCTCATAAGGGGAACGGCTCAAAAGGGCATATCGCGTATCCGGTCCGCCGCCAATCGTCAAAACCAATCACGAAACTGCTCGACCAGCCTGCTGACAAGACCCTTTGACCCAGACCGATTGATGTTGTTCCAGATCGCATTGCGCAAGAAGGCCACCGCCCTCATCTCCCTCCTCGCGGCGGCTGCGATCGCGCTGACGCCGTTCTCGGCCGCGCATGCGCAGGCCAAGGGGCCGCCGGTCCTGCGCGACACCGAGACCGAGCAGCTGCTGCGCGAATACACCCGCCCGATCCTGCGCGTCGCCGGTCTGGAGAAGCAGAACATCCAGATGGTGATCGTCAACGAGGGCTCGTTCAACGCGTTCGTCGCCGACGGCCGCCGCATCTTCGTCAATTACGGCGCGATCCTCCAGTCGGAGACGCCGAACCAGATCATCGGCGTGCTCGCGCACGAGACCGGGCATCTGGCCGGCGGCCATCTGTCCAAGCTGCGCGAGCAGCTCGCCAATGCCCAGACCCAGATGATCATCGCCATGCTGCTCGGCGCCGGTGCGATGGCCGTGGGCAGCACCCGCGGCAGCGGCAGCGCCGGCAACAATGGCCTTGCCAATGCCGGAGCCGCCGCCCTCGCCGGCCCGCAGGAGATGATCCGCCGTACCTTGCTGTCCTACCAGCGGCAGCAGGAGGAGAACGCCGATCGCGCCGGCGTGAAATTCCTGACTGCGACCCAGCAGTCGCCGAAGGGCATGTACGAGACCTTCAAGCGCTTCACCAGCGAGAGCCTGTTCGCAGCACGGGGCGCCGATCCCTATCTCCAGTCGCACCCGATGCCCGCCGAGCGCGTCGCTTCACTGCAGGAGTTCGCCAGCGCCAGCCCCTATTGGGACAAGAAGGACGATCCCGCGCTTCAGCTGCGCCACGACATGGTGCGCGCCAAGATCTCCGCCTTCATGGAGCGGCCGGAGACGGTGTACCGTCGCTATCCCCTGACCAACGACAGCCTGCCGGCGCGCTACGCCCGCGCCATCAGCACCTATCTGCACGGGGATTTGCGTAGCGCGCTCACCCAGATCGACGCGCTGATCCAGGTCCAGCCCAACAATGCGTATTTTTACGAGGTGCGCGGCCAGGCCCTGCTGGAGGGCGGCAAGCCGGCCGAGGCGATTCCGGCCCTGCGCAAGGCTGTCGCACTTTCGAACAACGCGCCCCTCATCGAGATGTTACTTGGGCAGGCTCTGGTTGGGTCCGATAATAAGGCCTACACCGATGACGCCGTTCGGATTCTCCGGGCCGCGGTGGCACGGGAACCGGAGGCCGTGCTCGGCTACATGCAGCTCGCGATGGCTTATGGCCGGAAGGGCGACTATGCCGAGGCCGATCTGGCGTCGGCCCAGGCCGCTTATCTGCGCGGCGACAACAAGACCGCCCGCGAGCTTGCGACGCGCGCGAAAACCCGTTTCGCCGTCGGCACGCCCGGATGGGTCAAGGCCGACGACATCGTGGCGTCGAAACCGCCGCGCAACTGACAAGACCAGAACGACGCCTTACGCTACGACGCCTTGCACCACGACGTCACGACACCGAGCTTAAGTCCGCCGGGACGTTTTCCGAACCTGCTTTGGATAAGAGGATTTGCCTATGCCTTCGCTGCGCCTGCTTGCTCCCGCGCTGTTTGCGCTCGCCATGTTCGGCGCAGCCGTGCCCGCGTCGGCCGACAGCTTCTCCGATGCCCAGCGCACGGACATCGAGGCGATCATCAAGAACTATCTCGTCACCCATCCCGAGGTGCTCGAGGAAGCGATGACCGAGCTCACCAAGCGCCAGGCCGCGGCTGAGACGCAGAAGCACGAAGCCAGCGTCGCCCAGAATTCCGATGCGATCTTCAACTCGCCGCGCCAGGTCGTGCTCGGCAACAAGGACGGCGACGTCACCTTCGTCGAGTTCTTCGACTACAATTGCGGCTACTGCAAGCGCGCGATGGGCGACATGCTCGACCTCATGAAGGCCGATCCGAAGCTGAAAGTGGTGCTGAAGGAGTTTCCGGTGCTGAGCCAGGGCTCGGTCGAAGCAGCGCAGGTCGCGGTCGCCGTGCGCATGCAGGATCCCTCCGGCAAGAAGTACCTCGACTTCCACCAGAAGCTGCTCGGCGGTCGTGGTGCGGCCGACAAGGCGCGCGCACTTCAGGCGGCCAAGGAAGCCGGCCTCGACGTCGCGAAGATCGAGAAGGACATCGGCAGCGCCGAGGTACGCACCACCATCGAGGAGAACTTCAAGCTCGCCGAAGCGATGGGGATGAACGGCACGCCGAGCTATGTCATCGGCAAGCAGATCGTTGTCGGCGCCGTCGGTGTCGAAAGCCTGAAGGAAAAGATCGCTGTGGCCCGCTGCGGCAAAGCGACTTGCTAATAAGCGATTTGCTCTACAACTCACGCACGCAAAAGGCCGGCTGAAACGCCGGCCTTTTCATTGCGCCGAAATCTGGCGCGCGCATTCATCTGGCATTCAACAAACAAAAGCCTCGGAACCACCGAAGTTCCGGAACAACTCAAATCTCCTTTCGTTGTCGGCGCGGGCAATGACGCAAACGAACACGTGAGGAGAATTCCATGTCTAACCGCTTTATGATCTCGGTTGCCACACTCGCGCTCGTCGCGGGCACCGGTCTGGCGAACGCACAGGGCACCATGAACCGCGACAGCGGTGGCGGCGCCGGTGGTGCGCAGATGCAGCATTCGCAGCCTTCCGGCGGCGCCGCCGAACGCGGCGGCTCGATGGGTAAGGAATCCGCCCATGAGAAGGGCACCGTCGGCCAGGCCGGCGGCTCCAGCAGCATGAAGTCCGGCGCGTCCGCCGAGGACAAATCCTCCGGCGCGACCAAGGACGAGCACTCCGGCCGCGAGATGAACAAGAACGCGGCTGAGGACAAGTCCGGCGCTACCAAGGGCCAGCGCACCGACGAACGCGCGCAGGGTCAGCAGGACAAGTCCAAGAGCATGAGTCAGGACACGAGCAAGGACTCGAGCAAGACCGGCGCCAAGGACCAGAAGGACATGAAGGCTGAGGGCGCCAAGAGCGGCACCAGCAGCACCAACAATGCCGAGAACCAGAAGGGTACCGAGACGCGCACCAACCAGAACGCTCAGGGCCAGACCGGCACCAGCACCAACCAGAATGCGCAGGGTCAGAGCAGCACCAACACGACGGTCGGTCAGGCCGGCGCGGGCGCCAAGCTCTCGACCGAGCAACGCACGCAGATCACCTCGGTGATCCGCGAGGAGCATGTGCGTCCGGTGACGAACGTGAACTTCTCGATCTCGGTCGGCACTCGCATTCCGCGCGAGGGCGTCGAGCTGCACACCCTGCCGTCCCGTGTCGTGACGATCTATCCGGAATGGCGGACCTATCGCTACGTCCTGGTCAAGGACGAGATCGTGATCGTCAATCCGGACACCTATGAGATCGTGGCTGTCCTGAACACGTAAGACGATACCCGGCAACCATCGGGGGCGGGCAGCAATGCCCGCCCCTTTGCCGTTCGGCCGGCAGCCATGCTTCGGACTGGTTAACAAGCAATTTCCGTAGCTTGCGCACAGATTTTTGCACCCCGGATGAGGCATCTGAAGCCACCTCGGAGGTCCTTCAAGGCTTCCCCTCACGCGCTTTGTTACCTATAACCCCCGCCACGCCGAAGCACCTCTTGCGGGATTGGAATGGCCGAACCAGCAACCGACACGATCCTTGTCCTGAACGGGCCGAACCTCAACATGTTGGGGACGCGCGAGCCCGAGAAGTACGGGCATGCGTCGCTGGCCGACGTTGAGGCGCTGTGCCGGGAGACGGCGGCCACGTTCGGCCTCAAGGCCGACTGCCGGCAGTCCAACCGCGAAGGCGAGCTGATCGACTTCATCCACGAGGCACACGCCCGCAAGATGAAGGGCATCATCATCAATGCCGGCGGCTATTCGCACACATCCATCGCGCTGCACGACGCACTGCTGGCGGTGCAGATCCCGACGGTCGAGGTGCACGTCACCAACATCCACGCCCGCGAGAATTTCCGGCATCACTCCTACACCGCGCGCGCGGCGTTCGCCTCGCTCTGCGGTTTCGGCATCGAGGGCTACCGCCTCGCCATCCAGGGCCTTGCCGCCAAGCTCGGCATCAAGCCCAAAGCCTGACGCTCCCCCTTCACACAGAACATTCGGATCAAACAACATGGCGCGCCAGCCAGACGACAAAGCAGCCGCAAAGTTTTCCAGCGAGGATTCCGCCCTCGTCCGCGAGCTCGCCTTGCTGCTTGATGAGACCAGCCTCACCGAAATCGAGATCGAGCGTGCCGGCCTGCGCCTGCGCGTCGCCCGCAACATCAGCGTCGCCGCGACCATGCCGATGCAGACGGCGGCCGCCCCCGCCGCCCTCCCGGCGACCGCAGCTGCCGCCGCACCTGCCGCTGCCGACCTGTCGAAGCATCCCGGCGCCGTGACCTCGCCGATGGTCGGCACCGCCTATTGGGCGCCGGAGCCCGGCGCCAAGCCGTTCATCGAGGTCGGCAGCAAGGTCTCGGTCGGCCAGACGCTGCTGATCATCGAAGCCATGAAAACCATGAACCAGATCCCCTCGCCGCGCGCCGGCACGGTGACGCAGATCGTGATCGAGGATGGCCAGCCGGTCGAGTACGGCGAGCCGCTCGTGATCATTGAGTGACGGTCGAGGGCGGTCTCATCGCCCTCGCCGCTTTCCGCGCGTCAGTCCAATAAGGACACCATGTTCGACAAGATCCTCATAGCCAATCGCGGCGAGATCGCCCTTCGCATCCTCAGGGCCTGCAAGGAGCTCGGAATCGCGACCGTCGCCGTGCACTCCACGGCCGACGCCGATGCCATGCATGTGCGCCTGTCGGACGAGAGCGTGTGCATCGGGCCGCCGGCGTCCAAGGACAGCTATCTCAACGTGCCCGCGCTGCTCGCGGCCTGCGAGATCACCGGGGCCGATGCCGTGCATCCCGGCTACGGCTTCCTGTCGGAGAACGCGCGCTTCGCCGAAATCCTCGCCGAGCATAATCTGCATTTCATCGGCCCGAAGGCCGAGCACATCCGCCTGATGGGCGACAAGATCGAGGCCAAGAGGACGGCCAAGAAGCTCGGCATTCCCGTGGTGCCCGGCTCCGACGGAGGGGTCGGCCCCAACGACGACGCGATGGCGATCGCCAGGAAGATCGGCTTCCCCGTGCTGGTCAAGGCCGCGGCAGGCGGCGGCGGTCGCGGCATGAAGGTGGCCGAGAGCGAGGCCGATCTTCAGGTCGCGCTGTCGACGGCGGCCAACGAGGCCAAATCCGCCTTCGGCGATGCCTCTGTCTACCTCGAGAAATATCTGCAGAAGCCGCGTCACATCGAGATTCAGATCCTCGGCGACGGCCGCGGCGGCGCGATCCACCTTGGCGAACGCGACTGCTCGCTGCAGCGACGCCACCAGAAGGTCTGGGAGGAAGGCCCCTCGCCCGTGCTGACCGCGGCTGCACGCGCCAAGATCGGCGAGACCTGCGCCAAGGCGATGCGCGAGATGAAATATCTCGGCGTCGGCACGATTGAATTCCTGTTCGAGGACGGCGAGTTCTACTTCATCGAGATGAACACGCGCATCCAGGTCGAGCATCCCGTCACCGAGAGCATCACCGACATCGACCTCGTGCTGGAGCAGATCCGCATCGCCGCCGGCGGCGACCTGCCGGCGAAGCAGGAAGAGGTCCAGGTCATCGGCCACGCGATCGAGTGCCGCATCAACGCCGAGAATCCGGAGACCTTTCGTCCTTCGCCCGGCCGCATCACGCAATATCACCCGCCCGGCGGGCTCGGTGTGCGGATCGATTCCGCAGTCTATCAGGGCTACACGATCCCGCCTTATTACGACTCGCTGGTCGGCAAGCTGATCGTGCACGGCAAGACCCGCGGCGAGTGCCTGATGCGGCTGCGCCGGGCGCTGGACGAGATGGTGGTCGAGGGCATTGAGACCACCCTGCCGCTGTTCCGCGCTCTGGTGCGCGAAGACGACATCATCAACGGCGACTATCACATCCACTGGCTGGAACAATATCTTGCCGGCAAGGCGGAACCCGCCCCGAAGTAGCCGTCCCTGCCTATGGAACCCTTTGGCCCCAATCGCGTTTGGCACGATGGGGACAGTTCCGAGGGGGCATTTTGAAGTCCGCAATCCTGATCGAGCGAGACCGTCGTGATCGCTGACGCGCAGCGACGGCGTACATTTTGGCAGATCCTGCTGTTCGCAGCGGGACTGCTGGTGCTGACCGTGATCAGCGCCGGCTCCGTCTACCTCGTCAACAAGGCGAGAGACGACAGCAAATGGGTGATTCACACCATCGAGGCGGAGAACCAGATCAACGCGCTCCTGCTGGAAATCCGCCGCGCCGAGAGCACCGCCCGGGGCTACCTTCTGACACAAGGCGAGGATTTCAAGGTCGACCATGACAAGGCCGTGGCAGCGATCATCCCGGCTCTCGACAGGCTCACGCGCCTGATCGGCGACAATCCGGAGCAACGCCAAAGCATCGAGAAGCTGAGCGCGGCGATCGAGACCAGGCTCGGCCAGTTCGTGCAGGAGATGGATTTCATCCGGAAGGGCGAGCCGGAGAAGGCCGCAGCACTGGTCCGCGAGATCGCCTCCACGGACACCACGGCTGCGATCGCCAATGTCGCGACCGGGATGATCCAGGAAGAAGAACGGCTGTTCCGGCTCCGAACGGTCAATTCGGACCACAGCCAGACCCTGGCCGCGTCGATGACCGGCATCGGCTCCGGCCTCGTCGTGCTGCTGGCCCTGATCTCGATCTGGCTGGTGCGGCGCTCGGCCCTTGCCCGCGACGATGCCGAGGGACGCCTGCGCGATGCCAATGTCAATCTGGAGGCCGTGGTCGACGAACGCACGGGCGATCTGCGCGAAGCCAACAACGAGATCCAGCGCTTTGCCTATATCGTCAGCCACGATCTGCGCTCGCCACTCGTCAACATCATGGGCTTCACCAGCGAGCTCGAAGAGCTCGGCGGCGACATTTTCCGCCGTATCGGCAGCCTCACCCATGTCCCGGCCGACGGGCCGCCGTTGCCGGACGGCGAGATCGCGCTCGAAGGTCCCGACAAGCAGCTGTCAGAGGATTTTTCCGAAGCGCTGGGCTTCATCAAGTCGTCGATCGCCAAGATGGACCGCCTGATCTCGGCGATCCTCAATCTCACCCGCGAGGGCCGGCGCGAGTTCCAGCCGCAGAAGATCGACACGCGCGAACTGATCGAAGCGATCGTGTCGACGCTGGCGCATCAGGCCGCCGAGGCGCAGGCGGACATCCATGTCGCGCCGCTGCCGGATCTCGTCAGCGACCGCCTAGCGCTGGAGCAGATCTTCTCCAATCTGATCGACAACGCCATCAAATATCTCAAGCCCGGCGTCGCCGGCGAGATCAGAATTCGCGGGCGCACCAAGCTCGGCTACGCTATCTTCGAGATCAGCGATAACGGCCGCGGCATCGACCCCAAGGACCACCAGCGGATCTTCGACCTGTTTCGCCGCGCCGGAACCCAGGACAAGCCCGGTCAGGGCATCGGTCTTGCGCATGTGCGTGCACTTGTGCGTCGCCTCGGCGGCACCATGTCGGTATCATCGGAACTGAATACGGGCAGTACCTTCACCATCACGTTGCCCATCACCTGGAACGCCAGCAACCGGAACGCGGATCAATGACCCAACCCGTCAGCATCATCATGATCGAGGACGACGAAGGACACGCGCGGCTGATCGAGCGGAACATCCGCAGGTCCGGCGTCAACAACGAGATCATCTCCTTTGCCAACGGCACGGACGCGATGAAACATCTGTTCGGCCCCGATGGCAGCGGGCTCGTGCAGAAGGGCAATGCGCTCCTGATCCTGCTCGATCTCAACCTCCCCGACATGACCGGGATCGACATTCTGAAGCAGATCAAGGAGAACAAATATCTGAAGGCCTCGCCCGTGGTGGTGCTGACCACCACCGACGATTCCCAGGAAATCAAACGCTGCTACGAGCTCGGCTGCAACGTCTACATCACGAAGCCCGTGAACTACGAGAATTTCGCCAATGCCATCCGGCAGCTCGGCTTGTTCTTCTCGGTCATCCAGGTCCCGCCCGCCGCCTCATGAACCAGCGCATGCCCACATTGCTCTACATCGACGACGACGGGGCGCTTGCGCGCCTGGTCGATCGCGGCCTGACACGGCGCGGCTTCAAGGTCGTTCACGCCGCGAGCGGCGAGGAAGGCCTCGAGCTCATCCGCCGCGCGGGTGCGCAGGACAGCATTGACGGCGGCATCGACGTCGTCGCGCTCGATCAGTACATGCCAGGCCTCGACGGACTGGAGACGCTGGAGCAGATCATGGCGATCCCGGGCGCGCCGCCAGTGGTCTTCGTCACGGCGTCGCAGGATTCCAGCATCGCGGTGACGGCGCTGAAGGCGGGCGCGGCCGATTATCTCGTCAAGGACGTCAAGGGCGACTTCATCCCCCTGCTTCACGTCGCGGCCGAGGGCGCGCTGCGCCAGGCCGAATTGCAGAAAGCCCGCGAGGAAGCCGAAGCCGAGATCCATGCCTCGCGCGACCGCTACGCTGCTCTTGCGGCCGAACGCGAGCTGCTGCTGCGCGAGGTCAACCACCGCGTCGGCAACTCGCTGCAGATCATCGCCTCCCTGCTGCACCTGCAGGCCAGCTCCGCCGCGCAGGACGAGGTCAAGGCTGCGTTGACCAATGCGATGGGCCGCGTCGCCGCGGTCGCACAGGTGCACCGCCGCCTCTACACCTCGCAGGACCTGAAGAGCGTGGTCCTGAACCAGTATCTGGACTCGCTGCTCGAGGACTTGCGCCGCTCGGCCGAGGGCAACCGGATGTCGCGCCTGACGCTGAAGGCCGAACCGATCGAGATCGATCCGGACCGTGCGGTCGCCGTCGGCATCATCGTCAACGAGCTGGTGATGAACGCGGTGAAATACGCCTACCCTGACGGCGCCGGCCCGATCCATGTCGAGCTGACCTCGCAGGGCGACGATCTCCTGCTGTCGATCAGCGACGATGGCGTCGGCGACAACGTCAAGGCCGATCCGCGTTCCACCGGCATGGGCCAGCGTATCGTCGCCGCCATGGCCAGCAAGCTCGACGCTTCGGTCGAGCGCGACCCCACCCATTCCGGAACCCGAATCATGTTGAGGTTCCGCCGTGTCCCGGCTGCCGCCGACAAGCCGGCTGCTGCCGCAGCGAACTGATCCGCTCCCGCCCATCGCAACCGCATTGCGATCCTGCTATTGTCGCGAGCCATGACTTCGCGCGACTCTGCCCCATCTGAAATCACGCCAGCCGTGCTGCTGCGCGCCTATGCCTGCGGCATCTTTCCGATGGCCGAAAGCGCCGATGATCCGACCCTGTTCTGGGTCGAGCCCGAGTTGCGCGGCGTCATCCCACTCGACGGATTTCGCGTGGCCTCGCGGCTTTCACGCACCGTGCGTTCGGATTCATTTCGTGTGACCGTCAATACCGCCTTCAAGGCCACGATCGCCGGCTGCGCCGCGCCGCAGGCCGGGCGCGAGGACACCTGGATCAACAAGCGCATCCGCGACCTCTATGGCGGGCTGTACGAGCTCGGCCATTGCCACAGCGTCGAGGCCTGGCAGGGCGAAGACCTCGTCGGCGGGCTCTACGGCGTCAGCCTGGGCCGGGCTTTTTTCGGCGAGAGCATGTTCCACACCGTGCGCGATGCCTCCAAGGTCGCGCTGGTGCATCTGGTCGCGCGGCTCATCCATGGCGGCTTCGAGCTGCTCGACACCCAGTACGTCACCGAGCACCTGAAGAGTTTCGGCGCGGCCGAGATTTCGCGGCGGCGCTACACCGCGCTGCTCGACAAGGCGCTCGCGGGCGAGCCCGGCGATTTCCTGAGGCTCCCCGCCGGTGAAGCGATCCCGGGTGCACGCGCGCTCGAGATCATCGCCGCGCGGCAATAATCAGCAATTGCCTGCCAAACCCGGGGCGATTGGCCTAGCGACCAAACGCTGGGGATTTGGCCTAGCGGCCAAACCCGGGAATACCGAACAGACCCGGCCGCTGCTCGGGCGGCGGAGGTGGCGGCGGCGGTGCCGGCTGCTGCTGCTGGATCGGCGGCAATTGCTGCGGCGGACGCTGCTGCACCTGCTTGGGCGCGGCCTTCTTCTGCGCGGGCGGCGGCGGTGCTGCCGGCTTGGTGCCGGGATCCGGTGCCGCGGTCGCAATCGTTTGCTGCGGCTCTTTGCAGTCGGTGAGCCAGATATCGTAGATCGGGTGCTCGACGCCGTGCAGGCCCGGACTTGCCGCGTACATCCAGCCCGAAAAGATGCGCTTCACCTCACCCTGCAAGGTGATCTCGTCAACCTCGACGAAGGCGTCGGTGTTGGCGGCCTCGGTCGCCGGCCGCGTGTAGCAGGCGTCGGTTTTGACGCGCAGCGCACCGAACTGCACGGTCTCGCCGATCTCCTCGTCGAAATTGATGATGCGCCCGGTGATCTTGTCCAGACCGGAGAAGGTCGCCTTCTTGTTCACGATCTTCTGGGCCGGCGGCTCGGTGACGACCTCGTCGCCCGGCTGAAGGCTCGCCGGCGTCTGCGGGACAGCGCCGCCCGGCCCGCCCTTCTGCTGTGGCTGGCGCTGACCGGGCGCACCCGGGGCGCCTTGCGGATTGGGCGGAGCGACCGCGACGGGCGGCGGCTGGTTTGGCGGAGCGGCGCTAGAACCGGGCGGCGGCGCCAGAGGCTGGGTCTCGACAGGCCCCGGCATCACATTGCCCTGCCGACCCGGCGGCGGCGCCATCGGACGCGATGGCAGCACACGGCCCTGCGGCGGCAGCTCCGGCACCTCTTCGTCGTCATCGGGAATCTGCGGCTGCGGCTGGGGCTGGCCACGCGGAATGTTACCGGGCGGCCGCAGCGGCGGCGGATCGGAGAAGATCGTGCCGATCTGCGCCTGCGCCGGCGTCGCAGCCGTCAGTGCGGTGGCGGCCAGAAGCGCCGCAAGACCTGTCAGAGTAAATGTTCGAAACATCTCGCGCGGCTTCAACAGCGAATCGGGCTTGCTGGACATTCTACAGGGGATACCGCCGCTCGCAGGCCATCCGGTTAACACGGCGAATACGGCGGGGGAAGGGCGGCACCCCTGCCCTTCCCGGCCCGGTCTGGCCAGATCGGCCGCCGGATGGGATAGTCGAGCACTCCTCCCAGGGGTCAGGCGGGCATCGCCCCCGAAAACGACGTCCAACGAACAATCAGAAACCCGCAAGGTCGCTTCCCATGCCCGTTGTGCTCGATCCCGATGCCGCCGCCGTCTACAAGGCCTTCCAGGAGGCCGGCCCGCCCGCCTACGAGAGCCTGACCGCGCCGGAAGCGCGGGCCTACTACGCGCAGGCGCGCTTTGCGACCAATCCCGAGCCACCGGACCTCGCACGCATCACGCCGCTGTCGATCCCGGCACCGCACGGCGCCATTCCCGCACGCCTCTATGTTCCGAAAGAGCCGCGCCGGCATGATGGCTTGTCCCCGGCGCTGGTGTTCTTCCACGGCGGCGGCTGGGTGATCGGCGATCTCGACTCCCATGACGTCGTCTGCCGCCAGCTCGCCGACGCCGGCGCGCTGATCGTGATCTCGGTGGACTACCGCCTCGCGCCCGAGCACAAGTTTCCCGCCGCCATTGATGACGCGATCGCCGCGACCAAATGGGTCGCTGCCAACGCGCGCGAACTCGGCATCGACGCCTCCCGGCTTTCGATCGGTGGCGACAGCGCCGGCGGCAATCTCGCCGCAGTCGTCGCGCTCGCCGCGCGCGATGGCAACGGTCCCGAGATCGCGGGCCAGTTGCTGATCTACCCCGCGACCGATTTCGCCATGACGCATGGCTCCCACAGCGAGGCCGAGACCAGCGTGCTGCTGACACATTCGGTGATCCGCTGGTTCCGCGACCATTATCTCAACGGCGCCGCCGATATCCACGACTGGCGCGCCTCGCCGGCACGGGCGACGAACCTGGCCGGCCTGCCGCCGGCCTATGTGCTCACCGCCGGTGCCGATCCCCTGCGCGACGAAGGCAACGAATATGCCGAGCGGCTGAGGCAAGCGGGTGTGCCCGTGGCTACCAAGCATTATCCCGGCCAGTTCCACGGCTTCTTCACCATGGGAAAATTGCTGCGAGAGGCCAATGTCGCCGTGAGCGAGATCGGCACGTGGCTGAAAGGATTGGGCTGAGACGCCATTCCCGATGACGCCCGCTCTTCAAAGCATCTTCGCCCTCCCCCTGCGCGGGCTGACATGGCTTGGCGGTCAGGGCACCCGCGCGGTGGCGGCCGTCGTGTTCATCGCGCTCGCCGTGCCGCCGCTCGGGGCGTTGCTGCGCCCCTACGTCACCGAGGCGATCTTCGTTCTGCTCTGCATCTCCTTCATGCGGGTCGATCTCGCCGCGCTCACCGGCCATCTGCGCCGGCCGGCGCTGGTGGCGGCCGCGACCGTCTGGACCATGATCGGCGTGCCTGTGATCGTCGGGCTGATCGTCCACGTCACCGGGCTCACGGCGCGCGCGCCCGACCTTGCGCTGGCCTTGATGCTGCAGAGCATGGCCTCGCCGATGATGGCCGCGCCGGCGCTGGCCGCGCTGATGGGCCTCGACGCCACGCTGGTGCTGGTCACGCTGGTGATCGCGACCGCGCTGGTGCCGTTCACGGCATCGCTGTTCGCAAGCCTGTTCCTCGATGGCATGCTCAGCATCTCGCCGCCTGCGCTGGGGCTGAAGCTGCTCGGCATCCTCGCAGCATCGCTGCTGGCGGCGACTGTGATCCGACACATCTTCGGTGCGGCCGCGATCCAGCGCCACAGGCAGCCGATCGACGGCTTCAACATCGTCATCCTGCTGGTCTTCGCGACCGCGATCATGGGCGACGTCGCGAGCGATCTCGTCGCCCGGCCGGTCTCCACCATCGGCTTCGCAGCGCTCGCCTTCGCGATTTATTTCACGCTGCTCGCCGTGACCACGCTGCTGTTCCGCCGCATCGGCTATGAGCGCGCGCTGGCGCTCGGGCTGATGGTGTCACAGCGCAATCTGGGCCTGATGCTCGCCGCGACCGCCGGCACGCTGCCGCCCACCACCTGGCTCTATTTCGCGATGACGCAGTTTCCCATTCACCTGGCGCCCTACATGCTGATGCCGATCGCGCGGCGCTTGACGGCGCGCGCACAGGCCTCGGGCGCCGCGGCGACCGGCGGCAAGGCCGCATCGGGCTGAACAACACGCAAGTCTTGTCAGCTCTGCCATCGCGAGGCCGCTGGTGACCAAGCGAATGTCGTCACGCAGCGCGCCAATGGCCCTTGTGAATATCGAACTTCACGGCGCCTTCGTCACGCATCTTCAACAGGAGCGATTGGCAGTCGTCCTGATTCTTGATGTTGACGCGCTTCATGACTTCGAAAGTCTTCAGAGGTTTTTCGCGAAGGGCAATCAGAATCTTTTCTCGATCGGTCATTGGAGTTCCTTGCATAGGTGTCGGCGACGGTACGTGTTGTACAGATCGTCTACAACGGGTGCATTCGCTTGACGAGGTCCGTTCCGGGCCAAAAGGCGGAATGCCGCGCAATATGCAAGTCTGCTCACCCGCTCAAGCGGTCTCTCCAAATCGGGGGATTCTCCCTACCCGGCCCTTGCCGCGCGCCGCAGCGCTTGCGGCGGCTGACCGAAGGCGCGGATAAAGGCACGACGCATGCGCTCGGGATCGCGGAAACCGGTCGCCTCCGCGACGAGTTCGATCGCCTCGCGCGAGGACTGCACGCGCTCGCGCGCGACCTCGATGCGCAAGCGCTCGATGGCCTTCGAGGGCGTCGTGCCGGTCTCGGCGGCAAAGGCGCGGGCAAAATGCCGCGCGCTCATGCCGGCGCGGTCGGCGAGATCTTCCACCGTCAAGCGGGCGTCGAGGTTCTCGCGCGCCCAGGACAGCAGCGCACCGAAGCGGCCGTTCGGCGTCTTCAGTTCCAGAAGTGACGAGAACTGCGACTGGCCGCCGCTGCGGCGATGATACAGCACGAGCTGCCGCGCGGTGTCATGCGCGATCTGCTCGCCGTGATCCTCCGTGACCATCGCGAGCGCAAGGTCGATGCCCGCCGTGATGCCTGCCGACGTCCACACATTGCCGTCGCGCGTGAAATCTGGTCCGGCTCGAACTTCACCTTGGGATAGCGCGCGACGAAATCCCGCGTGCGTCCCCAATGCGTGGTGGCGCGACGGCCGTCGAGCAGACCCGCTTCGGCCAGCACATAGGCACCCGAGCAGACGCTGGCGACCCGCACGCCGCGCCGCGCCAGCCGCTGCACGAAGGCGCGCGTGACCTCGCAGCGCGCGGCATCCGTCACCCCCGCGCCTCCCGCCACGACCAGCGTCGTGATCGCATTCGCCGACTTGAAATCGCGCGCCATCATCTCCACGCCGGACGAGCTGCGCACGGGCCCCGCGTTCACCGCCAGCACGCGGATCCCGGTCACCGTCTTTCCCGTGCAGCGCGCCGCGATCTCGAACACCGAGATCGGGCCGGCCGCATCGAGCAACTGGAAGTCCGGGAAGATTAGGATGCCGATCATGGTCATGTCCGAAAGCGAGGGAAATATGCCATTTTGGACGGAAGGGCATCATGAGAGGCTGCGTCCGTCAAGCTCATAATTGGAGGCTCGCATGTCGTCCCCGCTCCAGATCGGTCTTTTGGTGTTTCCGCGCGTCACCCAGCTCGACTTCACCGGCCCGTTGCAGGTGTTCTCGTCTCTGCCGGGCGCGAAGCTGCATCTGATCTGGAAACGGATCGAGCCGGTGCCGAGCGATACCGTGCTGACGCTGACACCGACCATGACGTTCGCCGGTTGCCCGCAGCTCGATGTGATCTGCGTGCCCGGCGGCCGCGGCACCGACGATCTGCTCAATGACGAGGAGGTGCTCAATTTCCTGCGCGGGCAGGCCGAAGGCGCCAAGTATGTCACCTCGGTCTGCACGGGATCGCTGGCGCTCGGCGCTGCCGGCCTCCTGAAGGGCTACCGCGCCGCCACCCATTGGAGCGCGATAGAGATGCTGGGCCAGTTCGGCGCGACGCCGACCAAGACGCGCGTCTGCATCGACCGCAATCGCGTTACGGGCGGCGGCGTCACCGCCGGAATCGATTTCGCGCTGACGCTGGTGTCGATCCTGGTCGACCGCACCACGGCGGAAGCGATCCAGCTCGGGATCGAATACAATCCGGCGCCTCCGTTCAATTCCGGTTCGCCGGATACTGCGTCAGCCGGCGTGCTGGAGCAGGTCAAGCAACGGATCGCGCCGAACCAGGTCCGCCGTCTCGAAGCCGTCCAACGGGCGGCGGAACGGTTGAACTAGCCTCTGCCGTCATGTCGCCAGCGCGCGGCACTGCTGACACGACTCTGTCAGGAGCCTGGTGCGACGATCCGGACTGCGATTGACAGCCACGGCCGCCCCAGGCCGCGCGCACAGGAGGAGCTGACCATGGCCCGATACCGGCTGCACTGCGTCGGAGCCTCCGGCAATTCCTTCAAGGTCGCACTGTTCCTCAACTGCGCCGGGCTCGACTGGGAGCCGGTCGGCGTCGACTTCGCCGGCGGCGAAACCCGCACACCGGACTGGCGGACCGCGACCAACGTCATGGGCGAAGTCCCCGTCCTCGAGGTCGATGGCCGGCGAATGAGTCAGTCGGGTGCGATCCTGGCTTGGCTTGCCGAGACTCACGACATGTACGGCCCGACGCCCGAGGAAGCATTCGAGGCGACGCGCTGGCTGCTGTTTGACAACCACAAATTCACGTCGAGCTTTGCGCAGCACCGGTTTCAGCGCTGCTTCATGCCGGAGCCCGCTCATCCCGTAGTGCTCGCTTATCTGCGAACTCGGACCGAAAGCGCCTTCTCGATCGTGGACAGGCACCTCTCCGACCGCAGCTTCATGCTGGGCAACCGGCTGACCATCGTCGACTTCTCACTGTTTGGTTACCTATACTATCCAACCGAGGAGACAGGTTTTGATCTTGCCACGGCATTTCCGGCCATTGATGCTTGGCGCCGGCGTATCGCCGAATTGCCTGGCTGGAAGGCCCCCTATCAGATGATGCCGGTCGGCAACTCACCGCGGCTTTATCTTTGAGCGGCCGCGCCAGCCGAAAAGCAGATCAAAGAAAAAGGCCGCCCGGTTTCCCGAGCGGCCTTTCCTGTCTTACGGCGGCTGCACATTTCATCGGGCGATTTCGGAGCTTCCAGACCGGGGGCCTATCTCCCGATCGAGTCCTGGTCGGCGGCCGCTGCATTTCGGGACAGTCGCGAACTGTTGCCCGAACCGAACGCGATGGTCTCCCATCTCCGTAAGATGCGACCATTGAGCCGCATCGCTCGCGTGGCTGCAATCAGCGCGCGGGACTCATCCCCGCTGTTCCCGCTGTCCACAGCAAAGCGAGGCGGATGCGGGTGCATCCACTCCCACGACAAGGAGTCAGAGGGGATCGGAAGCCTAGCTGGGCGTCCAGGGCTGGTAGTCGCCGGTCGCCTTCGGCCGCTTGCCGCTGACGAGCGTCGAGCCCGAGGGACGGTAGGCGTTGACCGTGCCGGTGAGATTGGGCTGGTGCGGCTTTTCCCACTCGCGCGGCTGGTAATTGTCCTGCGTCGGCGGCACGTCGACGGTGTGATGCATCCAGCCGTGCCAGGACGGCGGAATACGGCTGGCCTCGGCGTAGCCGTTATAGACCACCCAGCGCCGCTCGAAGCCGAGCGTCGGGTCGATCACCCCGCCACGGGTGCGATAATAGAGGTTGCCCTGCTCGTCCTGGCCGACCAGCTCGCCATAGCGCTTGGTCCAGAGTTGGGTGCCAAACGTCTGGCCATTCCACCAGGTGAAAAACTTGAGGAAGAACTGTTTCATGCGGCAAGGGCCCTGCTTCGTCGGGTCCTGATGCCATCCGGACGGCGAAATGTCCAGTTCGGCGCGGGCGGCGGTGCCCCGCTGCAGATGCGGTCTACCGGCACGGAACGCTGCCGCAAATCGGACGCGATCCGTTCATGCCGGATACAGCGTCGCCATGAGAACTTTTCGTCGCACGCAAACCCCCGTGATCCCAGGAACTCCGGCCCTTTCATGGGGTTTGCTTCCGGGAAAAGGAGTTTTGATCATGAAAAGTCTGAAAGTCTTGAGCGCGGCTGCGGCAGTGGCGTTGGTTCTCCCGTTGGCGACGCCGAGCTTCGCCCAGAGTCGGGCTGCAGCGGTCGGAGGCGGAGCACACTTTGGCGGCGGAGGTGGCGGTGCCCACTTCGGCGGCGGCGGCGCTCACTTCGGTGGTGGCGGGGCTCACTTTGGTGGTGGCGGTGCCCGCATGGGCGGCGGCAATTTCGGCGGCGCGAGGATCGGCGGCGGCGGTGGCAATTTCGCCGCCGGCGCAGCGGTACGTCCCGGCGGTGGCAGCTTCGTAGGCGGCATGGCGAGCCGACCGGCCTTCTCGCCGTCCTACAGCGGGACACGCAGCGTCGCGACTGCGGGCAACTGGCAGGGCGGTAGCGGCAATTGGAGTGGTCGTCCGTGGCATCATCGTCACGGCGGCGGCTTCTGGCCCGGCTTCGCAACGGGTGCTGCGATCGGTGGACTCGGCTCCTACGCCTATTACGGCGGCGGGTATTATGACGATCCCTACTACTATGGCGACAGCTACTATGACGAACCGTCAGTGGCAGTCGTGCCCGACAGCGGTGGCGATTCCGCGGGCTACTGCGCGCAGCGCTACAAGTCCTACGATCCGGCGTCGGGCACCTATCTCGGCTATGACGGCCAGCGTCATCCCTGCCCGTAACACGACCTGCAGCACTTGAAGAAGAAGGCGTCGCAGCGATGCGGCGCTTTTTTCATTCAGGCACGTCACCTGTGTCGCTCGCCTCGTATTCGTCATCGGCGATGCCGCGCATAATCGATGCGAGTGGACCTCTATTCACCGCACCGTGCATATCTACCCTTATCCAATCCCAAATTGACCCGACGCGCGATTCACCTGTATCAACTTGGCTGTGGGGACTTCGATGACTGGGAAGTGTCATGCCGCGCATTCTCGTGGTTGATGACGATCCGATGGTCGGTGCGACCATCGAGGTCCTCCTCCAACGTCAGGGCTTCGACGTCACGTTGACTGACGGCGGAGAAACGGGTTTGGCTGCGCTCGAAACTCAGAATTTCGACGTGATGTTGGTCGACATCTTCATGCCGCACATGCGCGGCTTCGAGTCCATTCGCATCTTTCACGAGCGCGCGCCGGCGGTTCCGCTGATCGCGATGTCCGGCTACGCCTTCGCGTCGTCCGCCTCGCCCTCTCCCGACTTCCTCCGGATGGCGCTGGAGCTCGGCGCGACCCGCTGCCTGCGCAAGCCGTTCACGCCGGACGCGCTGCTGACCACGATCCGGGAATGCATCGCCGAGCCGGGCGATGGCTCACAGCCGAAGGACAAGAAAGAAGCCCCTTGATCCCAACGCAGCGCGTCATTCTCGGTGCTGGACTTGCCATCCTCCTGATCATCACCGCAGCCTCGATTGGCCTCGACGTCAAGTCACGGTCCGATGCGGCCTGGGTCAATCATACAGTCGAGGTGCTGAAGAAGATCTCCGACCTGCGCGTGCTGATGCGCAGTGCCGAGAGCGCCGCACGCGGCTACGAGATCTATCGCAACCCGAGCTTCAGCGAAGAATTCCAGGCGGTGCACGCCCGGATCGCACCGGCACTCGCCGATCTCAAGCGCAGCGTGCGCGACACTCCCGAACATGTCGCGCTGCTCGAGGGCACCGAGCCGCTGGCGCTGCGCCGGATTGAGATCGCCGCCGAAGTGATGCGCCTGCGCGCCGGAAACGATCAGGCCGGGATTGCCGCGGTCCAGGGCAAGGGCGAGGGCCGTGGCCTCATGGACACGGTGATGGGCAATTTCGATCATTTGAGCGCAGAGGAAGAACGACTGCTCGCGGCGCGCTCCCAGGATTCGCGCCGCACCGGCATCGTGCTGCTCGGCATCGACGTCGCCGGCGCGCTGGTGATCCTGCTGCTGGTCGTGATGATGATGCGTGAGAGCCGGCGCACCGAGGGAGCACTCAAGAGCACGCTATTGGAGACTACGGCCGCCAAGCAGCAGCTCGAGGCCGCAGTGGCCGAGCGCACCGAGCATCTGGTCACCGCGCATGACGAGCTGCGTCTGTCGGTCAACGTGCTCCAGAGCACGTTTCACAGCATGGCGGAGGCGGTGCTGGTCATCGATGCCGAAGGCAATGTCCTTCTGTCCAATCCCGCCGCGGAGCGCATGCTGCTGCACCGGACCGGCATGAACCTGCGCAATCTGCGCGCGCTGTCCAGCGTGTTTCACGGCGACGGCGTCACCCCGCTCAAGCCCGACGAGCTGCCGTCGGCACGCGTGCTGCGCGGCGAGCCGTTCGAGAATATGGAGATGATCGTCCGCCCGCACAGCGGCAATCCTTCCCGCCATCTCATGATCAGCGGCCGGCCGATGCTGGACGGGCAAGGCAACGTCTCCGGCGCGGTGCTGGTTTATCACGACGCGACCACGTCGCGCGAGACCGAGCGGCAATTGTACCAGTCACAGAAGCTGGATGCGATCGGCAAGCTCACCGGCGGCGTCGCGCACGACTTCAACAACATGCTGACCGTGATCTCCGGCAATACCGAGACGCTGGTGGCAAGCCTGAAGCAGCAGCCCGAGCTCCAGCGCGTGGCGCGCCTGATCGACGAGGCCGCCGAACGCTGCGCCGAGCTGATCCAGCATCTGCTCGCCTTTGCGCGCAGGCAGCCGCTGCAGCCGCGCAACGTCGAGATCAACGCCGCGGTCGCGGACATCGCGAAACTGCTGCGCCCCACCCTCGGCGAGCAGATCGAGATCGAGACCGTGCTCGAACAGGGGCAGATGACCGCGCACATCGATCCGTCGCGCCTCACCAATGCGCTGCTCAACATGGCCATCAATGCCCGCGACGCCATGCCGAACGGCGGCAAGCTGCTGCTCGAGGCCCACCGGGTCGTGCTCGACCAGGCCTATGCGCAAAACAATCCCGACGTGCGGCCCGGCCCTTACGTGATGCTCGCCGTCAGCGACACCGGCACCGGCATGCCGGCCGAGGTGCAGCAGCAGGCGTTCGAGCCGTTCTTCACCACCAAGGAGGTCGGCAAGGGAAGCGGCCTTGGCCTTTCCATGGTCTACGGCTTCGTCAAGCAATCCGGCGGGCACATCAAGATCTACAGCGAGGAAGGCCACGGCACCACGATCAAGCTCTATCTGCCGCCGGGCGAAGGCATGGTCGAGGCGGCCCCCGCCACGACGCCGCAGGCGGAAGGCGGCGCCGAGACCATTTTCGTAGTCGAGGATGACCCGCTGGTGCGCAACTTCGTCACCGTGCAGCTCCAGAGCCTCGGCTACCGGACCGTCGCCGCGCCCGACGGCAAGGCCGCGCTGGAGCTGATCCAGGCCGGCCAGCCGTTCGATCTGCTGTTCACCGACGTCGTCATCCCCGGCGGCATGAGCGGGCGCGCGCTCGCGGACAAGGTGGCGACGATCCGCCCCGGCGTGAGGGTGCTCTACACCTCCGGCTACACCGACAACGCCATCGTCCACCACGGCAAGCTCGACGACGGCGTCATGCTCCTGACAAAACCCTACCGCCGCAACCAACTCGCCGAGATGATCAGGAAGGCGCTGGGCGGCGGGATGGCCGGCTAGCGTTTGTGCTTGGCAACGCATCCAATGGCGTTGCAGATGATCCGCGCTGCGCAGATCGCCCCAATATTCTGCAGATCACGCTCCGGCACCAATTCGACCAGATCGAGACCGACAATTCTGGCCTTCGAGGCGACGCCCGCGATCAGGTCTATGACGTCGAAATAGGACAGGCCGCCAGGTTGCGGAAGAAGCACACCCGGAATGACGGACGGATCCAGGCCGTCGCAGTCGATCGTGATCAGGCAATTCGCGTTTTCCCCGATTGCACTCAGGACGGCATGAACGCCCCGGCTTTTGGCCTCTCGTGCTGTAAAAATCCTGGAGCCCCAATTCCGCGCGCAACTGAGCTCCTGCAGGCCCGAGCCACCGATACCACGTAAACCAACCTGCACAATGCGTTCGACCCAAGGCAACTCGCTGGCGCGCCGCATCGTACTGGAAAAAGTATGTGCTGAGCCGTCGCGCCGGTCCTTCCAATCCAGATGCGCGTCGATCTGCAGGATGGTCAGCTTGCCCATGTCTTCGAACGCCTCGAAGAACGGTATGGGCACTGAATCATCTCCGCCGAGCAGCATGGGTACCGCGCCGGACCTCAGGATCTTTTTGGTGGCCGTCCTGATTGCATTCCGGTTTTGCTCGGGGGCATCGGGTGACGTGGCAAGATCGCCGCCATCAACGACCCGGATTTGCTCCGGGTCGAGCAGGATTCCGTCCTGGTCGAAATCCCACCTGGCAAGGTCGGTCTGGTAAACGCGCAACGCATTGCGAATGGCCGCTGGGCCGTTCGCGGCATGGCTGGTCCTGCCCTTCAAATGCGGCGTGGCATCCGCAGCTCCGAAGATGACAATGTCGGCTTCGCCAAGAGTCAGCGGAACAGGCAGAGCAAGGTCGCACGCCGCGACGCCGAGGAATGTATTGCGCTCGCTCGCCATAACCGTCTCGATAGGGGCACTCAGTCCGGGCGACAGAGCTAATCCGCAACGCTTGGACCAGTTCCTGACTTGCTCTTGGCCTGACGCCGAGCCGAACGGTCGAAGCCGCTCTCGCCTAGGACGTGACCTCGTAAACGTCGGGCTTACCAAGGCAAAGCGGAAGCTCCCACCTTGGGCGTGATCCGCGGCTTGTGACCACAGCGGACTCTCGCGCGTCGAGCTGCCCCTAAAGGAGTGGACGAGTCGGCGGGCCGCTTTCTTCTGGAACCAAATTAAATTGATTTAATTTAGTTATTGTGATTTAATTTGTGGGCTTATCTCTGGACGGAGAAAACGCATGCCGGATCAGGACGACCGTCGCGAGTTCTTAAAAACCTGCGGAAGGTTCGCGGCGGTGACGCCTCCAGCCATCACCCTACTCCTGTCGACATCCCTCACATCGGATGCAATCGCGAAGTCGGGCGCAGGCGCGGTCCACCACGACCATCACCATCACGGTAACAACGGCTGGGGCAACGGCGGCGGAGACGGCAGCCCCGACGGCAAGGACGATAGAGGCCGCTGAGACGACGACACACGGCCTCCGGAAGGAGACACAATGCAGCCCAGGCGCCGCGACGTAGATTGGCATTTCGCCAGCTTCGTTGTTTCGATGATCTGGCTGGCGGTCGTTGCTGCCGCTCTTCTTGCAGTGCTCTTCCGAGGGCACCCTTGAGGAGTTATGAAGTACATTTTCATCGCGGTCGGCTGCTGGCTGCTGCTGAACGTGCTCTTCGTTGTGCTAGTCACTCCGCCGCGTAGGCGCCGGCCGCGACAACTTGCTCGCACGATTGATGCAGTCAAGAAATTCATTTTCAGCAGACGGCAGCCCCCTACCTGACGAGGGCAGTGACGCGCTGCAAAAAACGACAGTAAGGCTGGCTGTTTATTTCCAGCGACGCCGCCCCGCAGTTCGCTGTATCGTTCCGTTTTTCCAACAGCGGATTTGATTGCCATGCACCACATCCAGAGTACGCATATTGCCGCGATATTGAAACTGACCGCCCAGCAGCTTGAAGCACTCCGCACCCGCCCAGAGATCCAAAAGGAATATTCCGAAATCCTCGTTTTGAGAGAGAAAATAAAACTGGCGACCGATCTGAAGAAGGCTCGCCGGCAGCTCCTTACTCGGCGCCTGCCAAGCGCCTGAAGCGAGATAACTCCACCCGTTCCTTGCGCTGTGAGGCTCGAGCAAGGAGCTGCTCGTTGGCATTCCCGCTTGTGGACCCTTGCGGTCATTCCGCTGTACAGGTCTGCGTCGGAGCGGTGAATAAATGCCGGGAATGTTCTATGGCCTGTTCAGCTTCCTGGTGCAGACTGGATCGCCTTTGGGCAGGGTTGGCAATCCCGTCCGAGGCGAAGCCGGTCGGCCGGCCCGCTGCACGACCCGACTGACCGGAAGAAGGCGGAAAGTCCACTGCGCCCGCCGGCAACATAGGAGATCTCCGCGCGAGTGGCCTTCTTGTATGATGCTTCTCTCTGAGCAACGGCTTCGGACAGCAGGAGTTAGCTAGAACTGGCCGTCGATCGATGCCGATCGGGTTCAGCCCCAGAGTTCAGGTCCTTACCAACCGCGGCGATGCACGGGGTTTTGCCCCGTGTTGACATGAAGCACCGTGAGCTCATGAGGATCGAACTCGGCAAACGCCTCGCGCATGAAGCGCAAGAATGCCGCCACGCGCGGAATGCCGGCGCTGCCACGCCGGTATAAAAGATGAATGCCGAAGCTTGGCGGGCATGACCATCCCGGCAGCAGTCGCGTGAGCCGACCCGACGTCAGGAAAGCCGGATCGAAGCAGGCCATGTAGATGACGCCGACGCCTGCACAGGCCGCCACGATCAGGCCTTCGCGATCCGGTGTGACGAACGAAGGTCGGACTTGGATCGCTTCGAGCATCCCATTGCGTTCGAATTTCCAATGGTCGACGGAACCAATCGACCAAGCTGGACGAAACAGCAGACAGCGATGATTGACGAAGTCGGCAGGCTGCTCCGGTGCGCCGAAACGACGGACATAGTCCGGCGAGGCATACGCGGCCGGCTTACCCTGACCGAGCCGTTGCGCCACCAGCCGGGACGGCGGAGGTTCGCCGACATGCAGCAGAACGTCGAGGTTTTCAGACTGCATGTCGCGGGGATCCTGGGTCAGCCGCGTCTCGACGAGCAACTCGGGGTATCGATCGTTCAGACTGGCCAGCCTCGGCATCAGGACATAGCGAGCGAGAGGCGCCTGCACGCCTACCCGCACAATTCCGCTGATCCGCCCATGCCTCTTCGTGAAGCCTTCTGTTAGCTCGGTAATGCGGGCAACAATGTCCACGGCCCTGCGATAGACGTCGATCCCTTCTTGGGTGAGCTTGAGCTGACGCGTCGTCCGGTTGAACAAGGGGACCTTAAGCTCGCGCTCCAGCTCGGCGATACCGCGACTGACCGCCGACGGTGTCAGGTCCATGATCCGTGCCGCCGCAGCAAAGCTGCCGCCGTCGGCGGCGCAGATCAGCATTTCGAGGCGACGGCCGCGATTCAAGACGAAACCTCACAAGCTTGGCGGTACCCGTATTCGTGATAATAACTCACGACTGAAGTTCGTCAAAGCTTCTCGACGCGACCGGCCCTGGTGCCTACGCTGCATCCTAGAATTTGCATTGTCGAGGAAGCGTGATGAGGAAGCCAGCTTTAACGACATGTCGCCGGGCTCCCGACGGGCTAGGCGTTTCGAAGTCGTCAGTCGACGGCTGCCTCGTTTTGTAACCAAAGCGGTCCGGCTCATATCCTGTGTCTTGAGGAGAATGTCATGCGTCGTCAGCGCTGGACTTTGTTGATGTTGCTGCTTTGCAGCCTGACGCCTGTCCTGCCAAAGGCAGCCATGGCCGAATGGCCCGAGCGGGCTGTGAAGATCGTGGTGACGTTTCCTCCAGGCAGCGCCAACGACGCGGCAGCACGTATTTTCGCGGATGCGTTGTCCAAACGGTGGGGCAAACCGGTGATCGTCGAAGATCGAACGGGTGCCGAAGGGACAATCGGCGTCGGCGCGTTCGTTTCGGCGCAGGACGATCACACCTTGCTCTATACTGTAATCGGTTCGGTGACGGTCGCGCCGCTGCTGATCGACAAGCTTCCTTATGATGTGGATCGCGATCTGCTGCCGATCGCCTCCACTACATCGATCGTTCTCACTCTCACGGTTAGCAACGGCATTGGCGTCGGTACCATTCCGGAATTAATCGACGCCCTCAAGGCGCAGCCCGGCAACTATGCCTGGGCTTCGGCTCCCACGCTGCCGAGATACGTGTTTGCGGGCTTTCTCAAGCGTCACTCGCTCTCGATGAACTATGTGAGCTATCGCGACGGAGCTCAGCCGCAAGCCGATCTGGGAGAGGGCAGAATCCAGGTGCTTGTCACCTCGCTGACGGCATCCCAATCTCCCGTGCAAACCGGCAAGGCGCACTTCTTGGCGGTGATCAATCCAAGCAGAGCTGCGCTATTGCCTGAGGTGAAAACCGTGCGCGAGCTTGGCTACCCCGAACTCGAGATCGATGGTCTCGCCGGAATCTATGGCGGCCGCAACATGCCGGAGATCGTAAAGGCGCGGATTGCGGCCGACGTTGCCGCCATCTGTGCAGACAGCGAGGTTCGTCGCAAGCTCGAAGCCGGCGGGCACAACGTGCTTGCCGGAACCGCAAGCGAATTGAGGGCCGGAATCGAGCGGCAGCGGAGTTGGCTCGCCGGAATACGTCAGTTGGTCGATATCCGTGACGCAAGATAACAGGCAGGAGATCCCGACGATGTCGTCACCGGCAGCACTCATACTTCTCGACTGATCCAGTCGCATCGGATCTTGCGCAGCTCGGCCTGGCTAATCGCGCAGCTTTCCTGGCCGGCGATTTCTTCGCGTCCGTCCCAGGCATTTGCGAAAGCCTCGACTTGAGTTGCATCAAGGACGTCTGCCGCTTCGACGTTTAGGCTTGTTCGAAAGGAGAGCAGCCATGTTCATAGCGCCCGACGATTTCCGGATCAAAGCAGACAACTTCGACCTCACGCGAATGGACAACGTGATTCGCATCGCTTGCGGCGCCTTCTATCTTCCTCACGTCGCCGGAAAGTTCGTCGGCTTCGGCGTTCTCAATCCGGCCATCGTCAAGTTCTTCGCGTCTGCCGGCTTGTCGCCGCCCGAGGCCTGGGTCTACGTCGCCGCCGCGGCCGAATTGTCGGTCGCCATTGCGCTGACGCTTGGCATCTGCACGCGCTTCGCCGCGCTCGGTTCGGTCGGGCTGATGGCCGTGGCGGTCTATTCGCTCCAGACTGTGAAGGGCTTTGGCTGGACCTGGAACACGGGCGGATACGAATATCCGGTGTTCTGGGGCATCTGCTCCCTCGCTTTGGCCGCGCAGGCCTGGCAGGTCTGGCTGGGCCGGCGGCAGGACGTCACCCCGGCTGGCAAGCAGGTGCGGATTGTCGCCGCGGAGTAATGGCCTCACCGCCTCGCCAGCACCACCGCCGCCAGCGTGAAGATCAGTGCTGCAATCTGCCCCGCTCTCCTGTTCGCTGTTTGTCGGTCGCCCGGGCCAGCCCCAAAACATCCCTGGTCGTCACCTGGCAAGCCAATACCCTTTACAAGCCCGAATATCGCCGGGATGACGATCAGCGTGAGCAGGGTCGACGAAATCATCCCGCCGATCATTGGCACCGCAATGCGCTGCATGATCTCCGAGCCCGTCCCGGTGCTCCACATGATCGGCAGCAGGCCCGCCATGATCGCGACGACTGTCATCATCTTGGGCCGTACGCGCTCCACCGCGCCATCCATGATGGCGTCATAGAGGTCGCCGCGGGTCAGGGCCCGCCCCTCGGCGGCACGCCTGGCTGCGGTCTCCGCCAGCGCCTGATTGAGATAGATCAGCATGACGACGCCGGTCTCTGCGGCGACGCCGGCGAGCGCGATGAAGCCAACGGCGACCGCCACTGAAAGGTTGAAGCTCAACCACCACATCAGCCAAAGCCCGCCGACCAGCGCGAACGGCAGCGAGAGCATCACGATCATCGTCTCCGCGATCGAACGGAAGTTCAGATACAGCAGCAGGAAGATGATCAGCAGCGTCACGGGCACGACGATCTTCAGCCGCGCGGTTGCGCGCTCCAGGTATTCGTATTGACCACTCCACATCACGTAGTAGCCCGGCGGAAATTTGATGCTGGCCTGCACAGAGGCTTTAGCGTCCGCGACGTAGCCCCCGAGGTCGCGATCGCGGATGTCGACGTAGATGTAGGTCGCGAGCTGGCCGTTCTCGGTCCGGATCGAGGTCGGCCCGCGCGCCGGCGCGACCTTGGCGACCTCGCCGAGCGGTACCGCGCCGCCGGCGGGCATCGGCACCAACACATCGTTGGCGATGGCCTGCGGATTGTCGCGCAGATCGCGCGGATAGCGCATGTTCACGGTAAAGCGCTGCCGCCCTTCCACGGTCGTGGTCACGGTCTGGCCGCTGAGCGCGGTCGCGATCGTGTCCTGAACGTCCTGGACCATGATGCCGTAGCGCGCCAGCGCGGCACGGTCCGGGGTGACCTCCAGATAGTAGCCGCCGATGCCACGCTCGGCGTAGGCCGATGAGGTGCCCGGCACGGCCTTGAGGACCTGCTCGATCTGCTTGGCGAGTTTATCGATCTCGACCAGGTCGGTCCCGATCACCTTGACGCCGATCGGCGTTCGTATGCCCGTGGACAGCATGTCGATGCGGGCCTTGATCGGCATGGTCCAGGCGTTGGAGACCCCAGGAAACTGCAGTGCCTTGTCCATTTCGGCGATCAGTCCATCGATGGTCACACCGGGCCGCCACTCCTGCTTGGGCTTGAGGTTGACCACCGTCTCAAACATCTCGGAGGGTGCCGGATCGGTTGCCGTCGCGGCGCGCCCCGCCTTGCCGTAGACCGAGGCCACTTCCGGAAAGGAACGGATGATCCGGTCCTGGGTCTGCATCAGTTCGCCGGCCTTCGTGACCGAGATGCCCGGCAGCGTCGTCGGCATGTAGAGCAGCGTGCCTTCGTTCAGGTTCGGCATGAACTCGGTACCGAGTTGCCGCGCCGGCCAGATGCTCACGGCCAGAATAGCGAGCGCGAGCACGACCACCAGCGTCTTGGCGCGCATGACGCCCTTGATCACCGGGCGGTAGATCCAGATCAGGACGCGGTTGATCGGATTCCCGCGCTCCGGAACGATCCGCCCGCGCACGAAGATCACCATCAGAGCCGGCACCAACGTCACCGACAGGAGCGCAGCGGCCGCCATCGAGAACGTCTTCGTGAACGCCAGCGGGCTGAACAGCCGCCCCTCCTGCGATTCCAGCGTGAAGATCGGCATGAAGGACACCGTGATGATCAGCAGGCTGAAGAAAAGTGCGGGCCCCACCTCCGAGGCGGCGGCGATCAGGACGTCGATCCTGGGCTTTCCCGGCTCGGCCCGTTCGAGGTGCTTGTGGGCGTTCTCGATCATGACGATGGCCGCATCGACCATGGCGCCGATCGCGATCGCGATCCCGCCGAGGCTCATGATGTTGGAGCCTAAGCCCAGCAGTTTCATGGCGCCGAACGCCATCAAGACCCCGATGGGCAGCATCAGGATCGCGACAAGGGCGCTACGGACGTGCAGCAGGAACACGATGCAGACCAGCGCGACCACGACGCTTTCCTCGAACAGCGTGTGCTTGAGCGTGTCGATGGCCGCGTAGATCAGGTTGGAGCGATCGTAGACCGGAACGATCTCGACCGACTTCGGAAGGCTGGAGGCGATCTCCCGGAAGCGCTTCTTGACGTTCTCAATCACCTCCAGCGCATTGACGCCGAAGCGCTGTAGCACGATGCCGCTGGCGACCTCGCCCTCGCCGTTCAGCTCCGTGATGCCGCGCCGCTCGTCGGGGCCCAGTTCGACACGCGCGACGTCGCGCAGCAGCACCGGCGTCCCGTTGTTCGTCTTCAGCACGATGTCGCCGAGGTCGTTGATCGACTTGATGTAGCCCTTGCCGCGGATGACGTACTCGAACTCGGACAGTTCGACGGTCCGGCCGCCGACGTCGGCATTGCTGGCGCGGATGGCATCGCGCATCTTCTGCATGGTGATGCCGCGGTCGCGCATGCGTTGCGGATCGAGGATCACGTTGTACTGCTTGACGAAGCCGCCGACGCTCGCAACCTCGGCGACACCCTCGGCCTTGGCCAACGCGAACTTCAAATTCCAATCCTGGATGGTCCGAGTGTCGGCGAGGTTCAATTCCTTCGACATCAAGGCGTACTGGTAGACCCAGCCGACGCCGGTCGCGTCGGGACCGATCGTGGGGTTCACGCCTGTCGGCAAGCGCGCGCTGGCGCCGTTGAGGAATTCCAGCACCCGCGAGCGCGCCCAGTAGATGTCGGTGCCATCCTCGAAGATGACGTAGACGAAGGAGACGCCGAAGAAAGAGAAGCCGCGCACGACCTTCGATTTCGGCACGGTCAGCATCGCCGTCGTCAACGGATAGGTGACCTGGTCCTCGATCACCTGCGGGGCTTGGCCCGGGTACTCCGTGTAGACGATGACCTGGGTGTCCGAGAGATCCGGGATGGCATCGAGCGGCAGATGCAGAAGCGCGTACAGCCCCGCCGCGGCGGCGAAGCCGGTCCCGAACAGGACCAGCAGCAGGTTGCGGGCGGACCAGGCGATGAGACGCGCGATCATTGCTGCGCTCCCTCGGTAAAGCCCTTCAGCGCGGCCTTCAGGTTGCTTTCGGCATCGATCAGAAAATTCGCCGAGACCACCACGGCCTCGCCCTCCGCGAGACCCTGACGGACCTCCACGAAGCCGCCGCCCCGGTGGCCGAGCCTGACCTCACGAGGCTCCAGCCGACCCTGGCCCTTATCGACGAAAACGGCTTGCCGGCTGCCGGTGTCCATCACCGCGCTCTCCGGCACTGCGAGGACGGCATCGCCGCTGCCGGTGTCGATGTCGGCGTCGACGTACATGTCGTGCAGCAGGATCAGGTCCGGATTCTGCAGTTCGATCCGCACGCGCGCCGTCCGGGTCTCCTTGTTGATCTCGGGGTAGATGACCTGGACCTTTCCCGTGAACTCCCGTCCCGGAAAGCTCCGCGCCTTGACCGTGACGGGCTGGCCCGTGGCGATCATGCCGAGGTCGCGTTCGGCGACGTCGATCAGGGCCCACACCATCGAGTGGTCAGCGATCCGGAACAGGACGCCGCCCGGCTCGACGCGCATGCCCTCGATGGCGTTGCGCTCCAGCACGATGCCGTCGCGCGGCGAAGTCCATCCGATCGACGTCGGCACGGTCCGGCTCTTCTCGATCGCCGATATCGCAGCATCGGGCACGTCCAGATTCATCAGGCGCTGGCGCGATCCACGGCCATACTGAACGTCGCCGCTGGTCGTCTTCGAGGTGATGGTGGTGAGGTACTCGGCGGCAGCAGAGGAGATGGATGGGCTGTAGACCTCCATCAGCGGCTGCCCCTTGATCACGTGAGATCCGGTCGTGACGTCGGCGACCTTCAGGATGAAGCTTTCCGCCCGCATGGCGACGACGGAGATCCGCCGCTCGTCCAGCGCGATCGTGCCCGGCGCCCTGATGACGGTCCGGATCACGCGCATCGCTGCGGGCTCCGACTTGACGCCGGTCCGCTGGATCTTGCCGGGCGAGAGTTTGATCGACCCGTCGTCGCTGTCGTCGCCCTCGTAGACGGGGATGTAGTCCATTCCCATCGAATCCTTCTTCGGCGTCGGCGATGTGTCCGGCAGGCCCATGGGATTGCGGTAGTATTTGATCTTGCGCTCTCCGGAGGCGCCGGCCGGTGTCGCCGGCGGCGGGGCTGCCACCTGCTCGTCGTCGAAGCTGACGTCGGCGCCTGCGGGCACCGCGCGGAAATCCCGGCCATCCCGGGTCTTTCTCGGCACCAGCGAGTACGACGGTTTGCCGTCCGGATCCTGGTAGTAGATCGCGGCGCCGCTCTCCTCGGCCGCAGCGGGGCCGATCACGGCGGCGATTCGCGCCGTCGGCCGCTGCGGGCCGGCGACGACGAACGCGATGCCCGCCGCCGCGATCAACGCGGCGGCCAGGCTTGCTGCGATGGGGCGGGTCACTTCTGCGCCGTGATGACGAGCTTGTTCTCGACGGTGCCGGTCTCGCCCTGGACCTTGGCTCCGAGCGAAAGCTGCCACCGCCCCGCCATGCCGAAGGTCGCCTTGAAGCGGTACGTGCCCGGCTCCGTCCCCGGCATGGGCGCGACCTTGGTCGCCATCTCCTGCATGCCGTCCGGAGCCATGTCCAAACGGCTGGCGAAGATCACCGCATCCGGCACCGGTTTGCCGGTCTTGGTGTTCACGAGCCGGACGGTGACGACCTTGTCTGGCCCGGCCTGCACCGATTGGTCGACGAGCTCGAACTTATAGTCCTTGATGTCGGCCAATGCGGCCGAGCTTGCGCCGCCGATGGCCGCAGCGATCAACGCGGCCTGGACGGCGCGCGCGAAGGTAGACGTCTTCATGTTGTATCCTCGATGTCCTGAATTCGCCGCCGAGGCGGCGCGCGTCATCCGCGCGCGCGAGGCGCACGGACGCGATCGGCGTCAAGCGCCGCTCAGGCCAGGGTTCGAGGGGGTTGGTCGGGAGGTGGACGGACCAAACCGTCGCCGACCAAATCGTCCGCCACCGAGTGGGTGGTCCGGATCGCGTGTCGCAGCGGCAAAGCGACGGCCTCGGAGGGTCCCGCCTGGGTCGTCTTCAGAACGCACATCGCAACCAGCGGGCAGTCCAGGCAGTCATTGCTCTTCTGGTCGTTGGGGCAGCAGGGCATGTCGGCCGACATCGACATGTCGCTCATGCCGTCAAGACGAGCTTGCGCAGCGGCCGCCGGCGCCGCCAAGGGCGCCAACGTCAAACCGACGGTCACCAAGACCGCGAACGCAACTCTGAGCAATCGCCGCAGATTCATGGCCCGAACATCCCACGGGCGGCGGAACTTTGGAAGCTCGCCGCCTTCACATGTTCGAAATCTTCAGCCGCAGCAAGGCGGACATCGGGCGGCCAAACTTCATGAGTCCGCGCCCTATTACCGCGTCGCCAGCACCACCGCCGCCAGCGTGAAGATCAGCGCGGCGATCTGCCCTGCTCCCAACGGCTCGTGGAGCGCGATCGCGGACGCCACCACGCCGATGACAGGCACTGCCATGGTCCCGATCGCGGCGACGGAGGCCGGCAGGCGCGCAAGGGCAGCGAACCAGCTGACATAGGCGATGCAGAACTGCACCACGGTCGAATAGACCAGCAGCCACCATCCGACCGGCGTCACCAGCTCCAGATGCGTGGTCTCGATGGCGAGGCCGATGATCGTGATCGGCAGGCAGCCGATCCCGATCTGCCAGGCCGCGGCCGTGATCGGCGGCAGACGGATGGGGTACTTCTTCGAAAACACCGTGCCGAGTGCGAAGCCGAGCGCGCCGCACAGCGCCATGATGATGCCCGGCAGCTTGTCCGCGGTGGCGGCAAAGCCGTTGCCGCCCATGATCGAGGCGAGGCCGGCAAAAGCCATCACCAGCGCGATGGTGCGCAACAAGGTCGGCCGCTCGCCCAGCACCGGCCAGGCGATCAGCGAGGCCCAGACCGGCATGGTGTAGGCGATCAGCGCGGCTTCGCTCGCCGGCAGCCACAGCAGCGCCAGGCCCATCAGCACCATCCAGCCGGTGACGTTGAGGACCGCGGCGGTCACAAGGCGCGGCCAGATCTCGCGCGGGACCCTGAGGCTGTCAGCGCGCATCAGCGCCAGCGCCGCCAGCAGCACCGCGCCCAACACGCCGGTCACCCCGCGCAAGGTCAGCGGCGGCAGCTCGGAGAGCAGGAATTTCGTCACCGGCCAGTTGAAGCCCCAGCCCACCGAGGTGATGGCGAGGAACATCAGGCCGGCCGGGGCGATGCGCGCTCGCAGCACCGGCCGAGTCGAATCAAGCATGTGGGTAGTCCGGCAAAATTTGACCGAGCTTGGCGCGGATTCGCCCCTCCCACCACCACCCCGGCGGGCATGCCTGCCCTCACCTTCCGTAGCCCTACGTGAGTCCCCCGGAGGCAAGCCCGCCATTCAAAAATATACCTGCCCTGTGAACAGCGGGGTGAAGCCTCAGCGGCGCCCCAAGATGGAAATTTTTTCGGTTGGGAATCCCTGAGGACTCACTGATACTTGGCTCAACAACAGGCGCGGGCCTGCCCCCTGTTATCCCCCACAATCCACCATATTTAGTATTTGATTCAGGAACTCGCACTAGTTCTTGACGGGCGTAACGGAGAGTCCTAGTTTTCGATCCGTTCGGCGCGAGTGTGTTTGCGTCCCGCCGGCACTCCCCCAAAGGGTCTGCAAAACAGCACTCCGCCGAGCCAGACAAAGGCAGCGGGATACGGGCTTGTCTGCCCGGCGAGAGCGGATCTTTCGGGCGCCTGAACGGGCTGGAAACAGGCTCGGATGGCAATGGTTGAAGACGTGACGTTGTGGGGCGTTGAACGCATGTCGGGCTCATCCCTTTGGGGCGGATGGGTCTGGACGTGCCGGCGGATGATCGGTGCGCGCATCGAGCAATCGCGTCGGGAGAAAACGGGCCGGGTCTACCGGCTGAACTGCGATGCCAAGGGCCACGCGGCCTCGAGCACCGCGAAATGAAATGATGACCCGGCACGCCTGAACGGAGGCGGTCCGGTCAAAGATAGGACGGGGCAAGACCATGCGGATTGAGCGGCGCCACACCACTTCGGGACAGTCACCTTACGCCGGCATCGAGTTCCGGCTGACCACGTCGGAGATCAGGAATCCCGACGGCTCGGTCGTGTTCAAGCTCGACAATGTCGAGGTGCCGACCGCGTGGTCGCAGGTCGCCTCCGACGTCCTGGCCCAGAAGTATTTTCGCAAGGCCGGCGTCGCCGCGCGCCTGAAGAAGGTCGAGGAAGAGTCCGTCCCGTCCTTCCTGTGGCGCTCCGTGCCCGATACCGAGGCGCTCGCCCTCCTGCCCGAGAAGGAGCGCTATGTCAGCGAGCTCTCGGCCAAGCAGGTGTTCGACCGTCTCGCCGGCTGCTGGACCTATTGGGGCTGGAAGGGCAACTACTTCTCCTCCGACGAGGACGCCCAGACCTTCTACGACGAGCTCCGCTACATGCTGACCATGCAGATGGTCGCGCCGAACTCGCCGCAATGGTTCAACACCGGTCTGCACTGGGCCTATGGCATCGACGGCCCCGGCCAGGGCCATTATTACGTCGACCCCTTCACCGGCAAGCTGACCCGGTCGAAATCCTCCTACGAGCATCCGCAGCCGCACGCCTGCTTCATCCAGGGCGTCGGTGACGACCTCGTCAACGAGGGCGGCATCATGGACCTCTGGGTCCGCGAAGCCCGCCTGTTCAAATACGGCTCCGGCACCGGCTCCAACTTCTCGCGGCTGCGCGGCGAAGGCGAACGCCTCTCCGGCGGCGGCCGCTCGTCCGGCCTGATGAGCTTCCTCAAGATCGGCGACCGCGCGGCGGGCGCGATCAAGTCCGGCGGCACCACGCGCCGCGCCGCCAAGATGGTCGTCGTCGACGTCGATCACCCCGACATCGAGACCTATATCGACTGGAAGGTGAAGGAGGAGCAGAAGGTTGCGGCTCTCGTCACCGGATCCAAGATCAACCAGAAGCACCTCAAGGCGGTGCTGAAGGCCTGCGTCAATTGCGAGGGCTCGGGCGACGACTGCTTCGACCCCGAGAAGAACCCGGCGCTCCGCCGCGAGATCAAGCTCGCGCGCCGCAGCCTCGTGCCTGACAATTACATCAAGCGCGTCATCCAGTTCGCCAAGCAAGGCTACAAGGACATCCAGTTCGACGTCTACGACACCGACTGGGATTCGGAAGCCTACCTCACGGTATCAGGCCAGAACTCCAACAATTCGGTGTCGCTGAAGGACGACTTCCTGCGCGCGGTCGAGACCGACGGCGACTGGAATCTCGTCGGGCGCACCACCAAGAAGATCACCAAGACGCTGAAGGCGCGCGACCTCTGGGAAAAGATCGGCTACGCCGCCTGGGCGTCGGCCGACCCCGGCCTGCACTTCAACACCACCATGAACGACTGGCACACCTGCAAGGCGTCCGGCGACATCCGCGCCTCCAATCCGTGCTCGGAATACATGTTCCTGGACGACACGGCGTGCAACCTCGCCTCTGCCAATCTGCTGACGTTCTACGACATCCCCTCCAAGCGCTTCGACGTCGAGGGCTACGAGCATCTCTGCCGGCTCTGGACCATCGTGCTCGAAATCTCGGTGATGATGGCGCAGTTCCCGTCGAAGTCGATCGCCGAGCTGTCCTACGAGTTCCGCACGCTCGGCCTCGGCTACGCCAATATCGGCGGCCTGCTGATGACCATGGGCCTGTCCTATGACAGCAAAGAAGGCCGCGCGATCGCCGGCGCGCTGACCGCGATCATGACCGGCATCACCTACAAGACTTCGGCCGAGATGGCGTCCGAGCTCGGCACCTTCCCCGGCTACAAAAAGAACGCCGCGCACATGCTGCGCGTAATCCGCAACCACCGCCGCGCCGCCCATGGCCAGTCCAACGGCTACGAGGCGCTGAGCGTCAACCCCGTGCCGATGGACCTGGTGTCCTGCCCGCAAGGAGACCTCGTCACCCATGCGCAAGCGGCCTGGGATGCGGCGCTCGAGCTCGGCGAGAAGCACGGCTATCGCAACGCCCAGACCACGGTGATCGCGCCGACCGGCACGATCGGCCTCGTCATGGATTGCGACACCACCGGCATCGAGCCCGACTTCGCGCTGGTGAAATTCAAGAAGCTCGCCGGCGGCGGCTACTTCAAGATCATCAACCGCGCGGTCCCCGCAGCGCTTCGCGCGCTCGGCTATCGCGAAAGCGAGATCGCGGAGATCGAGGCCTACGCCGTCGGCCACGGCTCGCTCTCCAACGCGCCCGGCATCAACGCCACGACGCTGAAGGCCAAGGGCTTCACCGACGAAGCCATCGCCAAGGTCGAGAAGGCGCTGCCGACCGCGTTCGACATCAAGTTCGCCTTCAACAAATGGACTTTTGGCGAGGACTTCATCCGCGACCAGCTCGGCATCGGCGCAGAGGCGATCGCGGCCCCCGGCTTCGACCTGCTCCAGGCCGTCGGCTTCACCAAGCGCGAGATCGAGGCGGCCAACGTCCACATCTGCGGCGCGATGACCGTGGAAGGTGCCCCGCACCTCAAGGCCGAGCACTATCCGGTGTTCGACTGCGCTAACCCTTGCGGCAAGGTCGGCAAGCGCTATCTCTCGGTCGAGAGCCACATCCGCATGATGTCGGCGGCCCAGCCCTTCATCTCGGGTGCGATCTCCAAGACCATCAACATGCCGAACGACGCCACGGTGGAGGACTGCAAGTCCGCCTACATGCTGTCGTGGAAGCTCGCATTGAAGGCCAACGCGCTCTACCGCGACGGCTCCAAGCTCAGCCAGCCGCTCAACTCGCAGCTCATCGCCGACGATGAGGACGAGGACGATGCGATCGAGCATCTCTACGACAAGCCGATGGCGGCCCGCACCGCCCAGGTCTCGGAAAAGATCGTCGAGAAGCTGGTCGAGCGCATCATCGTGATGCGCGAGCGCGAGAAGATGCCGGATCGCCGCAAGGGCTACACCCAGAAGGCAGTCGTCGGCGGCCACAAGGTCTATTTGCGCACCGGCGAGTATGACGACGGCCGCATCGGCGAGATCTTCATCGACATGCACAAGGAAGGCGCGGCCTTGCGCTCCTTCATCAACAACTTCGCCATCGCGGTGTCGCTGGGTCTCCAGTACGGCGTGCCGCTCGACGAATATGTCGACGCCTTCACCTTCACCCGCTTCGAGCCGGCGGGCCCGGTGCAGGGCAACGACAGCATCAAATATGCGACCTCGATCCTCGACTACGTCTTCCGCGAACTGGCGGTGAGCTATCTCAGCCGCTTCGACCTCGCCCATGTCGATCCCAGCGAGACCGGGTTCGACGTGCTCGGCAAGGGCGTCGAGGAAGGCAAGGAGCCGGATGATCACGGCCAGCGCGCCTCCAAGCTGGTGTCGCGCGGTCTCACCCGCTCCCGCACCGACAACCTCGTGGTGATGCGCGGCGGCTCGACCGCGGTCGCGCAAGGCAACGACAGCGCCCCGGCCGGCGGCAGCAAGGTCACCTCGCTCGCCTCGCACGGCGCAGGCCGTGCCGGCGACGTCCTGGAAGGCGCGGTCGCGCTGAAGCAGGAAGTGGCCCACGACCTCTCGCCCACCGAGAAGTTAGAGGCCCTGCAATGGAGCAAGGCCGGCACCGCGCAAACCGCAGTGCCCAGCAAGGCCGAGCGCCGCGCGGAGGCGAAGGCCAAGGGCTATGAGGGCGAGATGTGCTCGGAGTGCGGTAACTTCACGCTGGTGCGGAATGGCACGTGTATGAAGTGCGATACGTGCGGCAGCACGACGGGGTGCAGCTGATACCAATAGCGCAAGCCGCCCGGAGGCATTGATGCCAGTTGCATTACGCCAGGACGGCTTGCGTTACTAGTTCTTCTCAAATGAGGGGCAGCCACCCGAGCTGCCCCATATTCATGTCAAAGGCGGCGGCCGGGACGCCAAGATTTGGCTTGAGCCTGGCATATCAATAGCCGACAGTTATGGCTTCAATCCGCGGGAACTTTCGAATATCCTGCGCGTCGTGGAAGACAACCGCGAGCTTCTTCTGAAGGCCTGGCATGACCATTTCGGCAACTAGCGTTCGCTTTGACGAACACACGATGTGGGTCGAACTGTCCGATGGAAGGACACTCGGGATCCCGCTTGCGTGGTTTCCGCGCCTGCTCCATGCAACGCCAGACGAACGCACCCAGGTCGAGCTCAGCCGCGTCGGCCTGCACTGGCAAGCGCTTGACGAAGATATCTCCGTTGCCGGCCTTCTCGCGGGCCGCGGCGATGTAACGCGATCCACGGAACACGCCGCCTAAATGACCGATGCCTTGCGCTGAAGCTGCAGGCAAAGCCCGAGGTCTACGACAGGGACATATGCTCGGTATTGCGGCGACAGCTCGTAGGATGGGTGGAGCGAAGCGATACCCATCGCCGCCAAATCCACAGAAGGGATGGGTTTCGCAAGGGCTCAACCCATCCTACGATTCATTAACACCCCGCTGCCGAAATTACCTTTGCCGTCGAGCCCTTCCCTCCTAAACTCCGACCACCGCCGGCATCGGTTCCGACGGGCCCGGTAGAAGCGGAGTCAAGTTATGCCCAAACCGGAAAGCTTCCCGATCGAGAAGATCTTCGTTCCCACGAAGCAGAAGAAAGCGATCAGGCCCGAGATCGTCGGGGAGATCGCGGAAAGCATGCTGGACATCGGGCAGCAGGCCCCCATTTCCGTCCGGCTCGACGGAGACCGCCTCGTTCTGGTCGAGGGACTGCATCGGCTCGAAGCCTGCAAGGCGCTCGGCGAGACAACCATTATCGGTGTCATCGTCCCGGCGGAGGTCGCTCAACACAGGCGGCTGCTGTCCGAAGGACCCGCAGTCGAGGCAGAGCGCATCAAGATGGCGCGATTGAAACAGCTGCGCCTCGAGAAGGAAGCTGCGGAAGCATCTATGGCTGGCTCGAAGAGCGTCAACGGAACGGAAGCGCCGCGCACCCGTCCGACGAAAGGCGTTCGCGACAATCCGAAGGCATCACCGGGCCGGACCGTGGGATCGACACCGAAAACATTGTCGGACTGGATCACGCAGCAAAAGGGCCACGGCGGCCGCTATTGATTGTTGGCTCCAGCTCGTAGGATGGGTGGAGCGAAGCGATACCCATCACCGCTCGATCGGAGAGAGATGATGGGTTTCGTAAGGGCTCAGCCCATCCTACGACCTAGAGCTCAACCCACCTTACGGCTATCTACGCCCGCCTCACCGTATCTCGCTCATCGACACCTTGGCGGCGATCCCGTTCAACTCGGGCTGTTGCGATGCGAACTCCTCGTTGGACGATGAGCCAAGCGAGACGTCGACCATCCTGCGCTTGACCTGTTCGCATGTCTTGCGGACGTCTTCGGTGAACAGCGCGCATTCTTCGATGCGCCTGAAGATCTTCCGACCCTCTTCACGATACTCCGCCGCCGTTTCTCGCATGAAGGCGATCGCATCATGGACCTGGGCTGTCAGCGCCTCGCATTTTTGCGCGGCGTCAATCAACTCGGTGCCCATGGCCTCGATCTCTTTTGCAGCGGACTCATAGTCCCGAACGACCGCCTCTGCACTGAGCGCGCCGACGCGCGTCACGCCCGCGGTGTGCTCGACGTAATCAGGCAGAGCAATGGAAGCAAGAGAGCTTCCCGAGCGTATCGATGCAATGTCCTCCTCGAGCTGGACCAGGTTCACTCCGTCCCGCCTGCGCAATTGTTCGACATTTGCCATTATTGATCCTCCCATACGCACCCAGAACCCCTAACAGCATTGGGTTTATTACGGGGATAAGCTCCGTTCTACCCTGATGTATCCTTGACAGCCGCAATTTTGCCGCTTTTTCCCGGCCGCCGCGAATGCACGCAGCGATCGACTTTTCGGCGTTCAACCTCTCATGGTGGCGGCCGGCGAAGATGGCACGCACGCCTCGCTAGAATTCGACCTGTCGAGCAACAGACACGCCAATACGCACGGTCAAGCGAGCACAGCCCGGATCCCGTGTGTGCGGGCCCGGAACTCGAATCACCTCTCCCCGCTCGGAGAGAGGTGCTCCGCGCACAGCCGACCCATCGGTGCTCTGGCCGCTGCGCCAAGACCGGCTACAAGACCGGCTAGTAGCAGGGCGGGTAAGGTTCGTAGCCGCAGCGGCGATAGCCGCCGTAGGCTCCGTAAGCCCCGTAAGCTGCCGCACCAACCGCAGCAGCTCCGACGCCCACGGCAACTCCGCGGCGCACGGCTGCACCACGATAGACGCCACCGCGATAGACACCGCCGTGATGAACACCAACTCGACCAACCCCGACGCCTCTTCGATACGCGAAGGCGTCGGTCGAAACAGTCGCGATGCAGGCGATGCCAATGATTGCGGATGCGGTAAGTGAAACGATGGTTCGGCGCGACATGTCCACTCTCCTTCCTGGATTGGAACGGTGCGTCAGCGTAATTCTCCAATCAGCGGGTTTTGTTGATTTAGAACAATGCGGGCCGTTGCGATCTGGCGGCCGAGTTCATAACGAGACAGCGAAACTGTCACGCTTACCTACATAGGGCATCAGCGGGAGCCACACCGCTTTCGGTCATGTACCTGACGCTCGCGACGCATGCCGGTTCGGCAACGCCCACGCCCGCCCCCGAAGCCCGCCATAATTTCTCCTTCGCACGCGCGTTGTGTTGGACAGCGGCGCGACCTATCGTTCCAACGATCGGACTGCAGCACTCCCATTGACGCCGACTGGATCGAGAGCGCATCGGTGCCCGAGACGAACGACCCCAAACCTGACGATCACAAGCCTGATGCCCCTAAGCCGGACGCTCCCAAGCCGGACGAGGTGCGCGCCGATGGCGGGCTGGCGCGGGCCTACGACCGGATCAAGAGCGCGGAGCAAGACCTTGCGCGGCTGGACCGGCTGGTTTCCGGAATGGAACGCGGCAGCGAAGGCCCGCGGGTCTCGCGAGCAAGCGCCGGTGCGGAGACTATCCAGGCTCCCAAGGACAAGATTCCCGAGGACAAGACTCCCAAGGCCGCGGCGCCGGCGCCAGATAGCGAGGTTCGCAACCAAGGCCTGAAGGGAGATCGGCCCATGCTGCGTGCTCTGGTCGGTCTCGTGCTGGCGATCGGCATTCTCGGTGCAGCCTTCGCTTCGCAATATAGCGATCAGGCCGGGTCGATGACCAAATCGATCATGGCGCGATGGGCTCCACCGGCCGCCACTCGGCCTCCGCAAGCGTCCGCGGTTGAAAGTCCGGCGCAACCGGCGGCCGTGCAGCTGGCTGCCGCGGATGAGCCCGGCACGGTGCCCGCGCCGCCGGTCGGCAAGGACACGGAGAGCAATGCAGGGTTTGACGCTTCAAGACCCGACGCTTCAAGAACGGGCGCCACGACGCCTGACCCGTCGTCGTCTGATCTCGCGCAATCGCTCAAGACCATCACCAGCGAGCTTGCGAACATCAACGGAAAGCTCGAGCAACTGAAAAGCCGCAACGAACAGACGCTGCGCGAGCAGGCCGACACCATTCAGCAGCTCAAGGCGGCGCAGGAGAAGGATGCGGCGGCTAACGCACGCCTCGCCGCACAGGTCCAGGCGCTGCAAAAGGAGCCGACGACGTCGTCCGCATCGTCATCCGCACCTGCATCCGCGAAACCCGCCGCGCGCAGCGTGATGAACAACGATGCCGCTACGCCTCCACGGCCGCACGCGCAGGCGGCCGCACCGCGGCGGCCCCGGCCGTCGCGAGGGCCCTGGATGCCCCCGCCCTATATGGTCGATCCCTACTACGGCGATCCGGATTGGTGAGCCCGCGGGATGGGTGGAGCGAAGGGATACCCATCGCTAGCTAATCGACAGAAGCGATGGGTTTCGCAAGGGCTCAACCCATCCTACTAGCTGCATATCCATTCACCCCTCTCCCAAGCCGAGAATGAAGGTTTCAAGATCGGGCGCGAGTTCGTTTGTGTTCGGGAAATCGGCGAACATGTCGCCACCGTCCACCGGTTCATGCTCGTGATCCCAGTAGAAGACCTGCCCATAACTGTCCTCCTCCAGACTCAGCAGGAACAGGTCGCCGCCGGGATCGGGTGCGAAGGGGCAGCTCAGCCGGGGGATTCGATTCATGCTCCGATACACATCGTAATTGTCGATGACGCCGTAGCTGTCGGTCGGATGCGTCGTGAATAGCACGTCCAAAACGGTGCGGTCGTTGCGCCAAGGCAGCTCGACGCCGCAGCGGTCGAAGCCGCCGCCGTCCGATTGCGCCAGCAGCTCCTTGTAGGGCGCGGGCAACGGCGCACCGATGTGTTGCTCCAGCGCGCGGATGGCGTTGGAGGGCGCCGGTGTCCGTCGGTCGTCCATGAGATCCAGATAGTTCATCGGCCTAAACTTCGTGCCCCGTGGGCCATCAAAGCGCCCGCGCTAGTGAGCACACCACTAGATCGGTGTGGCCAAATCCATGGCGTAGTCGAGCACCGAGCCCGAAGGATGGGTAGAGCACTTGCGAAACCCATCGTGCGATGACGGCGATTGGTGGGTTTCGCTTCCGCTCTACCCATCCTACAGCCTTTAGACGATCGCTTCGGTATCTGCCACTGAACGTTCTCCGCCGTCTGAACCGCCAGAGGGACGCGTTCTGCTCCCAGCCGCGAAAATGTCGTGCACGAGGCCAAGCTTCCCGAGCCCGAGAATGATCAGGCCGTTGATGTCGATCTCGTACCAGGCGTGCGAGATGTAGGCGTCGCGCGGAAACCGGTGATGGTTGTTGTGCAGGCCTTCACCGAAGGTGAGGATCGTGGTCACGAACTCGTTGGTGGTGCCGTCGTCGAGATCGAAGCGGCGGTAGCCATAGCGGCCGTCGCTGTGGCAGACCGAATTGACCAGCGAGGTCGCCATGGTCATGAGGTAGCTGCGGAACAGGCCGGAGAACAGGATGCAGCCGGTCATGGTGTGCACGCCGCCAAAGGCGTAGCCGATCGCGCCCGGAATGATCATCGCCGAGAGCGCGTACCAGTACCAGCGCGTCCTGGTGAAGAACATGGCGATCGGATCGGCCAGGATATCCTTGGCGTAGTATCCGGCATCGGTGGTGGCCTGATCCCACACCCAGCCGCCTTGCGCATGCATCATCCCCTTGGCGAAGGTGACATAGGGATTGCCGTCGCCGTCATAGTAAGGGCTGTGGACGTCGCCCGGCTTGTCGGAGTGAAGATGGTGCCGGCGATGATTGCTCACCCATTTCAGGATCGAGCCCTGCACCGCCATGGTGGCGATGGCCGCGAACAACGTCCGCATCACCGGACCGCAGCGGAAGCTGCGGTGGACGAAGTAGCGATGCATGAAGCCGATCCCGACCGTGGACAGCGCGAACGTGCCGGCGAAGACCGAAACCTCCACCCAGCCGATGCCTTGCCAGAACGCCCAGACCAGCGCCGCGATCGAACCGCTGATCATGATGACGAAGGAGATGTAGGAATCGCGAAACTTGGCGTCGACCACCGGCCCTTCGACCAGCACGCCCGGCGGCATCTTCCGCTCCGCAGCTTCCGCCGACACCACGCTTTCAATGACGGTCATTCCAACGATCCATTCACACAAAATTAACCCTGTTGCGGCGCACAGTACAACCTCGGGTTATTTCCATCAAGGATACGAGCTGCCGTGGGAGTACGGAGCGGCGACTTGAAAAGACGCGACCAGAGAGAAAAGAAGCCGGATTTCAAGGGCTGGTGACCGCGTTAACCAGCTACAAAGCCTCCGCAATGCACTCCCAGAAGACCGATGCCAGGACGAAGCAAGCCCCTCCTCTCTCGCCTTCGCAAGCTCAGGCGTAGCGCGCGATGGATGCGAAAGACTTTCGCGCGCGCACCGCGGATGGTTCAGATCGGGGGCGCCGTGGCGATGCTGCTTGCGGTCGTCGCGCTCGTGAACATCGCCTATCAAACGATGCGCAAGCCGACCGAGCTGTTCGTCCTTGTCGGCCACGCGCTCGACAAGGAGCCATCGGAGACTTGGCGGCAATACGGGTCGCTGTTCCGCAAGCATGCCACCGCGACGATCACGCCCGAATTGCTGGCCGCCCTGGCGCAGGTCGAAACATCGGGCAATCCGCTCGCGCGCACCTACTGGCGCTGGCGATGGAGTTTTAATCCCCTCGCGATCTACCGGCCCGCATCGAGTGCCGTCGGCCTCTTCCAGATGCTGGACGCAGCCTATGCCGACGCTGCGCGGTTCTGTATTCGCAGCAACGCGGTCACGGAAGCCGGCTGCGGGTCTCCCTTCCTCTATAGCCGCGCGATCCCGAGCCACGCGATCGAGCTGGCATCGGTGTATCTCGACCGCAATGTCGCCGATGTTCTCGCCCGCGCGGGCGATGTGAAGGCGAGTGCGCGCGAGCGGCAGGATCTCGCCGCCTTCATCCATCTCTGCGGCGCAGGCCCCGCCATGGCCTACGCACGCCGCAAGTTTGCGATGATCGCCGACGAGCGCTGCGGCGATCACCTCGTCGCGAGCTATATCGCCAGGGTCAACGCGATGAAGCGGCAGTTTCAGCGGCTTGCGGCCGACGACGATTAAGGACGTAGCCCGGATGAGCGCAAGCGAAATCCGGGATTCGTGCCATGCGGGCGATCGTGCGATGCGGATGGTCCGGATTACGCTTGCGCTCCATCCGGGCTACGGGATCACCACCAATACGGCCACCGCCAGCCCTCATACCGAACCCACGACGACACCAGCGGCGGGCCGTAGGGATCGACCCGGTCGTCTTCCGGGCGATAACGATAACGCGGAACAATATTGTAATCCCACGGCGTCGGCCTGAGCACGGGGACATCCACCCTCAGCCGTTGTTCATCCACCACGCGAGCCTTCCGCGTCCGGGCGTCGGCATCCGATATTCCGAGATTGCACAGCACCAGGGCGGTTCCGAGCGCAAACGCGACAGTCATGATCTTCATGCGTTGGTCTCCTTCCCGCCAGAGTGCAAAAGGACGCCAGGCAAGGCAAGCGAATTTGCGATCAAGCTTTGCCGGAATGACCGATGCCGGCCACACCGCCTCCGTCGGCTTCATCCTTCTTGTCCCACCGGCTCTGCTCCGCCTCGGCGCGCTCTCCAGCGCAGCGTGCTGCGCTTTGATCGACTCCGCTCTCGCCAGGATTGCAAACAGCGATCCAACACGCTAAACGTCTGGCGATTGAAGCAAATCGATTCCAGCCTTTGGGGGATATATGTACAAGCCGATGGCATTTTTCGTCGTGGCGTTTTTGTCCCTGGGTATCTCGATGGCCAAGGCTGCCCCCGTTTACGAGTGTGGCGGCAACGCTGCGTGCCAGGCCAAGCGCGAGCGCATGTCCCAGGACGCTTACGATCGCAACATCGGCCGGTGCCTGACCGCAGCGGGCGCCACGCGCGAGCAGTGGCGCGCCCATGCCGTGCCCCGCGCGCAGGCAGACAAGGTCCGCGCTTGCCTCGAAGCGCGCGGCTGAGCCCTACTCCCGCGCACGTCGCACCGCCTCCGTCAGCTTCATCCGCTGCTTGTCCCACCGGCTCTGCTCTGCCTCGGCACGCCCATCGAGCGCAGCGCGCTCCGCGTCGATCGCCTCCGCCCGCTCCTCGTGCTCCCGCCTCGCCTCGTCCAGCGCCGCCTGTGCACTCGCGACCGCTTTCTCGCGGCGCGCGCGCTCCTTGGCGCGAGCGATCTCCTCCTTGCGGCGCTCGGCTTCCCGCCGGCGCTCTTCCTTCGCGAACGCCGCGGCGGCCTTGCGCGCCTGTTGATCGTCGATCTTGCGGGATGGTTGCTTTGCAGCCTTTGAAGGACTCTTTTTCGGCTTGGATTTCGGCCTGCGCTTCGGCTTGGCCGCGTCGTCAGCGAGATCGGTCGGCAACTCAGAATGCTCGGTGAACGCCCCATCCGATCCGACCGGACGCCTGAGCACCACGCCCGGCTTCTCCATGGTCGCCGCGACGATGTCGGGGTCGTCAGTCTCCTTCGCGGCGCCCTGATGAAACAGATTGGACCTGGCGCCCCAGGCGTCCAGCGCTGCCTTCATCGAGGGCGCGGCGATCGCCTGGTCGTAGAAGCCGAGCGAGGTCTGGAAGGTCTTCAGTTTTCTTTTTGGTTTTGCTTTTTTCGGCATGTCGCTCCGCAGCTGGCGAGCCACCAGCTTCCAGCGGCGCCATCATGCCATACTGCTCCTGTTTTGCCCGACGAGTCAAATTCGATTCGGTATCACCGAAGTGGATTTGAGGCCGTAGCTCCGATGGAGCGCAGCGTAATCCGGGACCGGTGCCCCCGCAGGATTCCCGGATTGCGCTTCGTTCCATCCGGGCTACGGCCCATCGTCAATGATTTTTCGGATTTGCAACATTCTGAAATCCCTCGGGATTTCTACTGTGCATGGGGTTGTTTTCGACGTTTTTGTTTTGACAGGTCGTCACCTACGCCGCGTTGACATCCTCAGGCGCCGGTCCCGCGACGAGCCCGTCGAGGCCGACCATCAGCAGATCAGCGATGTGCATCAGCTGATAGAGCGGAATGTCCGCCTGGCCCTGCTCGGCCAGCGACACGAAGGCGGGCGTGGCGCCGATGAGCTCGGCGAGCTGGCCTTGCGTGTAGCCGCGCTTTTCGCGCGCAGCCTTGAGGCGCGCACCGATCCCGAGCCGGTGCCGGGACTGCTCGTCCGCGGTCATCATCACGGCCTGCTCATCCGCGCTTGCATAGCCGTCCACGAACGCGCTGCCGATCAGCCTGCCTTTGCGCCAGGCGACCCGGCAGTCCTTGCGCAGTCCGCTGCTGAAGACCAGCGTGAACTGCTCGGCCACCCAGAGCGAGGCGTTGAGGCCGAGGCGCGCGCCGGTGCCGGAGACATCGCGAATCGTGCAGGGTGCGCTGATGGTCTTGCCGGTGCCGTTGTCGAACTCGACAATGCCGGTCCGCAAAATGTGATGTCTGACTGCGGCGCGGTGCTCGCTCATGACGGGACGTGGCTCCTGGACGCTCCTTGCGCAGCGACGTCGAACCGACGCAGCCGCAAAAATCCCGGACCTCGATACCGCAGATTTTTTCCTGAACTCCTAAATTTCCAAGGGTTCCCCAAGGACTGAAAGCCATGGTAAAGGATTTGCTCCCAATCCATCTTTTTCCGGCGGAAAGCGTGCGGCGCGCCCGTGACGGGCGACGAGGCGAACGATGACCGACGCGATGAAATGTCCGACCTGCAACTCCGAGCACGCCTATCAGGATCGCGGCCTCTGGGTCTGCCCGGAATGCGGCCATGAATGGAGCGGCACGGCGGAGGCCGCCGCGGATGCCGCGCAGGAGGCCGGCGTGCGCGATGCCAACGGCAATGCGCTCGCCGATGGAGACAGCGTCATCGTGATGAAAGATCTCAAGGTCAAGGGCTCGTCCTCCGTCGTCAAGGGCGGCACCAAGGTCCGCAACATCCACCTGCAGGACGCGACCGACGGCCACAACATCGCCTGCAAGATCGACGGCATCGGCGCGATGAATCTGAAATCGGAGTTCGTGAGGAAGGCGTAAGCCGAGCCCCCGGACTCGCCAGGGCAAATCCGCTAGCGAACGCGCCGAGCGGCTCGGGCGGGAGCTGACCTGTCGCGGCGTCAAGTTTGCCGCCATCGAATGGTAAGCGCCGTGCGGAGGCCGCAATCTATCGCTGCCGCTGCGCCAGATAGAATCCGCACAGCACCGTCACCAATCCCGCCGTCTGCAATAGTGTCGGTGGCTCGCCGAGCAGGAGCCAGCCGGTGAGCACCGTCAGCGCCGGCACGCAGGCGGGGACAACGGCGGCGCGGGCCACGCCGAGGTGCTGCACCGAGACGGCGAACAGATAAAGCGCAGCGGGACCTGCAAGCACGCCCTGCGCCAGCGCCTGAATGGCGTTCTCACCGATACCGATCGCCGCGATCCGCGCGAGCCCGCCGGTCATGAGGTAGATCGGCAACAGCAGCAGCGACAGCACGTTGATGACGAGCGCAGCCGACACGGCGGAGACACGCCAGTGGCGCAGCAGCGCGCCGAAACCTGCGAACATCAATCCGGTCAGCACGAAGGTCAGATCGCCGAGCACGCCGTCGACGCCGATATGGCCGATCGATTCCGCGCCGATCACACCGAGCCCGCCGACGATGACGACAGCGCCGGCGATGCGCGACGCGGAAACATGCTCCTTCAGGAACAGGGCCGCGAGCAGCAGGCCGCCGAGCGTCGCACAGGAGGGCTGGATCACGCTGCCATGGCCGAGCGGCACGAACAGAAAACCAGTGTAGGAGATCAGCGACATCACCGGGCCGCCGAGCACCATCAGCACAAGGCCCCTGCCCCAACCGATGCCGCAGAGATCGGAGATTCCGCCGCGTACCACCAACGGCAGGAATGCGATGCCGGACCAGACATAGCGATGCACGAGCAGATCGACCGGCGTGAAGCCGACCTTGAGGCCGTGCCGCGTGCCGGCGAAGCCAAGCGCCCAGAACACCGCCGCGGCGAGGCCGCAGAGCACGCCGACAAGGGCCGGCGCCTGATCGTTCCTCCGAATGAGAGCGTCGGCGCTCGTTCGCTGATCCATGGAGCATGCCTTATGTCAGCAAGCGACGAGGCTCAACCCATGCGGTTGCAGGGCTGGCACGCGGCGGAAAATATGCCTGCTCATCGAGCCTCCTCGCCGAACACCATCCGCCATCTCTTGCGCGTGTCCACGTATTCCCGCACCTCGCGGATCTTGTCGCCGGCCACCGTGAACACGAAGCTATAGTCATTCTCGTAACGCGCTCCCCCGGCAAGTGTAGCGCGCATCCGCTCCTCCACGATCACCACATCGCCGTCGGCATAGACGCCGCGAAAGCCGATATCGATCCCGGAGAACATCCTGTGCATCTCCTGCGATGAAGCGCGCGATCGCTTGCGCGCGGATCATGTGGTCGGTGTAATCGAGCGCGACCGCGGTGGCGTTGCCCTTCGGCGCGATCCACTCAGCGTCGTCGGTGAACAGCGCGGCGATGCGCATCGAGTCGCATACTGAAACAATCTTCCAGGCGTTGAGGACGATGTCTTTCGGGCTGGTCACGCCGGGCTCCAAGACTGGCATCGCAGGGGGGCTTGCGTCGAGGGCGGCTTTCTAAGCCGCCCTGCCCATCGCGGCTCGCCGCAATCGGACTCGGTCATCCCGCGGCCCTTTCGCCTGCGCGGCCATGCGCTATCATCAGGCCATGCTGAGCTTTGATGTCTGCAATGCAGCGCGCCTGCGCCGCGATCCCCGCTATGACGGCCGCTTCTTCACGGCGGTGAAGACCACGGGCATCTATTGCCGCCCGGTCTGTCCGGCCAAGCAGCCGCTGACGCGCAACGTCTCCTACTATCCGTCAGCCGCCGCGGCCGAAGCCGCAGGCTTCCGCCCTTGCCTGCGATGCCGTCCCGAGACCGCACCGTTCTGCCCGGCCTGGAACGGCACGCGCTCGACGGTCGCACGCGCGGTGAAGCTCATCAATGAGGGCGCGCTCGACGAGGATTCGGTGGTGTCTTTCGCGATGCGGCTCGGCATCTCCTCGCGTCATCTGGCGCGATTGTTCGAGCGTCACGTCGGCACCACGCCGCAGCAGCTTGCGAAGACGCTGCGCGTCCAGCGCGCAAAACGCCTGCTCGATGCCGGCGATCACACCATGGCTGACATCGCATTCCAGGCCGGCTTCGGCAGCCTGCGCCGTTTCAACGCCGCCTTCGCAGAGCTCTACGGCCGCTCGCCGTCGAGCCTGCGCTTATCGAAGCATGCGTAGCCCGTCAGAAAAACCCGGGGCTAAGATCAAGCCCATACGTCAGGCTGAGCACGAACACGAACAGCGCGGCGGCTGCGAACGACGCGAGATGCCTGAGAATGAACGCGCGCGGCGAGACGCTTGCAACAACGGCTTTCTGTGCAACGGGCATGACTACTCCATTATGAAAAATGATTCTTGGCTGCTCAATAAGCGGCGGCCGCATCAAGTGCCGCGATCTGCAAAGCAACTATTAAAGAGATCACACTCGCTTTGAACGGCCGTACACAAGTGGCACGTGATCATCACTCGCTGCGCCAAAAAAAGACCGCGCTCCCGAAAGGGAACGCGGTCCGGGCAGGCTCGGAGAAAACGAGCCTGCATCACGTTGACTTGATGTTGGCTAGTGGCGCCCCCAAATCAGCGGGCGCTGCCCGTCGTGACATCAGCGGTCTTCATCTTGCGCGGCGACAGAACGCGGGTCTGGTGGACCGAAGCGATCGTGGTGGGCGCCGAGGCCTGCTGCTCGACATGCGCGGCACCGAGCACGCGCACCTGCATCGGGGACACCGGAAAACCGTTGGCCTCGTAAGTCGGCAGCTCGGCGGCGAAAGCCACGGTGCTGCCAGCGATCGTCAGGATGGCGGCGGCGATCGACAGAGTCTTCTTGTTCATGGGTGATGCTCCTGAATGAAACGTTCGGAGCACATCTAAGCGCATTTTGCTGCATTGCGACATGCACTGCTGCAACGCAACAACGCGCCGAGTGCATGGCAATATGTTTAATGCGCGTGGGCGGGGCTCAGCCGCCGAGCACATGGCCCCAGCCGTCGAAAACGTAGTCCTTCCAGATCACGGTTCCGTCACCGCCTGGCCGGCTGGCCCGCCTGAAATCATCGGCCTGCTCAGCGGTCCAGGTGATGATCGTATCGGAGAGCTGGTCGTGCAGGATGGCGGGCTCGGTGGGGTCGAAGGCGTCCATCGGACGAAGCGAGGAGTGCGTCATGGGCGCCTAACGCGCCGACCGTGACAAGGTTGCGCAACGTGTGGGCGAAACACCCTTACGCCGGCCGGCGCCAAAATATTCGTCTTTATCGAATTTTCTACACCGCCCGCGCGCAAGCGCCGGTGGAACCGCGATGGGAACCCGCGTTGCCGCCGCGCAACACCTGGTCGAAAAGCCCGCTTTCGCCGAATTGCGCCATTGCGCTGCCACACCGTCCTCCGAACAATCGGCGCGCGGCGTGCCTTTTCGTGCAAGACTGTTTGGCCAAGACTGTTTGGCCAAGACTGTCTGGTCAGACTGTTCGGAGAAGACGAGGTTCAATAGAACCGTTTGGAGGCAGGGATCATGAATGATCGGCGGTCTCTTCTGGTGGCGGTCTCCTGCCCCTCGGCGGTTCTCGCCGGCTGGCTGGCGCTCTCTTTGTCCGCCTACGCCCCTGCCCTGATCGAAAACAGCGGCGCCAATGCTTCTGCCGTCTCGCGCGCAAAAGATCTTGGTCGGCTCGACCTCGCCGACATCCCGCACGCTGCGGCCATCGAGGACGGCGTCGCCCTGACCGCGGATATCGCCGCCGCGGTCGCTGCGACACCAAGCGCAGTCACCGCTGAAGCGGCAGCGCCCGAGGCGCCAGTTCCGGCCATCAAGCTCGCCTCGGCCGACCCAGTGCTGATCTTGCCGACCGAAGCGCCACTCGCGCCGCAGATTTCGCCTGATCCGACACCAATCGCCAGCGAGGTTGCGCCGGCTCCGGCTCCGGCGCCGGAGCCCGTGGTAAAGCTCGCATCCGCCGATCCCACCGAGATCGTGACGACCGAGGCGCTGTCGCCCGCGACGATCGCGACCGGCCCCGCGCCCGCGGCGAGCAAGACCTCGCCGTCTGCGGACACGACCGCGGTCCTCGACGAATGCTACGTCATGGAAGCCTGCATCGACCGCTATCTCTGGGCGCTCTACCAGCGCACGCCCAAGGAAGACTCGATCAAGGTCGAGGATCGCCGCGCCGTCACCGTCAAGCGCAAGGGCAAGATGGTGACCGTGATGCGCAGCTTCACGAAACTGGTCGACGAGGACTTTGGCTGGAAGGATCCGAAGGCGGCCGACCGCGCCGGCATGTCGATGATGGACTACGTCATCGGCGGCATGGACAAGAGTTTCAAGAAAAAGCTGTTTCGCACGTTGCTCGCGGCTGAGGCTGCCGGGCTTTCGCCGGGCATCACCAGCGCGTTCCGCGATGACTATCGCCAGTCGATCGCGAGCGGCTTGAAGGCTGCCTCCGACCGTTCCTATCACGGCGGCAGCACGCGCGGCGGCTACGGGCACGGCATGGCGGCCGACATCGTCAGCACCAAGGGCGACAACCGCGCGCAGCGCTGGGTCTCGACCGAGGTGCTGTGGAAGTGGGTCGATGCCAATGGCAAGGCGCTCGGCATCGGCCGACCCTATCTCGGCCGCGATCCCCCGCATGTCGGCCCGGTCGACGGTACGGAATACGTCTCGCGCCGAGGCACGTCGGACCGCAAGGAAGCCAACGTCAAGCCGAGTAAGGCGCGGGCCGTGGCAAGCGCGAAGTTGCCAAAGGCGAAGGCACAGGCGACGCGCGAGCAGAAGGTCCCCGCGAAGCCGCAGAAATCAGCGCAATCGGCCGCGAAGCGCGCGACCTGAGTATGACGGTCTACCGTCCCGGCGGCGGCAGCGGTACGAGCCGCATCTCGGCGGTGCCGGCCTCCTGCGTCCGCACCAGCACTGCAAAGACGGTTTCGACTGCGAGCCGCACCGCCGTCTCGGTCGCTGTGCCCTTGGCCAGATGTGCCGCGATCAGTCCGGTGAGAAGATCGCCGGTGCCTGAGGGGCGGATCGGCAGGCGCGACGTCGCAAAGCGCGACAACTGACCGTCGGCGGACAGAATCGTTTCCACCTGCCCTTCCGCCGTGTCAGTGAGCGTGCAACCGGTGGCGACCACGTCGATGCGGCCGGTCCCGGCCAGCATCGCGCACGCCGCGCGCAGACCCTGCGCATCCGAGATGTCGAGGCCTGCGAGCAGCCCGAGCTCGAACTGGTTCGGCGTGGTCAGATTGGCGGCCGGCAGCAGCCGGTGCCGGACCACATCCAGGATGCCGTCGGCGACATAGACCCGGCCGTCATCGCCGATCACGGGATCGCAGATATAGACCAGCTTCGAATTGCGGGTCAGCGCCCGCTCGACGAAATCGGCAATGACAGCGGCATTGCCGGGCGAACCGAGATAGCCGGTGACGAGGACCGCGGCCTCGTCGACAAGATCGCGCTCCTCGACGCCTCTCAGCAGATCTGCAACGAGCTCGGTCTCCAGCACCCGCCCGCGCAGGGTCGGATAGCGCGGATGGTTCGACAGCAGCGTTGTCGGCACCGCCGCGACATTCACGCCCTCCGCCTGCATGGCATAGGCGGCGGCGCTGTTGCCGACATGGCCGTGGACCACCTGGCTTTGAATGGAGATGACGAGCATGAAAGAGGTCCGTAGGGTCAAATGCCGAAGGGCGCAAGAGTAGCCCGGATCACGAACCGTGATACCCAAGCCCGGGCCGCAAAGCCTGCATCTTCCGCGCCAGCCGCCGATGCCCGTTCTCCTCCGACCGCGCCAGCCGGTCCACGACCGCGACATGATCCACATCACTTTTGTGCTGGTTGAGCTTGGCCTGCCCCTCGACGGTATCCACCACGAGATCGATGACGCGAATGGCGGCCAACATGGTTTCGCGCTTGTCTGGCTCCATCTGTGCGAGGTCCCAAGGTGCTTTTGGCAAGCGCGCTTCCGAGACCGCGAGTAGTGCATCGCCGTGCCTGCGGTTCACGTCGAGCCCGCGCAGATGCGCCACGCCCGACAAATGCACGGCCTCGTAAAGCCAGGTCGAGACGTTGTCGCGCGAAGAATACCAGTCGTTGGAGATGTAGGCGTCGTCGCCGGCAATGATCAGCAGAAAGCGCCGCGCGCCATCGGCGAGCGGGACGAGCGGATTCCTGGCGGTGAGATGGATCTGGACGATCGCACGCCCGTCGCGCTGCTCCAGCACGAACGGCACATGCGAGGCGCGCGGGCCGCGCTCATCCGCCGCGACGATCATGCCGAAGCCGCGCTGGCTTGCGAATTCCAGCGCTTGCTGCTCCTCGATGCGGAATTGGGGGCGGAGGACATGCATGGCGGGGCGCTCGATGACTGGCTGGAGGACAAACCGAGGCTAACTCATGATCCAGTCAAGTCGGAAACGATATTGGCCCGCAAACGCGGATGTCAGGAATGACTTCGCCGCCGCGCAAGCTCATCGATATAGGCACAAAACATGTCGGCCATTGCGTTCGCATGACGCGCGATCTCCGCCTCGTTGCGCGGTGTCTCCGAGAACTGCTTGCCAACCTCGCTCAGCGTCGTCTTGATCAGCTCGCCGGCAAGCTCCCGCGTCGCATCCGGCGCCTCGGGCAGGGCCTCCCGCATGAAGGCCGCGACGATGCCCTTACCGGCGGCCCGCGCGTCGTGTGCTTCGGGCGCATCGCGATAAAGCGGCGCGGCGTCACTGAGCGCCGTGCGGATCGCAGCCTCCTCGCACTCGGAACGAATGAAGGCGTGGACCAGCGCGCGCAGCCGCACCAGTGGCGGTTTCGCTCGGTCGGCCAGGATGCCGCGCAGGAGCTCGCTCGTGCGCCGCCACTCGTCGCTCTGGAGGCGGAACAGGATCGCCGCCTTGTTCGGAAAATATTGATAGAGCGACCCGACGCTCACCCCGGCCCGCTCGGCCACCCGCGCCGTCGTGAAGCGCTGCGCCCCCTCCTTCGCCAGGACCTGAACAGCCGCCTCCAGAATGTCCGACACCAGCTCGTTCGAGCGGGCCTGCTGCGGCTGTTTTCGTGAGGAAACTGAACGGCTTCGGCGATCGGCCATAGCGCCCTCGGGCAATGCGAATAGCGAATGCGACGAATTAGTCGTATTTCAACTCTTACGCAAGCACTCGCCTCGCGGCGACATCTGGAGACGACGCATGAGCATCCCGACCATCACATCACTTGCGCCACTGCTCGATCGTCTTTTCGACCAGGACGAAGCGGCGCGCGGCGCGATGCGAGCCGCCTTCGCCGATGTGACCGACGCCGACCGCGCACGGATGATGCGGAGCAAGACCGCTTACCGCGACCTCTACGGGCGGCTGAAGGACGCACCGCTCGCGGTCTCCCGCGAGACCGGTCACCTGCTTTACATGCTCGCACGCAGCTCCCGCGCCAAAGCGATCGTCGAGTTCGGCACCTCGTTCGGCACCTCGACCCTGCACCTTGCCGCGGGTTTGCGCGACAATGGCGGCGGCCGCCTCATCACCACCGAATTCGAACCGTCCAAGGCGGCCCGGGCGCGCGAGAACCTCGCGGCCGGCGGGCTGCTGGACCTCGTCGAAATCCGCGAAGGCGACGCGCTGAAGATGCTTCGAGTCGATCTGCCTGATACGATCGATCTCGTGCTGCTCGACGGCGCCAAGGCGCTCTACCCCGATATCCTGGATCTGGTCGAAGGCCATCTCCGGCCGGGCGCGATCATCGTCGCCGACAATGCCGACGACAGCCCCGACTATCTGGCGCGCATGCGCAGGCCCGGAAGCGGCTACATGTCCACGCCCTTTGCCGAGGACGTCGAACTCTCGGTGCGGATCAACTGACGCCCCGCCACATCGAGCCGGCGCGACCCAATGAGCCGCGGCGCAAACCATCGCGCGGCGGTGTCGTGCCGCGCTCGGCCGTGTCGCAGGCTCGTCACTGACACGTGATAGCTGGACCCGGGCAAACGTCATATTCCCCGTACCGCGCGGTATCTTTCTTTGCACAACACGCCCGAGCCCGTGATGACTTCCGCCTTCAATGCCTACGCAGCACTTGCCCTCGCTATCGTCCTCGAGGTCACGGCGTCCGCCTTCCTCCAGCAATCCGTGCAGTTCACGCGGCTGTGGCCGACACTGGCGATGGTGCTGTTCTATGTCGCGTCGTTCTACGCGCTGTCGGTCGCGATCCGGGTCATCCCCCTGAGCATCGCCTATGCGATTTGGGGCGGGGTCGGCATCATCCTCACTGCAACGGTCTCCTTCGTGCTGTTTCGCCAGATGCTCGACGCTGCGGCCTTCGTCGGCATCGCGCTGATCGTGTCCGGAGTCGTGGTCATCAACCTGTTCTCGGCGAGCACGGTGCATTGATGCCGGCAAGCACGGTGTTCACCGGCAGGCCTTGCTTCGCGACGCCCTGCCAGCGGCCGACTCACGCCTATTGGGTTTGCGACGGCTTGGGAGCACGCGGCCCGGATCGCTTTGTGCCAGGCTTGGCCGCAGCTCGCGGGGACGCCGTATCGACCGATTCCAGATAGGCGGCAAGCGCCTTGGCTGTGTCCGAACTGGTTGCGTAATGGTCCTTCAGGAACCAGGACAGCGTCAGGTTGAAGCGCCCTTTGGCAAGGCCGCGTGGGCTGCGATGGCAGGTCGTGCAACCATCGGCGAAGAGCTTTTGCGGCGACTTGCCGGCATCGAGATTTTGCGAGGCGGAAAATGTCGTCGTCAGGACGGCCGCGGCTGCAAGAGTCACTAGGGGCGTGATCAGGTCGCGCCCCGGTCGAAAGTGCGAAATCAATGTCGTCCCCTGCCCCGTCTTGCGGTCAGGCCGCCAATAGCTGATCGAATTCGGGCGGCGCGTAGGCCTTGCCGTCCTGGTCGGTGATGACGACCTTCCACCCCTCGCTTGCCCAAACCTTCGCCTTCGCCACGATGAGCAAACGGCTCTCGCGGGCAAAACTGCACTTCTCGTTGTCGCGTTCTGCGACCATCTTGTAGGCCAATGCGCATCCCCTTGCGTTGCCCCTGCACCCGCTCTCGTCGTGGCAGCGGGCTTTGGCGGCAATTCGCCGGGAGCGTGGCAATTTGATGCCATCCAAGGCAGCATTGTGCCTGGTTCCGGCCGAACGATGGAGATGGATCGTGCGCCGCATCATGAATGCGATTCTGCTTGTAGCGGGCTGGCCTAGTGCGGGCTTGCTCGGCGTGACGCCGACAGCCGCGCAGACCTATGATCCGCGCCATCCCGTCTGCATCGAGATCTACACGATCGACGGCCGCAGCATCGATTGCAGTTTTGCGACAATCGCGCAGTGCGCCGCGACCGCCTCCGGGCAGTCCGCCCAGTGCTACGCCAATCCTTATGCCACGCCGAGCCGGCAGCTGAGCCCGGTTCCGTCGCCGCCGCGACGAAGCCGATAGCATCAGGTCTGCGCTCCGATCAGTGGACGCGAATGATATGGGGACGGCCGAGATCGATCAGCCCCTGCACCGCCGAGAGGCGGTCATCGAGGGCTGCGATGGTGAGCAGCAAATTGTTGCGGCGTTCGTCGAGAAGGCCCATCTCGGCGCCGGAAAGTTTTGTGCTCGATCGCTCCTTGTGAATCACCTCGAGAGATTGGCGCAATCCGGCAATCAGGCCGGACAGCTGCTTGGCTTCCTTGGTCATCGACCGCTTCGCGACATTATGGCGGCGCGTCTCCGCCTGGTTCTGTCTCATCGTCGTCATCCTCCCGTGCCCCGCTGCCCCGAGTGGAATGCTTACAGCTTTGAGTAGACATATTACGATCGATGAAATCTGCCCGCGAAGAAGCTTCTTAAATTGTACGCGCACGGAACCCGGTCCGCCCCGAGCAGAAAGCCCGGCGCGAGGGCCGGGCTTTCGTTGGCAACTCTAGTGCTTTTGGTGCCCGCCACCGGGACCGCCGGCCGGCGCACCGCCGCCATGCGGCGCGGCGTTGATGTGAGGAGCGCCGCCGCCACCGCCATGAGGCATCGCAGGCGCAGCCGCGCGCGGCGCCGGCATCTGGGCATGAGCATTCATCGGCGAGCCGTGGCTCACATTGGGCTGGGCCACATGCGGCATCGCAGGCCGGCTTGCGGGAGCGGCTGAGACACGCGGCGCCGCGTGTGCGCGTGCCATCGGTTGCGCACGCACCGCTGCGCGGCCCGCGGCCTGCTCGTGCATGACGCGGGCCTGTGCATCGCGCGGATTGCGGCTCTGCAGATTGGTCCGCTCATGCGCGATGCGGTCGCTTCGTCCCGCGCGGGCCCGGTCCGTCGTCACCGCAGTCTCGCGCCTGGCGATCGCGGCGTCGTGCCGTGAAGCCGGGGCATCACGGCCCGAGACCGCGGCCGCGCCTCTAAGGCTTTCCTTCGCATTTTCCCTTGCACTTTGCTTGGCATTCGCGCCGTTGCGCCCCAGTGCGACTGCCGCATCGCGCGTTGCCGCGCGGCCGATGCGAGCCGCGCGCGGATCGATCGTCATCCGCATCGCGTCGCGCTGATGCGAAGTCCAGTAGCTATTCCAGTGGGCATGCCGCCGATACCAGGGCCGCCCCTGATAGTAGCTCGACCAGTACGAGGTCAGCACGAACGGAACGATCGGCACATCGACCTCGTCGACATAGTCGGGGAGATAGACGTAATGATTGCGGTAGAGATATTCGAGATATTGCGACGACACCCAGCCGCGGTCATCCGAGAAGCTCACGTCGCACCAGGCATTGCCGCGCAGGCAACCATGGATGTCGACGCGGGCGCCCTCGGGGATGCGGTCGACCAGCGGAAAGCCCGGACCCGGCCCGGCGCGCAGGCCGGTCGAGACGGTGACCATGCCCGGTGCGGCCAGCGCGGCCGTCGGGGCGAGCAGCAATGCGGCTAACAACACGCTTCGGAATTTCATGGCGTAATCCTCCTCTTTCGAGTCGGAACGCGCCAGCGGAACGGGCGTTCCGCGTACGAAGGTCTCATTCGCCGAAAGATCGAGACGGATGCCGCGCGCGGTTCAATATTCATTCGCTGTTCATCGAGACCGCGCGCAGAGAGAGTGTGCGCCGCCGTCCCGTCAGTTCACTTGCTGCATAAAACCGTCGAAGTACGCAGCAAGCGCAGCAAAATCATCGAGCGGCAGCACGGTCGCGACATACTGATCCGGCCGCACCACGACCATGCAGCCGGCCTTGCGATCGATACCGCGCATGGTGAAAACGTCTTGACCATTCTTGAGGTCCGGACAGAACATCTTCTCGTAGTCGATCAGGCCGTACCGGCCCTTGCGCGGAAGCAGCAGCGCCGGCATCGCCTCCATGGCGAGTTCGCGATGATCCTGCTGGAAGACCGCCCGCAGGTCGATCACGCTGTCGATGTCGGCGGCCGCTGGCGTGTAACGCCGGACCGGCGACTCCCGGGCGTCGGAGAGAAAACTGCACAAGGCGCGAATGGCCGAGCCGGCTGCTGCCGGATCCTCAGCGCCGGAGAAAGCGTAGATGCGGAAGCGGCCATCCGCCGGCGCGGCGTGACCGAGATGCACCGGCTTGGCATCCGCAAGCCGGATCACCGGTGCGGAATGAAAGCGCGTGCCGATGACGAAGCCTTGCGCAAGATGCTGGTGGGACGTCGCTCCGGTCAGAACCGACGGGCGGTAATGCGTCGCCGTGCCCGCGGTGTAGCGACCGTGCCTCACGAAATAGTCCTGCGTCCTGGCGGCATCGGCGCCGCCGGCCTTGGCGGCGGACGCGAGAATTCCCGCCCATTCGCGGTCGAAATCGATCAGCTCTTTCGCAACCGCCTGGCGCTCGGCCGAATAGGAATGCAGCAGGCTCGGCGCAGACTGCTTCCGCAAAACGGCAGCGAGCTTCCAGCCGAGATTGAAGGCGTCCTGCATCGAGACGTTCATGCCCTGCCCCGCCTTCGGGCTGTGGGTGTGGCAGGCATCTCCGGCGATGAAGATCCGCGGCAGACGCGTTGCGATCTCGGTCTCCGGCACGTCGTCGAACTTGTCGGTCAGGCGCTGGCCGATCTCGTAGACCGACCACCACGCGATCTCCTTCACATCGAGCATATGCGGCTTCAGGATCCGCTGCGCCTTCGCGATCACGTCATCGGCGGTGATGTTGCGATTGGCGACGCGCTCGCCGACGTCGAGCTTGGCGAGCTCGACATAGAGGCGGACCATGTAACCGCCCTCGCGCGGAATGATCAGAAGGCTGCCGTCCTTCGCCGACTGGATCAGGGCCTTGAAGCGGATGTCGGGAAAATCGGTCACCGCCAGCACGTCCATCACGCCCCAGGCATGATTGGCGGAATCGCCGAGCAACTCGCGGCCGATCGATTTGCGCACCATGCTGCGGGCGCCGTCGCAGCCGACGACGTAGCGCGCCTTGATCGTCTCGATCTTGCCCTCGTTCTCGGCATCGACCCGTTCGAGCCGCGCCGTCACGGCATGGTCAGCCGGCCCCGCGGCCGGGTCGACCTGAAGGTCGAGCAGGCGCCGGCTGTAATGGGGCTCGAGCCTGGCCGGCGCCTTGCGCATGACGTCGAGAAAGCCGTCATGGATGCGCGCCTGGTTGAGGATGACGTGCGGGAATTCCGACAAACCGTCCTCGACGTCCTGCACCCGGCCGCTGCGGACGATGTTTTCCGGCATCCGCTCGTCCGGCTTCCAGAACGTGGTCTCGTTCACCCAACAAGCTTCCTTCAGGACGCGCTCGCTGAATCCGAAGGCGTGGAACATCTCCATGGTGCGGCATGCGATGCCATCGGCCTGCCCGACCAGCAAGCGATCCGGCTTCTGCTCGACGATGCAGGTCTTGATGTCAGCAAACTGCGCAAGCTGGGCAGCGAGCGTCAGGCCCGCAGGGCCACAGCCGACGATGAGGACATCGACCTCGTCAGGAACGCCCCCCGTTGTGCCCGAAGCCTGAATGCGCGTGGCGGGATCGGCGATTTCAGGGTCGCCCGGCTGAAATCCATTGAGATGGAATTGCATGAGCACCTCTCCCGGAAACGTTCTGTTTGGATATTGCTCAGTATGCTGACTATCAGTATACTTGTCAACGATCCCGGCCGTCCTGCCCCAACGGAGAAATTCGGTGAAAGACAACAACGACATGCCCGGACATCTGGCGCGCCGGTTCCAGCAGATCGCGGTCGCGGTGTTTCTGGCCGAGGTCGGGGATGCCGGCTTCGACCTCACGCCGGTGCAATACGCCGCACTCGCGACCATCAAGGCCAATCCGGGGCTCGACCAGGTGACGCTCGCAGGATTGATCGCCTACGACCGCACCACCATCACCGGCGTGATCGACCGCCTCGTGCAGAAGGGGCTCGCGGAGCGCCGCGCCTCGCCCCGCGACCGTCGTGCCCGCGAGCTCGAGATCACCGACGAAGGCCGCCGCACGCTGCGCAAGATCACGCCGGCCGTCGAATCCGCGCAACGCATCATGCTGCGCGGCCTCAGCGCGAAAGAAAGTGTGGATCTGATGCGGCTGTTGCACAAGGCCATCGCCGCCGGCAACGAGCTCAGCCGCGCCCCGCTGCGCGAAGTGCAGGCCTAACCCCCCGTAATTCTACCGGTCGTTGTCGCAGTGTCGCGAAACCAGGAACTAACCTTCCCCTGTTACGGTCCGCCGCATTCGGCGTTTAACGCGCGATTAACTTTGCCGGTCTGGAGTTTCGGATGTTCAGGTTCCTCATTGCGGCGGCGGCGATCGCGCTCTCGACCGCTCCTGCGCTCGCGAACGGCCATGGCGGCGGCGATGCCCCTCCTCCGCCGAAGCCCGCGACCTCACCGGCGAAAGTCATCCTGACCAAGCAGGGCCCCACGCTCGTCGACCTCAACGGCATGACGCTCTACTATTACGAGCGCGATACCACCGGCAAGACGTCGAACTGCAACGGCAAATGCGTCGAGAGCTGGGTGCCGCTGTCCGCAACGGCCGATGCCAAGGCGATCGGCGATTTCACCGTGATCAACCGTAACGACGGCAGCAAGATGTGGGCATATCGCTATCGCCCGCTCTACACCTCGCCGGCCGACAAGGCGCCGGGCGAGGCCAATGGCAATGCCACGACGCTGCAATGGCGCATTGCCCGTCCCGAGAATTAGGGCGACCTACCCGCGCCAGCTGGGCTGCGCTTCGACTTGCGCGTTCTGTCCGGGCGGCAGCACCACGACCGTTGAATTGAGCTTCACCCGGTCATAGAGATCGATCACGTCCTCGTTGCGCATCCGGATGCATCCGGACGAGATCGCCTGCCCGATATATTCCGGCTGGTTGGTGCCGTGGATGCGGTAGAGCGTGTCCTTGTTGCCAGCATAGAGATAGATGCCGCGCGCACCCAGCGGATTGGCGGGACCACCGGGCACGCGCGCCGGATAGGGTCCGAGCCGCGCCTGAATATCCGCCGTTGGAACCCAGTCCGGCCATTCCGCTAGACGGCCGACCCGCGCGACACCGGAGAACGCCATGGCTTCCTCGCCGACCGCGACGCCGTAGCGGATCGCCTTGCCGTCGGGCAGCACGAAATAGAGATAGCGCGCATCGGTATCGACCAGGATCGTGCCCGGCTGCTCCTTGCGCGGATAATCGACGATATGACGAAGATATTGCTCGGGCACGTTCGCTTGCGCGTAAGGCGTATGCGCCAGCAACTGCCGGTCGCGCGGCGTCATGCTCGCATCTGTCGATGGCGAAAGCGTTGTCTGCATGCAGCCGCCCAATGGAAGCATGGCAACAACGAATAGAACGAATAAGGATCTTGGCACCGCCGGCCCCGATAGCGATAGCAGCACCCCCAGCAACACCAGATGCTGCCAAAATCGTGCTGAAAACAAGGCATTATGGAACACGTACGCGTGTTTTCTGAGGCGGGTTCCATCACCACAAAGGGCGCAAGAGCGTCGCACAGTCTCCATCCCCTCGCCTTGCTTTGGTCAAACCCGGCTGGACTCGTGCGTCATGGCTTGGGCCTCGGGGAATTGGACGGGCTCACCTCAACGGATCTGCTCGCGCGAATGCGGACGGCCAACACTTCAACTACTCAACGCCCGGGCTTCAAACCACCCGGGCTTCAAAGGAGCTGCGATGCTCGCGACGCTGAACTCTCGGCAAATCGTCGATGAGATCGTGAAGGACACGGTCACGAACAACGACCCGCACGACGCGGTGCAGATTTCGCCTGACATTGTGCTGGCCTCGCGCCCTCTCAGCGTCGCGCCCGCGCTCGCGCCTGAGATCACGGCCCGCCCGGAACCCAAAATAGATCCGGCGTTCACGCTGAAGTCCAGAATGAATCCGGAGCCGAAGTTCAGTCCCGTCGCGGAGCCGCAGGCGGCAGCGCCCTCGGTCGACACTGCCGTGCGCGTCGCGGCCGGTGATGGTCTCAGCCGGCAGAAGCGCTCCTCGGCTGGCAAATGGCTGCGCGGCGCGTTCGTCACGATGCTGTTTGCGGGCGGAAGTGCGGCCGCCACTATCGCTTGGGAGAAACACGGCGACACCGCAAGACAGATGCTCGCCGAATGGACGCCGGTATTGGCGTCGCTGCTGCCTTCGACCTCGCAGACGGCACCGGTCGCCGCCGCGCAGGCCGCGCCACCTGCGGACCAGGCCGCAACGGATCAGGCCGCAACGGATCAACCGACAGATCAATCTGCGGCTCCGCCCGCAACCCAGGTTGCAGCAGCGGTGCCCACGGCAACACAATCCGATCCTGCACAATCGGTGCAGTCGATGACGCGCGATCTCGCCGCGATGGCGCAACAGATCGAGCAGCTCAAGGCCAACATCGCCGAGTTGAAGGCCGGGCAGGAGCAGATGGCACGCGAGATGACGAAGCCGCCCGCGCCGAAGCCGGTGGCCGATGCGAAGCCGCGCGTCGATCCGCGCGCGCAAATGTCCGTGCTGCCGCCGCGGCCTGCGACGGCGCCGGTTCGCAAACCGAAGCCGGTCGTGTCGCACACCTACATGCCGGCTTATTCGCCCGCGCCGCTCGCTCCGCCGCCGCCGTCGCAGGCTGCCGCGGTCCCACCGCCAGCTGCACCTGTGACAACGACGCAAGCCGTTGCCGACGACGATGGACCTGTCGTACGCCCGCCAATGCCGCTGCGCTGAACCATCGTCACGCGAGGACACGACGCGTCGCGCCAGCGATGGTGTCCGAGTCGATGTGGCGTGTTGAATCCGGGTGACTACGGGGAAGCGATGCTTCCATCGTTTTCCATCAAGAGAAAAGGCCGTCGGGATCTATGCCGGCGGCCTTCTCTTGCAGCTGCCGGTTCCCGGAGCCCGGTTCTGCTGCAATTCCATGCCTGATGATCACGCCGACATATTTAATAAAATCTTAACACGCTTGAATGCTGCACATCATTTCTGCGCCATAAGCACAGAGATTGCGCGCGCCTTTCATTCGATAAACATCGACTCAGTGGTACCATCAGTCATGTGTTGAAAGCCGAAGCTCAATTCGTCACACCGGGGAATTCGGATGCCTTACTATTCCTTCGATCTCGTGGTTGGTGAAGAGTTCAAGAACCAGGGCGGTATCATCCTCGAAGACATCGAGGTCGCCTCCGATCGCGCCGTCCAACTGGCCACCGAGCTGTCGCAGGTGAAGCCCGAGTTGCAAAGCAAGGGTTGCGCTGTGCGCGTCACCGACCGCGATCACAACGAGGTCTACCGCACGCCGCTCGATCCGGTGCCGGCCTGGCGGCGCTAGCTCGCCGGCCGTCTTCGCGGCCGCACGCTATCCCCATTGCGGAGCGGCGCGGCAGCCGCTAGCCTTCCCGAAAATTCGGGGAGGTACCAAGGATGCGGACTGGTTTTCTAATGACGGCGCTATTGCTGCTGGCGGCGCCGGCCCAGGCGGCCGACCATCCACGTTCGACCTATGTCACCTTGGTCTTGCAGGCCTTCGCCGCCAAGGTCGAATGTCCGGGCACCGATATCGTCTACCAGGATCTGGTGCAGAAGGCGGAGCAGATGCAGCTGCCCGAAGGCACCACCGAGAAGGTCCGCAAGGCGATCGCCTGGATGCACACCGGCGGCAAGTTGGGCGAGAAGCAGGACGACGATCTGATGGCCGAGGTCGCGGTGGCCACCCAGGCGACCGACCTCAACCAACGCCGCCTCGGCATGCCCAGCTGGTGCGAGGCCCAGAAGACCAACCTCGCCGGCCTGATCCGCAGCAAGGGCGGTTAGCGCTCATCGCGCGGCGTTAAGCACGCTGTGCCGGAACTTTTGCTTCGGCCAATAATCGTCACAATCCTCGCCAGCATGCGGCTCTCTTCGAATTCGAACAGGGGAGCCCCATGCGGATCAACCATGTCCTCCTTACCGTCGCGTTTGCCCTCGCAACGGTGACGACCGCGCCCGTGCTGGCGAAGAGTTCCGACGCCCAGAAGGGCGAGGACAAATCGACCTCGTCCTCATCGTGTAGCGCCTATCAGCAGGCGCCGGACGGCTCGTGGGAGCCGCTCCCCTGCAAGGAGACGGGCGAGCGCTCACAGCCGCAGACGCAGCATCGCACGTCGCCGCAGGGCGCCGACCGTGGGGAGCGTTGAACGCGCGAGGGTGTCAGCTCTGGTGCGGACCGCGGATGATCTTCATCGCGTCGGCGATGTGACGCCACTCTTTGGCCTCATCGCCCTCGCCGCGGCCGTCACAAGCCCTGGCCTGTTCGGCGGCCTTCGCGATCGCAGCAAAACCATGCTGTTCCAGCATCTGGCGCGCGACGGTGTGGACCTGGACCTCGGTCATCATGGGCGTTCTCCCGTTTGACGAAACCGCGGTGCATCGCGCCGCCGCGGGTTTTCACAACGATTGAGCCCCTGACCTCGTTCCGCAGCGTTCCCGTCGGCGCGCAAAAGGCGGCCCGCTATGCCCAGCGGACCGCCTTTTCACCCACCCCAAATTTGAAGCGTCGCGGCCGAGGTCCCTAGCCGGCCGCCGCGCGCTTGCGCTCGAAATCGTTGGGCACCTCGATATCGACCTCGAGGGTCGAGACCTCGTCGCCGCGATCGAGCCGGACGATGACCTTGGTCGGGTCCAGCGTGACGTGCCTGGAAACGACCGCGAGGATTTCCTCACGCAGCACACCGAGCAGGTCGGGCTGGCCGCGCAGTCCGCGTTCATGGGCAAGCAGGATCTGCAACCGTTCGCGTGCGACGGGTGCAGAGGCCTTGTTGCCGCGGAGAAGCCGAAGCAGACCCATGCTCATGCGGCCCTCCGTCGCAGCAGGCGGTCCATGAAGCCCTTGCGCTCGGTCGGCACCTGCATCGGCACGGTGTCGCCGCACAGCCGGCGGGCGGCGTCGATATAGGCCCGCGCCGGTGCGCCTTCCGCGTTCGACAGCGTCACGGGCGTGCCGACATTGGAGGCGCGCAGCACGTCCTGGCTCTCGGGGATGATGCCGAGCAAGGGCGTCGCGAGGATTTCGAGGATGTCCTCGATCGTCAGCATCTCGCCGCGCGCGGCGCGCGAGGGATCATAGCGGGTGATGAGGATGTGCTTCTCGACCCGTTCGCCCTTCTCGGCCCGCACCGTCTTGGAATCGAGCATGCCGATGATGCGATCGGAATCGCGCACCGAGGAGACTTCGGGATTGGTGACGATCACGGCTTCGTCAGCAAAGCGCATCGCCATGGAGGCGCCGCGTTCGATGCCGGCCGGGCTGTCGCAGATCACCCAGTCGAAACGGCTGCGCAGATCGTCGATGACCTTGCCCACGCCCTCTTCGGTCAGCGCGTCCTTGTCGCGGGTTTGCGAGGCCGGCAGCAGCCAGAGGTTCTCCAACCGCTTGTCCTTGATCAGGGCCTGCGGCAGCTTTGCGACGCCCTGCACCACGTTGATGAGATCGAACACGACGCGGCGTTCGGCTCCCATCACGAGGTCAAGGTTGCGCAAGCCGACGTCGAAATCGACGACCACGACCTTTTCGCCGCGTTGCGCGAGCGCAGCCCCCAGTGCGGCGGTCGTCGTGGTCTTGCCAACGCCCCCCTTGCCTGACGTCACGACCAGTACCTTGGCCATCTCTGAAATCTCCTTCTGGTCAGTTCAGCGCAGTAATTCGCATGGTGTTGCCCTGGAGCCAGGCCTGAGCCGGCTTGCCGCGCAGGGCCGCGTCGATATCGTCGGCTGTCTGGTAAAAGCCATCGATTGCAAGCAGTTCGGCTTCGATCTTCTGACAATAGATGCGTGCGCTCGTGTGACCGTTCACGCCCGCCATGGCGCGGCCGCGCAGCGCGCCGTAGATGTGAATGGAGCCGCCGGCGACGACCTCGGCGCCGGAGCCGACCGAGCCGAGAATGGTGACGTCGCCTTCGGGGAAGATCACAGTCTGGCCCGACCGAACGGGGCTTTCGAGCAGCAAGGAGGTCGGCTTGGTCTCGACCTTCGCCTCAACCTTCTTGGGAGCGCTCGGTTCGATGACGCAGCTCCGCCCGCCCGAAAGCAGCGGCGGCATCATGGGGGTCAGCCGGCCCTCCTCCACGCCCTCGATCCCGAGCACGCGGATGTTGCGGTCCTGAAGGCTGGTGAGCAGATGGCCGATGCCGGACTGGCTGAGATCGACCGAGGACAGGTCGATCACCACGGGGCGGCCGGCAAAGAAGCCCGGCGAGCGCGCGATGGTGGTGTCGATCTCCTGCAGCCAGTCCTGGATGGGAACCGTCGGCACGAACACGAAGGCCACATAGGAGCGCCCGCGCAGGCGAACCATTTGGCGTTGAGGTTTTACTGCAGCCTCCATAGCGGCCGACTCGTTCCCTGTTATTGAATGGTTAACGATGCCGCCGATATGGTTAATGGCCGGTTAATTTCTCCGTGGGGTTACGTGCCCGTCCCAACTGTCATCGCCCGCGAAAGCGGGCGATCCAGTACTCCGAGACGGTTGTGGGTTAATCGACAGGCCGCGGCGTACTGGATGCCCCGCTTTCGCGGGGCACGACACCGGTGTGTGGGGCGGCGCGACGGCTCTTCGCCCCCTACTTCTTCACCTTGCTCGCGTCCATCTTGATGGCGGGGTCGAGCATCTTGGTCGTGAACGCCGTCGTGACGTCGAACGGCTTCTCCATGCCGAGATAGGTCTGGACCAGCTCGTAGTCCTTCTTCATGCGCTCGCCGTCGATCCAGCCGAGCGCCTTCGTCGTCGTGAATTCGTCCGTCATCAGGAACTTGATGCGCTCCCACTGGCGCTCCTGGTTCTCCTTGTCGAGACCGGAGACCTGATCGAGCAACGCCTTCAGGCAGGGCGCGGCGTCGGCGACGCAAGTCGCGAACGCCTTTTGCGTGACGCGCACGAACTCCTCGACCAGCTTGGGATTCTTCTGCAGATAGCCGCCGTTGACGATCAGCGAATTGCCGTAAGGATTGAGCCCGATGTCCTTCCAGTTGACGTAGCCGAGATCGCTTCCGAATTCGATCACCTTCAAATCGTGCTCGTTGTAGAAGTCGCTGATGATGTCGACGGTATGGCTCTTGAGCGCGGCGATCTTCGCCGTCGGCCCGACATTGACGAAGCCGACGGAGTCGGGTGCAAGCCCTGCAGCCTTGGCGAAAGCCGGCCACATCACGCGCGAGGCGTCCCCGGGCGGATTGCCGATCTTGTGGCCGGCAAAATCCTTCACCCCGTTCACGCCGTAGCTCTTGAGCCAGTAGAAGGTCTGGCCGGTGTTGGCGTAGACGCTCATTACGGCAACAGCGTCAGCGCCCTTGCTCTTCGCCACCAGCATGGTGGCGAGATCGGCGACGCCGAAGGGCGAGCCACCGGAGCCGACCTTTGCGGCGGAGACGCCGGAGCCCTTGCCGACCTCGATGGTCAGATCGATGCCCGCCTTCTCGTACCAGCCTTGCGCCTTGGCGTAATAATAGGGCGAGTGATCGGCCGTCGGCGCCCAGTTCAGGATCAGATTGACCGCTTCGCCCGCGGTCGCGGGCACGACTGGTGATCCGAGCATCAGGGCCACAGCCAGGGCCGAGCCCGCCGCCTGCAAACGCTTCATCGCATCTCTCCTCGTTGCCCGCGACCCGGCTTGTCGCTCTCCCCCTGTGAGGATACCAATGCAACAAGGCCGCCCTCAACTTGTCAACTGTTTGGTTGGAAATGCCCGCAAAACGTTCAGGCGACACCGTGCCGCAGCGGCGCGACCCGGTCGCCACACGCAAGAAGCTGCTCACCGCGGCGCGCGAGGAGTTCGCCCGGCACGGCTTTGCCGGCGCCCGCGTCGACGAGATCGCGGAGCGCGCCGGCGTCAACAAGCAGCTCGTCTACCATTATTTCGGCGACAAGGACGCGCTCTATCTCGCCGTGCTCGAATGGGTTTACGCCGATATCCGCGAGCAGGAACGCCAGCTCAATCTCGAAGGCCTGCCGCCGGAAAAGGCGATCCGGAAACTGATCGAAGCCTCGTTCGATTATCTGGCGACGAACCCCGATTTCATCGTGCTTCTGAACGACGAGAACCGCGGCGGTGCCCGCCACGTCCGCGGCTCGACGCGGCTGGAGGCGATGCATTCACCGCTGGTGAAGAGCGTGTCCCACATCCTTCACGAGGGCGTCCGCGCCGGCATGTTCCGCAAGGGAATCGACCCGATCCAGCTCTATATCTCCATCGCGGGCCTCAGCTATTTTTATCTCTCCAACACACCGACGCTCTCGGCGATCTTCGGCAAGGACCTGTCGAGCCGGGCCGCGCGCCGCGCCCGCCGTCGGCACGTCGCCGATCTCGTGCTGCATTCGCTCCGGCCGTAATCAACCAACTGGTTGAAACTTCCCTCGATGCCGGTTAGGCTTGCGACCAGCGGCAAGGTGGCCGCTGGCAACAGGGAGCAACTGGTGGCAGGAGACGGCGCCCGCAATACGCGCAGCTTTGCGATCGTCCTGATCGTGCACCTCGCCGTGCTCGTGCTCTGGCAGGTCCTGGTCGATGCCTTCCACGTGCCGAAGTTCATCCTGCCCTCGCCGCTCGCGACAATCCAGACGCTGGGAACCGCGAGCTACGCCTGGGGCGCCAATACGCTGGTGACGGCGATCGAGATCCTCGGCGGCTTTGCGCTCGGCGCATTCGTCGGCGTGGCGCTGGCCGTCATCTTCAGCTGGGCGCCGCTGATCAGCCTCGTGCTGCTGCCGCTGTTCGTGACGCTGAACATGATCCCGAAGGTCGCGCTCGGCCCGCTCCTCATCGTCTGGTTCTCCTACGGCATCGTGCCGAACATCCTGATCGCCTTCAGCATCTGCTTCTTCCCGATCCTGCTCACCACCGCGCGGGGCTTGCGCGAGGTCGAGCCGGATCTGCTCGACCTGGTCAAATCGCTGCGCGGCTCGCGCTGGACGCTGTTCCGCAAGATCCAGCTGCCGGGATCGCTGCCTTACATCTTCTCCGGCATGAAAGTCGGCGCCATCCTCGCGGTCGCCGGCGCCATCGTCGGCGAGTTCATCGCCTCCGAGCGCGGGCTCGGCTACCTCATGATCCAGGTGCAGTCATCGCTCGACACGCCCGCGATGGTGATGGCCGTCGTGCTGCTGACGCTGCTCGGCGTCGCGCTTTACGGCTTCGTGCTCGCCCTCGAACGCATATTCGTGGTCGGTGACGCAACACCGACCTGAAACGTCAAAGCCAAGACCAGGGACCACAACCATGCTCCTGACCCGCCAGACACTGCCGAAGACCATCCCTGATATCGCTGCGCTCGACGATCTCCTGTGCCGGCCGACCCAGGCATTGATCGACGACCTCGCCAGGGTCGAGGGCGACATCATGATCCTTGGCGTCGCCGGCAAGATGGGGCCGACGCTGGCGGGGCTTGCCAAAGCCGCAGCGCCCGATCGCCGCGTCATTGGCGTCGCCCGCTTCAGCGACGCCGGCGTCAAGGACTGGCTGCACGGGCGTGGCGTCGAGACCATCAATTGCGACCTGATGGACGAGACCGCGATTCAGACGCTGCCGAAGGCGCCCAATATCGTCTTCATGGCCGGCCGCAAATTCGGCGCGGAGGGCGATCTGTCGCTGACCTGGGCGATGAATGCGCACGTGCCGGCGCTGGTCGCGCAGGCCTTCCCCTCGTCGCGGATCGTGGCGTTCTCGACCGGCTGCATCTATCCCTTCGTCCCCGTCGACGGCAAAGGCTCGCGCGAGGACATGGCGCCGAACCCGCCCGGCGAATACGCCCAATCCTGCGTCGGCCGCGAGCGCATGTTCGAGTTTTTTTCGCGCAAATTCGGAACGCCCGGGCGGCTGTTCCGCCTCAATTACGCGATCGACATGCGCTATGGCGTGCTCCACGACATCGCATCGAAGGTGCTCACGGGCACGCCGATCGACGTCAGCATCGGTCATGTCAATTTCATCTGGCAGGGCGATGCCTCGTCCCAGGCGCTGCGCTGTCTCGCGCATTGCACGACGCCGACCTCGCCGATCAATGTCAGCGGCCACGAGATCTTGGCGGTACGCGACCTCGCAGCACGATTCGGCGCCAGGTTCGGCCGCGCGCCGGTGCTGACAGGAAACGAACAGCCGACGGCGTGGCTGACGGACACGTCCAAGGCCGTCGAGCTGTTCGGCCTGCCGGTCGTCGACACCGAGCAGCTGATCGCCTGGACCGCGGATTGGGTGTCCCGCGCCATGCCGAGCCTCGGCAAGCCCACCAAATACGAGGTGCGCGATGGACGCTACTGACGAGCCGGCCATCATCAAGCTCGGCGTCGACGATGCGATCGCCGGGCTCGTGCTGTCGACGGAAGCACGCTGGAACCAGACCGAGGAGGACTGGCGCATCTTCCTGCACGATGGAATCGTGTTCGGCATCCGTGACGGCAGACGGCTGGTGGCAACCGCGGCCCTGCTGCCCTACTCCAGCAAAAATGCCTGGATCAGCATGGTGCTGGTATCAGGCACCCATCGCCGCCGCGGCCTTGCAACGCGCCTCGTCGATGCCTGCCTGGAAACCGCCCGCAGGAACGGCCTGACGAGCTGGCTCGACGCAACGCCGGATGGTGCTGCCGTCTATGGGCCGCTCGGGTTCACGCCGACCCTGCAATTGCGCCGCCTCAAACTGGTGAAACCCGCGTCAACGTCCGGGCAGGCACCTTCATCCGCGACGCTCGACGCGCTCCGCATGCGTGACCGGCGCGCCACTGGTTTCGGTCGAACCGCCCTGCTCTCCAACTTCGCTCGGCGTCCCGGCTCACGCATCGTCTCCGCGAACGGAGCCATCGCGCTGGTTCGCGACGGACGCACCGCGCGCCATATCGGCCCGCTATTTGCCGACAACACGGCAGCAGCGCTGACCCTGGTGGATGCCATCGCACGATCGGAAACCGGGCCGCTGCTGCTCGACGCCGTCGCGTCGCAAGCCGCGTTCCCTGACGGATTGACCGCGTCGGGCTGGAGCATCGAACGGCCGTTCCAGCGCATGCGGTTCGGACCCGCCATAGCCACGGGTGAGGACATGCCATTCGCCGTCGCCGGCCCTGAATTCGGATAGGACATCATGCACCACAGCCAGATCAACAGCGAGATCCGCAAGCTGATCGCCGACGGCACCGTGCTGCCGGCGCATCCCCTCGCGCTCACCGCCGAACGCCAGCTCGACAAACAGCATCAGCGGGCGCTGACGCGCTATTACGTCGACGCCGGCTCCGGCGGCGTTGCGGTCGGCGTGCACACCACGCAGTTTGCGATCCGCGATGTCGGCCTCTATCGTCCCGTGCTGGAGCTCGCTGCCGAGACGGCGGCGGACTGGACCAAGCGTCCGCTGGCGCTGGTCGCGGGCCTTGCCGGCCCGACCCAGCAGGCCACCGCTGAAGCCCTCACCGCGCGCGACATCGGCTACCACGCAGGGCTCCTCAGTCTCGCTGCGATGAAGAGCGCGTCCGAAGACGAAATCATCGCGCATTGCACAGCGGTCGCGGCCGAGATTCCGCTGGTCGGCTTCTATCTTCAGCCGGCAGTCGGCGGCGTGGTCCTGTCGAGCCGGTTCTGGCAGCGCTTTGCCGCGATCGACAATGTCATCGCGATCAAGATCGCGCCGTTCAACCGCTACAGGACCCTTGATGTTCTGCGCGGCGTCGCGGCGGCTGGCGCGCTCGACCGCGTTGCGCTCTATACCGGCAATGACGACCACATCCTGCTCGATTTGATGCTGCCGTTCGACCTCCGCGACAACGGCATCACCACGCGGACCTACTTCAAGGGGGGTCTGCTCGGCCATTGGTCGGTCTGGACGGCGAGCGCGATCAAGCAATTCGAGCGCTGCAAGGCGGCACGGCACAAGGACAGCGTCCCGGCCGATTTGCTCGCGCTCGATGCCCGCGTCACCGATTGCAACAGCGCGTTCTTCGACGTCGCCAACGATTTTCACGGTTGCATCGCCGGCTGCCATGAGGTGCTGCGACGGCAGGGCCTGATGCAGGGCTTGTGGTGCCTCGATCCGAACGAGGGCATGAGTCCCGGCCAGAAGGACGAGATCGACCGCGTCACTCGCGAGCATTCAGATCTCAGCGACGACGCCTTCGTGGCCGCAAACTTGAACAAATGGCTGGCATGAGCTCAAACCCCTTCATCAGCCTGCAAGGCGTCCGCAAGGTCTATCGTAGCGGCGGCGCCGAATTCCTGGCGGTGTCCGACGTCACCATGGACGTGCAGGAGGGTGAGCTTGTCTCGCTGGTCGGCCCGTCCGGCTGCGGCAAGACCACAGTGATGAAGATCTTGGCCGGCCTGCACGGCGCCGACGGCGGCACGGTGAAGATCGGCAATGCCAAAAGCCCGTTCGATCCGACCCGCGACATCGGCATGGTATTCCAGCAGGCGCTGCTGCTGAAATGGCGGACGATCCTGGACAATGTGTTGCTGCCGGCGGAGATCGTCGGCCTTCCCATGAGGGCCGCGCGCGAACGGGCGCGCGATCTGCTCAATCTGGTGGGTCTTGCCGGCTACGAGCAGAAATATCCGCGAGAGCTGTCCGGCGGCATGCAGCAGCGTACCGCGATCGCGCGCGCCTTCATTCACGACCCGAAACTGATCCTGATGGACGAGCCGTTCGGCGCGCTGGACGCGCTGACGCGCGAGCAGATGAATCTGGAGATGCTGCGGATCTGGCGCGAGAGCGGCAAGACCATCATCTTCATCACGCACTCGATTCAGGAAGCCGTGTTCCTGTCCTCGCACTGCGCCGTGCTGACCGCCGGCCCGGCAAAGATGGCCGATTATTTTCCGATCGACCTGCCCTTCCCGCGGGCTCTGCCGCTCAAGACGACGGACGCGTTCGGCGCCTATGCAAGGCGCATTTACGAGAAGCTGGGTCTGGGCGCGGCTTAATTCACCGCACGATAGATGCTGTAGGGTGGGCAAAGCGAAGCGTGCCCACCATGGCGAGTCATGCAAGCAGTGGTGGGCACGGCGCAAGTGCGCCTTTGCCCACCCTACGGGAGTTTGCGCGATCAGGTCTTGTTGCGCATCTTGCCGAGCAGATAATTATCGTAAAAATTCTCCGCGATCTGCGTGTAGAACAGCAGCTCCTTCATATAGGCGTCGTGGCTTTCCTTGGTGCGCTTGAACAGGTCGCTCTTGGTGGCGAGCTCGTTCAGATGCTCCTGGGTCGCGGCGTAGCAGGCCTCCAGCACCGGCTGCGGAAACGCCTTCAGCTCCGCGCCATTGGCGATCAGCCGCTTCAGCGCCGCCGGATTCACGCTGTCGTATTTCTCGAGCATCCAGGCGCCCGCAGCCGACGCGGCCTGGTTGACGATCGCCTGGTACTGCTTCGGCAGCGACGCCCACTTCTCGTCGTTGACGATCATGTGCAGCATGGCGCCGCCTTCCCACCAGCCGGGGAAGTAGTAGTATTTTGCGACCTTCTGGAAGCCGAGCTTTTCGTCGTCATAGGGTCCGACGAATTCGACCGCGTCGATCGTGCCCTTTTCCAGCGCCGGATAAATGTCGCCGCCCGCGATCTGTTGCGGGACCACGCCGAGCCGCGCCAGCACATGACCGCCCATGCCGGCGATGCGGAATTTGAGACCCTTGAGATCGTCGACCGTCTTGATCTCCTTGCGGAACCAGCCGCCCATCTGGGTGCCGGAATTGCCGCAGAGGATGGCGTGCGCCTTGAATGGCTTCAGCGCCTCGTTGGTGAGGTCGGCGCCGCCGCCGAAATGCCACCAGGACTCCTGATGACGATGGTTCATGCCGAACGGCGCACCGGTCGCGTAGGCCAGCGCCGGCTCCTTGCCGATGTAGAAATAGAGCGGGGTCTGAGCCATGTCGACAGAGGCTGTGCTGACGGCATCGAGCGCCTGCAGGCCCGGGACGAGCTCGCCGGCCGCAAAGGTCTGGATCTGGAATTTGTTATCGGTGGCGTCGGCAACATATTTCGCAAAGGTCTGCGCAGTGCCGTAGATGGTGTCCAGCGATTTCGGGAAGCTGGAGGTCAGGCGCCACTTGATCTCGGGCGCGCCTTGCGCGATCGCAGGTGCAGCAACCAGCGTCGTCGCGCCGGCCACGGCGCCGCCCTTGAGGAACGTACGGCGTTTCATGATGGTCTCTCCCTGAACTATGTTTCAACGTCTCGGCTTGAGCGCGATCTTCGCGAGCTATTGCCGTTCCTATAGCGGAGTTCAAGTTGTGAGCGGTAGCCCGGATGGAGCGCAGCGCAATCCCGGGATCCCCCAAGTATCTACCGCGTCACTCTCAGAGCAGCTTGGCGCTCACGAACAGCGCGCGCACGGCGTTGGTCGCCTGCACCACGAGCATGGCGTTCTCGGCGGCGCCTTCGAGCGCTGCGACCGCGTCTTCATGCAGCGAGCGGAATTCCATCCACTCGACCGATTTGAAGTTGGTGAGGAATTGATAGGCCTGGCCGACGGTCGCAATCGCCAGCGTGTCGCCGTTCAGTTTGATCTTGAACGTCGTGCGCAGCGGGGTCTCGGAACTTTGCGGATCACTCACTTTGCGGATCACTCATGGGCTGCTTCTGCACGATGACGGCTTAACGAAGGGAAAACGGCAGCCCCGCCGTGGCAGGCAAATATCAGGAGCAGATATCAGGACTCGGTGCTCGCGCGCTGCGAGGCGGTCGCCGATGGGCTCAACTTCGGCACCACGACCAGACGGTTGAACTCACCGTTATCGTAGGCCTTCATAAAACGATCGTAGTCCTTGATCGACACGCAGCCGTTGGAGTCGCCACGGGGCCCGAGCATGTAATTGTGGGTGAGCAGGCCGACGCGGCCGAGCGCGCTGGTGCCCTCGGTGGGAGTCAAGCGCAGTGCGCGGACGCCGTGAAACAGTTTTTCGCGGGGCTTCAGGTCGTAGGTCGCGGGCGGGGTCGCGCCAACCATGCGCTGGTCGACGTGCTCCGGGTCGTCCATCAGCGCGCCCATCCCGGAATGCGCTTCCAGCGCGAGGCCGCTCGGCAGGTAAAGCGCCTTGGCCGAGATGTCGTAGACCGCGGTGCGCGAATCGTAACCGAGCGCGGCGAGATCCGGCGCCTTGCCGAACAGGCCGCTGTCGGGCGTCAGCGAGGCCAGCTTGATCTTGTCGGTGAATTTTTCGAAGAAGTTGCGGTTGTCGACCCTGGGGTTGGTCTCGGCATAAGCCTGGCTCGAGGCGATCTGGGCGGAGATGTCGGCCTGGGGCGGGCGCGAGCGCGGCATCGGGATGGCGTCAGCACGCTGCGATTGTCTCGTCTCCTCGGACATATGCCGGTCGTCGTCGGTCAGGGTCGAGCGCCAGTCGTCGCCCTGGAGCTTCTGCGCAAGCATCGCCTTGGCATCGCGCAATTTGAGCTGGACTGCGCTCACCGCGGAGCGCTCCAGCGCCCGCAGGCCAAGCTCGCGGGCGGGCGGATTGCCAGATGCCGAAGCGAAACGATCATCGAACGAAGGGGCATTGGCCGGCGGCAGTGCGGCGGTGACCAGCGAGGCCGAACCGCCGATATCCGCGACCCAGGCGGCAGCGCCCAGTGCCAGCGCGACGGCGGCCAGAGACAGCAATATCGTCTCGGCTCGCCCAATACGGCGGCGCGACAATAGCCTCTCGGCTTGTGCCCGGTCGGAAACCATCAGCTCCCCAAAATCGACCCCCGGGGGACCCACCCCCACCCGGAGACTCTATACCAGCTACCACATTGGGAGCCAAAAGTTAGGCATAATCGGGGCCGGCGGGCGTCTGGCAAGGCTCCGGCAAGCCATTCCGGGGTATCCCAAGGTATCTTATGACCGATCCGTTCGATCTAGAACGCTTTGTCCGGGCCCAGGACCCGGTCTATGGCGACGTTCAGGGGGAGCTGACCCGGGGCCGAAAGCAGAGCCACTGGATGTGGTTCGTCTTCCCGCAGGTCGCCGGCCTCGGCTTCAGCGCCATGTCGCAGCGCTACGCCATCGCCTCCCGCGCGGAGGCCAAGGCCTATCTCGCCCACCCCATCCTCGGTCCGCGCCTGATCGAATGCACCCGCCTCGTGCTTGCCGTCGAAGGCCGGACCATCAACGCGATCCTCGGCGCGCCCGATGATGCCAAATTCCGCTCGTCGATGACGCTGTTCGACGCGGTGTCCGACGAACCCGTTTTCGACCAGGCGCTCGCCCGGTATTTTTCGGGCAAGCGCGATCAGGCAACGCTCGATATCCTCGCGGTCCTCGACCGACAGCCCAAGTGACCGCGGCCACCAGCGTAAACCCGGGATTAACATCGCCTGCCTATTGTCCGTGCAAATTATTTCCCGCGCCAGTTGCCGGACAGACTCATGAAAATCGGTACGCTCCTGACCACCGCGATCGTCTCGCTCTCGACCGTGGGCGGCGGCCTCGCCGTCTACGTCGCCGTAACGAAATACCAGACGATGGAGCGAATCACCGAAGCCCAGGGGCGGCTGGCGATCGTCCGCGCCGTCAGCGACATCCCGCGCTACCTCAATCCCGAGCGCGGCTTTTCCACCAACATCCTCTATGGCCCTCCCGCCGTCGACCCGGCGCTGCTGGCCGAACAGGACAAGCTGCGCAAGCAGACCGATGCCGCCCGCGACAGGATGAACGCGCTGCGCAAGGACCTGCCGGGCCCGTTCGACGACGGCAACACCACCGGCGGCAACATCGACGCCATCAATTCGAAATTCACGTCGCTGCGCGAGGCCATCGACAAGGCGATGTCGGGCCCGCCTGAGGCGCGCAAGGACGCCGCCAAGAAGATCGTCGCCGACAACGCCGTGCTCAACGCCAGCGTGACTGCGCTGCTCAACGAGCAGGTCCGCCGCATGGCGATCCTCAACGGCGACGCCTACCGGCAGGCCAGCTACGCCAACATCGCGATGACGTTGCGCGACGTCGGCGGCTTCAACTCCAGCCTGCACAAGAACCTCGTCGGGGGCAAGAAACCAGCGACCGATACCGAGAAGGCCGAGATCAGCCGCTCGCAGGGCCGCAACGATCAGATCGTGATGTCGCTGCTGGAGCTGCGCGGCAATCCCGCAACGCCGGCGAACATCGCCGCCGCACTGGAGAAATTCAACGCGATCTACATCGAAGAGTTCGGCCGCGAGCTCAAGCTGGTGAAGGAGGGTGCGGTCAGCGGCAAGTACGAACACGACATGGACACCTATTACACCGCCACGCAGCGCGGCCTCGGCACCATCATCGAGGTCCGCGACGCCTTCTACGACAACGCCGAGCACATTCTCGCCGGTGCCTCCACTGCGGCCCACACCAGCTTCACCATCGCTCTCGCGGGCCTTCTCGCCGTGCTGATCGCCAGCGCCGGCCTCATCGTCACGGTCCGCCGCCGCGTCTGCGCCCCGATCGTCAATCTGACAACGCGGATGTCGCGGCTTGCCGACGGCGAGGTCGCGGAAGAGATTCCCGGCGCCGAACGTTCCGACGAAATCGGCGCGATGGCCGCGGCCGTCCGGGTCTTCAAGGACAACATGATCCGGGCCGACAGCCTCGCGGCGGAGAAGCAGGCCGAGAACGACGGCAAGATGCGCCGCGCACAGGCGCTCGACGGGATCACCCGCGCGTTCGAAGCCAAGGTCACCGAGCTCGTCGGCGGACTGTCGCGCGCGTCCTCCACCATGGAAAGCACGGCGCAGTCGATGACCTCGACGGCAGCCCAGACCAACAGCCAGGCCGCGGTCGTCGCCGCCGCCTCACAGCAGACATCGAGCAACGTGCAGACTGTTGCGAGCGCCACCGAAGAGCTGACCTCTTCGATCTCGGAGATCGGCCGTCAAGTGGCCCAATCCACCGAGATCGCCGCCCGCGCCGTCGACAACGCCCGCCGCACCGGCGACACCGCCCGTGCGCTGGCCGAGGGCGCGCAGAAGATCGGCGACGTCGTCACGCTGATCCAGAGCATCGCCGAGCAGACCAATTTGCTGGCGCTCAACGCGACCATCGAGGCTGCCCGCGCCGGCGACGCCGGCCGCGGCTTTGCGGTGGTTGCTGCCGAGGTGAAATCGCTTGCGGGCCAGACCGCCAAGGCCACCACCGAAATCTCCGAGCAAATTTCAGCGATCCAGGCCGCGAGCGACGAGACCGTGACCGCGATCCGCAACGTCGCCGACGTCATCGGCGAAATCGACCAGATCGGCACCGCGATCGCGGCCGCGATCGAGGAACAGGGCTCGGCGACCAAGGAGATCGCCCGCAGCGTCCAGGAGGCCGCGCGCGGCACCCAGGAGGTCAACACCAACATATCAGGCGTGCAGCGCGCCGCTGACGATACCGGCACGGCCGCAAGAGAGGTGCTGGGCGCAGCCGAACAACTCTCGACCCAGTCGCGCGATCTCGCCGGACAGTTCGACCGCTTCCTCGGCGAGGTCAGGTCGGCGTAAGCGCGGCGCGCAGCTTCGTAGCCCGGATGGAGCGCAGCGTAATCCGGGAATCGTGCCGCAAACTACGTCGGCCGCGGATTGCGCTGCGTTCCATCCGGGCTACGGGACCGTCAATAAGGCGGCGCCTTGCGCGCCCGCTGCGCCTTGGCGGCCTCGATCCACCACGCGAGATCGTCGGCGAAGCGCGGGAACGAGCGTTCGAGCGCCTTGCCGCCCTCGCCGATCGGCTCGCCCGCCTCCGATAGCGTCTGTGCGATCGGGCCGACGCCGATGGTGCTCGACACCACCACCATGCCCATCTCCGACAGCGTGCCGTGCCAGGCGGTCGAGGCACGCGCGCCGGACAGGCGGCCGGCCGAGTAGCTCACGATCGCGGCCGGACGCCAGAACCACTCCTCGAGGAAGTGGTCGGTGAGATTTTTCAGGCCCGGCTGGATGCCCCAATTGTACTCGCCGGTGACGAAGACAAAGCCATCGGCGCCGCGGATCTCTCCGGCCAGCTTCTCCAGCGCCTCAGGGGCGGAGCCCTTGGGATATTCCTTGTACATACGATCGAGCATCGGCAGGCCGATCGCCTTGGCGTCGATGAACACGACGTCGTCGCCGCGACCGCGCAGGCGATCGACGACGAAATTCGCAAGGCGTATGCCCATGCGGTCGGAACGGTAGGAACCGTAGAGGACGAGGATGCGATTGCTCATGGCCGGTAGTATAGCACGGATCAGCAGGCCGGCCTCAACGTTTTGACGCGCTAGGTTCGCCGTCCGTGCTCGAGCGTTTGCGACGGTGTCTCGCCGAACTGGTCGCGATAGCTTCTGGAGAAGTCACCGAGATGCCAGAAGCCGAACGCCAGCGCGACGGCCTTGACGCTGTCGGCACCGGCGAGCAGCCGCTGGCGCACCAGCCACAGCCGCCGCAGGCGCAAGTAGCGGTGCAGGCTCATGCCGCGATAGCGGCGGACGACGTCGTGCATGGTGCGAACGGACAAGCCGAGCGTGCGCGCGATCTCGTCGCTGTAGATGGGCTGCGAGAGGTCGTCGGAAAGCAGCGCGCGGATGTCCTGAAAGACCTTGAATTTCCGCTCGTCATTGGGGCGCAGGGTCCATCGCGCAGGAACGATGCTTTCGAAAATTGCGTCCACAGCGCCGAGCAAGGTCTCCCTCATGGCGGCAGCCTTCAGCGGCACGTCGGGTGCATCGACCGGCTCCGAAGCGGCTGCCAGCACCTCCCGAACCACACCGCGGAGCCGGTTCAAGCCCGCGGCGGTCGTTTCGAAGATGTTGAAGCAGAGGGCTGCTTGTGGCCAGCCGCGATCCGTCACCTCCGGCCTGAACACCACCGAGCCGATTTGCCGCGGCACTTCCTCGATGGTGGTGTAAGCCGCGCCGCCGCTGCCGATGACGATGACGGGTCGTGTGCGCTGCGTGCCGTTGAATCGAACCGGCACGTCCAAATCGTCCATCGTGAATCCGATCGCGGTACAATTCTCGACGAGCTGTGCGTCGACGACCCGCGGAAATGCCCGCGTCAAATTCACGTCGCAGCCGGGCAGCGACAGAATGGTCTGCTCGGCCGAAATCCTCCGTACGAAAGGCGTGAACTCGAAGTTCAGGCCTCGTATGGCACTTCGAAATTCATCGACGTCGGTGAAACGAAATACCTTCGGCGCTAGCGTGGGCGCATCATCAGTTCTGTTCATGGCAAATGTGAAACTTCGCGTCGCAACACACGCGCCTCCGGCGACGATGCCGGCCCAACTTCCCCGTTCCGGTGTCCCTTAAGTCTGAAAGAATCACTTCGAACTATGTTGACCAGTTGGCGAGCGTCGAAGTCCAAGGACAAGCCGGCGCATCAAATCTCGCCAATTTTCGATAGCGTTTCCCGTGTGGCCAGCGGTGCACATATACCTAGACGAGCAAAATCCAAATTTCAAATTAACGTTTGTCGAGCGGAATAGAAGCAGTTCGATAGTCCAAATTAATTTTAGGTCAGGCCCCTGCCATGATGGCAAATTCGCCTGCTGATATTCTCGCTGAATTGGAAGAGACGGTCGCAACGTGCCCGGCGGAGCGTTGCGCACGCATTCTCTCCGGCATGGTGCAGTTGCTCACTGGTAGCCGCGGCCAGTGCCGGGAATTGCTCGTCAACGTGGTCGACGGTGTTCTGCTGCGATTGACGGAACGGGTCGAGACCAGCGCACTGGTTCAGCTCAGCACGGCGCTCGCCGAGCTTGACATCGCGCCTCCCGAAACATTGTGGCGTCTCGCCTCGCACGATAATCCGGACGTGGCATGTCCTGTGTTGCTCAAGTCGCGCGCACTTTCCGCGGCAGATCTCGAGGCTGTCATTGACTCCCGTGGCGAGTGGCATCGACGCGCAATCGCCGCCCGCAGCGACATCGCGCCGGCCGTGACCGAGGCGTTGATCAAGCACGGCGGCCCGATCTGCCTTGCCCTGATCAAGAACCCGGGAACGAAATTCTCCGACGCAGCCTATGCAGCGCTGATTGCCATGGCCGACCAGGACGGCGAGATCGCGAAGGCGCTGGTGCTCCGGCCCGGCACGCCCGACCTGGTCGTGCGCAAGCTGCTCTCCGCCCCACCAGCCCGGAAGGCACCGGCCACGCCCAACCCGCTCGCCGCGTCGCCGGTGCCGGAAACGGAGCCGGCTCCGCCAAAGCGGCCTTGCAGGGCCGACTACGCCAGCGCGAGGCCGGAGATTGTCGTCCTCAACCGCATCGGCAAGCTCAACGATTCCACGGTGAACCGTTTTGCGATCCGCGGCGAGACGGCCAACCTATTCACGGCGCTGTCGGTGCTTTCTGGGGCGCCGCTCGAAATCATCGAGCGTGTCGTGAGCGACGACGATTGCGAGGGGCTGGTCATGGCGTGCCGGGCCTCGCGGCTGAACTGGCAGACCACCCTTACCATCCTGAGCAACCGCAGCGGGAAAAGGCTCTCCTATGCCGGGCGCGAGCGCGCGCAACGGATCTTCGAGACGCTGCTTCTGTCCACCAGCCAATGGACAGTGCGATGGGGGGAAATAGCGGCAAGCGCCAACACGAGCGATCCGGCAAATCGCGGCGCGAAGATGGGGGTTAGCCGATGAAGTTCGACGGTCGCAAAGCGCAGCGCGTGAAAATGGATCACAAGCAGCCGGTCAATCTGATGGGCTCGGACGGCACGTGGCGGCGCAGCTGCGTTCTGCTCGACATATCGCAAAGCGGTGCGAAGATCGAAGTCGAGGGCACGCTCGACGTTCTGCGGGCCAAGGAATTCTTCCTGCTGCTGTCGTCGACGGGGCTCGCCTACCGGCGCTGCGAATTGGTCTGGATCGACGGCACCACCGCCGGCGTGCACTTCGTCACCGCAGACGGCAAGAGGAAACCGGCAGCCGCCGCGCAGACTGCCGCTCAGAGCAAATAGGCCCAAGGATTCATCAGCCCATCCACTCAGCATAATTCAGGTCAACCGTGCAGAACGCGCGAATTATATCCCGCCCCGTCAAGGGCGACGGCGGCATCCGAGAGAAGGAAGCGGCACGCCCGTTCGTGCATGTGCTGGCTGATTCTTCAGACAAATTGTCGAGCGTCTGTTCGATGCTCGAGCAGCAGTTTGCCGTCGCAGGCGAACGGCTCGACGCGGAAGCCAAGCTGTCCCAGGTACCGTTCGCGATCGTCATCCGTGCGGAATTGCGTGACGTCCACACCATTGCGGCCATCAAGAGACGAGCCTTAAAGCTCGCGAAGGCAACCAAGCGCATCTTCCTGGTCGAGCACTCCTCTCACATGAGTATCTCGCAGGCCTACGCGCTCGGAGCCACGCTCGTCCTTCCCGGGACGATCGACAAGATCAAGCTGCTGGCAGCGCTGGTTGATCCCGCCGAAGAGGCGCCTGCTTCCTCAGGTCACGCGCCGCAGCCGGACAACGCCGTCGAGACCGCGGCGATTGCCATCGCGTCGATGTTTGCCTCGGCGACATCGGGGCAGCCGATTGACGTCAGCGGCGCCAGGGAAGCCGGCCGCCAGATCGCCGATCGCATCACCCAGCATGGCCTGTCGGAATGGCTCACGACGGTGCGGCGCCATCACGAGGGGACCTATCAGCATTGCCTCCTCGTCACCGGCGTCGCCATCGATTTCGGCCTGAGCCTTGGCGTCGGCAGGTCAGACCTGGAGCGGCTATACACGGCGGCCATGTTCCACGACATCGGCAAGGCCCGGATCCCGCTTGCCATCCTCGACAAGCCCGGCCGTCTCGATCCGGAGGAACGTGCCACAATCGAGACGCACCCGGTGGCGGGCTACGATTTTCTGAAAGACCACGACAATATCTCGCCGGAGATCCTCGATGCCGTGCGGCATCATCACGAATTTCTCGACGGCAGCGGCTACCCGGATGCGCTCTGCGCCGGGAACATCGGCGATATCGTGCGCATCCTGACGATCTCGGACATCTACGCTGCCCTGATCGAGCACCGGCACTACAAGCCAACGATGCCGCGGGCAGAGGCTTATAACATTCTCTGCGGAATGAGTGGAAAGCTGGAAAAGGCACTGCTGACCGCGTTCAGACAGGTCGCACTCACGAGATGAGCGCAGCAACCCGTCTCGACCCCAGCCTAGTGCGCGGCGCGGTGTCTGGTGCGGCGCGGAACGGTCCGGCAGGCCAGCCCTTCGGCCAGCAGCTTCATGTCCTCGTGCCGGCCGCTGCGGATCATCCGGCCGAACTCTTCGGGGGTGAAAGGAAGACTTGGATCATCATCGATCGGACGCCGCACTCGCGGGCCGAAGAACCGTCGAACCAGGCTAGCGAGCCGCCGCATGTCAATTCCCTCGCGCCAGCATCAAACCTTTCAGTCCGCACATTGTTCCTCCCGCACGATCGAGAATGCAAGAGGCCGCCAAGCGGTCCGCACCAAAAAAATTCGGCGAGAGAATAATCTCCTCTGCCTGCGCTACTCGGCGAATCCGACGTAACGCACGAAATCGTCGTTGCCCTCGCGATCGGAGCGAACGGCGTTCGCGGCAAAGTTGTCGTCGGGATAGCCCATCGCGACGCAGGTCATGATCACCTCGTCCTCCGGAATGTTCGCGACCTCGCGCACGATGTCGGAACGCATGATGCCCTGCCCGTTGATCACCGAACCGAGACCGCGGTCCCAGGCCGCGAGCACGATGCCGTAGCAGAGCGCGCCCAGATCGAAATGGCAGACCGCGCCGGGATCGAGCACGCGGTCATAGGTCAAGACCAGCGAGACCGGCGCGTCGAACTGGCGGAAGCCGCGCAGCACCCAGTCCTGCCGCATCGGCTTGTCGTCGCGCGCGATCCCCATCGCGCCGAACAGTTTCTTGGCGACGTCGACTTGCCGCGTCCGGTGCACGCCCTGGTATTCGCCATGGCTGACGATGTCGCGCTTGACTTTGGCGCCGCCAACCATTTCCTCCATGTTGCGTCGGCGCAGCTGTTCCAGCGGCCCGCCTGTGAGCACGTGGACACGCCAAGGCTGGGTGTTCATCGACGACGGCGCACGTTTGGCACTGTCGATGATCGCCTCGATCACCGCGCGCGGCACCGGCTCGTTCCTGAAGCCGCGCACGCTGCGGCGCGACTGGACCAGCGTTTCGAATTCCACCTCAAGACCTCCCTGCCCGTTCATCCCATGGCATCGCAAACCCCGGCATGGCAACTGCGAGCCGTTGCCGATGCGGCGCGCCATATCTATGCTAACCCGCAAGCAAGACCAAGAACCCTGTGAGGATCCCAATATGGCCGCACCGCTCGATCCCGTCATCGCCCAGATCATTCCGCTGCTGCCGATGCGCGATGCCACGACGATGACGCCACAGAGCGCACGCGATTCCTTGCGCGCACTGGCTGCCTCACGCGCGGCCATAGCGCCGCCGCCGGTGGACATCGTCGCGGATATCAAGGTGAAAGGCGGCGCCGGACCGCTCGATGCACGTATCTACCGGGTCGGCACCACGCCGGCGCCGACCGTGGTGTTTTTCCATGGCGGCGGCTGGGTCGCGGGCGACCTCGAGACTCACGACCGGCAGGCACGCAACCTTGCGATCGAGACCGGCGCGGTCGTCGTCTCCGTCGACTACCGTCGCCCGCCCGAAACGCGCTTTCCCGGCGCGTTCGAGGACGCCTTTGCCGCGGTGAGCGACGTGTTTGGCCGCGTCGCGGAATTTGGCGGCGATGCAAAACGCCTCGGCGTTGCCGGCGACAGCGCCGGCGGCAATCTCGCCGCCACCAGCGCGATCGCCTGCCGCGACGCCGGCATCAAGCTCGCCGCACAACTCCTGGTCTATCCCGTGACCGATGTCCTCGGCAGTTATGCGGACGCGCGCGAGAACGCACGCTTCCCCTCGCGCGCCGAGAATGCCGAAGGCTACTTCCTCTCGCGCGCCGTGATGGAGTGGTTCTGCGGCCATTATCTCGCCGATCCCTCGCATGCCACCGACTGGCGCGTTTCGCCGCTACGCGCGGCCTCGCTCGCCGGCGTCGCGCCCGCGATCGTCACCACCGCCTGGTTCGATCCCCTCCGCGACGAGGGCACAGCCTATGCACGCGCGCTGGAAGCCGCCGGCGTGCCGGTGAAGCATCATGAAGGCCCCGGCCTGATCCACGGCTATTTCGGCCTCGGCGACGCCTCCGCGGTGGCGCGAGCCGAAGCACAGCGCGCACGCGCGGACTTCAAGGCGCTTCTCGCGCGCGGCGCCTGAGGGCGACGCCCGGAGCGGCAGGATCGGCTGCCGCGCCGGCCAGCGCTCAGGCTTTGGCTGCGGGCACCTCGAAGAAGCCCGTCGCCTGAACGAGGCGGCCATCGTCGCCGAAGCGGCCAAAACTCTCGCCCGTGACGAACACGCGACCGGCGCCGTCGTACATCGTCCAGCGAAAAAGCCCCTGATCATGGTGCTCGAGGAAGCTGTCATTCCTGAAATGCGCGCCGGGAAACTTGAGCTGGGTTTGACCGATGCGCGCCATCAAGGCGTCGCGTCCCTTAATCTGCGAGCCCGGATCGGTATACACGCAGTCCGCGGCCACGCTTTGCTCAAGCAGCCGACGCCGCTCGTCGTCATCGATGGGTCCCCACGCCGCCTGATAGGTGTTCCAGATCTTCAATCGCGCTTCATCGTTCATCTCGCAGAACCTCTCGTGGCCTCACGCCGCTTCCGTCAAATTGACAATTATTGATACTTTGTCAATATGACTCGACGTTCAGTTCCAACCTTGTGAGGCTCATGGCTCGTTCCAGCATTTCGAAAGAGGCGCTTGCCGTCGAGGCTGCAACGGAGGTCTTCTCCCGCTACGGCCATGCCCGCACGACGATGGGCGACGTCGCCGCCAAGGCGGGAATGTCGCGGCCGGCGCTCTATTTGCTCTTCCCCGACAAGGATGCCGTGTTCGCGGCGGTGATCCAGCGAATGGACGAGCAGAAGCATCGGGAGATCAGGGCCGCAATCGCGCGCCTCGACGGCCTTCACGCCAAGCTGCTCCACGCCTGTAAATCCTGGGGATCGCATGGCTTCGACCTGATCGAGGCGCATCCCGATTCGGCAGATCTGTTCGACCTCCGCTTCCCCGCAGTTCGGAAGGTCTACGACAACTTCCAGTGTCTGGTCGCCGACCTCATCCGCGATCAGGTGAAGGCCGCCGGGATAGCGATCGAGCCGGAGGTGCTGGCGCGATGCCTGGTGTTCGGCATGCGGGGACTGCGCGAAACCGCCAGGAACGGCAAGGAGATGCGGCGGCTGATCGCCGTTCAGGTCACCATGCTCGTCAGAAGCATCGATGACGGCAGTTGAGCTGCGAAGAGCCGCCTATCGCGGCCTTCCCGCCCGTTGCGCGTTGGTGTGCCCCCACGTCTGGTCCCAATCCTGACCGGCGGCATCGACGACGCGGCCGTCGGCTTCGAAGAACTTGTTCGGCACCTGGAAGATCGCCAGGATCAGGGCGCCCTCCGGGCACCAGGCGGCATGCCGGCTGCCCGCCTCGCGCCAGATGAATTCGCCGGCCTTGCAGGCGATCCCCTTGGCCGGCCCCTCGTTGTCGACGAGAGCGCCCTCTATGACATAACTCTGCTCGACGCCGACATGCTCGTGATCGGGCAGCACCGATCCCGGCGCAAAGCGCATCAAGGCCGTCATCAGACCGCTGCTGCGATCGAACAGCAGCGTCTTGGCCTCGCAGCCGGGAAAGCGCGTCTTCTGCCATTCCATGTCTTGCGGCCGAACCAGGTGAGAATGCCGGTCAGAAGCGGCATCCGGCATGTTCGCAATCAGGGTCTCCATCACGATCTCCCTTCGGCTAAACTCGCCCGAAGCTAGCAGGATCGCCCGTCCCGGTCAGCGAGCAGTGCAGCAGACCGTGAGCCCCGTCGAACCCGCGGTCGAAAAATCGCCAGGAAGACCGGACGGCGGCCGCTCATCCAGCTTGATTGCGCCACGATTCCCGGCTCCAATCCGCGCGCCATTTCTGGTTTAGGGAGACAATCATGATGAAGCGGATTTTCCTGGCGGCGATCGTTGCCACGTTTGCAGCGGGTTCGGCCTTCGCGGAGGACACCTGCGAAAGCAAGGCCGTCGGCAAGGACGGCAAGGCCCTGGCTGGCGCCGCCAAGACCTCGTTCATGAAGAAGTGCAAAGCCGAAGCCTGCGCGCCCAAGGCCGTCAGCGCCGAGGGCAAGCCGCTCGCCGGCGCCGCCAAGAACAGCTTTATGAAGAAGTGCGAGATGGGCGCGTAAGGCGCCGCGAATTCGCTGCTGCTTTAGCGAGCAATCGCCAGACGAACTGCCACATGGCCGGGCTTGTCCCGGCCATTCGCGTGTGTGTTTGCGTGTGCCGGCCTCCAGACCAAATCATCCGAAAGCGTCGCCCTAGACAGGAGCTCTCGACTGACCGATCATGTGGCGCTGAGCGAAGCGGGGCGCATCGACAAGGCTTTCTAGGAAAGGGAACGTCAAGATGTGGCAACCTCGAGTGCGTCATCACTTCATCGCGGCAATGAGCTTGCTCTTCTCTCTGCTCATCGGACTTGAAGCCGCGAACGCGCGGGGCCCGGGACTGCCCAACGTCATGGTGCTCGCAACCGGCGGCACGATCGCCGGCAGCGGGGCGAGCAGCACCACCGTGGTCGGTTACACCGCAGCCACGGTGGGCATAGAGACCCTCCTGAATGCCGTCCCCGAACTGAAAACGGTGGCCAACGTCAAGGGCGAGCAGGTTTTCCAGATCGCCAGCGAGAACATGAACAATGACTACTGGCTCAAGCTTGCCAAGCGCGTCAACACGCTGCTCGCGCAGGACGACGTCGACGGCATCGTGATCACGCACGGGACCGACACGATCGAGGAAACCAGCTATTTCCTGGACCTCGTCGTCAAGAGCAAGAAGCCCGTCGTCGTCGTCGGCGCAATGCGACCGTCGACGGCGATCAGCGCGGATGGGCCGATCAACCTCTTCAACGCGGTGATCCTCGCGGGCAGTGACGAGGCCGTCGGCAAGGGCGTGCTGGTTGCTCTCAACGATCAGATCAACGCGGCTCGCGATGTCACCAAGAACAACACCTCGACGGCAGACACCTTCCGTACACCGGAACTCGGCTTTCTCGGCTACATGCAGGGCAACAAGCCGTACTTCTATCGTCAATCGACGCGCCGCCACACGGCGGACTCCGAATTTGACGTCTCCAGCCTCGATGTCCTGCCGCAAGTCGATATCGTCTACGGCTATGCCAACATGAACCGGGTCGCGATCGACGCTTTTGTCGGCGCCGGAGCCAAGGGGATCGTGCATGCCGGCGTCGGCGACGGCAGCCTGGCCAGGCCCGCGGTCGAGCCAGCTCTCGACGAGGCCCGCAAGAAGGGCGTCGTGATCGTTCGCAGCAGCCGCGTCGGCAACGGCATCGTCGCGCGCAACGGCGAGGCCAAGGACGACGAGCACGACTTCGTCGTCTCGGATACGCTCAATCCTCAAAAGGCGCGCATTCTGCTGATGCTGGCGCTGACCAAGACGACCGACACGAAGGAAATCCAGCGGATGTTCTACACCTACTGAGCTAGCCCTACTCTCGCTTGAAACGGTAATCAAAGGCGGCGCCGAGCGGCTTGATCAGCCCGACCGTCGGCGCCGGAAAATGAATCGGCAGGATCAGCGTGTCGGTGTCCGCGACGGAAGCAAAGAACTTTCGCCGCGACACCGCCGACTGCTTCGGATCCCAATCCGGTCTGGCCGACCAGTCCGGCTCGCGGCACTGGATCTGATGATGCATGAGGTCGCCGGCGACCACCGCGCGGCGCCCCTTCGAGAAGATGTTCACGCAGCAATGGCAGGGCGAATGCCCCGGCGTCGGCGTCAGCGTGACGGTGTCGTCGAGCGCGTAGTCGTCATCGACCAGCAGCGCCTGTCCCGCCTCGACGATCGGCAGGCAATTGTCGCGAAACACGGTGCCGGGCGGATTGCTGCCCTTGGCATGCTCGGCCTCCCAAGCCGCATATTCACCCTTGTGGAAGACGTATTTCGCATTCGGAAAATTCGGCACCCAACGACCGTCGCGCAAGGTCGTGTTCCAGCCGGTGTGGTCGATATGCAGATGCGTGCAGAACACGTAGTCGATCTGCTCGAAAGAGATACCGAGCGCGAACAGCTGGTTGCGCCAGCGCGCCTTGCCCGGAAAATCGAACGGCGGCGGATGGCCCTTGTCCTCGCCGGTGCAGGTATCGACCAGGATGGTATAGCGCGGCGTGCGCACCACGAAGGTCTGATAGGTGATCACCATCATGCCGCGCGCGGCGTCGAACACCTCCGGCTCCATCGTCAGCAAATGACGCTTGAATACGCCCTCGTCATAGGCCGGGAAAAAATCCTGCGGCCGCCGCCACGGCCCCTCCCGCTCGATCACCGCGTCGATGGTGATGTCGCCGATGCGCAGCTGCTTCATGCCTGTTTCGCTCCCTTTTTTGAAAGAGCGTAGCGAGAGGCACCAACGCGTCAAGGCGGCGTAGCGGAATGCTAGCTCCGCAACCCCGGCGCTTCCTGCCCCGTGCGCGCGACATATTCGGTGTAGCCACCGCCGAACTGGTGGATGCCCTCGGGCGTCAGCTCCAGCACGCGGTTCGACAGGACGCTGAGAAAATGCCGGTCATGCGAGACGAACAGCATGGTGCCCTCGAAATCCGCCAGCGCCGCGATCAGCATTTCCTTGGTGGCGAGGTCGAGATGGTTGGTCGGCTCGTCCAGCACCAGAAAGTTCGGGGGATCGAACAGCATCTTCGCCATCACGAGGCGCGCCTTCTCGCCGCCCGACAGCACGCGGCAGCGCTTCTCGACGTCGTCGCCGGAGAAGCCGAAGCAGCCGGCGAGCGCGCGCAGAGAGCCCTGCCCCGCGGTCGGAAACGCATATTCGAGTGACTCGAACACCGTCTGCTCGCCGTCGAGCAAATCCATCGCATGCTGCGCGAAATAGCCCATCTTGACGCTGCCGCCGACCGCCACGGTGCCATCGTCCGGCTCGCTCGCGCCCGCGACGAGCTTGAGCAGCGTCGATTTGCCGGCGCCGTTGACGCCCATCACGCACCAGCGCTCCCTGCGGCGGATCATGAAATCGAGCCCGTCATAGATCCGCTTGCTACCGTAGCCCTTGAACACCTTCTTGAGCGCAACGACATCCTCGCCCGAGCGCGGTGCCGGCGGAAAGTCGAACGCCACCGTCTGGCGGCGGCGCGGCGGCTCGACCCGCTCGATCTTGTCGAGCTTCTTCACCCGGCTCTGAACCTGCGCTGCGTGAGAGGCGCGCGCCTTGAACCGCTCGATGAACTTGATCTCCTTGGCGAGCATCGCCTGCTGGCGCTCGAACTGCGCCTGCTGCTGCTTCTCGCTTAGCGCCCGCTGCTGCTCGTAGAACTCATAATTGCCGGCGTAGGTGGTGAGCGAGCCGGAATCGATCTCGACCACTTTCGAGATCACGCGGTTGATGAACTCGCGGTCGTGCGAGGTCATCAGCAGCGTGCCTTCGTAGTCGCGCAAGAACTTCTCCAGCCAGATCAGGCTTTCGAGATCGAGATGGTTGCTCGGCTCGTCGAGCAGCATGACATCGGGACGCATCAGGAGAATACGCGCCAGCGCCACGCGCATCTTCCAGCCGCCGGAGAGCTTGCCGACGTCGCCGTCCATCATCTCCTGGCTGAAGCCGAGGCCGGACAGCGCCTCGCGCGCGCGGCCGTCGAGCGCGTAGCCGTCGAGCTCCTCGAACGCGTGCTGCACCTCGCCGTAGCGCGCGATGATCTCGTCCATCTGGTCGGCCTTATCAGGGTCGGCCATCGCGGTCTCGAGTTCGTGCAGCTCGGCCGCCACCGCACTCACCGGTCCCGCCCCGTCCATGACCTCGGCCACGGCGCTGCGGCCGGCCATCTCGCCGACGTCTTGGTTGAAATAGCCGATGGTGATGCCGCGATCGGTCGAGACCTGCCCCTCATCGGGCGGTTCCTCGCCGGCGATCATCCGGAAGAGCGTGGTCTTGCCTGCGCCGTTCGGGCCGACGAGCCCGATCTTCTCGCCCTTGTTGAGGGCGGCGGACGCTTCGATGAACAGGATCTGGTGGCCGGCTTGCTTGCTGACGTTGTCGAGGCGGATCATGAGGTCTTTTTGGGGGATTGTTGCGTTGCAGCGTCATAGGCCATGCGGGCCCCCAGGGGAAGCCCGGCCGGACCCGGATCAGCCCCGCGCGCCGCCGAATTCGCGCAATTCGACCCGCAGCTTAGGCCTTGTAGACCTCCACGGTCTGCATCATGCCCATCTCCTCATGGTTCATCATGTGGCAGTGGAGCATGTAGACGCCGGTGAAATCGATGAAGCGCGAGCGGAACACGACCTGGCCGCCCTTGCGCTCCACGATCACGGAATCCCGCCATTCCGGCACCGCCAGCGCCTTGCCATTGGCCGAGATCACCTGGAACGGGTTGGTATGGATGTGGAAGACGTGGTCGTCATGCTCATGGGTATTGACGATGGTCCACTCCTCGACCGCGCCCAGCTTGACCCGCTGATCGATGCGGCCGGGGTCGAACTTCTTGCCGTCGACGAAGAACTCGAATTCCTGCCAATGGCCGGCGGCGTCGGCCTCCGGCGCGGTCGCCGACAGCACCACCTTGCGGCGGTTGGTGATCTCGGAGTCCTTGATGGTCGCCAGCGGCGCCGGCGGCAGGGCGCGCGGCAGCTTCATGTCCATCGGCGCACCTGACACCACGACCCGCGCCAAGGGCCCGACCGGCGACGGATGCCCCTGATCGTAGGGCGTAGCGTTGAAGGCGTAGGTGCCGGGGCTGCCTGCCTTCACCAGAATGTCCGCGCGCTGACCGGGCGCAATCAGGACCTGCTTGAGCGGCTGCATGGCGCCGAGCTGGATGCCGTCATAGGCGATCGCTTGCAGATCGTGCTTCTCCAGGTCGAGCAGCATGTCGTCCTGATAGGCGGCATTGAGGATGCGCCAGCGCTGCACCTCGCCGGGCCGCATCTCGATCATTGGCCGGCGTTGGCCGTTGATGGCGAGAAAGCGCGTCGCGGTCTCGGGAAACAGCGTCTCGAAATTCTCGACCATGCCGTTGGAATCGTAGACCACCTGGGTGAGCACCATGAGCCGTTCGCGGGCTGTCGCGATCTCGGGGACGTCGGCGAAATCACCCTCGATGACGACGGCGCCGACCATGCCGGAGGACATCTGGATGTCGGCGCTGCCGTGATGATGCGGGTGATACCAGTAGGTGCCCATGGTGTGATCGGCCGGCAGAGTGATTTCGATGTTGTAGCTGCGGCCTGGCGCCATCGAGCGCATGACGTTGTCGGAAATCCCGCTCGGGCTGGTATGCGCGCCGTGGAAATGGAAATTGGTGTTGTTGAACTGGTGCGGATGGCTGATGTCGGCCGGCAATCCATCGCGGTTCGGCGGCAAATCGTTGATCATCTTGATGCGCAGGGTATCGCCGGGTTTCATGCGCAAGGTCGGGCCGGGGCTGCCGCCCTCATAGGACCTGACATAGAGCCTGACGCCGCCGATCTGGCGATAGGCATAGCCGACGCGCATGGTCGTGCTCAGCACGCCATTGACGGACCGCCGCACCTCGGGCTCGACCAGCGCTTGGTCCATGGCGGGAACGGGCGTTTCAGCGACCATCCCCATGCTCGGCGACATGTCCGCGGTGTGGGACATGCCCGCATGGTCGTGCACGGCGTGCTGGGCATTTGCGGCACCTGCGAACAGCGACAACGCGCCCGCTTTGAGACCGCAATCCAGCAATTGACGGCGCGACAATGTCGTCGTGCCCATGGCGCTGGTGACTGAAGACGCACCGTTCGGATCCTGCTGCATTTGAATTGCGCCCCCTGTTGCCGGACCGTCTTCCGTTCGATTCGACTCTAAAGCAAGCACCAAACCACAATTCGAGGCGCAAGCGCACCACATTCATTGGTTGTAAACCTCCTCAGCCGTTCTATCGTCGCAGGATGCATCGTGACGGATTCGCGCTGGCGCTGACCTATGCCCTCCGGACATCGCATGCTGGCCGCATCCCGATGTTCTCGAAACTCTGTACAAGGATATGATCATGAGGCCTTCGCGACGTGAGTTCGTGAAGTGGTTGTCGGCGGGAGGCATCTCGGTCAGCCTGTCACATCTGGCGTCCGCAGCCGGCGTGCCCTTCGCAGCGCACGAGACGCTGCCTGGACGCGGCAAGTTCAATCCCGCCACGGCGGGCGCCGGCCGGATCGACGGCGTCGCCAAGGTCACCGGTGCGAAGCTTTACGCTTCCGACTTCCGCGCCAATGATCTGCAGGGCTGGCCTCAGGCCACCTCGCACGCCATCCTGGTCCGCGCCAACGACGCCACGCATGTCTATACCGGGCTGGACCTCGCCCGCCTCGGCGGCGCGCTCAAGCCGTCGGTCGTGGTGACTGCCGCCGATCTCGACCGGATCGGGACCCAGGTGCCGGAGTTCTACGCGGGCGACCTGTTCTGTCCGATCGGCAAGACGCCGCTCTATCTGGGACAGCCGGTCGCGCTTTTGATCTTCGAGAAGTTCGACGCCTTCGATCAGGCACGTCTGGCGCTACGCGACGGCACGTTCGTCCAATTCGGCGAGGAGACCGGGCCAGTCGTCGTCCCCGATTACGGGGCCTTCCGCTTCACCCGCGTGGCAGGCCCCTCGCCTGACAAGCCGGATGTCTATTCGCCGCTCCAGGCCGGCTGGGTCTCGCCCAAGAAGGTCCAGAGCGCGGCGCTGCCAGTGTGGTCGCCGCTCGCGAAGGACATGCCCGCGGATTACGCCAAGGCGGCGAAATATGGCGAGCAGATCCGTGCCGAGCTTGCAGCGGATGACGCCTCCATGCTTGTGCTCGACCGCGAGTTCGAGACGCAATCGGTCGACCCGATGTTCCTGGAGCCGGAATGCGGGCTCGCCTGGTACGACGGCAAGGGCGGCAATCTCGAACTGCTGTTGGGCGTCCAGTCGCCCTACGAGGCGGCGGAATCGATCGCGCATCTCTTGGGCAAGGCCCGCGCGCCCTACAAGCCGGCGCACATCAACGCGCAGTTCGCCCATGTCGGCGGCGGCTTTGGTGGCCGCGATCACACGCCTTTCATTCTCTATGTTGCGCTCGCGGCGGTCTGCTTTCCCGGCAAGCCCGTGCGGCTGGCGCATGACCGCTACCAGCAGTTTCAGGCCGGCATCAAGCGCCATTCGATCAAGATGCGCTCGCGCATCGGTATCGATCGCGCGACCGGCAAGATCAAGGCGTTCGCGGCCGATCACGTGCTCGACGGCGGCGGCATCGCCCATTTCTCGGCCAGTGTTGCCGTCGTCGCGGCCACCGGCGCGATCGGCATCTACGACATTCCGAAGGTCGACGTCAGGACTGTCGCGGTGCACTCGCGCGGCGTAAGCGCGGGTTCGATGCGCGGCTACGGCATCCTGCAAGCCATGACGGCGCTGGAGGTCCTGATCGACGAGGCCGCGTCCGAGCTCAAGCACGATCCGATCGAATTCCGGCGGCGCAACGCGCTGCCCCAGAACGGCCGGACCATGACGGGCAATCCCTACATCGTCTCGGTGCGCACGCCCGAAATCCTCGACAAGCTCGAGAAGCACCCGATCTGGCAGCAGCGGGCGCAGTTCAAGCAGACCTCGTCGGATCGGCTGGTCGGCACCGGCGTCGCCTGCGTGACGAAAGACTATGGCTCCGGCGCGGACGGCTCGCTCGGCCGTGTCGAGCTTGGACCTGACGGCAAGATCGTGATCTTCTGCGATCATGTCGAGATGGGCAACGGCATCGGGACGGCGCTGGCCAACCGCGTCGCCGGCCATCTCGGCGCCATCGCCGACGAGGTCTCGGTCGCCCGCGTCGACAGCTATGACGTGCTCGGGCTGGTCACGTCGGGCGATCCCTCCACCATGGACCAGAAGACCCAGGATGCCGCGGAGAAAAACCCGCGCTGGGTGCCCGCGATCAGCTCGCCGACAAGCTCCTCGATCGGCGCCCATGTCGGCACCCATTCCGCCGCGGAAGCCGCCCGCGTCATTTTCCGCTTCGGACTATGGCCCTCGGCGCTCGAGCTGTGGCGCATCGCAAAGACTGATCCGCGCGCGGGACAATGGGCCAGCGCAAGCTGGAAGAACGGCCAGCTCACCATGCCCGGCCTCGAACCGCTCGCCCTCTCCGTGCTCTCGGCAACAGCTCATTCGCGCGGCTTCGTCACCGGTGCGGTTGCGCACAGCTTCTCGCGCTGGGCGTGGTCGCGGGCACGCTTCCCGCTGTCCGGCGAGCAATACCGCGCCGATATCGACGCACTGGCGATCCGCAAAGGCAACGGCAAGTTCGAGCGGATCAACCGCACCAGCGTCAAGTTTCCGCCGACCGACAACAACCGGATCGGCACCGCCTACACCTCGATGTGCGGCACGGTCGTTCGCGTCGAGATCGAGCGCGCAACCGGCGCGCTTCGCATCGCCAAGGCCTATAGCGTGCTCGAATGCGGCACCGCGCTCGTGCCCGAGGTGGTGATGGGCCAGGCCCAGGGCGGCTTCGCCATGGGCGTCGGCTACGCGCTGCTCGAAACCCTGCCCCCGTTCGAAGGCGGGCCGGGCAACGGCGAATGGAATCTCGGGCGCTATCTGGTCGCACGCGGCTCCGACCTGCCGCTCCGCGATCTCGAGATCGAGATGCTGAAGCCGCAAACGGCAGACGAAGCACCGAAGGGCATGGCGGAGGTCGTGATGATCCCGATCGTGCCGGCGCTGATCAACGCCATCCACGACGCCACCGGCCATCGCTTCCGCGCGCTGCCGGTCACCGCAAGCCTATTGAAGGGAGTGCTCGCGTGACGACCCTCAGCCTCACCATCAACGGCCAGAAGCACGGTCCGATGGACGTCCGCGACGATCTCTCGATGAATGATTTTCTGCGCGAGATGCTGGGCATGACCGGCACCAAGTTCGGCTGCGGCGCCGCGCAATGCCTGAGCTGCGCTGTCATCGTCGATGCGCCCGACGGCACCAGCACCACCAGCCCGACCTGCGTCGCGCCCGCCGTGAATTTCGACGGAAAGTCGATCCGCACCGTCGAGGGCCACGCGAAGGACGGCGAGCTCTCGACCCTGCAAAAGGCGTTCATCGCGCATTTCGCCTTTCAGTGCGGCTATTGCACCGCCGGCTTCCTCAACGAGGGCCAGGTGCTGCTCGAACGTCTCTCGCGCACGCCGGTCGCGCGCGAGGCGCTGGAGCAGACCATCGCGGATGCGCTCGACGGTCATCTCTGTCGCTGCACCGGCTACGTCAAATATCACGAGGCGGTGCGAGACGTGATCCTCGCCGACTCGAAGCGCTACCTCATGGCCACCAAGTGACACGCATGATGATCTCCGACGTGCGGTTCAAGATGATTGCCGTGGTCGCCGCCCTCGCCGGCAGTCTCAGTGCGGGCTACGCGGCGTCGGAGACGGCAAGCCACGCCCTCGCCTCACCCGAGAGCTTTGCTTCGATCGGCGACACAGAGAAGCGTTCGGCCGCAATCTTCACCGAGCTCGGCAAGGTGCTGACGCATCCGCGCTGCACCAATTGTCATCCGGCCGGCGACAGGCCGCACCAGGGCGACAATGCCCGCCTGCATCAGCCACCCGTCACGCGCGGCGCCGACGGCCACGGCCTCGAGGCGATGCGCTGCAACAGCTGCCACCAGAAGGCCAATTTCGAGCCCGGCCGCATGCCCGGCCATCCCGACTGGCATCTGGCCCCGCGCGAGATGGCCTGGGAGGGCAAGACTGTCGCCGAGATCTGCGAGCAGATCAGGGATCCTGCGCGCAATGGCGGCCGCAAGGTGGAAGACCTGATCGACCATATCGGCAAGGACACCCTCGTCGGCTGGGCCTGGAAGCCCGGCTTCGGCCGCTCGCCCGTGCCGGGCACGCAACAGCAGGCCGGCACGCTGGTGGAAGCCTGGGCCAAGACGGGAGCGGCGTGTCCGGCGCCGTGAGCGGGTGCTCACAAAATCGATTTGGGTGAATAGCCGCAAGTTGGGAGCGGACATGGTCAGCCCACCTTAGAGAGTCGGCTATGGGCCAGAAGCTGACGTTTAGGCGCAACACCGTCCAGTTTGTAGGACCTCAGATGAGGTGGAAGGTAATTGCGATTAAGAAGAACACGACCAGTCCGATGCCAACCATCTTGAAGATGTAGGCATCCTCGACATCTCGCCCAAGCCATTCGAAATCTGGCCCCCACAGGACGGTTGCGACAAACCCTAGAACGAACGTAGTGATCACCAGCATCGCGTAAATGGTGCCCATTAATGAGCTTTCATTGGCCTGCCCGATTTCGCGGGATCATATCAACGACGGTCCGTCGCGGCGATGACACCAAATACGCCGATAAACAACCCGGCAAAAATCGAAACGAGTAATACCAAACAGTCCGCTGTGACGGCAGTAAATTCCGAACCTAGAACGCGACTTAATAGAAGCAGCAGCAGCAGAAAAAATCCCAAGCAGAGCACCGGCAAAAGCGCACGCCGCCGCGCCGCGAGCCGCTGAGTAGCGCTGGCCACCCGAAAGTCCTGCAACAAGTTCCAGAACCGACGAGACGATACGTGGGCACTCAGGGCTCCTACGATCAAGCAGGCAGTGAGGAAGTACATCAGGCATTGCCTCGCGCTGAAAAACGCGAAGAGGCGTTTACCCAAAGTCCGATGTTGATGGCGATCTGGAGGGTGGCCATTATGAGGAATGCGCTGACGACTGCCGACAGAGACCGCCCATCAACGGCATATTGCTTGTAAAGGTTCTGACTGGAAAAGGCCATCAGGCCAACGCTATACGCTGCATATGCCACGGAAAATGCGCGCCAGAATTTGCGCGGCAAAAAGTCAATCTCAAATGCCATAAGTACAAGACCGGCCGCCGATAGCGCGCTCATCATCAGGTGGATAAGTCCTGTCGAAGTGTAAGGTTCTGAGTCCGCAAAACTCCAACCCGTGAGCACGACAATTAGCAGTGCAAAGAGCTTCCAACCCACGCCGACTTCTCCCGCCTTTACCGCGACCTTGGGTAGAAGGAGCGGGTGAATTTCTCGCTTACGTGTTTGGTTTAGCTTTGGTTGCGGCGATTGCTTAAAAGCTTCAGATCCGATGAACCGGGCACGAAGTGAGCGCTAGTTTGAGTCCGCTAATGGAATGGTCCGGCCGTGCTCCGGCCCTGCCAGTACGAGAAGCTGGCAAGGGGCGCCCAAGACAAGGAGCACGCCATGTCTCAGAAACTCGACGCTTCGCCCGCCGTCATCGGCATCGATATCGGCAAGAACTCGTTCCACATCATTGGCCAGCATCAGCGCGGCGGCATCGTGCTGCGGCAGAAGTGGTCGCGCGGCCAGGTGGAAACGCGGCTCGCCAACCTGCCGCCGTGCTTGATCGGCATGGAGGCCTGCGTCGGCGCGCATCACCTCAGTCGCAAGCTGCAAACGCTTGGCCACGACGCCCGCTTGATGCCGGCGAAATACGTGCGCCCCTATTCGAAGGGACAGAAGAATGACTTCCGAGATGCGGAAGCCATCGCCGAGGCGGTCCAACGCCGACCATGAAGTTCGTCGCAACCAAGACCGCCGACCAGCTCGACCTGCAGGCGCTGCACCGCGTGCGCGAGCGATTAGTCGGTCAGCGCACCGGCGTCATCAATCAGATCCGTGCGTTCCTGCTGGAGCGGGGCATCGCCGTGCGGCAAGGCCTGCGCTCCCTGCGGTCCGAGTTGCCGGGTATCCTCGCGACGCGCACCGATGTGCTCTCGCCTCGCATGTTGCGCATCATCGAGGATCTGGCGGGTGACTGGCGCCGGCTGGATGAGCGTATCGAGGACCTCTCCAGCGAAATCGAGGCATTGGCCCGTCAAGACAAAGGCTGCGAGCGACTGATGACGGTGCCCGGCATTGGCCCGATCATCTCGATCGCGATGGTGGCTGCGATCGGCACTGGAGACGTGTTCTCGAAAGGCCGCGACTTCGGCGCCTGGCTTGGACTGGTGCCGAAGCAGATATCGACCGGCGACCGCACGATCCTCGGCAAGATATCAAGGCGCGGCAATCGCTACCTGCGCGCGCTGTTTGTGCAGGCCGCGTGGGTTGTGCTGGTCAAGGTCAAGGGTTGGGAGCCTATGGCCTCAAATCTTGGATCGAAGCCGCCAAGAAACGATTGCACCACAACGTGCTGGCGATTGCGCTCGCCAACAAGCTCGCCCGGATCGCCTGGGCGGTTCTCAACAAGGGACGCGCCTTCGAGTGCGTCAACACGGAGGAGACGGCGTCCCGAGCTGCCTGATCCTCGCACCGTGCTCGGGGCCGTCAAGGCGCGGCCTGACCGCGGTAGAGCAAGACGTCAGGACAGCACGACGGCCGGCCTTGACGGCCCTTGCGCGCGGCGCGTCTGCGCGCGCAGGCCGGGACAAAGGAACGACCGCCAGGCACGAACTAAGGAACAGCACGAGGTGAGGTGCGATCGATGACGTAACCAACATCCCTTACCCGCCGAGGTCTGCGAGAGGAATGAGACAACGATGGAGGATCGGTCTTCCCGGCGCATGCGAACACTGGTGACCCGAATGGCCCGTTCGAGGCCTGTCCGCTAATTAGCTCGAATGCGCGCTGATATCCATGATGGCCCGGAGCACAACACGCTCCAATCAGAGGCCGGATACATTGATGCAAGACCGCATCTGCCAGGTTGACGAAACCTCTTGCAACGCGCGGCCGGGTCAATCGCGTTGGTTTCGAGCTCAGCCGCAAACTTCCGGTCCGCCTTGAGAACCGACATGACGAGCCGCCCCTCGGACGGCGGCGATGGGCCAGAAGCAGTCATCAGCTCCCGCAGACTGACGCCTGCCTGGCTCCACGCTGTCGCCCACTCAGGACGAGTGCCACCCTCAGGCTGAATCAGACGGCCCTGTGGGGCCGTCTGATTCAGCCTTAGAGCGGATGACCTATTGGCAGAGATGCCGCAGACCGTCAGCACCCTTGAAATAGGTGCCGGGCTTACAGACGATGCCGTTGCGGGCAGCATACGCATTCCAGTTGCCGTGCCAGCCCATCTCGCCGGACATGGCGTAGGAATTGCCCCAGCTGCCGACGGTAGCGTCGGCCGCCGCCGGCTGGCGATACGCCGTTCGCCGAGTTGATTGCCGATATCGATAACCTCCGGTGGGAGTACTCCCGGTTCCTAAACCCGTGCAGCTGGCGAATTCAGCTTGGCATTCGTCCGGATTGGAGAGGGCCGCCTGCGCCAGTGCAGCAGAGCTGGACAGGGCGGATGCCGCAACAACGACCGCGCCAAGAACTTTCAGATTTATCATGGCTTCCTCCTTGCGCTTGAACCGTGGCCCAATGCCACGTCTCGTAGTAGTCGGTCGGCCTTTGCGAGCCTGTGCTACTTCGGTAAAACTCGCACCGCCAAGATTGGGACTGCCTTGGGTCAAAATGCGAAGAACTCAACTTTGAGCAAATCCAATCGGCTTCAATTCATCTTCTCACGCAGCTTCCGGATGATTTCGCGAAGGTCATTCGCGTACTCCTCAACGATCCGGCGCGCCTCCTCCAAGCGCGTTGGTTTGGGCTCGGGCTTATCGGATCCGGACGGCTTGTTCATCACAGAGCCTTGAACCTGGATCGCGGCAATCCATTGAGCTAAATCAATGGGCTCATCGCTTTAGCTCCTCTCAGTAAATAGTCGCGGTCATCGGTGTGGAGGGACTGTGTATCTCTCATCGTCGCCAGCACGGCCCGTCGCATTTTGGTATCAGGGTTGTGCCGGTCCTTGCGGATCGAAATCGGCAAGCCGCCGCCTGTCGTTTAACATGATCTCTCGCTGATCGTGGTCTAGGAACGTAAGGACGCCCGCTTTACGCAAGCTAGATAGCGCGCGAGAAACCGTTTCGAGCGTCAAGCCGAGATAGTCCGCAATGTCGAGACGAGTCATGGGGAGCGACATCTTGTCTGCTCCCGTGCGGAAATCCATCTCAAGTAAGAAGGCGGCGACCCTTTCTACCGCGGTCTTGCGGCCCAGAAGCAGCATATGGTTTTCTGCGTGCTCCAGGTTGCGGGTGATCATGCTGAGTAGGTTGTGCGAGACGACCGCGTCTTTTGCGGCTACCAATTGAAGGCTTTCTCGCTTAATCAGGCGCACGACGGTTTCGACGACCGCCTCTGCGGTAAATCGATGCTCATCGCCGTTTTCAAGCCCGAAGATATCGCCCACTAAGTGAAAGGCGCCGATTTGACGCCGACCGTCCGAGAGCAACTTGTAACTTCGCACCGCACCATGCTTGACTTGATAGACATACACAGCGGGCTCTTTTTCGCCGAAGATTTCAGTGCCTTTTCGGTATGTAAACTCACCGAGGCCGATAATTCGGTTGAATGCACTCGTCAAACCGAATTCATCGAGCGTATTGGGCTGAGGTCGTCGATCCGTTGGGATACGCACAAACATGGCCAGTTCCCCTTCCGCATCAATTCTTTTTCCGTATCAATTCTTTGAATAATCCTCTCTCGCCCGCTGGTCGTTCGACGAGCGACCATATTCATTGGATATCCCTCAGGTCATTGTACCAAGGTACAATGTCAGGTTGCTGGCGCCACCGCCGGGCGAATGTAAGCGCGAATTTCCCTGCACCTTTTGCTTTTGAGTGCTCTGATGCATGAGGTGTCCACCAAAATAGGTGGACACCTTGTGATGGCAGACGAAG